>JAGXRN010000046.1 GCA_018335875.1 Dethiobacter sp.
CGTTTGACCAGGAAGGCTGGGTGGAAATTGCTGAGGAATGGGGTATCGCCCTGCCGCAGTTCCCGTTTCAGCCTCAGCACGAAGTAGCTCTGTTTGCTCTTCATGCTGAAGTGCAAAAGGTGGAGGCAAAGGGAGCGGGGGAAGAGGAACTGGAAATAAGGATCCGTGTGGGACCAAAGCGGGACCACTACCAGGTGGTAGTGCTGCCGGCAAAAGATGTGCTTTTGGAGTACGGTCAGACCCTCTGGACGTTTGTAGACAAGAAAGGCGCTGTTGTGGAACAGTTTAGCACTGGGGAAATTACTGAAACTGCGGCAGAGCAGGCGCCTAATAAGTAAAAAAAATTAAAGGGCAACAGCCCTTTAATTTTTTTTATTGAAAACCGCGAGGCCATTAAAGACGGTTAAATTGGTCGAAGTGTTTATCCTTTTATGGATTCTGGAGACGAACTTATTACCGCTAAAGAATTATCCGATTCTTTAAGTCTTTCCGTAGATACAATTTGGAGATATACCCGGGAAAAGAGGATTCCTTATGTGGAAATTGGAAAAAGGCAGTACCGGTATAATAAGCAGAATGTGGTGAAAGCGTTGTCCGGAGAAACTTCCGCCCTGGTAAAGGAAGGACAAGTTTCCTGTCAATCCTTCTCCTTCCTTTCACCACCAACGTGTTTCCCGGCGGCTGCAGCGAATACTTGAAGATTACATTAACAAGGTGGACCCAAACGGTGAGATCTTTGGTGCCCCTCTCGACCTGGCTTTAGCCGAGCATACCGTGGTACAACCTGATTTATTATACCTGCCCGGCAGCCGGCCGGCCCAAAATAACCCGATAGATGTTGTTCCGGAGTTCAATACAGCGGCTAAAATGGCTAGATTTCTTGGTTTCCATCAAAAAAAGCAGGGGCTTTCCATAAAAGCTCATCGGGGAATCTGTTTTGCTCTATAAAACATATAACAACTGACCAAACCCCGCATTCCTGTTTAAGCAGGGATGCGGGGTTTGGCATTTGGCTATAGAGAAGAGCAGTGCGCCACTTACCCGGCAGAACCCCGTCGTAAGTAATTGCCGCCAGGTTATGATTAACAGGGGGCAGAATGCTGCTTCCCGGTAGTATTATAGAAGTCGGTGTAGTATAATAAAGAAAAGTAAGATGGCATAAAAGGAGTAGGAAAGATGCTTAAAGTTATACTGTCAGAGAAAGGGCAGATATCAATCCCTGCAGCTGTACGAAGGGAGTATGGGCTTAAAAAAGGCGATAAACTCTTGCTGGAGGAGATTGACGGAGCCATTGTCCTCCGTCCGCTTACCGGTCATCCCCTGTTGTCTTTGAAGGGGAAATATAAAACTGATGCGGGAGAAAAGCTTACTGAATCACTGCTTAGAGAGCGTAAGGCAGAAAGAGAGCGGGATACGGTTTGAGCAAAGTAGTACTGGATGCCTATGCTGTGCTTGCTTTAATTGAAAATGAAACGGGTAGCGAAATCGTAGAATCATATCTGGCTGATGAGAAGGCAGAAATATTTTTAAGTGTAATAAGCCTGGGTGAGATCTATTATATTCTCATGCGCAGAAAGAGTCAGCAGGCGGCAGATGAATTGGTAAGCATTATACAGATGGATGAGTCCGTCAGAATAATCGAAGCAACATGGCCGGTAGTAAGAAAGGCTGCTACAGTTAAAGCACGGGGCGGGCTTTCCTATGCTGATTCGTTTGTTGTAAGCCTGGCTCTGGAGCATGATGCTGTACTGGTGACAGGAGATCCAGAAATATTAGCGGTATCTAAGCAAATTCATTTTAAATTATCTTGGTTGGGGACATGAGATGCTTAAACTTGACAGGGAACGGCAGACGTTCTTATTGATCCCCTATAAAACATATAACAGCTGGCCAAACCCCGCATTCCTGTTTAAGCAGGGATGCGGGGTTTGGCATTTGGCTATAGAGAAGAGCAGTACGCCACTTACCCGGCAGAACCCCGTCGTAAGTAATTGCCGCCAGGTTATGATTAACAGGGGCAGACTAACCCAACTCTTTTGCGTAAAGCCCGTTTGCAGGGTTTGGGCTTATTGTAACATAAAGAGATATATCCTCGGATACGCTTGGAATTTCAAAATCATCTTCGCCTTTGGCTAATCCCACAGAACCCTGCTTTATCTTTTGAACTTCGTTGTTGATTTTAATTTCGCCGTTACCTGAGAGTTGTGGGCTCTGCCACACCCGTCCTCGCCGGGGTCAGCCCGTCATGCTTGCACGACGCACAACAATAGGGTGTGGGGTCTAAACAACTTTCTCATGCTGGGCACAAGTCAGTAATTTACCCAGGGTTTCTTCTCCGATTTGATTAACTCTGCTGAAATCGACGGCCTGGATATAGTACTTTTCCAGCTGATCGTGATTCTGTTTGGCTTTGCGAATAAATTCAGCCGCTTTACCTACCAGTTGCCAGAATCGGTCGTGGCATTCAGTTCGTTCACCTGCTGTCCTCTTTAAGTGCTCAGCACGGGAATAACGGCTGATGGACACCGTATGCTGTTCTTTAACTGCAGGCGGAACGGAGAAAGAGTGGGGGTAAGTTGCTTTAACAAAGGCGGTGGCTGTTGAGGGGATGACCACTGCGTCCAGTTTTTGCGGGTCAAAGGCGCAGTGATAGGCTTCTACGTCCTGCCCGCAGCGCTTGACAGTGTTATAAACCTGCTCAAGCAGGTATGATTTCCCTGACCCGGGATCGCCTGTTAAAAGAAAGAGGGTTGTTATATCCTGAAAAATAGAAGGATAATAATTGATCAGGCCGCCTGGAGTAAGGGCGCCGGCGAAGAGATGACGTTCGCACGGTTCCTGGTCGGAAGGGGGTAGTGTTAAAGCCAGGTTGCCAAGCAGGCGGGCAGTCATTTCAGTCAGGCCGCGGTAATCCATGGCATCTGCCATCAGGTAGCGGTATTTCTCCATTACTGTATACGCTTCCTTAAGATATTGGTAGGCCTGAATAAAATAGCTGCTGTTCTGCTGGATAAGAAGCGCTATTTCTTTTTTTTGTTGTCGCAGAAGCGATGAATCCCAACAAGAACCGAGGTTGATAATTTCATCATAGGCTCCTGGCAGCGTGGGGTCAATTACATGAGGCGCTGTTCCGTCTACCATGGCGAACCCAAGTGAGGGCACAGCCATCCCGTCTAATGAATCCTGGTCGGATGAGCAGTGAAACAGTTCGATGTCATGCCCCTCCTCCGCCATTAACTGCCCAATACGCTTCATTAAAGACGACTTGCCGGTTCCCGGTCCACCTTTAATGATGAAGAGCTGTTCTCTGTGTTTGCCCGGTATGTAGTGAAAGAGAGAATAAAAACCATAGGCGGTGTTTCCGCCTGCAAAAAAGTGTCTTTTTTTACCCTTCATTTTATAATTCTCCTTCCCGTAAAGTACTTTTATTGTATGTCCCGACTGTCATGTCGTGCCTGTCCAAATTGCAATGGTAATTTTGCTAAGCACTGGTAAGAATGGTATAATATCTTATGAAGCGGACAGGAGTGATTGTATATGAGCTGTATCTTTTGCCGGATAATTGCAGGTGAGCTGCCTGCTGATGTTGTTTTTGAGGACGAGCATGTTATTGCTTTCAGGGATATTAACCCGTTGGCCCCGGTACATGTGCTTGTAGTGCCAAAGCAGCACTATGCTTCACTTGACGAATTGCCGTCAGGTGATACAAGTACGGCAGGCCACCTGCTTCTATCTGTGATTGAAACGGCAAAAAGGCTTGATGTGGCCGGCGGTTATAAAGTGGTTACCAATTGCGGCGAGCGTGCGGGACAGGTGGTCCTCCACCTTCATTTTCATATCCTGGCAGGGAAAAAGTTTGCGCCTTAAATATCAGGCCTGACAAATTGACAAAAACACGCCAGGGCTGGCGCCTGTAACAGCGCTCACGGCTGTTGACAGACAGTTGTGAAAACGATATAATCTATAAGTATTCTGTAATAGTGGACAACTTTATTGGTTACTTGTTGTCCGGCCCGTGGAGTTGGTTTGAGGGGGGGGAAAGCAGTTGACACAAATCAAGGTTGGTAAAAATGAGACACTTGACAGCGCTATTCGCCGTTTTAAACGTCAGTGCGCCAAAACAGGTATCCTTGCAGAGGTAAGGAAACGGGAACATTATGAAAAACCCAGTGTAAAACGTAAAAAGAAATCAGAGGCTGCCCGCAAGAAAAAACGGTTCACCTAAAATAATAAAAACCCGGTATGTGCCGGGTTTTTTGCTGTCCATGCCTTAGTTTACTTTATCTTTTGTGAAAAATAGGCTATAATAAAGATATTGCAGGGGAAAGGAGTATAGCCGTGTTTAAAAAGCTGATTATCATTTTGATGCTGCTCTCACTTGGCTGTTTGCCCGGATTGGCGGCAGCACCTGCCGCAGCCTCCGATAACTCTCCTGTCTATGTAATAGCAATTGACGGACCGGTGGAAAAAGGACTGTCCAGCTACCTGGGCAGAGCTTTCCGGGAAGCTGAGAGAAACGGTGCAGCGGCGATAATTTTTGAACTAAACACTTACGGCGGCATGATCGACGCTGCCGGTGACATCAGTGATTTAATTCAAAATTCAACTGTGCCTGTTTATGCTTATGTCCGTTACCGCGCTATCTCAGCAGGCGCCTACCTGGCACTGTCCAGTGACGCTTTGTATATGGCGCCCGGCAGCAACATCGGTGCTGCTGAGCCCCGAAGCCTGCTTGGCGGGGACGAAGTAATAGACGAGAAGACCATTTCCATCTGGGAGTCGGAGATGAAATCGATGGCCGAAAGACAGGGTAAAGACCCGCAGGTGGCAGCGGCCATGGTACGTAAAGAGATAGCTATTCCGGGAGTGGTGGAAGAAGGTCAACTCCTGACACTGACTGCTGCTGAGGCGCTTAACATCGGGTTTGCAGACGGAATTTATTCCAACAACTCACAACTCCTGGCAGAGTTGGGATTGTCGGATTCACCGGTTCTTACAGTGGGGACAAGCCCGGCAGAAGACCTTGCACGTACTTTAACCCACCCGGCTCTGGCCACGCTCCTGATTACCATCGGCATAGCTGCGCTGGTAATCGAGGTAATGACTGCCGGTTTTGGCGTGGCGGGTATTATAAGTATCCTGTCGTTTGCACTCTTTTTTGGCGCGCATACCATCGCCGGGCTGGCAGGGCGTGAAGTGGTTTTCCTCTTTGCGCTGGGGCTCATATTTCTTTTGGTGGAAGCCTTTATTCCCAATTTTGGCATAATCGGGCTGACAGGGATTGGCCTTATCGTTGTGTCGGTGGTCACTTCCGCAGCAACTACCGGGGAGGGTATTCAAATGCTGCTGGTGTCAATTTTTGGAGCTGCAGTAATTATTGCATTATCTTATCGTTATTTAAGAAAGAGCGGGCTGTGGTCACAGATTGTGCTGCAGTATGCTGAAACCAAAGAGCAGGGCTATGTTGGGCCGGGTGATGCTACTCACCTGGTGGGCCAGATCGGTGTGACACTTACACCGCTGCGGCCGGCCGGAGTGGCCGAAATAGAGGGTAAACGAGTGGACGTGGTCAGTGAAGGCGGCTTCATAGCAAAAGACAGTGAAGTAAAAGTTGTCTCTACGGAAGGCACCAGAATAGTGGTGCGCCCGCTTTAATGTTTATGCCGAATAATCGGTAATCAAAAGGAGGTTTTCATGTGGTAGAACTGTTGATTCTCTTAGGGTTAATTATTTTGGGATTGTCACTGCTTCTTAGTATTATACCTCTTGGACTCTGGATCTCCGCACTGGCCGCCGGAGTCAAGATCGGTATCGTTACCCTGGTGGGTATGCGCCTAAGGCGTGTAGCTCCTGCTAAAATTGTCAACCCATTAATCAAGGCAACAAAGGCCGGGCTTGATTTAAATGTAAACAAGCTTGAGGGCCATCTGCTGGCCGGTGGTAATGTGGACCGTGTTGTCAATGCTTTAATTGCTGCCCAGCGTGCCGGGATTGATCTTGGTTTTGAGCGCGCAGCCGCCATCGACTTAGCCGGACGTGACGTGCTGCAGGCTGTTCAGGTAAGTGTTAACCCGCGCGTGATTGAAACGCCTGTTGTTACAGCCGTGGCAAAGAACGGTATTGAAGTTAAGGCCAAGGCACGTGTTACTGTGCGCGCCAATATTGAACGCTTAGTCGGCGGCGCCGGCGAAGAAACAATTATTGCCAGGGTCGGCGAAGGTATCGTTACCACCATCGGTTCAGCCATCGACCACAAGGAAGTGCTGGAAAACCCGGACACAATTTCGCGTACTGTGCTGAACAAAGGGCTTGATGCAGGTACAGCCTTTGAGATTCTTTCCATTGATATTGCTGACGTTGATGTAGGTAAAAATATCGGCGCCCAGCTGCAGACAGACCAGGCAGAAGCCGACAAGCGCATCGCCCAGGCCAAAGCGGAAGAAAGAAGGGCTATGGCTGTGGCTCACGAGCAGGAGATGAGAGCTACTGTCCAGCAGATGCGCGCTAAAGTGGTGGAAGCAGAGGCCGAAGTACCCCGGGCTTTTGCCCAGGCGCTGCGTGAAGGAAAACTGGGCATCATGGATTATTACAACATGCAGAATATCCAGGCTGACACCCAGATGAGGGATTCTATTGCCAAACTTGGCGGGACAAAAACTGAAAAGAGTGAAGACCCTAAGAAATAGGGGGAATGATGCTTGGAAAGCCTAATTATCTTTGTGATCTTTATAGTGTTCTCAATTGTCAGGTCGCTTGGCGGCCAGGGACGACAGCAGCAGCAGCCGGGACGGCCCATGCCACCGGGGATGCCCAGGCAGCCCCAGCAGCCCCAGCAGCCGCAAAGGCGTGTGCCTATGCCCCAGCCTGGAGCTCCTGTCTTTGAACAGGAGCATGAATACCGAAGGCCGGCTGTACGCCTGCGCCAAATCGAGCATGCTCCTGCTGTGCAGCCTGAGCCTGAGATTTACCTTGAACCACTGAGGCTTAGGCAAAAAGAAGAAGACACAGCCTATGATTTTCACATAATCGAAGAGCAAGCTTTTGATTTGAGGCTCGATCCTGAAACACTGCTTTTAGGTGTTGTCTTCTCTGAGGTTCTTGGACAACCACGCGCCCGAAGACGACATATTTTCCCGGTAAGGCCCGTACGCTAGTACGGGCCTTTTCTATTAAACATAAGGTTCTTCTCTCATGCATAATAATTAAGAGACGGGAGGGAGGAATATGAGCAGAGGAGGAAGCAGAAAGAACTGGCGTAAGGATCTGGCAGACCTTTTTGAGATGCCGCAGGACATAGTGCTTAACCTGCCGCGCCTGACTGTGATTGGCAATATGCAGTGCTATTTGGAGAACCACCGGGGAGTAATCGAATATACAGATGAATTAGTGCGCGTTGCAGTCAATGGCGGTGAGATCAGCATAAGGGGCCTGGGCCTTGTTATTCGTTATCTGGCCAATGATGAGATAGCTGTAGATGGCGACATTACAGTTGTTAATTATGAGTACTGAGGCGGGAATAGGGGGGGACAAGCGTGTCTATACTAGGATTATGGTCTCTTTTTTCGGGCTACCTTGTGGTGTCCGTGCATGGCGCTGGTGCGGAAAAGTTTATTAATTTGGCTATCAGGGATGGGGTTCGTCTTTGGGATATCAGCGCTGGTGAAAGCGGGGCTACCCTCAAAGTAAGTGTAGACAGTTTTTTTGAACTGCGCCACCTGGCAAAAAGAACAGGCTGCCGCTTGTATATTGTGAATAAAGTAGGTTTTCCGTTTTTCTATCATCGACTCATCCGGCGAAAAGGAATGGTGCTCGGCCTCATTTTCTTTGTGGCCTGCCTCTACCTGCTCTCTTCAGTGATTCTTTTTATTGGTGTTGAGGGCGCGGATACAATTGGCGAAGCCCGTGTCCGGTCTCTGGCCGCTGAACTTGGCGTAAGGCCGGGAATCATGAAAGCAGGCATGGAGAGGGAGCAGTTGGCAAATGAAATGATTCTGCGGGAACCGGAGCTTGCCTGGGTGAACTTTAAAGTACAGGGAACACGCTTGGTAATAGAAGTGGTGGAAAGAATACAAACCCCGCCCGACAGAAGCGGTCCGGCAAACATTATTGCTGTCAAAGATGGCCTTGTTGAAGATGTTTTGGTGGTTATGGGGGAGGCGCGTGTAAAGAAAGGTGATACAGTTGCCCGCGGGCAGATATTGATTGAGGGAGTGCTTTGGCCGCAGGACCCAATGGCTGGGCCGGATGCGCCAAAACCCGTGCCTGTTCCCGTCCACGCCCAGGGAGAAGTCTGGGCCAGGGTCTGGTATGAAGGATACGGGGAAGCTCCCCTGCGGGAAGTGTTGCGGCACAGAACCGGAAAATTTGTCAAAACCCTGATCTTATTGGTTGACGGACAGGAAGTCCTGCGTGTCGGCCGCAAGGAGATACCTTATCGAAATTATGAGATTGAGGCCATAAAACGTAATTTTTCCAAAAGGATTATTCAACTGCCTGTCGAAATAATAACAGAGTATGCCCATGAATTGCAGTTAGACTCTCGTTTGTTATCCCAGGAACAGGCTTTGGAGATAGCAGCGGAGAGGGGTAGGATTCTGACCGAACTGCAGCTTCCTGTCGGTGTTTCAATCACTTACACTTCAGTAGAAGAACTTAAGCTGGAAAACACTGAGTTGGTGGGAATACGTTATATTATTGAGACTTTGGAAAATATAGCAGTGGAGGAAAATTGGGAGGCGATGGACAGTCTTGACAATAGAACCATTTCACAAAACAGTAGCCGTTGAAAATAATGATGAAATACGGCAGCTCCTTGGTAAGTTTGATCAGCATGTCACCTTACTTGACCGGTATTTCCAGGTGAAAGTTATCCCCCGGGGTGATTTTATTGTCCTGGAGGGGGACCGGGACGATGTGGAAAAGGTGGCACTTTTATTTGAGGAATTGCTTTGGCTGCTAAGACAGGGGCAACAGCCTACCATTCCTGACGTTGAATATGCAATTGAACTTATCCGGGCCGGACAGGCAGAGAAACTGCGCAGCCTTTTTGGCGACCTTGTTTTCATCACCCCGCGCGGAAAAAAGATTAAACCTAAAACGATTGGACAAAAAGGTTATATTGAGGCTATTCGCAGGAATGATATCGTCTTTGGAATAGGGCCCGCCGGCACAGGGAAAACATACCTGGCCATGACTATGGCTGTTAAAGCTTTGAAGGATAAAACTGTACAGCGCCTTATCCTGACAAGGCCTGCTGTAGAAGCAGGTGAAAACCTGGGATTTCTACCCGGTGACCTGCAGGAAAAAGTTGACCCCTACCTGCGGCCACTCTACGATGCCCTCTATGATCTGCTTGGGGTTGAAGTCTACCGCAGTTACATGGAAAAAGGTATAATTGAGATAGCCCCACTGGCATATATGCGGGGCAGAACCCTGGACGATTCATTTATTATACTGGATGAGGCGCAGAACACCACGGCTGAACAGATGAAAATGTTTCTTACCCGTATGGGATTTGGTTCAAGAGCTGTAATAACAGGCGATATTACACAAATTGACCTTCCCCGTGGCCGTTTTTCAGGGTTGGCGCAAATACAGGCCATCCTTAATAAAGTACAGGGAATCTCTTTTATTTACCTGACAGATCAGGATGTTGTAAGGCACCCCCTGGTACAAAAAATTATCCGTGCCTATGAAGAGTATGAACAGGGGGAAAGACAGGAGTGAGCTAAATGGGGATAATGAGCCGTTTACAAGACCTGCTGCAGGAAAAACATCTGTTTAGAGGCAATATCAGGTGGCAGCGTTGGATATTAGCAGCCTTTCTTTATCTAATTATACTGACAATTATTTCTCTTACTATTGCTCCTGTCAGTATTAACCTGGAACCAGGGAGGCCAAGCCCCCATGACGTAAAGGTAGAACAGGATACCATCGATCTTTACACTACCAACCTGCTTCGCGATGAAGCAGCACAGGCGGTTCCCGAGTCGTTTGAGTACGACCCGACTGTGCTCATGCGGGCTGAGGACAGTGTGGTTGCCTTTTTCTCCAAAGTAAGGGAAATACACGAGGAAGAACTGGAGCTTGATGAGAAGATAGAAAAGCTGACCGGCTCAGTTGAGATTGAACTGAATGACTCTCTGGCCTCAGTCATCATCCAAACCAGACCCCAGGATCTTAATGAGATAGAGTACCAACTCAAAGAAGTGCTGGGTATGATCTTACAGCAGGGTGTTAAGGCGGGTGGGCTGGAAACAGCGCGCCGTCAGGTTGTACAGGAAATTAATTTCCTTCTATTACCTCAGGAACAAAAGAGGGTCATGGATAAAGTAGCCCAGCATGTTCTGGAGCCCAACATGATCTTTAATCCGACCGCCACGGCGCTTGCGCGTGAAGCCGCCCGCCTCTCGGTTGAACCGGTCAGGATTATGAAGGGCGCGGTTATCATCCGCGAAGGCGACACAGTTACCGAACAGCACATGAAGCAGCTTGAAGTGCTGGGACTTCTGCGAAGTAGCGTCGATTATACCATGTTCTTCGGTCTTGCCCTCCTACTGCTTGTAATATTTATCGTGGTAGGTTTCAATCTTTTCATTTTCCAGCCGGAGATTTATCAGAATATAACCAAGCTTTTACTGCTTGGGCTTATTGTCTTGATAACACTGGTGTTTATCATTGCCGCCACTTACTTTTCAGGTTATTTGGTGCCTGTGGCCATGGGTGTTATGCTTATCACCATTCTTCTTAATCCCCGATTGGCTATGCTGATGACAGTAGTGCTGGCAGTGCTTGTGGCGTTGGTGACGGGAAACGACCTGCGGTTTATGCTGGTGGCGCTTTTTGGCGGGCTGGTCGCTGTTTACAGTGTCAGTCACTTCCACAGGCGGTCGGACCTGACCCGGGCCGGTTTTTATGTAGCCGCTGTTAACCTGCTTACAATCATAGGGCTTTTTCTGGTTGCCGGCACCCTGCGCCTTGAATATGAATTCCTGCGCGAATTCAGTATCGGTATTCTGGCTGGAATCACCAACGGGGTGTTTTCAGCGGTTATGACAATTGGCCTTTTGCCTTACCTTGAGAGCGGTTTTGGGCTTACCACTTCTGTTACTCTCCTTGAGTTGGCAAACCCCAATCATCCTCTCCTGAAAAGGCTGCTGATGGAGGCGCCGGGAACTTATCATCACAGCCTGGTAGTGGCCAATCTGGCTGAAGCTGCTGCCGAGGCAACCGGAGCCGATCCGCTGCTGACGCGGGTCGGTGCTTTCTATCACGATATAGGCAAGTTGAAGCGTCCTTATTTCTTTATAGAGAATCAGCTTGGTGAAAATCCGCATGAAAAAATCTCACCTAATTTAAGCACTTTAATTATCACCTCGCATATCAAGGACGGTTGTGAACTGGCACAAAAAGCAAAACTGCCCCAGGTTATCAGGGATATTATCTGCCAGCACCACGGCAACAGCCTTGTTTCTTACTTTTATCACCAGGCTGCGGAAAAAGAAAAACAAAGCTGTGGGAATGGCGTATGTGAGGAAAGCTTCCGTTACGATGCGCCGCTGCCCCAGAGTAAAGAGGCTGCCATTATCCTGCTTGCCGACGCTGTGGAAGCCGCTGCACGCGCCATGCCAAAGCCTGTAGGCGGACGCATTGAAGGGGTTGTGCGCAAAATTGTCAAAGATAAACTGGCAGACGGCCAGTTTGACCAGTGTGACCTGACACTAAAAGAGCTTGATGTAATTTCCGCTACATTTGTCAGGATACTCTCAGGGATTTACCACAATCGGATTGAATACCCGGAAAGGGAACTGAAAGCAGAGATAGAAAGGGGTCCTAAAAATGACAGTGATTTTAAGCAGACAACTGGGCCATTTGGCGCCCCCGCCGGACATTGAAGACAGCATTAATCTAATCAGCTCGCTGGCGCTCAAAGATTTCAGGCTCCCTGCAACGGCTGAGATCAGCCTGCTGTTTTGTGATAACGACACGATTCAGGAACTTAACAAGCAGTGGAGAAATATAGATGCCGCCACCGATGTGCTTTCTTTCTCTATGCTGGATGATTTGGACTTTAATATGCAGGATGAAGAATTGCTGCTTGGAGATATCATAATTTCACTCGAACGTGCTGCTTTGCAGGCACAGGAGTATGGCCACAGCCTTAGGCGGGAAGTCCTTTTCCTTTTTACTCACGGTCTGCTGCACCTGCTTGGCTTTGATCACAAAGATGAGTCTGAGGCAGAAGAAATGCGCAGGCTTGAGGAGAAACTGCTGGCTCAAGTCGGGTCACTGCGATGAAAAAAGAAATTCGCCGCCTTGGCTTGAGCTTTCTCTACGCGCTGATGGGATTGGCTGATGCCTGGAAAAATGAAAGGAATATGAAAATTCACACGCTGGGTACAGTACTGGCTGTTGCGGCCGCTGCTTTATTTAAACTGGAAAGATGGGAATGGCTTTTTCTGTTTTCTGCGATATTTCTGGTTCTTACCATGGAGATGATAAACAGTTCCCTGGAGAGGGTTGTGGACCTCTTTACCACCGAATTTCATCCAATGGCCCGCCTGGCCAAAAACGCAGCGGCAGGGGCTGCCTTACTTGCTGCTGTTTATGCGCTGACAGTGGCCTTGCTCCTTTTTTTGCCGCGTCTGAGCGGGAGACTTTAACTTTTTTTAATATTTGCAGTCAGAGGTTTTCAAACCTTACACAGAGAAGTATACTTGAGATAGCTAAGATTATTCGCATGAGGAGGCCCTCTCCCAATGAGAAAGACAGGTTCCGCGGTCTTTGTTGACCGTAAAATTTTCACATTGGTTATATTTGTGTTCATTTTGAACACTCTTTTTTTGGCAACAGGGTTTTACCTCCTCAACAGCCGCCTGCCCAACGAGGCCGAAGAGTTTTTAATTAAGCAGAAAATGGCCAAGGAGCTGGTTGACTACAATCGTAAGCTGGCCAAAAGTCTGGGTGTGGATACACGCCCACAGGTGCGAAATGCGCTGTCGCAGTTTAATTATGAGATTGAACTGGCAGCCAATGCCGAGGACCTGACCAAAGCCATACTTGCCAATGGCCAGCGCACGCAGGAAAGAATTTTACAGGAGACAGAGGCCAAGCACCGGGAGACAGTGCTGGCGATTATTAATCAGGATGCACTGATTAAATCTCTGCCCGGTAAGCAGAGGGTAACGGTGAAGCTTACCCGCGACCAGGGACTGCAGGTTGAACCGGCCAATATCCTCGACCACAAGACGCTGACTAAGATTAGTGAGACAGTGGCTCTTGGCGAATGGGCCAACGAGCTTAGCGTTGAAGTTGAAGTCGATGAAGGCCGTGCACTGCTCTTGATGCCTTACAACCCGCTTGACCATATCCGTACACTTAGCAGGGAGATTGACTCGCTGCGCGTTACTCTGCACGAGATGCGCTCACGCGCGGGCTTTGTAGAAATGATGGGCGCAGGGATAATTGTGCGTATTTATGATGCTGAAGACGGCTATACCAGTGAGTCCATCATTCACGAGACCGATGTGCGCGATACAGTAAATGAGCTGTTTGCCGCCGGCGCCAAAGGGATAACCGTGGGCAATCAAAGGCTCATAGCCACCTCTGCTATTCGCTGCGTGGGACCATCCATACTGGTTAACGATGAGAGGATAGCAGTCAATCCAGTTGTCATACGCGCCGTCGGCGACCCTGATGTGCTTGCCAGCGGGCTTGACATAATCCGTATCAGCTTGGAAATATCGCGCAACCTGAGCTTTGAGATAGAGCGGGTTGATAACTTGGCTCTGCCTGCTTACAGCCGTTAAGGAGAGTAAATGTATGAAAGAAATGTTTGACAAACTGCTGGCAAGTGCCATCGATGCCAGAACGGCAGCTTATGCGCCCTACTCGCGCTTTTTTGTTGGTGCGGCTCTTATGTCGGAAGACGGTGAAATATTCACAGGCTGTAATGTAGAAAACATCTCTTTTGGCCTTACAGTATGCGCGGAGCGGGTAGCTGCCTTTTCTGCCGTGGCTGCCAAAGCAAAGAGATTTACGGCGCTTGCCCTTGTCACCGATTCCCCTCTTCCTGTCAACCCCTGCGGCGCCTGCCGTCAGGTGTTGTATGAATTTTCACCGGATCTGTGGGTGGTCAGTGCCACCCTGCAGGGTAAACAGAAGATTTTCCGCTTGCGGGAACTTTTGCCCCATGCTTTTGATGACTTTAATCCGTCTTAAAGCAGTGAGATATATTAAGTTAAAAAAGTCTGCAGGAACCTGAAAAAACAAACAACCCCGCCAGTGCGGGGTTGTTTGTTTAAAAGTAATATTTAAGTAAGGTAAATGTAAACAATAGTGAGTACAAAAATCAGGGAAACTATAAGGGCGGATGTATAGAAGCCCACAAAGGGCAATGAGAGCATGCCCAAAAAGAGGACTACAAAGAATATAATGTTTAATACCAGGGCTTTGTTTGCCTTTTTTCCTAATTCCTCTGTGCTGCTGATATCCGCGGTCTCAATCCTGCTTATCATAACTGCACCTCTTTTCTTTGGTTTTAATCCCGTCTCTTCCTGCGGCAGATATTCGGTGGCCCCGTGTTCCTTGTGTTGGACTTCAGTCACAGTGAGCCCTCCTCCGCAAAATCCGGGCATTAAAAGCTGCATATGTATCCAGTTTGTGAAGCAAGTGACAAAAATCACAGCCTCTGTCTTTATTATAAGCCCTGGCAGGATGCAGGTCAATTAATAAATCTCTTTTAACATTCAGTTTCTAAAATTAGGAATTATATAGTTATTTGGACTTAAGAGCAGGAGGCAGGATAAAAGATGCGATGCAGAGAAACATAAGGGCGGGAGGTTATGCTATGTTTAAGTCAGGTTTTATCGCTTTAATCGGCAGGCCCAACGTGGGCAAATCCACATTAATGAACTTACTGATTAAGGAAAAGGCGGCCATAATTTCTGAAAAACCTCAGACGACCCGCAACAAAATCAGGGGTATCCTCACCGGAGACAGCTACCAGGCAGTGTTTATTGATACACCAGGCATACATAAGCCTCACCACAAACTGGGAGAGCGCATGGTAAAACTTGCGCTTAACACACTGCAGGAAGTGGATTTGATTATGTTCCTGGCAGATGCCGCCGCCGGCCCCGGCAGCGGTGATGAGTTTATACTAAACATCCTAAAGGACGTCGATACACCTGTTGTCCTGGTAGTCAATAAAACAGACCTGGTCACCGCAGATAAGGCCGGTGAATTATGCCGTCATTACCTTGACTTGTTTCAGTTTTGCGATGCTGTGCCTCTCTCTGCGCTTACAGGAGAAAACAGTGAAAAGCTCCTGGACCTCATAATATCCAGGCTGCCTGAAGGGCCGTGTTATTATCCGCCCGATATGATCACCGATCAACCGGAAAGGCTCATTGCGGCAGAACTGGTCAGGGAAAAAATCCTTGCTCTGACCCGGGAAGAAGTGCCGCACGCGGTTGCCGTGGAGATAATTAATATGAGGATGCGTGAAGGACGCGACCTTGTAGACATAGAGGCCAATATCTATGTAGAGCGTGAATCGCAGAAAAGGATTGTTATCGGCAAAGGTGGAGATGTGCTAAAACAGGTGGGGATTCTGGCAAGGCGTGATATAGAAGCGCTGCTTGGCAGCCCGGTTTACCTGCAGCTGTGGGTAAAGGTACAGCGTGATTGGCGCAACCGTGAGCGGACTTGGCAGGCCTTTGGCCTGGAAACAGAGTAGTTGAGCAATGTCGGAATTTAGAAGCCATGCTGTGGTTCTGCGCACCCAGGATTACCGTGAAGCCGACAAATTGGTAACAATGCTGACGCGGGATGAAGGAAAAATTACTGCCATTGCCCGCGGCGTGCGTAAGATTAAGGGTAAATCAAAGGCACTGGTAGAACCGCTGACTCTTGGTTTTTTTCTGCTGCACAGGGGAAAATCTCTTGATACCCTGATTCAGGGAGAGATAGTCAAACCCCATCGCAAACTGCAGTCAGATTTGGTTCTTTTTTCCTACGCCCTCTATTTTTGTGAGCTTTGCGAGGCCTCGCTGCCCGAGCGCGAACCGGCGCCGGAAATATTTGACCTGCTTCTTACCGCACTGCAGCAGCTGGAACATGATTCTTCTGCAATGCGGGTGGCCCGCTGTTTTGAATTAAACCTGCTTGAGGTTTTAGGCTACCGTCCTTTGCTCGAGCACTGTCTGCATTGCGGGAGCGAAAGCGCCCCTTTTCGTTTTGACCCAGAGCGCGGCGGAATTGTCTGCGCAGGCTGTCCCGTTGCTGCCGGCAGTATTCCTGTCAGCGGGGCGGCGGTGGCTGTGATGAAGCGATTTCTTGAGAACGGCTTTTACCGCCTCACAGTCTGTGCGGTACCCGATGTGCTCAGTGAAGAAATAAAGCGTGTCACCTCCGCGCTTTTGCTTAATGCCACAGGCAAGGCGCGGTTTAAAACAATGGGAGTGCTGCAAAGCTTTGAAGAAATGAAATAATTTATAGCTTCTTTTGGCAAACTAAAGTAAACACTTTTTAGGGGGACGAAAAATGGAAGACAGTCTTGAAAAAATTGAGCTGATCCGTGACAGGACAGGTTTAAGTTATGCCCAAGCGCGTGAACTCCTGGAAGAGTCCGGGGGAGATGTAATCGAGGCTCTTGTGACAATGGAGGAAGAAGGTGTCGATGGTGAAAGCGGGGTAGGAATGATTTCCCGTGAAATCATTTCCCCGGTTAAAAAGGTATTCCGCCAGAGCAATCGCACGCGGATAAAAGTCAAAAACAGGGATGGCACATTACTTGAGATTCCGATAACTGTAGGGTTGGCGGGAGCGCTGCTGGCGCCGAGGATGACTGCGCTTGGGACTATGGTGCTCTTAATGGCCCAGTACTCCCTGGAATCGCACCAAAGCGAAGCAGCTGAAACTGACTGGGAAAACTAAAGTAAGTAATGCTTGACTGGACAGCAGGTTTTTGTTAAAGTATGACTAACTAAAGATGCCATGGAAGAAAATTATGCCGCAGAGCTGTCAGCGAGCCGGGAATGGTGTGAGCCGGCCGGTGAAGCGGCATAAAGGGCGCTTCCTTGACGGCTGTTTAAGAGCGGGCATGAATAAACATGCCAAATAGGGTGGAACCGCGGGAACTTCCCGTCCCTATGGGACGGAGGTTCCTTTTTTAATTTTATAGATGGGGTGATGATATGGATTTTCAGACAATGATATTAAAGCTGCAGAGCTACTGGGCTGGACAAGACTGCATACTCCTGCAGCCCTATGATGTGGAAAAAGGAGCCGGGACAATGAATCCCGCCACATTTCTCAGGGCACTGGGGCCGGAGCCATGGGCGGTTGCCTACGTGGAGCCTTCCCGCCGCCCCACAGACGGCCGCTACGGCGAAAACCCCAATCGCCTCTTTCAGCACCACCAGTACCAGGTAATTATTAAACCCGCACCGGACAATATCCAGGACCTTTATCTGCAGAGCCTGCAGGAGTTGGGGATACTGGCAGCCGAGCATGACATACGATTTGTGGAGGATAATTGGGAGTCACCGACACTGGGAGCTTGGGGCCTGGGATGGGAGGTCTGGCTTGATGGCATGGAAATCACCCAGTTTACATACTTCCAGCAGGTAGGAAGCATAGACCTTGATGCAGTGTCCGTGGAAATTACATACGGGCTGGAAAGGATAGCCATGTACTTGCAGCACGAGGAAAATGTATTTAATATCCGCTGGGTGGGAGATATCAGGTACAAAGAGATATTTCACCGCGCCGAGGTTGAACACTCCCGCTATTGTTTTGAGGAAGCTGACGTGGAAATGCTTTTTTCACTTTTTAACACTTATGAACAGGAAGCACGCCGCCTGTTGGAAAAAGGCCTGGTGCTGCCAGGTTACGATTATGTGCTGAAATGTTCACACGCTTTTAACCTGCTTGATGCGCGCGGCGCCATCAGCGTGGCTGAACGGACAGGCTATATCGGCAGAGTCCGCAATCTTGCCAGGCTGTGTGCCCAGTGTTACCTGAACCAGCGTGAGGAACTGGGCTATCCGCTTTTAGCCGGAAGGAGTGACAGCAATGGCTAGGACATTTTTACTGGAGATTGGTACTGAAGAAATACCGGCGCGTTTTATGGAGCCTGCGCTTATACAGCTCAAAGACGCGGCATCCGAGGAGTTGCGCTTCGAACGTCTTTCTCATGGGGAAATTAAAACATTTGGCACTCCGCGGCGCCTGGTGCTCCTTGTTGATGCGCTGGCGGAGGGGCAACTGGAAATTGTGGAAAAGAAGAAGGGGCCGGCGAAAAAAGCCGCCTATGATAACCAGGGGAATCCCACTCCGGCTGCCCTTGGCTTTGCCCGCGGCCAGGGAATTGAAGCGGGCGAGCTCTTTACAGAAGCAGTAGATGGAGTTGAATATGTGTTTGCCGCACGCCAGACTCCGGCACAAGCAGCAGGTGAAGTCCTGCAGTCAGTGTGTATACGTCTACTCAGTCGGCTCAGTTTCCCCAAACCAATGTTTTGGTACAGCAGGGAAATCCGCTTTGCCCGACCCATTCGCTGGCTGACGGCACTATACGGCAGCGAAGTTGTCTGCTTTGAATTTGCCGGCCTTAGTGCCGACCGCAAAACATACGGGCACCGCTTCCTGGCCCCGGAGGCGCGGGTGCTGCCTTCTGCTGATGACTATCTGCAGGCCATGGCCGACGGAGCAGTGGTTGTGGACCAAAAAGAGAGGCGCGCCATGATTGCCGGTCAGGTTACAAGCGAAGCTGTCCGCCTTGGAGGACGGACTTCCCTTGACGAGGAACTGCTGGATGAGGTTGTTTACCTGGTTGAATACCCACGGGCTGTGGCAGGCAACTTCAACAGTGACTACCTGGAAATCCCGCCGGAGGCGCTGATTACAGTGATGCGAACCCACCAGCGTTACTTTCCGGTCTTTGACGCAAACGACAGCCTGCTTCCTCATTTTATTACCATCAGCAACGGCACAAGTGATGAATTTACGTACAATGTGCGTGCGGGCAATGAAAGAGTGCTGAGAGCGCGCCTGGCTGATGCCCGCTTCTTTTTTGATGAGGACCGGAAAGTTACCCTTGAAAGCCATGTCGAAGCCCTGGATAAAATTCTGTTTATGGAGCAGCTGGGGTCAATGCGCAAGAAAACAGAACGCCTGGCAGCCATTACCAAAGCATTGGCGGCTGAAATCGCCCTGCCCATGCATGAGGTGGCTGCAGCTGTAAGGGCGGCAGCCTTGTGCAAAGCTGACCTGGTCACACATATGGTTTATGAGTTTCCTGAGCTGCAGGGGACAATGGGCGGCTACTACGCGCGGCTTTCAGGCGAAGACAGCGCTGTGGCTGTTGCTATCTCAGAGCACTACGCACCGCGTTATGCCGGGGATACTCCGGCAGTTACGCCGGCAGGCGCAGTGGTAGCCGTCTCCGATAAGCTTGACACCCTGGTCTCCTGTTTCGGACTTGGCCTGATTCCCAGCGGTTCCCAGGACCCCTACGCACTTCGCCGCAGTGCACTTGGGATTGTGAGCACATTGGCACTGCATAACTTTAATATCTCTCTTTCACGCCTGGTGAGCCTGGGACTGGCGGAGCTTTCCGGGAGTATTTCCCGCCCGGGGGCGGAGGTGCTTGCAGGTGTACATGACTTCCTTCTCTCTCGGGTGCGCTACATGTTTGCTGAAGAAGGCCTGCGCTATGATGTAATTGACGCCGCGCTCGGGAGCAGTGCCGACGACCTGCCGGGCTTATCAGCCAGGGCGCGTGTCCTCCAGCGGAAACTTGAGACGCCGGAATTGACAAGCCTGCTTACCCCTTTTACCAGGGCGTCCAATCTTGTACGTAATGCGTGTGCTCATACGCCGGATCCGAGCCTGTTTGTCTCCGACGCAGAGCAAAAACTATACGCTGAGGTTACACACTCCGCCGATGTAGTCAAAAATGCTGCCGCAGGCGGCGACTATGAAGCTGTCTTTACCGCACTGGCCGCGCTCCAGCAGCCCATTGACAACTTTTTTACTGAAGTGATGGTGATGGTGGAAGATAAAGCGGTGAGAAACAATCGTCTGGCCCTGCTGCAGCAGATTAAGACTGCATTTCTTACCCTTGGCGACCTGTCAAAAATTGTCCAGGAAAAAAAATAACTCAAAAAAAATAGCGTGCAGGAAAATGACAGACAATATAGTATATACTATATTGTGATTTTAAGTTAAATAGCGTAGCACATTAAAGACAGGAGGCGTCAAAGAGATCGAATTCAATGCACGTCAGCAGGCTATCCTCGAGATTGTCAAACACGACGGGCCCATCTCCGGGGAGGAGATTGCGGCCCGCCTTAACCTCTCAAGGGCTGCACTGCGCCCTCATTTAGCTGTTCTGACCATGTCTGGCGCAATTGATGCGCGCCCCCGTGTCGGTTACTTTTATGCCGGCAGAAATACATCTGACCTGCTGGGCGATATTTTAAGAGGTATCACAGTTGGTGATATTAAAAGCCGCCCCATCATGATCCGCGAACATACTTCTGTTTATGATGCCATTGTCACCCTGTTCCTCGAGGATGTGGGGACGCTGTTTGTGGTGGATGAATCCGGTTTACTGCAGGGTGTGGTTTCGCGCAAAGACTTTATTAAGATTGCATTGGGAGGCGCCAACCTGAATAAAATTCCTGTAGGTGTGATCATGACCCGCCTGCCAAGCCTGCACATGATCACTGAGGAAGAAACCATGCTTGATGTGGCGCGGCGCATTATGGAATACGAGGTGGACTCGTTGCCGGTGGTGCGTTTAACCGAGGAGAAGAATTTTAAAGTGGTGGGGCGGGTAACTAAGACCAATCTTGCCCGCCTGTTAGTGGAACTTGCTGAGGGCCGGTAGGGAAGGAGGAAAGAAATATTGCACGATGTAAAACGTAAACCGGTGGTCTATGTCGTATCAGACTCCATCGGTGAAACTGCGGAGTTTGTGGTTAAAGCGGTGGCCAGCCAGTTTAACTCGGGGCATGTGGATATTAAAAGGATTCCTTTTGTCAACGATGCTGAGACCATCCTTGATGTTGTGGAAGAGGCTCATGCCAGCAGGGGGATGATTGCCTACACCCTGGTTCTGCCGGAACTGCGCCGCATAATTGCCGATGAGAGTATAAAGCGTGATTTACTTGCCGTTGATGTTATGGGCCCCATGATGGATGCCTTCGGTAAGCTCCTGCAAATCGACCCGCGCCTGGAACCAGGCCTGGTACGCCGGCTCGATGAAGAATATTTCCGCCGTGTGGCGGCCATTGAGTTTGCGGTAAAATATGATGACGGCAAAGATCCGCGGGGTTTACTGCTGGCTGATGTAGTGTTGATAGGAGTCTCACGCACTTCAAAGACGCCTCTCTCCATGTACCTTGCCCATAAACGCCTCAAAGTCGCCAACCTGCCGCTTGTGCCCGAGGTCGAGGCGCCGGAGGAGCTGTTTTGGCTCCATCCCTGCAAGGTGGTAGGCCTCACCATTAATCCGCGGCAGCTTAATGAAATCAGGCAGGAACGCCTCAAAGCACTGGGTCTGCATGCTCAGGCTAATTATGCCAGCATGGAACGTATCCTTGATGAATTGGAGTATGCTGAAAAAGTGATGCGCAAAGTTGGCTGCCCCATCTTTGACGTTTCCAACAAAGCAGTAGAAGAGGTAGCCAATAAAATTTTACAGCTTATCAGGGAGGAGACAGAGGATGGGAAATAAGAATGTCTATCTTTTCGGTGAAGGTGACGCCGGCATGCGTGAACTGCTGGGAGGAAAAGGCGCCAACCTGGCGGAAATGACCAGAATCGGGCTGCCCGTCCCTCCGGGCTTTACTGTGTCCACAAATGCCTGCAGGGAATATTTCAATCGGGAAAAGAAAATCTGGCCGCAGCTGCGGGAAGAGGTCCTTGACGCGTTGCGAAATCTTGAAGAACAGACTGGTAAAAAGTTTGGCGACAAGGCTGACCCGCTGTTGATCTCAGTTCGTTCAGGCTCAGTTTTTTCCATGCCTGGAATGATGGATACTATTCTCAACCTGGGCTTAAACGACAACACTGTGCAGGGCCTTGCCGCAGTTTCCGGCAGCAGGCGCTTTGCCCTTGACTGTTATCGCCGCTTTATTCAGATGTTCTCTGATGTGGTGCTCAAGGTGGAGCATTATTACTTCGAAAGGGCACTGGATGAAAAGAAGAGAACACTTGGTGTCAGGGATGATACCGGACTTGATGCCACGGCACTGGCTGAACTTGTGGAAGAATATAAGAGGATTGTGGTGCGAGAAGCAAAAAGAGAGTTTCCCCAAGACTCACTTGAACAGTTGATTTATTCTATCCAGGCTGTCTTTGATTCCTGGCATAACCAGCGTGCAGTTGTCTACAGGCAGATTAACAAGCTGCCTGACCATCTGGGCACAGCTGTTAATATCCAGATTATGGTATTCGGCAATCTTGGCGAGGACAGCGGCACAGGTGTTGCTTTTACACGCAATCCTTCAGATGGAACAAATGAGCTCTACGGGGAGTTTTTAATTAATGCCCAGGGGGAAGATGTTGTGGCAGGCACCCGTACGCCGCTGCCCATTGCCAGGATGGCGGAATATATGCCCGCACTCTATGAACAGTTTGCCTCGCTGTGCCGCTTGCTGGAAAACCATTACCGTGACATTCAGGATATCGAATTTACTGTTGAGCGCGGCAAGCTCTATCTGTTGCAGACGCGAAACGGCAAACGGACGGCCAACGCCGCTGTTAAAATTGCTGTGGATATGGCGGAAGAGGGAGTGCTTGGCCGTGATGAAGCGCTGCTGCGCGTTAATCCGGAGCAATTAAACCAACTCCTTCACCGGCGAATTGATCCTGCAGCAAAAAGAGATGTGGTGGCAAAAGGGCTGCCGGCCTCTCCCGGAGCCGCATCCGGGCAGGCTGTCTTTTCCGCCGATGACGCTGAGCGCCTAACCGGGGAGGGTAAAAAGGTGATCCTGATCCGGCCCGAAACAACGCCTGATGATATCCACGGCATTGTGGCCGCCGAGGGCGTGCTGACCAGCAGGGGCGGTATGACAAGCCATGCCGCTGTGGTGGCGCGGGGCATGGGGAAACCATGTGTCTCAGGCTGCGAAGCCTTAAATATTGACCAGGCATCTAAAACTTTCACGCTGACGGACAGGGAGTTCTATGAAGGGGACAGGATTTCTCTTGATGGAGGCACAGGTGAAGTGATAGCCGGGGAAGTGTCGCTGATTGACCCTGAACTTGGCGTTGAATTCAGCCGTCTCCTGAGCTGGGCCGATGAAGTAAAAAAGCTAGGTGTGCGCGCCAACGCCGACACCCCTGAGGATGCCCGCAAAGCCCGCGAGTTTGGAGCAAAGGGGATTGGCCTTTGCCGCACTGAGCATATGTTTATGTCACAGGACAGGCTGCCCGTTGTACAGCAGATGATTTTGGCCAAAAACCCACAAGAGCGTGAAAATGCGCTTGCCAGGCTGCTGCCAATGCAGCAGGGAGATTTTGAGGCTATCTTTGCAGCCATGGACGGATTGCCGGTTACCATCCGCCTGCTTGACCCGCCGCTGCATGAATTTCTGCCCAAACATGAAGACCTGCTGGTGGAAATAGCACTCTTAAAAGAAAGAGGCAGCGACGCAAAACTTTTAAGAGAGAAAGAAGACCTGCTGCGCAGTGTACGCGCGCACCAGGAAGTTAACCCCATGCTCGGCCACCGCGGCTGTCGTCTTGGCATAGTCACACCTGAGATATATACGATGCAGGCGCTCGCCATCTTCCGGGCCGCTGTTTCCCAGCTCAAACGCGGTATAAAGGTTATTCCCGAAGTAATGATACCGCTTGTCGGTCATATTAACGAACTTAGCATCATGCGTTCACTTGTGGAAGAGGCCGCCGCCGCGGTGATGGCAGAAAGCGGCGTCTCTTTCAGCTACCTGGTGGGGACCATGATTGAACTGCCCCGCGCCTGTGTTACAGCGGCGCAAATTGCAGAACAGGCCGACTTCTTTTCTTTCGGCACCAACGACCTGACACAGACTACCTTTGGATTTTCGCGTGACGATGCCGAAGGGAAGTTCCTCCTCAGTTATCTGCAAAAGAAAATCCTGACTGAAAACCCCTTTGAAGTCCTGGACAGGGAAGGTGTGGGGGAACTCATAAAAATGGCAAAGGCAGGAGGGCGTGCCTCGCGTCCGGATTTGAAACTGGGGATTTGCGGAGAACACGGCGGGAATCCCTCGTCCATTGAATTTTGCCACAATATCGGGCTTGACTATGTTTCCTGCTCGCCTTTCAGGGTGCCGCTGGCGCGTCTGGCCGCTGCCCAGTCCCAGCTTCAGGAACAAGCAGTGCAAACCCCCTTGCATAGGAAATCTTAATAATTTCCTATGCAATAAAAAGGGGCTGACCCACAGTAAAATGGGTCAGCCCCTTTAATTGTAGTGCTAACGCCTGACCCTGGACGCCAGGGTGCCGAAGAGGCGGGCAATGGCACGCCAGAGGCGGACAACGATGTTGGCACGGGCGGCGTCTTCAGCGGCCACCAGTTCTGTTTCAGCCAGAGTTTCACCGTCCAGTTGTACTTCTACCGTACCTGCAGATTCACCTTCAGTCACCGGCGCCTCAAGCGCTTTCGCCTCTGTGATGACCAGCTCAATATCCCCCTGGCGGCCTGCAGGGGCTACCACTGTTACTTCTTCATTGACAGTAACATCTACTGTAGTTTGACGCCCGTGTTTTACCGGCACAGCACCTACTATATCACCGGGACTGACTGCCACTGCCAGTCGGAAATTGCGAAACCCATGGTTTAAAAGTTCCTGGCTTGCAATCAGGCGCTGTTGATCGCTGGTGGTGTTCAGTACCACTGAAATCATTCTGACACCGTCCTGCTCTGCCGTTCCCACCAGGCAGAAACCTGCTTCCTCCGTCCATCCTGTCTTGAGTCCGTCGGCGCCCGGATATTTACCCAGCAGGGGGTTGCGGTTTTCCTGCCAGATGTTGTTGTAGGTAAAATCGCGCTGTGACTCAAGCTCAAGAATTTCAGGGTGATTTAAAATCAGGTGCCGTGCCAGGATAGCGATATCGCGAGCACTCATTTCATGGCCGGACGCCGGCAGGCCGGTTGAGTTCTGGAAACGTGTATTTGTCATACCAAGTTCGGCTGCGTATTCATTCATGCGCCTGACAAAGGCTTCCTCACTGCCGTATAGGTGTTCTGCCACAGCAACGCTGGCGTCGTTGCCGGAAACAACAGACACCCCGGTTACCAGGTCACCGAATTTAACTCTGGTGTCAACTTTGATATACATTTTTGACCCTATCATGCGCCAGGCCTTTTCGGAGATCAGTACTTCCTCTTCCCAAACGACCTGTCCGCTTTCCAATGCTTCAAAGGCCAAAAGAAGAGTCATCAGTTTGGTGATACTTGCCGGTGGGAGTGGTATGTCGGCGTTTTTATCAAACAGTACCTGCCCCGTTGAAAATTCCATTAAAAGCGCCGACCCCGATGCAACATCAAAAGTATTGCCGGCAAGGGCAACTGTTGGTAATAGCAGAAAAGTAATAAGGAGCAGAGATATTAAGCGTCTGCCTTTTTGCATGTATTTTCCTCCTACCATGCCGTATATAATATATTATTGCTTCGTATATATCATAGTATTATTACGTTAATTGCATTAGTTTATCCTGCCTGCTAAGACAGGTAATTAAAACTACCCCCGGTAAATTATTACAGAGTGTAGTTAATAAATTGTGAATTTATTAGTTTTATTGTATAATAGTGCGTGAACGAGCAAGTGAAAGTAGGGGAAGCTGTGAGTGAAGGCCTGATTCTGGTAGTTGACGACGAGGAGCATATCCGTGATTTGGTCCGCCTCTACCTTGAAAAAGAAGGGTTTACCGTGGCCATGGCGGCTGACGGCGAAGATGCGGTGCAAAAAGTAAAGTCACAGAGCCCGCAGTTGATTGTCCTTGACATTATGTTACCCAAGCTGGACGGTTGGGATGTATGCCGTGAAGTAAGAAAGTTTTCGGCTGCACCCATTATTATGCTGACTGCAAAGGGTGAGGAATTCGACAAAGTGCTGGGGCTTGAACTTGGTGCTGATGACTACCTGACCAAACCTTTTTCTCCACGTGAGCTTGTGGCACGCATTAAAGCCATCCTGCGCCGGTCGGCGCCTGAAGAGCCTGCTCTCGATGAGGGGATAATTACACTGACAGGCCTTGTCATCAACCAGTCTTCCCGGGAAGTCCGTGTGAGCGGCACTGAAGTGGCGCTGACACCAAAGGAGTTTGATCTGCTTTGGTTTCTGGCCAAAAATGCCGGTAAAGTATTTACACGTGAGCAGCTGCTTACCGCTGTCTGGGGCTATGACTATTATGGCGACCTGCGTACAGTGGATACACATATTAAGCGACTGCGGGAGAAAGTGGAAAAAGACGATTTGTCATCCTACCACGTTAAAACCATCTGGGGCGTGGGATACAAGTTTGAGGTGCTTGATAAATGAAAACCAACATCTTCAGCAAGCTGCTGTCAACCTACCTGGTGATTATCCTGATCACCTTACTGGTGGTTGGCCTTTTTCTTGCACAGATGTTTCAGAACTATTACTATAATGCCAGGCAAAATGAGCTTACTGTTAAAGGCCAGGAAGTATCCGCTATCTTTATCAATTATATGCTCGGATTTCAGGATCCCCGCACGTCAGAAGACCTTCTTTTTTTACTCGACCGCTTTCTTGATGCGCGTGTAGTCCCGGTAGAAAGGAATAATCTGCTGCTGGCCTCGTGCCCCGGCTTCCACGAATTTGGCCTTAGCCTTACTGACTCTGAGCTTGACAATGTGCTAAACGGGCAAATTGTGTCCAAGCGGGGATATCACCAGGATTTGCGGATTCAGATGGCCACTGTGGTTGTACCTATGTTTGTTTTCAATGAAGTTGTGGGGGCAGTTTTTTTGCATGCGCCCCTGACTGGTATAGCCGGAACTATTCAGCAGGTGCATATGCTCATTTTCTATGCCGCCCTGGCCGCCACAGTTCTTTCCACCATTGTCGGCCTCTATATGTCCAAGTCAATTTCACATCCGCTGCAGCAGATGAACCGCGCTGCTTTGGAGGTGGCCGGGGGTAATTACAGGCAGCAGGTTGAAGTAACTTCCACGGATGAAGTGGGGCAGCTTGCACACACCTTCAACTACATGTCTTCCACACTGCAGGAAACCATAGATGCACTGTCCCAGGAAAAAACAAAGCTGGAAAATATCATGCTCAGTATGAGCGAGGGAGTCGTTGCCGTTGATGACAACGGCAGCATTATACTTGCCAATCCCCAGGCCAGATCAATCCTGGGCTTTAAACAGGCCGACCTGACCGGCAGCTTGATTTCCGGGGAAATGCCGCCGGCAATGTCTGACCTGTTTCACAGTGTGCTCCAGGGCCGCATTCCTGAAACTGAAGAATACACCTTACGCAACGGGAAAATTGTATCGCTGCATGTTTCACCTCTGCAGGCGCCTGATGCAGTATGGGGGGCGGTGGGAGTAATTCAGGATGTGTCGGAAATCCGGCGCCTGGAACAGATGCGGCAGGATTTTGTGGCCAATGTATCTCACGAACTCCGTACACCCATGACATCGATACAGGGTTTTGTGGAGGCATTAATGGATGGCTTAGTTGACGACAAAGAGAGCCAGGCACGATGCCTGAGCGTAATTCTTGACGAAACTGTTCGCTTAAACCGCCTTGTCAATGATCTGCTCGATCTGTCCGGCCTCGAAACAGGCCAGGTTAGGTGGCCGGTAGAACCAGTATCGCTGCCGCCTCTGTTGAACCAGGTAATCACCAAGCTGCAGCCTCAGCTTGACAAGCAGTCTCTTGATGTAAGTATTGACTCCCAACCGGGCCTGCCTCAGGTACTGGGCAACCGTGACCGTATCCAGCAGGTGTTGATAAACCTGCTTGGCAATGCTGTTTCCTTCACCCCGCCGGGTGGTAGAATTACACTCTCACTCTCAGCAAGTCCTGAGGACGGGTTTGTAAAAGTAAGCGTGTCAGATACGGGAATGGGTATCCCCCCTGCAGAACAGGAAAAAATCTGGGAACGCTTTCATAAGGTTGATAGGTCCCGGACAAGGAGTGCAGGCGGCACCGGGTTGGGCCTTGCCATAGTCAGACAGATTGTGGAGGCGCACGGTGGCGGGGTTGGGTTAATAAGTATCCCGGGCAAGGGCTCTACTTTTTACTTTACGTTGAAGACAGTGTAATACGGCCTTCTCTTTGTGAAAATAAAAAAGGCCGGTTAAACACCGGCCAATGCGCAAAAAAAGGAACAACGTTGCCAAACGTTGTTCTTGCGCCTCTTGCCACACAACCCACATGTGTGGTTAACTATATTATAGTTTTTAAGTTTGACCATTTCGTGACTAAAGTTTGAATTGTTTTGCAACACTTGGTGTATAAATTGTTTTCCTCCTGTGTCGCTGGAGGTTTTTTTTATTTTATCACGAATATTTATGTTGTTAGGATGGAGGTTGTTTGAGTTGATGTTAAGAGAACAGCTTGAAGCACGCGAGGATAAGTGGCTCCACCCCTTAGGCGCCAGGAGCAAAAGCTCTACCCGTGTACATCCTGAGGAGGAGTGCGATGTGCGGAGCGCATTTCAGCGTGACCGGGACAGGATCATCCACTGCAAAGCTTTTCGTCGCCTCAAACATAAAACTCAGGTTTTTATTGCTCCTGAAGGAGACCACTACCGCACAAGGCTGACGCACACACTGGAAGTATGCCAGATTGCCAGGACAGTGGCGCGGGCACTTTGTCTCAATGAAGATCTTGCCGAGGCTATCGCCCTTGGTCATGACCTTGGTCATACACCATTTGGACACGCCGGTGAGGATGTCCTTGACAACATTCATGAGGGGGGTTTTAAGCATAATGAACAAAGCCTGCGTGTTGTGGATATACTGGAAGAAAGAAAGGGGCTAAATCTTACCAATGAGGTAAGAGACGGCATTCTGCATCATACCGGGCCATTTATTCCCTCCACGCTGGAGGGGCAAATTGTAAAAATATCGGATCGTGTTGCATATATCAATCACGATATTGACGATGGTCTGCGTGCCGGTATCCTTGCTTTTGAGGACCTGCCCCTGGCGGAACTGAAGGTTGTTGGTGAAAATTCATCGACGCGCATCAATCGCATGGTGCATGCACTGATAGAACACTCCTGGAACAAAGAAGTAATTGCGGCCGGCAGCGAAATGTCTGAAGTAATGAACAAGCTCCGTGATTTTATGTTCCGACATATTTATATTGGTTCTACCGCCAAGATTGAGACTGACCGCGCACGTCATGTAATTGAGGCCATCTACTTTCACCTGGTGCGCAATCAATCCCTGCTGCCGGAAGAATCTGCACTGTGGATTCAGGAGTTCGGAGTAGGGCGGACTGTATGTGACCATATAGCAGGAATGACAGACCGCTATATTATAGCCCGCTACCAGGAGTTTCTTCTGCCAAAACCCTGGAAAAGTGCCTGAATACGTGAAAATAGGCCAAATATCGTATAATAAGCAGTAACTGGTATATAATATAATATCACATCTAAATAATTAAATTTCTTAAAAAGAGCAGGAATAAAACAAAGGGCGTAGAATAAATTGGTAAAGTTGGGCATTAATCAAAGTACTCAATTGAGCCCTTAGGCGAGGGGAGGAAGTCCTGGCGCCCCGTTAAGTGAAAAAGAGAGGCCAAGTATTACTCCAAGCAGGTTGAATGTATTTAACCTCGTCTCTCTTTTATAGGGATGGGGTTTTTAATTTATTAACAGCTTTGCAGGAATTTGTCATACTTTATCGAATAGTGTAAGGCTACAGGCCCGACCCTGAGCTGCAGGTGAGTAAAATGGACGGTGTTCTTCCCCCGGAGTTTGTCGACGAAGTCAGAAACCGCATTGATTTAGTCAACCTGGTTTCTGAATACCTGCATTTAAAAAAAGCAGGCCGTAATTACCAGGGCCTTTGCCCGTTTCATGCTGAAAAAACTCCATCTTTCAGCGTTTCACACGAAAAGCAGTTCTTTTACTGCTTTGGCTGTGGTGAGGGCGGAAACATTTTTACTTTTGTCATGAAGATGGAAGGCCTTTCTTTCCCCGAGGCTGTGCGCCATTTAGCCGGGCGTGCCGGCATGCGCCTGCCTGAGTCGGTAAATTCTCCTGCAGAAGAGCAAAAAAAGAGATTGCTGTCTGCGCTCAAACTGGCCGCCGGCTACTATCAGAAGCAGCTTGTACACCCCGAAAAGGGCCTTGCAGCCCGGGAATATATTAAAAAAAGGGGATTGGGGCAGGAAATCGTCGCGCGTTTTGGCCTGGGCTTTGCGCCTGATGCCTGGGATGGACTTAAATCCTTTCTGCTGTCTAAAAAGTGTGGGGTGCAGGATTTAATCAAAGCAGGACTGCTTACAGAGAATGAAAACAATAAGACTTACGACCGCTTCCGTTCCCGCGTTTTGTTCCCCATTGCCAACCAGCGCGGAGAAGTTATAGCTTTTGGCGGCAGGATATTGGGTGAAGGTTCTCCTAAGTACCTCAACTCGCCGGAGACGCCACTTTTTGATAAGAGCAGGAATCTTTACGCTCTCCACCTGGCACGCGAGTCTATCCGCAGGGAGAAAAAAGCCCTCATTTTTGAAGGCTATATGGATGTCTTAATCGCGCACCAAGCCGGGTTTACTAATTCGGTAGCCACCCTTGGCACCTCCCTTACAGAGTCTCAGGCCAGGATGCTGCGCAATCAGGCGGAAGAAGTAATTATTGTCTATGATGCTGACACTGCCGGCCAGGCCGCCACATGGCGGGGACTGCAGGTTCTACGCCAGGCAGGATGCATGGTCAGGGTCGGCCGCCTGCCCGAGGGCCTTGATCCTGACGACTACATCAGGACCCGGGGAGCAGAATCTTTCAAACAGGAAATACTGGCCAAGTCTCTGTTGCTGGTTGATTACCAACTGGCAGCCCTGGCCTTACAATATAACCTCAATAAAACTGATGAGCGTATCCGTTTTAGCGAAAAAGTTATCGATGTGCTGGCAGCAATTGATAATGCAGTAGAACGTGAAGACTATCTGCAGAAGGCGTCTTCACTGCTGCAGGTACGCCCTGAGTCGCTGCGCACCGAATTAAAGAAAGCATCCACCGGTCTTAAAGACACAGCTAATAAAAAAAACCATCCTGTTTCTGTTGGTGTCAGGAGCAGTATCACTGAGCTGGCTCTCATCCAAATTTTCGCCACATGTTCACAACATCCGGAACTTATTCAAAGCTGTCTCACTGACATTACACAAGAGGATATTCCGCCTCATATGAGGAATTTATATAACACTGCTTTAAATGGCGGGCATATTACTCCTTCCCGTTTATACGACTTACTGACGGGAGAACATCAACGCCTGCTCAGCAGCCTGCTGCTGGAAGAATATGAGCTAAACACTGCTAAAAAGGTCCTTGAAGATTGTATAAAACGGTTAAAATGTGTCCGCATCGCCGCTGAACGCAAGGAAATCGAACTGCAGATGGCGAAGTTGGACTCTGTATCGGCGAAAGGGGAAATTAGTGAATTGTCGAGAAGATGGCTTGAACTGCGCAGGCTTGAAGAAACATTAAACCGCCCACGGGAAGGAGGGAAAGGTGTTGGTTAAAGATGTGGAAAAAGACCAGCAGCTGCAGCAGATCCAGGATGACCTGATCCAGCGCGGTAAAAAACGCGGTTTGCTCACATATAAAGAAATAATTGAACCGCTCCAGGAACTGGACCTGAATACTGAAGAAATAGACGAATTTTATGACCGCCTCTCCCGTCTGGGTGTAGATGTTGTAGATGAGGCTGCTGAACTTGAGGTAATAGAAGAAGACGACGATACCAAGGGGACCGACCCTGTGGAAGAAGAGATTGATCTTACCATTCCCGATGGTATCAGTGTCAATGACCCTGTGCGTATGTATCTCAAGGAAATCGGCAAAATTCCCCTCCTGACACCGGATGAGGAAATAGACCTGGCAAAGCGTATGGAGAAGGGCAGCGAGGAAGCCAAACGCCGGTTGGCGGAAGCCAACCTGCGGCTGGTAGTCAGCATCGCCAAGAAATATGTAGGCCGCGGCATGCTCTTTTTAGATCTGATTCAGGAAGGCAACCTTGGCCTGATTAAAGCCGTGGAAAAATTTGATTACCGCAAAGGCTACAAGTTCAGCACTTATGCTACCTGGTGGATTCGCCAGGCCATAACCCGCGCCATTGCCGACCAGGCCCGTACTATCCGCATCCCGGTGCACATGGTGGAGACTATTAATAAACTGATTCGCGTCTCCCGCCAGCTTGTGCAGGAACTGGGCCGTGAGCCTATGCCTGAGGAAATTGCTGATGAAATGAATATTACAGAGGAACGCGTGCGCGAAATATTAAAAATTGCTCAGGAGCCAGTCTCGCTTGAGACACCGATTGGTGAAGAGGACGACTCGCATCTTGGTGACTTCATCGAAGACCAGGATGTGCAGGCTCCCGCCGAAGCGGCTGCTTTCGAGCTTCTTAAAGAGCAGCTGGACGATGTCCTTGAAACACTGACACCGCGTGAGAAAAAAGTGCTCAAATTACGTTTTGGCTTGGATGACGGCCGTTCACGCACCCTCGAAGAAGTGGGCCAGGTTTTTGGCGTCACTAGGGAGCGGATCAGGCAGATAGAAGCAAAAGCGCTGCGCAAACTCCGCCACCCGATGCGCAGCAAACGCCTCAAAGACTACCTTGAGTAGGAAGCACTGCCAGTATTTAGAGTCAACCGGGTCTTGACTTGCTGTCGTAATTTCGTTATAATAGTTTTTGCCGACCATTGACGCTTTCCTCGATAGCTCAACGGTAGAGCAACCGGCTGTTAACCGGTAGGTTGTAGGTTCGAATCCTACTCGGGGAGCCATACAAATTTTAATGCAGGGTCACCTGCATTTTTTACCCGGGCCCATAGCTCAACGGTGGAGCAGCCGGCTCATAACCGGTAGGTTCTAGGTTCGAATCCTAGTGGGCCCACCAATACCAATTAATGGCCCCTTGGTCAAGCGGTCA
>JAGXRN010000047.1 GCA_018335875.1 Dethiobacter sp.
CGTCTGAGGCGTGAAGATGCTTATGAAAGTATCCGCGAATTAATTGATGAAATTGATACTTTAAAACACACTATGTTTATTTTTTCGTTTGATCGTACTCTGATTGATGACGAGACCAAAGGATTGAAATCGTATCAAGCGCTGTGGATGCGCATTCAGAATGAGATTGAAGGTACGCGTTTTAACCGCTTCGCGGACATTGTCGATCTGGATCGCCTGATTGACGAGGTATATACACCGGAAAATATCTTGAAAATGTCCACTCGCTTGGCTCAAGTGGTCAACCGTATTGATGAAGGAGCTAACCCTATTAGTTTAAATACTGCGGAAGAACTCCACGCCAAGGCTCGCTATGGTAAAGTATCTGTGCCTAGGCGGGTAATCTTGGCTACCTTGCAGGGAGGATCAGAATAATGGATTTTGAAGCTCAACGGGTCATAGAGGCCTTGCGTTCAGGCGTGTCTTCTCGGGCTGTGGGACATTACTTTTCCTCCGCTCGTCCAGAATTAATGGAGCAAATCTCTAGCAGGCTAGACCACATTAGAGAGCAAGGGGAGTCCAGTGGCATGGTCGTTTCTGGTAAGTATGGAGAGGGTAAAACCCATCTTCTAAATACCGTGTTTAATCTTGCCCATGCCAACAATATGGTTGTCAGTCTAGTTCCCCTGAGTAAGGAGACTCCGTTTGATAAATTATATCTAGCCTATCAGAAATTAATCAGCAATACTTACCTGCCTAAACGTCTGCAACCTGGATTTCAACATATCCTGCAAGATATCACTCCCAATAACCCCAAAGCCTTGGATCTATTGTCATTTACCAGTAAGCACTTAGAAACAGACAAGTTGTTTTTCGTTTTACGATCCTTTCTTAATGTTGAGGATCCAGATGAAAAGTATTTACTAATGGCAGATTTAGAGGGTGATTTTATTAATAATGCCCTCTTGCGCCAGATCTACAAACGAATCTTTAACCAAACAGTCCGTTATGCTGTTCCCTTTAGCAAAACGCGTCACAGCATGGACTACTTCGTTATGTTAAGCCATCTGTTTAAATTACTAGGCTTTAATGGCTGGGTTATTTTATTTGATGAAACAGAATTGTTAGGCCGTCTAGGAAAGAAAGCCCGCCTTGCCGCCTATAAGAATATGGCATCTTTCTTGTTCCCTGAACAATATTCACACCTTGAATCCACCTTTACTATGTTTGCCCTTGGGGCATCCTATCGTGAGGATGTCATAGAATCCAAGCATGATTTTGAGAACATCAATTCAATGTTTGTAGATCGTGTCCAACGAGAGCCTATGGAAAAGGTTCTCAACCATATTATTGCCGCACCCCAGCTTCAACCGCTTAACCAAGCCGAAATCCTATCCGTTCTGGAACAGGTTCAGGTTTTTCACGGCAAAGCCTATGATTGGCAACCCCAAATTGATGTACGTGAAGTTTTAAAGGCTTCGGAAAACCGGGGCTATCTCTTACGAACACGAATTCGTGCCGCCGTCGAATTGTTGGATCAGCTGTACCAATACAGACAAGCTGGGGAAATTCGGATCAATGAATTAGGAGAACCACAATATCAGGAAGACGAACTACCCTCCCTAGATGAATGTATTAACGAGATGTAATCAACCCGATTGAGACCGGTTCGGGATATGAACAGTGGAGAATTTTCCGAGCAGATCTTGGCTGATTTAATAGCTCAGGGATTTTCCGGTCAAGAATTACTGGAGAAATTCAAGGAACAGAGTAAAAAGGTTCGCCCTGCAGTAAAGAAGCTGATAGAAGAAGTCCAGAAGCAACAGATTGCGGGAGTTTCGAATCTGAATAGACTAAGCGGACCATATGGGTATATGGGTCTACATAAGAACAGCCCCGGTGGTATATAAACCATCGAGGGTTGTTTTTTTATTATGTAGAACAGAGCTGTTCAAGTATTTCTAAACTAAGTATTCTAATCGTCCTATTATGCAAGGAGATTATCCCCCGTAGCTGCATATTCTTTAATTCTCTTGATAAAGTTAATATTGAAGCCCGGTATCCTACATTTAAAGACACTATACTTAAATCTTTGAATCAAACAAGATGCGAAATATTAATTAACGAGACAAAGGAGTTATTTCAATGGATAAAGAATCAGTTATAAGCTTAGCTAAAAAATACTCTGAATTGGTTAGTAAACATATGTTAGTAAAACAGGTCGTGTTATTTGGATCGTATGCAAAAGAGACAGCAGGCCCAGACTCAGATATTGACATAGCTGTTATCGTAGAAAAGTTAGAAGGCGATTATTTAGATACGCACGCCAGATTATTTAAGCTTCGCCGTGCAGTCGACTTCCGTATCGAGCCGGTGCTCATCGAGCAAAATGGGGATAAAAGTGGGTTTCTTAAGGAAATTCTGGCGAATGGCCATATAGTTTACTCATCAGCGATTCAGCAATAAGTTTGTTCATATGTTCTTATCTACTTGTTATCACCTTATGATTGTGATACTCATAATTAAAGGGCTAATGGCTGTTACAGTCCCATTAGCCCTTTAATTATGGATAAATGCTTTATCTTTCATTTGCAGCATCCCGATTGAATTTAAATTCTTTGGTTTTTAACTTAATTGAATTAAACGATGGTACTGCTTTTTTTTCATTTTCTTCTTTAGATACAATTATTACCTTAACTCTGCTACCAATTTTTTTCATAAATTCATCGGGTATTTTTATAATACCGTTGCGTCAGATTAATGATATACTATTCCCATGCCAGGCGGTCGACTGCAGACTGCAAGTCCTGCTCTGTTGCCTTTGTGTACCTCGCTGTCGTTTGAAGGTTACTGTGTCCAACCAGGCTGGTAACTCCGGTCCAGGCTTACATTTTCATCCACCAGGCTTTTACAGAACGTGTTCCTGAGAGTATGTGGTGTAACATTTTCAAGACGTGCTTCATAGGCGTAATTAGAGATTAAGTGCTCAACTGCCCTGGTAAGCCTCCCGCCTTTCTGGGAATTGAACCTCCCCCACTTCTAAGCAGTGAAAGTGGGGGAGGTTTAATCCTTCTATAGTGCGACTGCCAAATGCATATGGGGGTAGTGTGGTGGTCAGGCTAAAATTAATATATTTTTTTGAATACGTATGCTACAATACAAGCAACTACTTTCACATTGGAGATATATATGGACCTATACACAATAGCATTTAATAATCTGAAACGGCGTAAAGTTAAAGCCTTTCTCATTGCCTTTGGCCTTATTGTCGGGGTGTCATCCGTAGTGGCGCTGCTTGGTATCGTCCAGGGCATGCGCCTTGAACTGGGGGACAGGCTGGACGAATTTGGCGCCAATATTGTGATAATGCCCCGTGCTGAAGAGGCCCTGCTAACATATGGCGGGGGACATACAGTGGATGTGGCTTTCAACACTGAAATACTGACAGAAGACGATTTACTTAAAATAGATACTATCCCAGAGCGTCAGAGCATTAACATCATCCACCCCAAGTTGGTAGGCGCCGTAAATGTGGACAGCAGGAATGTACTCATAGCAGGTGGAGATACAAGGCTGGAATTTTCTTTGAAACCCTGGTTTTCTCTTGCAGAGCAAGCTGGTTCGACTGGAGGGAAGGTTGCAGATCTTGGTCTTTTTGAACTCCCTGAAAACGGTGTTCTGCTGGGTGCTGCCGCAGCCCGCAGCCTGAGAAAAAGCGCCGGCAATGAAATCTTATTAAATAATGAACGCTTCTTTGTCTATGGCGTGCTAAACCCTTCCGGTGCACAGGAGGACGGCCTAATTTTTATATCCCTGGCCTCGGCGCAACATCTTTTAGGACGACCCGGTGAATTATCAATGATTGAAATCGCTGCTTATTGCAATTTCTGCCCGATCGAAGAGGCGGTGGCGCAATTGTCCGACGTGCTGCCAGGCACCCGTGTCACTGCACTGCGCCAAGCTGCTCTGATCCGGGAAGAGACAATCGCACGCTTTTATTCCTTTGGCTTGGCACTCTGTGGTATTACACTTTTTGTTTCAGCTCTTACAGTATTGGTAACCACACTCACCTCTGTCAATGAACGGACGCGAGAGATCGGTATTTTCCGTGCCATAGGCTTTCGCAGCAGCCATATTGCAACAATTGTAATTTTAGAAACGGTTATTATCAGTTTTGCATCCGGTGTTATGGGAAATCTAGCCGGTTTCACCCTGGCAAGAGTGTTTGGCCCCTATTTGGTCAAAATGCAGGTAACAATACCGTGGAGCACTGATATGCTGGCGTTGTCCGTGTTGCTATCCGTAGCGTTGGCAATCCTTGCCTGCATTTATCCTGCCGTAAAAGCAGCAAAGCTTGACCCGGCCGTAGCCCTCAGGTTTATTTAGAACCATGAGTGCTGCATGCTTTTTAATAGGCTATCTCTAAGGCTATGGACGTTTCCGAGTATGTATAATATGATTACATGTAAAGGGGGAAGTTTATGCAAAAGAAGAATTTAATTTTATTCGCTTTGCTCATTACAATTGCCGGCATTTTTATTTACCCTCGGATTGTTAAACCAGCGCAGGCCATTTCAGTTTCACAGGTCACCGCCAACCCCGAAGCTTTTCTTGGTAAGCTCACCGTCTACGGCAGTGTAGGTACCATCTACAGTGAAGAGGGGTTATTCATGATTATCGATGAAGCCGGGTGTTGCGAATTGCCGGTGGTAGTCCCCTTTAAAAAGGATCAGCAGGCCGGACTGCAGGCTAATTACCTCTACAGCGGGACTATGCCTGCCTTGGGCGATTTCGTGGAGGTTAGAGGTTTGCTTAAAAAGCAGGACGGCTACTATCAATACGAAGTTGAAAGTGTTACGCGGGGGAACCAGGTAATCATTAAAAAGCTGTGATATTTTGTGACTGGCAATACCAACACTTGCTAGGCTTGGAAGCAATCGCTAATGGCACCAAGGGCGCACCGCTGTTGAAATAAAAAAGACAACCTTTTCGCCGACATTTTAATGCGCCTTTATCCTAGCAAACACAGATAGAGCATCTGGGATGCTTAATGATCATGCGCTTAGCACTTTAAAGCGTTGAGGGACAAGTCCCTATTTTCTGTGACCATATTTAATTTTGACAAAGTTATTACTCAGAGCGAGTGGTGACCGGCAAGACACTGATACTTACTGAAATCGGCAGGCTGAAGGAACTTCATCAGAATGCAATACGCTACGAGGGGGAGTTTGATGACTAAAAAAGTATTCCGTCCGTTTTGGAGTTATGATGTACAGGCAACGGATAAATGGCTTACAGCCATGGCAGCGAAGGGCTATCACTTACAGTCGCTGGTTAAAGGCAGTTTTTTTATTTTTACAGCAGGAAATTAGTTAAGCGTACCCATTTTTTACGTCCCTTCTGCGATATCTTGAATAATGACTTCTGTAAACACTACCTATGTTCGTCTTGGCAGGTGATTGCTATCTGAAAGCGTCTAGAATTTACAAGTATTGAGATTTTCAATAAATGTGAGCCCCTTTTTCTCTAGGATTGCGCTGTAGTGCTAACCGGCATGAAGAAAAATGAGGTTATTCACCAGGGGGTTCGGTTATTTTTGGAGACGTATGGAAATAGTTGCCGCCATGCTAAGGGTATGTTGAAATCTTTAAGTGTGGAGAAAAAAGTCCCCTATAAAAATCCCCATAAAAACTTTATTGATATTGTAAAGAAATTTTTGTATAATAATAGTAGAGTATTTGTATATTCTGCTTATATAGTTGAGAGGGGTATGCTAACCATGATAATTAAGTCTTCCTCCACATTGCGGAATGATTATGATAATCTCGTGAAACTATCAAACGAAAAGAATGAGCCGATTTATATTACGCGAAACGGTGAAGGCGAAATGGTTTTTTTGTCTATTGAGGCATATGAAAAACGTGAAGCAGAGCTTAAGCTGCTACAGCTCCTGCTGGCTGCGGAAAGGAACCGGCTTGCTGGAGTGTCAACCCATACGACCGATTCTCTACGCAGGGAGTTAGAGGATATCTACAATGCCTAAAATGAAAGTGGTTCTGTTGAATGAGGCGAGAATGGAACTCCGTGATATTGCAGTTTACCACAAGCTGAAAGTGGGAATTGACTCTGCCCGTAGAATAACAGACCGCATCTTAGGCGCCCTTGATCGTCTTATTGATTTCCCCGAGATGGGAAATGTTCCTCCAGCAAAGATGATTGCCGAGGCAGGCTTTCGTGTCTTGATCGTGGACGATTATCTTTGTTTCTATCAGGTGATTGATGACCAGATTCTCGTTTACCATATTGTTCATGGAAGTACCGACTATATTAAACGCATATTCTAATGTAGTATTCATTTTATAACTGAAAAGTGAGTGAGCAAAAGACAGTATGCCAAGCCCTCTAGAGGATCTAGTCAAAGGGGTTCAATCCCCTTGACTAGACAAAATGATTATAGGACGAGATGTGAACAAGTCCTTTATGCTGGAGTATATGTCCAAGGATGCAATAACCGCTGTTCTTCGCCAACAAGATCGGGACATCGGTATCGATATTTTGATGGATGCTACGCCTAAAAAAGGGCAGCCAGAGCTTTTATCGTTTTTGCGGAAAGCCAAAGGTTAAGTAAGCCGACAATTATCCGAGAAGTTTTTGGTCGGAAATGCGATAGTATTGACGTTTTGCTAAATCTTCTCGGATAACAAAACTACTCGGATAATTGTCATTATCCGAGATATAGGATAATGGCAACAATCAGGCTGAGAGGGATATCCGCATGACGAAGGTTAAACAGAAGATCCCCGGCGTTTTTCGTAGCAACCAGTGTGCCAAGATGTTTTGTCGTATCAGAGGCTATATTTCTACAGCCAGAAATAATTCTATTCCAGTATTTGTTGCAATTAAATCAGAGTTAGGCATTGTAGCCTAGTTCTATATTTTTAGGAAATACAGGCCAGTATTTTTTACCTGCACTTACAATGATTCCAAACAATGCTTGGCCTCCTCCTAATACTTTGTAATAGTATAAACAATAAATGTGGCAGTTTTATGGAGAGAATAAATTATTATTTTTACAGGCTAAAAAATATGTTGACCTTAAAGTATAGTTTAAGGTTTATAATTTACTTAAGCATAATTGCAAGGAGGTAATCGCATGTTTGAAGCATTTAAGAGATTTATCGACAAGCTGGCCAAGGCGAATGAGAAGGAGTTTCAGGGAGTAAACCCCGATTGCTGCACTATTAACCGTCCGGAACAGCCGCCTCAGAGGCACGATGAGAAAAATAGTCATTAAGATCAAAGATTAATAACATGAGGTGAAGATTATGACAGCCGAATCAGAAATTAAACCAAAGTCTACTAAAAAATCAACACTGCTGATCACCGGTATGACCTGCACAACCTGTTCACAGACGGTGGAAAAGGCATTGCAGAAAGCTAACGGAGTAAAATCAGCCAATGTTAATTTTGCCGTAGAAAAAGCTTTTGTTGAATATGACCCTGCCGCCATAAGTGAAGAAGGCCTGATTAAAGTAGTCGAAAATGCAGGTTACAAGGGAAAAATAAGTGATGAGGACTCCAGGACAATTACTCTTAAAATTTCCGGTATGACCTGTACTGCCTGTGCTCAGAGCATAGAAAGAAATCTGGCCAAAGTCGCCGGCGTGGTGGATGCTAATGTCAATTTTGCCACGGAGAAAGCCACAGTCAAATACCATCCCTCGGAAGCCGGTGTAACTCAGTTCAGGAAAGCCGTACAAAACGCCGGTTATGAAGTTGTGGAAGAAGAAAAAGGGACAGAAAAAGACGCTGACCTGGAAAAAATGAAGCAGGCTGCAAAAAGAATGTGGTTTGCCGTAGCTTTCGCCGGCACCATCATGATCTTAATGATGGTCCATATGTTTATTGTTCCAATACCTTACTATTTCACTATCGTTGTAATTCTAGGGTTCTTCCCCATCTGTATTGCCGGCTGGGAAACTCACGTGGCCTCCTGGAAGGCAGCAAAGAATTTAAGCCCTAACATGGACACCCTGGTTACCATGGGTTCCATAGTGCCCTATTTATTAAACTTTTTAGGATTCTGGCTGCCGGTAACTTCTTTTGTTGAGATGGCTGCCTCGATCATGACATTACACCTGGTAGGCAGGTTTTTAGAAGCCAAGGCCAAGGGCAGGGCTTCCCAAGCGATTAAAAAGCTGTTGGAAATGGAAGCTAAGTCCGCACGTATTATTGTAGACGGGGAAGAAGTAGAGATTCCCGTAGAAGAGTTGAATATCGGTGATATCATGATTATCCGCCCCGGCGATAAGATCCCCACCGACGGCATTGTTATCAGCGGAGCAAGCACCGTTGATGAATCCATGGCTACCGGTGAATCTCTGCCTGTGGAAAGAAAAGAGGGTGACCCGGTAATCGGTTCAACCATCAATAAACAAGGCATGCTGAAAGTCAAAGCAACAAAAGTCGGCAAGGACACTTTTTTATCCCAGGTTATTAAAATGGTGGAAGAATGCCAGGGCTCAAAAGTGCCTATCCAGGAGTTTGCTGACCGCATTACCGGTTTCTTTGTGCCGGCCGTAATTCTGATTGCCGGTTCTGCCTTTGCTTTATGGATGCTTTTCCCCAACTTTTTTATTCCAATAGTTGAATTCTTCAATTTCCCCTGGAGTACAACTGACTTACCCATATTCTCCTTAGCACTCCTGGCCACCATCGCCGTGCTGGTAATCTCCTGCCCCTGTGCTTTGGGTCTGGCAACACCGACAGCCATTATGGTGGGCAGTGGCCTGGGAGCTGAGAAGGGTATCTTAATCAGAAAAGGTGAAGCTATTCAAACCATGAAGGAAATTAAAATTGTTGCTTTTGATAAAACCGGCACCATTACCAAGGGCAAGCCGGAGGTTACAGACGTCCTGACCCTAAACGGCTTCAGCAAAAAAGAAGTTTTTTATTATGCCGGGAGCATCGAAGCTGCTTCAGAACATCCCCTGGGAGCGGCAATTGTGGAAGATGCCCGGAAACAAGAAATAAAACTGGATGAAATAAAAGACTTCACTTCCGTCACGGGGATGGGCGTTGAAGGAGAATTAAGCGGCAGGCAGGTGCTGGTGGGTAGTCGGAAGTTAATGGCTAAAAACACTATAGATTACTCTGCCATCGAAAAAGATCTGGAAAAGCTGGAAGACGAAGCAAAAACAGCGATGCTGCTGGCCGTTGATGGGAAAATGGCAGGCATTATAGCTGTGGCGGATACCCTGAAAGATGATTCCATTCAGGCCATTGCTGAAATTGAAAGCATGGGTATAAAGACAGCCATTATTACCGGGGATAACTGGAGGACGGCCAACGCTATCGGCAAAAAAGTCGGCATGAGCACCGTGCTGGCGGAAGTCCTGCCCGAAGGCAAGGTGGACGAAATTAAAAGGCTGCAGAAAGAATACGGTATGGTAGCCATGGTGGGTGATGGTATTAACGACGCCCCCGCCCTCAAACAGGCCAATGTGGGGATTGCCATCGGCACCGGGACGGACATTGCCATCGAAGCAGCTGACATTACACTGATACGCGGAGAGTTAAGTGCCGTCATTTCAGCCATCAAGCTGTCCCATGCCACATTCAAGAAAATAAAACAAAACTACTTCTGGGCCTGGTTTTATAACGCTATTTCCATCCCGGCGGCTTTCTTTGGACTTATACACCCCATTATCGGGGCAGCCGCCATGGCCACCAGTTCCCTCAACGTTGTCCTGAATTCGTCCCGACTGAGAAAAGTTAATATTGACCCATCGTATAAAGAAAGCGCAAAAAAAGAAGCACATTACGTCTCAGGCTCAAGCATAAAAGTCTAAATAGATTTCAAGTAAAGGTTGGTGACAGGGTCCCGGTAAGGTTGATTAATTCACCGTTATATTAAACGGCGCAGAGTGTGAGCCCTATTTAACCGCTGACCACAGGTTGATGGTGGAGCATCCTGGCAAGGTAATTTATGGCTTGAAGGCAATAATGAAAGTAGTAAATGTAAATAAGGGGATCATCGGTGTTGAGAATAATAAACCGGATGCTATTGAAGAATAGAAGTATAATAATCACTGAGCCTGATATTGAGCTGGCAGTACTGGAAACAAGGAACTGCATTAGTAAATAACTTTGTCCTCGTTAGATTCTTAGGTATTTGCCCATTCCTCGGGGTTTCAAAGACATGGTATTACCAGGTGCCAATTGTGGAGCCTGCGGGTATCCGGGATGTGAAGGTTTTGCTTTAGCTGTTGTCAATGGAGCGGCTCCTGCTGAAGGCTGTCCGGTAGGTGGAGCTGAAGTTGCTGAAAAGGCATGTTCCTTTGATGCAATACATGTTGAAAATAATCTGTGAGGCGCCGCGCCGAAGGGAATTACGGAACCAGAATAGGTAAGTGGTTTGGCGAGATGATGGGCGGCCAAGACAGATACAACCACTGCGATTACGGCAACGGACCCGGACTTTAATCCGACCGGCTCTTTAACCAATAATAGTCCTTTCCGGTGGCTTTAACTTGTCCCTTTGCAACATAATTGAAGTAGGAGTGCTGTTTGCTATTGATTTTTTACTAAGGGGTGAGTAATTGATGGATGAGGCTACAACAGAAAAAATAAAACGGCTATATAATCGCACTGCTGTTTACTATGACTGGATGGACCGCATGGTTAGTCCTAAATTGCGTAAAAAAGCATTGTCCCAAGCATATGGTAAAGTACTGGAAGTGGGAGTGGGCACGGGGAAAAATATACCATATTATCCAGAAGGATGTGAAGTAACTGCTATTGATTTTAGCCCGGGGATGCTATCTAAGGCAATGAAGAAACTTCATCTGGCAAAAGTCCCTGTATCATTACTGGAAATGGATGCTCAGGAGATGGACTTCCCGGATGGAATTTTTGATACTGTGGTAGCAACGTGTGTGTTTTGCTCCGTGCCTAATCCGATAAAGGGCTTAAAAGAAGTGCACCGTGTTTGTAAAGCAAATGGGCGAATTATTCTGCTGGAGCATGTACGAAGTAACCGTAGGATGATTGGCGTACTAATGGACATTTTGAATCCAATATCTCTACATGTTGTCGGATCCAATATCAATCGGCGGACGCTGGAAAATATTCAAATAGCCGGTATAAAAGTAGATGAGGTGGAAGAGTTTTTGGGTAAAATAGTAAAGTTGGTCATAGCCAGACCATAAGCTTATCAGAAGGCCTTTTTACGCAATCAATATTCTATTATACAATGTTGAAATTGTTATAAGAGAGCCGGGGATACTGTAAAAACAGTACTTTCGGCTCTTTATTTAATATGACTCCTTCATCATAGCAAACGGTGCAGCATCTATGGCTCACCTTCTTAATCACCTCCGGTTTCTGTAGGTGCAGTGATAATTATTCTCAAAATATTTAAGAAAGCAGTAACAATATGGATTCAGCGAGGTAATGGTTTCTAATAATACCTGCTCTATTCATGCCTTTCACAGCTCTAAAGGGTAATAATGCTGGAGCAGATGTTTTAGACCAAATCATTAGTAAAAGAATAATACTGCAAGAGGCAAAGAAACTCGGGATAACTATAAGTGATGACGAGATCGAAGCAGAAGTTGATAAGATTATTGTGGAAAAACTATGGTGGTTCGGCAGATTCCTTTCTGTCCCTTGCCCTTTTTATATCAACTCATCAATTCTGGAGTGAAAGTGTGGGATGTTCAATAGCATTTTGACGCTGCATGAATATGATATAGCAAATGCTATACGAGGGATGTATGCAGCATGTCATCACATGATGTTACGGCTAACGGAAAAGAGTTGGGCAGAGATGAATTATAAACTGGTAGCTTTCATATTATTAACAATAATTATGTATTATGCTGTATTTATTCGCCCCTATCTGTTTCCTAAAATTCTTATTAATGAGGAATTGGAAAAAATTATAGATTCGGCTTGTGAGCGCGGGGTTGAGTATGCAGAACAACTGTATAAGATTGACCTTTCCTTGGAGCGCATGGAAATATCTTTGTATTTAGCGTATTATGTTCTTAGGAAGACAAAGGTTGTTCCCGATGATTACCTAAAGATGATAAATGAAATTATTAAAGATAAGGTGCAGCTTTTACTCAATAGCAAGATTCAAACATCAATATAAAATATAAACATCTGTAAGTTCCGGGCATGTGGGGATGATATCGGCAAAGGTCCTAACATGTTCATCTATTAATAAAATCCCATATTGCGTAAAAACTATGGTTTCAGTCTTCCCTCCGCCGCCCAAGAGGCGGTTTTTTTTGCATTAGTCATCATAGTTTGCTAAATCTGCACCAAGATATAAATTAGTTAATATCATACCCGGAGCGGCAACCCTCCCTATTATTTTACTAACATCCCATACATCATAGGGCTTCTGTACCATAACTCTTAAATAGAGAGGTCTTTCTCCGATCTTGAGTACTTCGATCCGCTGCTGGATTAAAAGTTTAGCTTTAACCTTGACACACTATATTCATATATTCATATACTGGAGTATATAGTAAGAATATATACTGACGTACGTCATAAATTGCAGGATTAATAAAAGGAGACTCGGTATATGAAATTGTGTGTAATAGGTTTAGGCTATATTGGGCTGCCCTCAGCTGTTTTTTTTGCATCGCACGGATTACATGTTCACGGAGTTGATATAGATTTAGAGCGTATTGAGAAAATAAAGAAGAAAGAAATTTATGTTGAAGAAACGGGTTTAAAAGAAATGATGACAGCAGTACTTGATAACGGGAGCCTCACGGTTTCAGACAAACCCGTCGAAGCGGACTTTTTTTTGCTTGCCGTCCCCACACCCGTGTCACCGCTGAAGTCGGCAAACCTGGATTATGTTATAAGAGCTGCGGAGATGATAGTGCCATATATTAGAAAAGGGAATTTGGTCATTCTTGAATCAACTGTCCCGCCTCTCACTGTCAACAATGTACTGATACCAATCCTAAAACAGGCACGGTATATAATTGGAGAAGAAATATTTGTGTCTTATTCAGCTGAACGGGTTCTTCCAGGCAGTTTATTGGAAGAGCTCACTTGTAATGACCGTGTTTTACCGACTCGATAAACAGGATGAAGCCGCAGTGTGGCTGGAGAAAGGATTTATTGCCGGGAATGCGGATGCAGAGGACGCGGTGAAAATGGCAAGTATTATGCGTATACGTAAGGAATGGGAAAAAGCTGAGGAAGCGTGCCAATATGCGTTGCGTCTCGGTGAAGATGATCTGGAAGCATATGTGGAGGCAGCCTGCCTGGCGAGGGCCAGGGCAGAGGCTGCTGTCAGGGGTGTAGCAACCGCTCACCCGTTGATATGCGTGCTGAAAGAAAATAAAAAGCCGCGGCTCAGCCTCTGCATGATAGTAAAAGATGAGGCAGAAAATTTGCCGCGCTGCCTGGAGAGTGCCAGGGATACCGTGGACGAAATTATTGTTGTTGATACCGGCTCCACAGATAACACACCTGAAATCGCCCTGCGCTATGGTGCCCGTGTATTTCATTACACCTGGCAGGGAGATTTTGCCGCCGCCCGCAATTATTCTCTCGATCAGGCCACTGGGGAATGGATTCTTTGCCTGGATGCAGACGAGGAACTGCGAAAAGGAGACGGTGTAAAGCTCAGGTCGCTTCTCAATATTTCCGGGGTTGAGGGGTATTGTTTTCCGGTGGTAAATTTTTATGGCCGTCACCAGGGTTTTGATTATATGACCGACTTAGTCTGCCGCCTGTTTCGCAACCGACGTTCCTACCGTTTTCAACGTGCTATCCACGAACAAGTTGTGGACCTAATTGCTGCCTTTGCAGGTGAGGCGTCGCTTAAAACGGCTGATGTGCAGATCAGGCACTACGGTTATCTTCATTCCGCAATGTACTGAAGTTGCAGACATCCTCAGGTCTAGCTTCGAGTTTTCAGGTACTTTGCCCGAGCTTTTACTGGCAGATATCTTTATCCATACCGGCGACTACAGCCTGGCGCTGGACATTGTTGGGCAGGTAACGAAATCTGTTGAGAAAGAGCAGCAACCTACGGGACAATGCGCATACATGCAAGGGCTATGCATGATTAATCTTGGCCGTGAACACGAAGCTCTTAAAATTTGGGAAAAAGTACCACGTTGCAGCGTCTACTATCTACGCACTCTTACCTGGCTGTATTTTTTAGCCTGGAAGATTCGTAACCATGAGAAGGCAGAGGAGATATTGAAAAATATCTGCGAAACGGATACCGGTTTAGCTGAAGCTTATGTTGAGGTTCATGAGATTACTTTTAACAAGAAGGGAACCGAAGTAAGTGACAGGGCCAAGGAAGTATTAACAGAGCTGCAAAGGAGACTTAAATTATTAGTCCAGGTATCTTATTGACATAAATATATGTTTCCAGGATAGTTTTTGTATATTTTTGCCGAAGATTATATGCATAGTGGTTCTATTATTGTTCCTTGAATGCCAACTCCAACATCATCTAATCCCTTTACCATAACATAGATATATATATTATAAGCAGCACCAATATATATATCATTGCATATAAATATAAGCAGGGTGGCTGATTCATGTTAACAATTGTAATCGTTTTTCCCGTTCTGCTGCTATTAGGCTATTTTTATTGTTTGGATAGTAAAGAAAAGGAACCCCTCTTAACCTTAACGGAAGTTTTTTGTGCCGGTATAATGATTACCCTTCAAATTGAATACATGCAAGACAAACTCTTCTATTTAAGTAAGAATATTATTTTTCAAGCGTTTATTGTAACATCTTTTACTGAAGAATTGTTAAAGTTCTTTGCACTTAAATACATGGTCTACAGAGACCCCAACTTCAACGAACCAGTTGACGGAATCATTTACTCTGTAGTCTTAGCCTTGGGGCTTGCTTTAATGGAAAATATCCTTTATGTAAATCAACTAAATATCGGTTTTGTCAGAGCTTTTACAGCTATACCGGCACACGCTCTTTTTGCCTGTGTAATGGGCTACTATCTAGGCAAACACAAATTTATTAAAAATAGCTCTCTATTATTGAAGGCGCTGTTTATTCCTGTATTATTGCACGGAATGTATAATTTTCTTATCATGTCGGAAAAAAAATGGTCAATGCCGCTATTTATCATTTATCTGGTAGGTTTGTGGTTTTTCATTTTAAAAAATACAGAACTATCACCCAATATGTCTAAATTTAAGCTTGTAAGAAGCCTCAGTTTAAAATTAAGGTCGGTCAAAACCGGCCAATCCAGGAGGTGAAATAGATGAAAAAATGGATACTACAGCACAAAGTTCCCACCATGTTTATCATTTCTCTTCTTGTAGTGGCCCTAATTTTTGGCATCAGTAAAGGATTAAGCTACCTGTCTGCACAAAGGCAGGAGTTTATTGATCAGATAGCACCTGCAGCCATGGAAGGGTATAATCAATATGGTATACTGCCTTCACTTACAATCAGTCAGGCGATATTAGAAAGCGGCTGGGGCAAATACCATATATCAAACAACCTGTTTGGCATTAAAGCAACTTCTTCCTGGACCGGAGAAGTTGCTATAAGAACAACAAAAGAGTATATCAACGGTCAATGGGTAACCATAGAAGCAAAGTTCCGGGCCTATCCTTCCTTTGCAGAAAGTATTATAGACTATATAAGATTAATAGGAACTACAAGCAGATATAGCGGTGTTTTGACTGCAAGCGATTATAAGGAAGCGGCAATGAGAGTATGGCTGGCTGGCTATGCAACAGACCCCCAATATCCTCAAAAGCTAGTGAGTATTATTGAAAGCTATAATTTAGATCAGTATGACATTAAAACTAAAAATTATAAATATTTTGCTGATGTACCTGACGACAGATGGTACTCAGAAGCAATCAATAGATTATATGAAAGAGGAATTGTTGAAGGGGTTTTATCAGAAGATACACTGTTGGCGCTACCAAATGAAGGTATTACAAGAGCAGAACTCTTCGTTTTATTAGACCGCTTAGCTTCAATGTTCGAAGGGCAACACAACGCAAAATAGATAATAACAAAATAGCTGAAGAATTTAAAGAGTAATACCGGTAAACCGCAGGGTTTTTTATTGCTGAAGAATAAGCGGATCGTAAGGGCGCGAAGATAATACAGATATAGCTAGGGGAATTTTCATTGACAAATAACAGTAGAACGGGATAAGCTAAAGAAAATCCTGATCGATATGGCCCTTAAACTTAAAGAGGAAGGGATGAAAACTGGATGTTGAATAAGGATACAGTTATTGGATTCATTGGGACCGGCGTTATGGGTAAAAGTATGGTTCAGCACCTACTACGGCAAGGTTACCGGGTTCTAGTCTATAACAGGACGAAAGCCAAAACCGGGGATTTGCTGGAAGCAGGGGCAGTTTGGGAAGATACGCCGGCAGCAGTAGCCTCTAAGGCCACGGTAACCATAACGATGGTGGGTTTTCCGGCGGATGTCGAGGAGATCTATTTAAATGAGGAAGGGATTATAAATAACTGTCAGCCGGGCTCCTACTTAATTGACATGACCACATCAAGCCCCGCGTTGGCTGTAAAAATCTACGAAAAAGCCAAAGCCAAAGGGGTTTTTGCATTGGACGCCCCGGTCTCAGGGGGGGATGTGGGAGCCAGGAATGCTACTTTGACCATTATGGTGGGAGGGGACGAGGAAGCCTTCCATGATGTAGAGCCAATCCTAAGAATCCTTGGGAATAATGTGATTTTGCAAGGTGGGGCAGGGGCAGGGCATCATACTAAAATGTGCAATCAGATCGCCATCGCTTCCAATATGATGGGAGTGTGTGAAGCCATTGCCTACGCAAAAAAGGCCGGCCTGGACCCGTCCCGGGTTCTTCAGAGCATAGGGACAGGGGCAGCGGGGAGTTGGTCCTTAAATAATTTAGCTCCCAGAATGATGGCCGAAGACTTTGCACCGGGCTTTTACGTCAAGCACTTCATCAAGGATATGAAAATTGCCCTGGATGCGGCGAAAGAAATGGGCATACCCATGCCAGGGCTGGAGTTGGCAAAAAAACTTTACGATGAATTGGCATCCAGCGGTGGGAACGACAGCGGGACCCAGGCATTGTATAAATTATATTGCCAGGAGTAACCGCACAGGGCAAGGGACAGTGAGACTGTTCCCTTGCCCTTTTTATAATGCAGAACGGGCAGGATATTTCTAAAATTATGCAGAAACAATATGCAAGACAAACTGCATCTAATGCCTGTACTATAAACTGGAGGTAAAAAATCATGGAAAAGAGCGAAAACTGCCACAGCCCGCAGGGGCCAAAAGAAGCATCAAGTTTTACCAAAGAGGCCAACCGCGCCGTTTTTAACGACAAAGTCCTGCCTTGGGATGATAAGAGCGATTTTGAAAATGCCCGGCAGGGATTCGTGACTAAAGATTTTCCCCTTGTCATAACAGGGCAAAGCGGCAAGACGGTTTTTGACATGGAAAGATACACTGAGTTCATAAAACCGGCTTTCCCTGCTCCCGATACAGTAAACTCCAGCCTCTGGCGCCACGCCCGGCTTAATACCAACGCGGGCCTATTTAAAATAACTGATTGCCTCTATGAGGTGCGGGGCTACGATATGGCCAACATGGCAGTTATGGAAGGAGAGACCGGCTACATTATTCTGGACGCCCTTACCTACACCGAAGCATCCCGTGCTGCCATGGAACTTGTTTACACAACCCTTGGGAAAAAGCCCATAAAAGCTGTTGTCATCGGGCATTCTCACGCCGACCACTTCGGTGGAATCTGTGGTATTACCGGTGCCTCGGCTGTAAAAAGCGGTGAAGTGAAAGTGATTGCTCCCTGGGGCCTTGAAGCGTCTGCACTCAGTGAAAATGTGCTTGCCGGTCCGGTCATGCTCAGGCGCGCCGCTTACCAGTTTGGGGATACCCTGCCTGTGGGGCCCACAGGCGTGATTGACTGCGGCCTGGGCAAAAGAATGCCGGGGGGAGGAGGGACTGTGTCTTTTCTTAGTCCCAGCGACTCCATAACACATACCGGCCAGGAGATGACAATCGACGGCATAAAGTTTATCTTCCAGATGGCCCCCGACTCCGAGGCTCCTGCCTCCATACAGGCATACCTCCCCCGGTTTAAAGCTCTCTGGTTTGGTGAGAATGTAAACTACACAAACCACAACCTCTGCCCGATACGCGGAACACTGACACGGGACGCCAAGAAATGGGCCGGTTATATCAATGAAATGATTGAACTATTCCCCGAGGCCAAAATAGCCTTTGGCTCTCACTTCTGGCCTGTCTGGGGCAAAGATGAGGTTAGAAATCTACTGACAAAGCAGCGGGACCTTTACAAGTTCACTCACGACCAGACACTGCGCCTGGCATACAGGCGCGGAGATTGCAGAGATGCTCACCCTCCCCCACAGCCTTGCCTCAGAATGGTTTAACCGCGACTACTACGGAACGCTAAAATTTAACATCCGCTCCACCTACACCAGGTATTTGGGCTGGTATGACGGAAACCCGGCAAATCTTGACCCTCTGCCGCCGGAGGAGACATCCAGGCGGCTTGTTGCCAACATGGGTGGCCCACCAGCAGTAATAGCCAAGGCCAAAGAGGCTTTTGCCTCAGGAGATTATCGCTTGACAGCTCAACTTTTAAATTATGTTGTATTCGCCGAGCCGGACAATGCCGAGGCCACAAACCTCATGGCCGATGCCTTGGAGCAGCTTGGCTATCAACAGGAGTCCTCAACATGGAGGAATTCTTACCTGACAGGCGCCCAGGAACTGAGAAGCAGTAAAGAAATAAGAACCGGTCGCAATCCCCGGGCCATCTATTTTGGCATGAACGAGCAAGATCTGTTTGATTTCCTCGCAGTACGCCTGAATTGCTCCCAGGCTGACGGCAAGGTTATCAAATTAAACTGGACATTCCCCGACAGAAACTCAAACTACTTAATGACTGTTGAAAACTCAGTCCTTAACTATACAAAAGGGAAAGAAGCCCCTGATGCAGATGTTTCACTCACCCTTTGCCACGTTGATTTCATCAGGTTGATGTTCCTTGGCATATCTTTGGATCAACTCATCGATTCCGGCGAAGTTAAGCTTCTCGGGAGCAAAGATAAGCTCGATGAATTCCTTGGGCTGTTTGACACATTCGGGGGCAACTTCAATATAGTGCTTCCATAGCAGTATGCCATATAACGATAGCGGCTGTCTTGAAATTTTTGTGCAACAACTCAAAGAAAAAGCTCTTGCAGATTTAGCACACTAAAACAACTTTTACCTCAGAGCCTCATATGTTATAATAAGCGCAGACTTGCTTAGAGGTGAGATATGTTTAATAAGCTAAGGCCCGACCAAATGGTGGACTCCATCTATGATATCGACTATCTGAAGCTGGCGGAGCACGGAATCAAAGGCGTTATCGCTGACCTGGACAATACACTCATTCCCTGGGATACAGATGAAATCAGCCAGGACCTCCTCAACTGGGTAGACGCTCTAAAGTCAGCCGGCCTTAAACTGGCCATCCTCTCCAACAGCTTTTCGCTTTCACGCGTAGAGAACATGTCCGCAAAACTTGACATTTTTGCCGCTTCAAAAGCCATCAAACCCCGCCGTGGCGGTTTCCGCAACATAGCAGCACATTTTGGCCTTTCCCCCAACCAAATGGCTGTGATAGGAGACCAGCTGTTCACAGACATACTCGGCGGCAACCGGGCAGGCATGCACACCATCTTGGTTCTCCCTCTCAGCAAAGCAGAATTCATCGGCACCAAACTGATGAGGCTCCTGGAGAGGTTCTTTCTTTCCCGCCTCAAAATAGACCGTAAAAAAACAGGCACATAAAAAATTTCACCCGCGCCAATACTACCCATAAAGGGTGGTGTTGCCGTGGATACACTGGAAAGATTAAAAGAAGCCTACCAGGAAGCTAAAAAACAACTTGGCGACAACGCAAAGCTCAGCGACATCCGAGTCAACGTCCAAACAGGTGATTTCAGTTTCATCTGGGACAAGCCAGACAAAACTGTCAAAGAATAAGTCACATACACATGTGGCTTTTTTTATCGTCAAGCGAAATTATATCATTCCAAAAAAATTGGTAATTTCTGCAGGAAATCGCTAGAAATTTGGCGAAAGATTGTACTGATAACAAAAATTATATAGAATGCCGGAGGCGTAGCATGACTTTACGTAAACGGTTAATGCTGATAATTTCTATTACGTTCTTTTTACTGATGATAATTCATTATATTGTTTTTAATATTTTTATTGTGAGCAGTATGATTGAACCTAATTTTAGGCGCGACCTGATACTTACTATTTTTTTAATAGGCCTTATCTACTACCTGATTATGCTTGTATCAATCGATAGGGTGGTCCTGGCCAAACTGACAAGACTGATTGGAAGTATAAAAAAGGTTGCTGAGAGCGGTGACATAACAGAGTTCCTGGAAGTGAGCGACAGTGAAGACGAGCTATCTTATCTCGGCTACAACATAAACATAATGTTGGAAAAACTCGATTATTCCCGCTATCTCATAGTACAAAGAGAAGCAAGGATACGCTTGATTACCGATAACATGTCTGACATGATTTGCCAGATTGACATGGAAGGAGTACTTGAGTATGTGAGCCCTTCTCATAAAATTCAACTTGATTATGAACCTATGGATATGGTGGGGAAAAAAATAGTAGACTTTGTGCACAGTGATGACCGGGACAGGATTAAGGCTATACTGCAGGAAGCTATTACGACACTATCGCCGCAAAGATGCGAGTATAAGTGCAGGCACGCAGGTGGCCATTACATCTCGGTAGAGACCATAAGTAAACTTATCTTCAATGAGCAGGGCGACCCTGTGGGGATGATTTTAAGCAGCCGCGACATCACCGAGCGCAAACAAATGGAAGAGCAGCTAAAATACATGAGCCTTCATGACTCTCTTACAGGCCTGTTTAACCGCACCTATTTCGAACAGGAAATGCAACGTTTAAGTAAAAGCCGTTATGAACATGTTGGCTTAATTATCTGCGATGTGGACAACCTTAAATTTTATAACGATAGTCTTGGCCACAGCACTGGTGACAAAGTACTTAAGACCGCTGCAGACATAATTAAAAGAAGCTTCAGAGAGGGAGATGTGGTAGCACGCATTGGCGGAGACGAATTTGCCGTACTGCTGCCGGGAAGCTGTCACAAAATGGTTGAAAGTGCCTGCCAAAGAATACGTGAGACAATGGCAGAATACAATTCTACAAAGACCCAACTACCCCTTAGCATGTCAATGGGGTTTGCAGTATGCAATCCGCTGCATACTGACAGACTTTTTAAAGAAGCTGATAATTACATGTATAGTGAAAAACTTCATAATAGCCAGGATATACGCAGTGCCACTGTACAGATTATGATGAAATCTCTGATCACAAGAGGCCTTATTGACGAGGGGCACGCTGACCGCCTGCAGTCACTGGCAGCCAGTTTGGCAGAGGCAGTGGGCCTACCGGAGAATAGGGTTGCCAATCTTCGTCTTTTAGCGCAGTTTCACGACATCGGCAAGGTTGGCACTCCTGACCGAATCCTTCTTAAAAAAGGACGGCTCACCGAAGAAGAAGCAGCAGAAATGCGGCAGCACTGTGAAATCGGCTACCGTATCGCCCTTTCCACACCGGATCTTGTGCCCATAGCCGACTGGATCCTCAAGCAACATGAGTGGTGGAACGGCCAGGGCTATCCCAAAGGCCTGGCAGGCACAGATATCCCCCTGGAGTGCCGCATCCTCTCCATTGCCGATGCCTATGAAGCCATGGCCAGTATCCGTACTTACAGTGAGGCCATGTCACAGGAAACGGCCCTGGAAGAAATTAAAAGTTACTCAGGCAGCCAGTTTGACCCGGAGTTGGTGGAAAAATTCCTGCAGTTGTCGCAAGAAGGCCACCTGGAATAATGCTATGACTATGTAGCTTTTAATGTACAGTAAAAGCTACATATTTACTAAATTAAAAACCGACACAATTGGAAAAGTATTATAAAATACTGACAAAAAATTACTTTGCAAAGAAGGAATTCTCAGTTTTATGTAGAATCAAGAACTTAATATGAAAAAAAATAGGGTCCTAGTGAAAATGCGCGAAATATAAATAAGAATCATTTAGTACGAGGGGAGAAGCATTTTATGAATTCCCGCCTGCAGCCAAACCTAAATCCTAATAATGAACGCCTTAAAATTTTCACTTTGGGCAGATTTCTGGTGAGATGCGGTGAGAATTCGCTATCCGAGCAGGCCAATCGTTCATACAGGCTTTGGGATCTTTTTAAATACCTGATTACATACCGGGACAAAGATATTCTTCCCGAGGTGATTCTGGAAACTCTCTGGCATGAACAGGAGTATTCAGACCCCAAGCGTGCACTGCGCACTCCAATCTACCGCCTCCGACAGATTTTGTCTGAGGGGAACGATTGCTGTGCTAACAGCAGTTTTATTACCTTTTCCCAAGGCTGCTACAAATGGGATACCAGCACAAACTATTGGCTTGATGTGGAAGAATTTGAAGTGCTCTGCAACGAGGGAAACCTGCTGGCGGAAAAGAATCCCGACGAAGCGGTGGTTATTTTAAGAAGTGCAGTGTCACTGTATAAAGGTGAATATCTACCTGAATGCTCGTATCACGAGTGGGTATCTGCCGTTAGAAATTACTATCGCCGTATCTATCTGCAAAGTGCCCTTCTGCTTATTAAACTGCTTAAGGAAATGGGCAGGCATCCTGAAATTATAGAATTATGCGAAAGTGTTTTTTTGATAGAGCCCTTTGAAGAGGATTTTCATCTGAATTTTCTCTGGGCACTTCTGGCGGAAGAAAAAAAGAAAGAGGCTCGTACCCATTATGAATACGTAACATCTCTTTTTTACCGGGAACTCGGTGTTAAGCCATCGGCTTCAATGCGGGAAATTTACAGATCGCTAAAAAACGAAAATGAAACTGTCGAGCTCGATCTAACAGTCATCCAGGAAAGCCTAGCGGACAGGCAGGACTCAGGCAGTGCTTTTTTCTGCGACCGGGACATTTTCCGATACCTGTATAAAATTGAACGGAGAAGAATGGAAAGATCCGGTCAGGTTGTTTTTCTCTGCTTGCTCACACTGGCTACTGCCGAGTATATGACTCCTCATCAAAGACAGCTCAAAGAGGCAGCCGATATGCTGACCGACCAGCTCTTAAACAGCCTTCGTAAAGGAGATATCGTTACTCGTTGGAATGATTCTCAGTTTCTTCTTTTATTGCCTGGTCTAAGCCTGGAGCAGGGTGAAAAGGTAATGCAGCGCATAACTCATGAGTATAGTAGAAAATCTCCCACAGACGTAAAGCTGTACAACAAGCTTCAGCCACTGCTTCCCCTGGCCACTCAACTAAGAATTTATTAAGGAAAACCCACGGCTTCCCTGTTTAGTTTCACCCTGCAGACGATACAATCTGTACCGTTAATACTTTAAGTACAGAGTCACGTTTAAAAAATTGCCTTTGTTTAAAGCCGTTTACCCGTACACTTGTACCGGTGGCGGCTTTAAGTTTTTCATTAACTTCTTTGTTTGCCGGAACTACTCTAAACTGTTCTGCTGTTTCATTGTCTATACAGTACTCTAACTCATAATATTTGTTTTTTTCGTTTTCAGTGAGAATCCCGCTGATAGAGATGGCTGCACTGCGCTCATTTAATCTCAGTGCTATTATAGTTGCCACTACCTGCACAAATATCAATAGCACAACTGTTATTATTACAAGGCGCCCCCCCAGAAGTTTTAATTATGCTTTTTAACTCCATTATTAACCTCCCGCGAAATTTTCAGTTTTTAGTTTACCGTAAGTGCATGAAGTAATTTTATTTAATTCGCTAAAAAAGAAAATTATCCTTTGTCTCTGGCAAAAATGTTAAATTATTCTTGTGACTGAATTGTGACTTCAGTGTGACTCAAATGATACTCAAGGATGTTATTATAAATTATATTTTCTACCTTTATATAAGGGGAATGTGTATGTTTTATGCAAAAAAAAATACGCGCAACATATCTGCAGATTTTATAGTCCGTGTTAGTTCCGTACAGAATGCTACCTGGCAGGGAAAAATTGAACATATTCAGTCGGGGCAAGCCCAGCTTTTTCGTAGTTTTCTGGAAATGTTGTTTTTGGCGCAAGAGAAGCTTGACACGCTTGGCTACCCTCAGCCTGACACAGAATTACGTTCCTGGTCGAACAAAAAGTATAATTATCTTTCCAGGGGAGGAAAAACAGAAATGGCTAACTGTAATGAACAAGAAGTATCTCTTCCGGTTGGTGGGTTGTCTTTTTTAATCAGGGTTCAGTTTCGACAGAATTCTACCTGGCAGGGTACAGTTCAGTGGTTGGACAAAAAAAAGACCAGGCCTTTTCGCAGCCTGCTGGAGCTAGTTAATTTAGTCAACGAAGCAATAAATGATAATGCAGAAGTTACACCGGAACCTCGTATGTGGACTGAAAAGGAATTTGTTTCATAAGCTATCTACCTGCAATGAGAGCGGGGAATTGAAATGACCAAACTACAGCAACGCCTCAAAGTACACAGACGCAGGCACGTCCAAAAACTCAATAGACAAATAATGTACAGAAAATACCTTAGCTTTTTTAGGGGTATTATCAATATAGTTATGCCTGACTGCGAGCAAGGCTGCACCAAACTACAGCAACGGCTACAAGCACACAGACGCAGGCACGTCCGAAAACTCAATAGACAAATGATGTACAGAAAATACCTTAGCTTGGCTGAGGACTTTATCAATATAGTTGTGCTTAACAGGGGAAAAGGAAGCACCAAGCTGCAGCAACGCCTCTCAGCCTACAGATATCGCCGATCTATGACAAAAAAGGCAGACACATTGTATGAAAAATATCTTCGGGTAGTTTGCGTGTTCACCATTGTCTTTATTATTATCTTTTACCTCACGCTGCCCATAAACACTACCTCTTTCTTTACCGCTGCGGCCCATTCAGACCATCTTAATTTGATTACAGGAGAAAATTCTCAAACTGTGATGACTATGCAAACCCTTGGCTTAACTGACGAAGAAAGCATCAATGAAGAGGGCGCCGAAACAGAAGAGGGCGCCGAAACAGAAGAAGCTGCTGTCACAGAAGGCATGGATACAGAAGAAGGTGCCGGGGAGGATGGTACCCCAGAAGTAGCCGACGATACTCAAAAAGACAAGAACCCCGAAAATGATGGCAGTAGTGGTAAAGATGTCTACCAAAACGCCGATATACAGAACGGTGGAAAAAATGAAGAAAGTGATACCGGAGAAGAAACCGACACTAAAAATGAAAGCAGTACCGAAAATAGCGATGTTATCCAAGATACCTTAAATAATCAGAGCGGGCCTGTAGAACAGCAAGACGGGAGTATCTGATGACAGTGAAACATACTCTGCAGATAAAGTTTTGCATATGTAAAGGAGGGGGATCGTATGGAAGAAGAAGTCCAATTTAGCAGAAGATATGGCAGAAATTCGAGAAAGAGCGGCAGAAATTCAAGAAAAAAAAGTTCCGGCAATAGGCCAGTAGTTTCTGTTATAAAGATTTTGGGAAATATAATTTTTGCCTGCCTGACGATTGTAATAGCCTTTTTGGTATTTTTCCTGGTTCAAAGCAGGCTGTCCGGCCAACCGCCGGCAGTAGCCGGCCACCAGATGTATATCGTCCTCAGCGGCAGTATGAGTCCGGCTTTTGATACGGGAAGTCTTGTACTGGTAAAACCTGTAGATCCTGAGACTATTACTGAAGGCGATATTATTACATTCAGAGGTACCGGTACTAGCACCACCATGCTTACACACAGGGTTATAGGTGTTAATAAAGAAGGAGACCTCAGCTTTTATACACGGGGAGATGCCAACCAAGTCGACGATCCCATACCTGTAGCTGCGAGAAATGTAATCGGGAGAGTTTCCTTTGCTATCCCCTATGCCGGTTATGTCATGGATTTTGCCCGCACTAAGAAAGGGCTTCTCACTATCGTCATTATCCCCGGAATATTCGTCATTATTCTTGAGTTGCGCAACCTTTTCAGGTACGCCGTCAAGGAAGAAGCGAGGAAAAAAGCTGAGATACAAAAATGATAAAATCAGGTACAGTACTGAGCTTAATGATAATCGCACTTATGTCGGCCCTGGTTTCAGGGGCGACACTGGCCTGGTTTTCTGCAGAAGTACCCCTGCCCGGCACCACCTTTACTGCCGGGACCGTCGACATTATTGTCAGTGACGCATATGTAGACGGCAGCATTGATAACTGGACTACCGGCGAATGCATCACAGTGGATTGGACCATCAGCAACACAGGCTCAAAAGCAGTCTACCTCCGGGCAAAAGTTCAGGACCAATGGAGCCCTTATGAGTCTGATGGACAGACCCTTTACATCGCAGCACACGCGGCAATTACCGGGAATGAAACAGCCTGGGGGCTTGGCACCAGATTTGGCGGTGGCTTTGCAATGTATTTTGAGTATATAAACGGCAGTGGCACACCGCAATCACCGGTAACCGTCCCATTTGTATATGGATCCACTTACGAACCTGCCGGTTTGGTAAGTGTCTGGAATAATAACGACAAGCTTTATGTCAAAATACAGACTGACCCTCCAAGAGTACTGTATGATACACAGCTCTACGTAGGTCTGACCCCACCCACCAAACATTCTCCCGGCCAGTTGGGATTTTACATTGACGGGAATCAGCAAAACCAGGTTACATATGAGTTGGATTACGTTTTTAATGCGCAGACCTCCCCCATTAGCAAAAGGGAGACAACCCTGGTAACTGATCTATCCGCCGGCGGCCCTATGCCTGACCCGGTAGTAACCTGGACTCCAATCAGCCCTGGCTGGCAGTATAAAAATGGCTACTGGTATTACTGCAACGAGTCTGTACCAGCAGGAGGCAGCATCACACTCACCTTCCAGATCTGCCTTGAGGGAACAGTACCCGAAGGAAGAGAGTATTCTTTCCATCTTGAAGTGGACGCGGTCCAGTCTTCGCACAACGCAATCAGCGTTGTCTGGCCCGGCCACCCTTGTCAATAAGTAAGTAGAGTTTATCAGCACTAAGAGGTGATGGCAGCGGAGATAAATTACAGACGGTAAGGTAACTGTCCAAAGGCAGTACGTTAAGCTATAGGGCCTTTGCATGAGGCAACTTGGCCAACGGAAAGCCTATCCATGCGGATAGGAGGCGTAAGGACATCAAGAGAGCAATTACAAGCATAGCATTTATTGCCATTGCCGCCATGATAGTCAGCGGCGCCGCCATAGCCTGGTTTACGGCGGCGACAGAGGTGGAAAATACCTTCACCGCCGGAACGGTAAAAGTAAGCGCAGGCTACAGTGCAGATTTTTGGACCCAGCTTGGCGGCTATAACTACATTTTAGTGCAAGGTCCGCGTTTTGCGGACACCGTAGTATCCTTTCAGCAGGGCAAAAGAAAAAATCTTACCGATGTCCTGCCGGAAAGGAGCAATCCAAATGTGGTACTGCAAGATAATGCTGATTTCTTCAGCCTTGGCTTCAATTTTAACGAATTTGGTGTGGGAAGGCCGCGGAGGCGAGATTGTAGTTAAGTTTTACGACCCAATCGTCAACTTTGTTACAGTGGATGTGGTTGTCACAGAGGTGACCGGTGGGACGAACTATCCCGAAGAGAGCGCGGAGGTATTTGCCAGTCAGGACGGCTTAACATGGGTGTCGCTTGGCATCGCAACAGGTTATACAAACAGGGTTGGATTGTATGCCAGCAATGAGTTGCCACTCGGTTCTTTGCCTTGGGCCAGGTATATAAAAGTGGTCGATAAATCAGATCCCCAGATATTCGAAGCCACTGCGGACGGGTTTGATGTACTGAATATCAAAGCATTGCACGGCTATCTCAAAGGAAACAACATTAACCCCGGGGACTGCAGAGTACTAAAGTTTGATATCCAGAATGACGGTACCAAGGCGATGAGAGTTCGCGTGCTACCCCACTATATGTGGGAAGACCCGGGATTGAGCAGTGACAATGTATCAATAGCCTTGTGTGATGGGTATGAACTTATATGGGATATTCAGTCAGGACCCGGAGGATACGAAATCTACTACATAGGCTCTGCCGGTGTGGACAACCCAAATGGGACAATTCCGGCAGGCGACACAGTTGAACTTTGCCTGAAAGTATGCTTTGACGGTGAATTAACGGATAATGACTACCAGGGAAAATTTCTTATCTTCGGCATTACGGCAGAAGCCATCCAGGCGTCCCACGACGCCAGCGAGTATGAATGGGGATGGAAGCCGTAAAAATAAAAAAATAAGATAAAACTAAGAAATTTTAGAATGGAGGAAGAGAAAAATGAAAACGAGAATGTTAATCAGTGTAATGATTATCATCCTGGCAGCCTCCCTAATCGGCGGCGCCACAATAGCTTGGTTTACGGATGTAGCCACTGTGGATGATAACGTATTTACGGCGGGAACAGTTGCAATTTTAGCGGGTGAGACTATAACGGACGCACATGCATTGAAGATGCTAAACTGGAACCCGGGTGACTGCACCGATAAACTATTTGAAATTACAAACAACGGAACCAAAAGTATATACCTTCGTGGTAAGTTCACAGCAAATTGGCAAGATGTAGTAGACACATTTTTGGGAGAAAACTACGATTGGACTGCAAATCAAAATGTTACCTTCTCACTTGTTGCACCAGATGATAACTGGGAGTTCATTGCTGTTGATGAGAATGATATTCCAATAACACCACCTTATCCGGCAGGGGAATGGCATCTTACTGCTGCTAGCACGTGGTTTTCCGGATACTGGTATTATAAAGGAGCAATAGCTGGCACGTTTAATCAAGCTGATCCAAATACTCCACTCGCACCACAGACTGTAACGTTCAAGATTGAAATCTGCCTGAATGGTTCGGGTACAGGGAACCATTATCAGGGCGCCACATTTACTCTCGGCACAACATTTGAAGCCATTCAGAGTTCCAACGAAGCGTCAGACGCTGCCTGGGGCTATAAGTGGGATGGTTTAAACTGGGTAACCTCATAACAGTTAAATAATAGTATAGTCAGGTATATGGGGGACGGGAGTTACTCGTCCCCCAAACAAAATAACACCAACACTTTTCTTCAATCTTTATAATGTAACGCTGTGGAGATAGGTTAAATGCAGTATTTATCCACCAACTTATCCATCAATTATAAAGAATAGCCTCCAATGCAGGTTGTATCAAAGGATGGTGCCGGATGAGAAGGAGAACACTGGGTTCAGTTTCACTAATGATGGGTGTAATGCTGATTGTCAGCAGCTTTATAATGATGTTGCACCCTGGTTCTACCTTCGCCCTTGTTTTTGATGTGGCCGGGGATGATAGTTATCGTCTGCAGGTTGACCCGTCCGGCGAGTCTTTTTTTGATATCAAAAATATGAACCCCGGTGATACAGAGGAAGGTACCTTTATCCTGAAAAATGATGGGACTCAGCCTTTTCATCTCTGGATGGAAATGGAAAAGGTTGATAGCACTTGTGAGCCCGACCTTTATGACCAACTCCAGATGTGGGTAACTTACCGCAACGTTCAGTACTATTTCAAAAGCATGAGTGAATTCAGCGGTATGTATTTGGGCGAATTTCCTGCCGAGGCGAACAGAGACCTTCGTTTTGTAGTGCACCTGGATGGTCCCGGCGCAGGCAATGAGTTCCAAGGGTGTTCACTTACCGTCAGAATAGTCTTCAAAGCCAGATGGGACCTCATATCAGTTGACAGTGTTACACTTACTGTGGAAAAAAGAATCATTGATGAAGACGGTGTTGATATCAGTTTTTTAAGTCCTCATAACGAAGAGTTTTTTACCGTTACTGTAAACGGTGAACCTTTTACCATCAGTACTACTTCACCCGCAGTGCTTACTGGCCTGCCTTCCGGGGACTATACTGTGGTGGAAGAGCTGCCTCTGCAGGATAATTACAGCTATGTTAGTGGAAATGATACAGTCAACATTGCTTCGGGAAGCAGGACGGTGATTATTACCAATAAGTATGTGGAGCCTGTTGAAGATAAAGTAAATCTGATTATAAGGAAAAAGATTACTGATGCAGACGGAAACGATATCAGTAATACAAGTCCTCATAATTCAGAATCCTTTATTGTTACTGTAAACGATATCCCTTATACACTCAGCGTGTTGAGTCCGATAGATATTCGCGGGTTGGAACCGGGAACCTACACGGTCAGGGAGCAGCTGCCGCTGCAACAGGAAGAATACATTTATATCAGCGGCAACGACACTGTCACAATTTCCAGTGGTACCGCCACAGTAATTATCGCCAATGAATACCTGGTGCAAGAAATTGAAGTCCCCCCTGAACCCCCTGGCACACCGGATCTGCCGAAGACCGGCGGAGTGGACCAGTTGTTGCTCTTGCTTGGTCTGATACTTGTATGTTTAGGCCATCTGCTGCGGAGAAACTCAGTTGCAATGAAAAATTAAACTTACAAAGAGCAAAAAAAGCCCCTATCGAATACGGATAGAGGCTTTCCGACTTTAGAGCATTAGGATTTTGGGTTAGTGTCGTTAGTTATGATTTATTTTAGTAAAATTTAATTTATTCTTAGAAGGAGATTCTATTGGAACTGTAGAATATTAAACCTTGATTAGCAATTTTTGCTATATTTGTTTTTGTAACCATTTGATACCGGCAAGTGATTCTGCCATGTACCATGGAGCATCTCCTCTATACTAAACATTCGTTCTGTTGAAGGGATGCGCCTGAGCAAAATAAATAGTCATATTATTTTTAATCAACTACCCCTGAAAAAGGCAAACCCTCCCAAAGGAGGGGACGCAAAGCCCACGGGCCTAAAGCTGTTACAAGCAATGGCGGCCGGGTTGCCGGGATTATTTGTCCCAGCAATTCCGGCCGTTTTACATTTTTCAAAAAAAGACCATTAATTAGCTCAGGGTAGGTAGTACGCAGGCATTTGTTCCATAACCTTTTGTAGTAAGCATCGTCCAGGCAACAACATAGCAAACATCCAGTCGCTCGGAAACCAGGCGGGCGGAGACCCTTAGTTTATCTTGGGTGACTAGAAAAATAGCCAAGAAATTTAAATGAAAAACAAGGAGGAGTTATTTTGGGCAGGAATATTTTGAAGAACAGTACTCAAAGAACTACTTTATTGCTTGCGAGTTTGATTGTGTTAGCAATAATTTTCTCTGGTACGGTTTTCGCCGAAGACAGTTCAGTTTCAAGAATAGCCGGGACGGATCGGTATGAAACTTCTGCCAGGGTGGCTATGTCGGCATTTAGCAGTGCTGATACCGTTATTATTGCCAGAGGGGATGCAGCAGGCAATTATGCTGACGGTTTAGCCGCCAGTGTCCTGGCCGGAGCCATCAAAGCCCCTGTTCTTCTTACCAGCCCAGGATCTCTCCCCGCCTCTATACGCCTGGCAATTACCACACTCGGCGCCACCAAGGCAATTGTTCTTGGCGGCGAGAATGCCGTATCACCCGCAGTGGTCACAGCCCTGCAGGGGCTTGGCCTTGAGGTAAAGAGGCTTGACGGTGCCACCCGCTTTGAGACGGCGGCAAAGATAGCCACCGAGGCCAAAAAGGCCGGAGCTGTTGCAGATTATGCCTTTATAGTCAATGGCTATGCACCTGCGGATTCGCTTGTTGCCGGCCCTGCCTCTTTTAAGAGTAATGTTCCCATACTTCAGGTAACCAGAGACAGAATTCCCGCGGAAACCTTAAACGCCCTCAGCGCACTTGGTATCACAAAAGTATATATAATCGGAGGCAGTGCTGTTATCAGCAATGCCGTGGAGGCTGAACTTGCCAAATCCTATCAGGTAGAGGCACGCTTGTCCGGCCAAAATCGGTTTGAAACCAGCGTTGCTTTTGCTAAAGCAATGTTTCCCGATATACATAATTTCGGTTTGGTACGCGGAGCTGACAACAACCTGGCCGATGCAATAGGGGCCTCTGTTTTCGGTGTACCCATACTTTATGTAGAGCAGAACTTAATTCCGGCATCAGTAAGTACATACATGGACAGTGTTGTTACTCCTGATTCAAGAATAAAGGTTATTGGCGGTGCTGCTGTGGTTAACACATCCGTTCGGGCAGCAGCCCACAGGAAAATCTTTGTTGCCGCCAATGCAACCATTTTTGAAACACCTGGTATCTATGGCCCGGAAGTAGGAACGCAGACAATATCAGGTGACGTTGCGATTAATGCATCGAATGTAACGCTGCAAAATACCATCATTACCGGAGATCTTTATTTGGCAGCCGGAATCGGTGACGGCACCGCCAAATTGAGAAAAGTAACGGTCATGGGCAAAACCTTTATTTCAGGGGGAGGCCCCAATAGTGTTATTTTTGAGGATTCAGAACTCGGTATAGTTGTAACTCAGGAACAGGACAACAGGGCAAGGGTGGTTTTTACCGGAAGTACAGCGGTAGTTAATGTACGTATGCTGGCAGGAGGAATCCTGCAGATTCTTGATAATGAAGGTAATGAACTATTCCGTGTTGGCATTGAAACAAGCAGTCAGGTAGACTTGGAAGGTAACTTTGGTACAGTTACGGTAGAAGCCGAGGGCGCCAATGTAAATCTTGCAAGCGGGAGTATTGAGACCCTTGAGCTTAATTCCAGCGCCACAGTTACCGGTTCAGGAACTATACAGCAAGCCGTAGTTAATGTTTCAGGATCTACAATTCAACAGAGACCCGCTTCTATCCAACTGGCATCCAGTGTCTCTGTCACAGTAGATAATGAATTGGTTACCGAATCGGTTACTATTATAAATGCTAACCTCGAGTCTGCAAAGGCTGCCGCTGCAGCGTTAACAGAATCAACCTACACGGCTGCCAGCTGGTCGGTATTGACTGCCGCGCTGGCCATGCCGGAAACCAGTGGAACTGAGAAGATCGCCAAGACAGTTGCAATCAATGATGCCATCGCAGCCTTGGTTGCTGCAACACCCGCAATACCTTTTGTACCTGGACCAACTATAACCAATGCCACCATAAACCCGACAACGGGAACGTTTGACAAGCAGGTGTTAGAGCAAACTGATGTAACCTCTACCATCACCTGGGGTTCGGCCACAGCAGTTACTGATGTAACGATTGCCACTACTATAGGCACAGAGTCTTATGTAGTAGACGGAAATACTCTGACAATCAAAAAAGAATTCTTAGCTAACCAGGCAGTAGGTGAACTTACACTTACAGTTGTATTTAATGCCGGCTCATCTGCTACACTGACAGTTACAATCAGTGATACAACGGTGGATGCAAACCTGCAGTCAGCGAAGGATGCTGCGGCAGCGTTAACAGAGGCCGACTATACGGCAGCCAGCTGGACGGTATTAACAGATGCGCTGGCTTTGCCTGAGACTGATGACGCA
>JAGXRN010000048.1 GCA_018335875.1 Dethiobacter sp.
ACTACGAGGCGATATTTCAAGAAACTTATAGGCAGGTGATGGCTGGCGAAGCGGATCATTTGGACGATCTGACCTATGATCCCGTAATTCTGTAAGTAAACATACTGGCAAAATGTGGATGAGGACTACCCTTTACCGGCTCTAGTCCTTTTAACTACAGGCGAGAAATGTCCCTTACATATTTTACTATAAATAGAGTAAACTTACATATGTTCGTTGCAGGCAAAGCACTTTCGTTTTTTTAATAATTTTAATGCAACGCTAGTGGCAAAAAATACAAAATTGATAAAAGAGAAATAAAAATTGAAGAAATCGGCACAAGGCCGGGAGAAAAAATGTTTGAAGAATTAATGACTCTTGATGAGTCATTAATTGCCTGGGAATTATCAGATATGTTTATTATTCCACCAAGCATAGAAAGAAAAAAAGTATGCAAGAACGCCAAAAGAGCAAAAAAAGGAACTTATAGTTCAGCCAATCAGAGCGTTATCCCTTTAGAAGAAGTACGCAACCTGGTTTTAAATCAAGGGTTAATATAAAGTGAGGTTAAGAAAATTGAAGGCTCTTGTGACAGGAGGAGCAGGATTTATCGGCAGATGGGTTGTTAATAGACTGCTTGAAGACGGCCATCAGGTTTGGATTTTAGACAATTTGGCAAATGGCAATTATAAAAATTTGAATGAATTTATGCTAAACGGTCAAGCACTTCATTTTCAAAAGGGTGATATCAAAGATACAGATACTTTAGATATGGTTTTTAAGAATGAATTTGATATTTGCTACCACCTGGCGGCAAGTATAAATGTTCAGGACAGCATCGATGATCCTCAAACTACTTTTGCCAATGATACCATAGGGACATTTAATATCCTGGAAAAATGCAGGCAGCATAACATAAAAATTGTGTTTATGAGCACATGCATGGTTTATGACAAAGCAGCTAATTCACAGGGTATTACTGAAGATCATCCAACTAAGCCGGCTTCTCCTTATGCCGGCTCAAAAATAGCTGCTGAAAATATGGTTCTTTCATATTATTATGCTTACTCGTTACCGGTTGTAATAGTTCGCCCCTTCAATACTTATGGGCCTTTTCAAAAAACCGGTGGAGAAGGCGGAGTTGTAGCCATTTTTATTAAGAATAAACTGGCCGGCAAGAACCTTACTATTTATGGTGACGGTACTCAAACAAGAGATTTACTATATGTTGAAGACTGTGCCGGATTTGTAACAGAGGCAGGTTATTCTCATAAAGTAAACGGACAAATTGTAAATGCAGGGCTTGGCCATGATATCTCCATTAATCATTTAGCAAAACTGATTGTAAAAGATAATAGCAAAATTAAACATGTACCTCATATTCATCCCCAAAGTGAGATAAGGAAATTGTTATGTAATTATGATAAGGCAAGAAAACTATTAAATTGGGAGCCGCGTGTAATTCTGGCCGAAGGAATTAGAAGAACGGAAGCATGGATTATGGAGGAGTACAAAAAGAATGAGTACTAAACGTAAATTAGCAATCCATGGAGGAAAACCTGTCAGGGAAAACTATCTGCAATATGGCAGACAGTGGCTTGATGAAAAAGACATTCAGGCTGTGGCAGATGTTATGCGGGGAGATTATCTGACTACAGGGCCGACAATTGCAACTTTTGAAAGGGAAACCGCAAAATATGTGGGGGCCAGGCACGCAGTGGCTTTTGCCAATGGTACTGCTGCCTTGCATGGGGCCTGCTTTGCTGCCGGGATTGGAGAGAAGGACGAAGTAATTACCTCTCCCTTAACCTTTGCCGCCAGTGCCAACTGTATTCTTTACCAGGGGGGAACCCCTGTTTTCGCTGATATCAATGTTCAAACATATAACATAGAACCACATGCAGTAGACGCATTGATAACGGAAAAAACTAAAGCTATTATTCCCGTGGATTTTTCAGGGTTGCCTGCTGATATTGACGCCATAAAAAAAATCGCTCAAAAATATAACTTAATTGTCATCGAAGATGCCGCCCATGCCTTGGGAGCAACATATAAAGGGAAAAAAGTAGGTTCCCTTGCCGATATGACTATGTTCAGCTTCCATCCGGTTAAGCACATTACTACAGGCGAAGGGGGCGTTATTACCACCAATAATGAAGGGTACTATCATACACTATTACAATTCAGGAATCACGGAATAATCAAAGATGCAAACAAACTAATTAATAATCATGGGTTGTGGTATTATGAAATGCAATCGCTGGGCTATAATTATCGCATTACTGATATTCAGGCAGCACTAGGGATTAGTCAGCTTATAAAGCTGTCACACTTTATTAAAATAAGACAAGATTATGCTGAGTATTATAACTCTGCGTTTAGAGATATCGAAGAGATAACCTGTCCGGCAGAAACTCTCAACTTATTCTCTAGCCGGCATTTATATATAATTCGCTTGAATTTAGAAAAATTAACGGCCGGGCGCAAAGAAATATTCCACGCCCTTGTAAAAGAAAACATTGGTGTCAATGTCCATTATATACCGGTATATTATCATCCTTACTATCAGAAATTGGGATATTCCAAAGGTTTATGCCCTAATGCTGAAAAAGTTTATGAAGAAATAATCACTTTACCTCTTTTCCCTGCCATGAGCAGACAGGACCTGGATGATGTAATATGTGCAGTTAAAAAAGTAGTTTCCCATTATTGCAAAAAGAGGTAAATCAATGAGAAAGAAGATACTGCTACGGGCAGAAGCTTCAAATATAATTGGCATAGGTCATATGATGAGATCTTTTGCTCTGGCTCAGTACTGGAAGAATATGGGCGGCCAGGTAGTCTTTCTTTCTCAGGAAATACCTGAAACACTGGAAAAATTGCTGGTCAATGAAAATATGAAGTTAATCAGATTACCGGATATAGCTATTGGCAGCAAGAAAGATGCCCAACTAACTGCTGATTTAACTCAAAAAACAGGTGCTGAATTGATAATTGCCGACGGTTATCATTTTGCAGCTTCGTATCAAAAACTGATAAAAAATAAAGGGTTAAAACTATTAGTTGTAGATGATTACGGACACTCCGATTTTTATGCTGCTGATATTATTTTAAATGTGGGTTTAGATGCAAATGAAAGGTTATATGCTAATCGCGAACCCTATACCCAATTACTTTTAGGACCGGAATATGTTCCCTTGCGACAAGAGTTTTTAAAAAGGCATGGCTATAAAAAAGAAATTGCACAAGTAGGGAAAAAGCTTTTAATTACCATGGGTGGAGCTGATCCTGATCAAGTGACTTTAAAAGTTATTGAAGCCTTGAGCAAATTAGACAGCAATTATCAAGTAAGAGTTGTGGTTGGGCTTGCATATAATTATGCCAATAAACTAAAAGCTGCTGCCGGAAAAAGTAATGCATTGCTTCTACAAGATGTTAAGGAGATAGCCGCTTTAATGGCCTGGGCAGATATAGCCATCTCGGCCGGAGGTGGGACTTTGGCCGAGATGGCTTATATGGGACTGCCAAATATAGTTATAAAAATTGCCGACAACCAGTGTTCCAACATGCTTTATGAAAAAAAAATCGGTGCATCTCTGTTCCTGGGAGATGCCCGGGAAATAACGAATGAACAGATTACTGATTCTGTTAAGTCGCTTTCTCAAAACTATCTGAAGCGTCAGCAAATGAGTGCTAACGGCCGAAAAGCAATTGATGGTAAAGGCAGCCAAAGAGTTTTTGAGTTTTTAGTTTTTCTGTAATAAAAACCAGTTCAGATCATCCTGTGGAAAATTGGGGTCACGGTGATAGACAAAGCCATAATCAATCAATTTTAAATCCTGGTATTTGTCTAAAATTTCCCCGGCAAAATCCCTCTTAAATAATTTGTTTTGATGCCCACGATATTCCACTGTAACCGGGGAAGGGCTATAGTATTCAGCGATACAAATATATTTATTACTGCTTAAATAAAGTAGTTCATAAACCTTCTCCAGATATTCAGGACTTAAATGAATAAGAACTCCCTTGGTTAATACTAAAGACCTTGGATAATCCGGGATAAAATTTAAAATTGACTGGTGGTAAATTCTAATATTCGTACTCTCTTTTAAACTGTTTACCGCCGTTTCATTTATTTCAATTGCCGACAGCTCTATCGTTGGGATAAGCAGTTTTATTGCCTCGAGATTAAGTCCAATATTTGCACCAAATTCTAAAACTGAACTAACTTCTGCGGTCCTGGAGAGTATACGGGCAAAAAGTGGGATGTTGTTTGTAAGGTCTTTGTTCCTTTCAATGTATTGGTTTCCAAATTTTCCCGCCCAAAAATTTTCCTGTTCGGTAGTAAATTGTTTCATGAGTTTAACAACCCCTTTAAAATCTCATTTTTATATACATCAGTATATGTGAAGCAAAGTATTAGTGTACAGAAATTGGAGGATAAAGAGCAATGCAAAAAATTAAAGTAATTGCTGAAATAGCTAATGCCCATCAGGGAGATGCCGACATCTTATACTCTTTGCTAAGAGCTGCTTCAGATGCGGGGGCAGACGGCGTGAAATTTCAATGGTTTAAATATGATCATTTGGCTGTTCCAGATTATCCTTTTTATAAAAACTATGAAGAGTTGTTTATTTCTGAAAATGAGTGGGAAAAAGCTGTCTGCATTGCAAAAAATAGCGGGCTCGAAGTATGGATTGATATCTTTGATGATTGGGGGCTGGAGCTGGCATCTAAATTTGCTTCTATTATTGATGGCCTGAAAATTCCTTCCACTATTATCCAGAGCGATGAAATTATCAAAGGAATATTTTCAATGCAAAAGCCTGTATTACTGGGTATAGGAGGCTGGCATGAAAGTGAAATATATGATTTCCTTTGCAATTTAGATAAGAAAAGTCTTGAGAGGTTAATTATAATTCACGGCTTTCAGGGCTATCCGACTAAAACAGAAGATGCCAATTTAGTAAGAATTAATTATTTGAAGGAACGCTTTAAATTACAGGTTGGGTTTGCCGACCACGAAGACGGTGCAAAGAAATTGGCAATAGATCTTCCCATTTATGCAGTATTTGCGGGAGCAACTCTAATTGAAAAACATATTACTTTAGACCGTTCAAAAAAGGGTTATGATTATTACTCTGCTTTAGAGCCTCACGAATTTGCCGTCATGGTTTCAAAGCTCAGGGAAATTGAGATTGCTCTGGGCACAATTGAGGTAAATGAGTCTGAACGAAGTTACCTGAAAGACGCCCTTAGGGTAACTGCCGGTGAAGATGTTGAAAAAGGAGAAATATTGACACTTAATAAAGTAGCATATAAAAGATGTTCAGCAGAAAAAGCACTTATGCCCCGGCAGTTTACAGAAAAGGGACCCATGATTGCAAAGAAAAACATCAAAAAAAATGAGCCCATAACTTTAGAATTTCTGGAAAAACCTAAAATTGCCATAGCTGTTGTTTGCCGTTTAAAATCAACCCGTTTGCCTAAAAAAGCGGTTCTGCCGCTAAATGGCATAACCTCGATTGAAAGATGTCTGCTAAATTGCTTAGCTGTGCCTAACGTTGAGCAGGTAGTATTGGCAACATCCTATTTGCCGGAGGATGATCCCTTAGAGCAATTTGCACTTGACGGGAAAGTTAAAGTGCTTAGAGGTGATCCCGATAATGTTTTGAAAAGATTAATTCAGGCAGCTCATGAAACAGAAGCAAATATTGTCTTAAGAGTTACAGGTGACTGCCCTGCCGTTTCACCGGAGATATTAAATATTCTTATTGAAGAGCATTTAAAAAATGGCGGGGATTTAACTATCCCGACAGCTGAACATGCAACGGGTACAGCTGCGGATGTCTACACTGTTTGGGCCCTTTACCGGCTGCTTAGTCAAAAGAAAAGCCTGACTCACACTGAATATTTGTCCTTTTACTATATCAATAATCCCGCCCTCTTCTCTGTTAATAAGATACAACTTCCTCGTGAGTTGAGATACCCGCAGTGGCGGTTGACCTTGGATGAACAAAAAGATTGGGAACTGTTTGAGCAAATATATAGGGATTTAGATGTAAAGAGAGAACCCTTGTTTTTTGCCGATTTGCGCAATTATTTACTTGATAATCCGCAATTAGCCCGACTTAATTCTCACATAGCTCTTAAATGGAAAGATAATAAGACTCTTGTTGAAGAAATATCAAAAGCAACCAGTTTGGACATCTAGATTAAGTTTAATAGAATAAGGTGAAATATGTATGCGAAAATTTAAAGAATATAAACTGACTGATTTGAAAGAAGAATTTAAAAAGCTCATTTTAGAATGGCGTAATTCCGATCATATACGTAAATATATGATCGATGAAAATATAATAACAGAGGAAGAGCATAACAAGTGGTTTGAAAGTAAAAAAACAGAAAAATTGGCTAAATTGCTTCTATTTAAAGAAAAACCAATAGGCTTTGTTAACTTTTCGGATTTCGACTACAAACATAATATTTGCTACTGGGGTTTCTATATTGGCGAGAAAAATGCGCCAAAAGGCTCCGGGTTAATTATGGGGTTATTAGCCTTAAACTACATTTTTGAAGAATGTTATCTTAATAAATTATATTCTAAAGTACTGTCATTTAATGATAAGAGCATAAACTATCACAAAAAAATAGGTTTTGTAGAAGAAAGCATGCTCAAAAACCATTTAATCAAAAACAATAATTACGTTGACATTATTGAATATACGCTATCTAAGGAAAATTGGGAGAAGAGAAAAAAGGAGTTGGAGGAAAATGTTAATTGAATCTATAGCCATTGATAAAAAAAAAATTGGGCGGGATTATCCTCCGTTTGTCATAGCTGAAATGTCCGGCAACCATAACCGTTGTCTGGAAAGAGCCTTACAGATGGTGGAGTCTGCTGCCAAAGCAGGAGTCCATGCTTTTAAATTACAAACCTACACGGCAGATACCATGACTTTAAATTTGGATAATGAACATTTTTGTATTAATGATCCACGAAGTTTATGGAAAGGGTATTCTCTGTATAAACTTTATCAGGAAGCATCTACTCCTTGGGAGTGGCATAAACCTATCTTTAAGCGTTGCAGGGATTTAGGTTTAATTGCTTTTAGCACCCCCTTTGATGAAAGTGCCGTGGATTTCTTGGAAGAATTAGATGTGCCTTGTTACAAAATTGCTTCTTTTGAAAACACGGATTTGCCTTTAATCAGTAAAATAGCCAAAACAGGGAAACCACTAATTATTTCCACAGGAATGGCTACTTTATCAGAACTTGATGAAGCAGTCAGCACTATCAGGAAAGCCGGATGCAGTAAATTTATTTTACTCAAGTGCACCAGTACCTATCCTGCTTCTCCTGCGGACACCAATTTAAGGACTATTCCCCACATGCAGCAGCTATTTAAGTGCCAGGTTGGCCTGTCCGATCACACCCTAGGAATCGGTGCTGCTGTAGCAGGCATTGCTTTGGGAGCCACAGTGGTAGAGAAACACTATACTTTATCCAGGGCTGAAGGAGGCGTGGATTCAGCCTTTTCTCTTGAACCGGAAGAAATGAAGCAGCTGGTTGTTGAAACACGACGAGCCTGGCAGGCACTGGGCAATATAGCGTATGGCCCGGGTATCGGTGAAAAAAGCGCCCTCAACCTGAGACGATCATTGTATATAACGGAGGATATGCAAAAAGGAGACGTTCTAAATAAAAATAACTTACGTGCTATCAGGCCGGGAATGGGCTTGCCTCCTAAATACTATGATATTTTTTTAGGCAAAAAAGTAACACAAAATGTTAAAAAAGGTACTCCGGTCAGCTGGGAGTTAATATAGAGATATAATGCAAAAGGGGAAACTAAACATGAAAATCACTCCTGCTGTCAGTATAATAATTCCTGTTTATAATAATTTAAAGTATACCAAATTTTGTTTAAAAAGCATTTGGCAAAATACCAGTGGTGATTATGAAATTATAGTAGTAAACAATGGCTCTAGTGACGAGACGAAAGATTACTTGAAGCACTTTTCTCAAATACGTGCTATTCATAATCAAGAGAACCTTGGCTTTGCCAGAGCTGTTAATCAAGGGCTCAGTGCGGCACGGGGAGATTATATTATTATTCTCAATAATGATTGCATAGTTACTGCAGAATGGACACAGCGACTTTTGCGGGTGGCAAAAAATAAAAATGTGGGGATTGTTGGCGTAATGTCAAATTTCGCAAGATCCCCTCAATTAATAAAAGTTAAAAATAAAAATATCAGCAACATTCCCAAGATCGCGCAAAAAATAAGGAAGAAATATAATAATATCTTTTTTTATACAACTCGGGTAGTAGGTTTTTGTATGCTTATAAAAAGAGCTCTTATCGAAAAAATCGGCGGATTTGACTCTCGTTTTGGTTTGGGCACTTTTGAGGATGATGATTTTTCGCTGAGATCTTCTTTATGTGGCTATCAAAATGCTATTGCTAAAGATGTTTTTATATTTCACTTCGGTAGCGTAACGTTTAAAAAGGAGAATATTAAGTTCAAACTTTTATTGCGGGAAAATTGGCACAAATTTAAAGATAAATGGGGGTTACCCAATGACATTCCCTTTGGAGAAAAGGACTATCTAACAAAATTAGCTTCAAAAAATTTTACACAAGAAGAGTTGTATCTCCCTTTTTATTAAGGAAGAAAGGAAGAATTGGATGAAAATATTAATAACAGGTGGCAACGGTAACCTTGCCGGTGCTTTGGTAAAAAAATTAGAGAGCAGCTATCAACTTCAGGCATTAGCACATCATGATCTGGATATAACTGTGCAGGAAGAAGTAGTTAAAAAAATTTCTACGTTTAAACCACATTTTGTTATTAACACTGCGGCCATTACTGATGTTGACGGTTGTGAAAATCAAATAAAAAAAGCCTTAGATGTAAATGGTCTTGGGCCCAATTATCTGGCTAAAGCCTGCAGAGAAAATGATAGCATATTAGTTCATTTCAGCACTGAGATGATTTTTGATGGGCTAAAGACTACTCCATATGTAGAAACTGACTGCCCAAACCCCCTTTTGGCATATGGGTTAACAAAGTATATTGGTGAGCAAAATATTAAGAAAACCGGTTGTAAATATACTATTTTACGTACCAGTTGGCTTTTTGGCGGCGGAGTACCAAAGTTTGTCAATAATTTCATCTCCAAGGCAAACCAGGCACATTCCATTAAAGTAGTTAAAAATCAGACCGGTTCACCGACTTATATTTATGACATTGCAGCTGCAATTGATTTATATCTACAGGAACCGAAATTAGGCATATATCATCTGGCAAATTCAGGGGAAGCCAGTCGACTTGACATGGCTCAGTTTATCAAAAAAGAGCTTTCTCTTGATTGTGAGCTTGTCCCTGTTTTCTATCAGGATTTGGGCATAAAAACCTACCGCCCGGCCCATGCTGCCCTAGATTCACTGTATAAAAAAAAACACCCCTTTTTACAACTGCGCCCCTGGCAGGAGGCCTTGCGTGAATATTTAGGGCTTACTGAATAACAACTTATTCAGTAAGCCTCATTTTCTTCAAACATATTTATCTGTGAGATTATTATAATAGTCAAAAGATTTTTTATACCAGGTTACCGTATTTTTTAAAGCTAAGTCAAACGGATATTGTTCCGTCAAGTCTAATTGATTATTTGCCTTAGTATAATCCAGGGCGTAACGCTGGTCATGACCGGGACGGTCATCAACAAACTCTATTAGATCTCTATTTTTACCAAGAAGCATTAAAATGTTTTCTACTAACTCCAAGTTGGAAATTTCATAAGGAGAACCTATGTTATAGATTTCTCCGGGGATACCCTTACCAAGAGCCGAAAGTATAGCATTACAAAAATCCATCACATAGAGCCAGGTTCTGACGGCCTGGCCATTACCATAGACAGGTATCTTTTTGTTTTTTAGAATTTTAATAATTACTTTTGGTATCAGCTTTTCCGGATATTGCCTGGGTCCAAAATTATTGACAGCCCTGAGAATAACTACAGGTAAGTTATAGGTTTTATAGTATGAAAGTACAGCCAGGTCAGCAGAACATTTACTGGCTGAATAAGGATTGCTTGGTTTTAGGGGACTTGACTCGTCGGCCATATGCGGTTTAGGTATAGACCCATAAACTTCATCAGTAGAAATCTGTATAAAAAGCTTTGGGGGATACTCTAAACATTTATTCAACAAATTAATTGTCCCCAGCACATTATTTTCAAAAAAAATAACCGGCGTATTAATACTTCTGTCCACATGGCTTTCGGCAGCAAAGTTTATTATATAATCAAATGGTTTTTGCCATAGTTTATTTAGTTCTTTAGTGTTGGTTATATCAACTTTCCTAATTGAGAAATTTGGTTTTTTCGTAAGTTCTTGCAAGTTAAAATCGGATGCGGCATAGTTAAATTTGTCTATGCAGATTACCTCCGAATATTTTTTATTCAATAATAACGAGAGGAAATTACTGCCAATAAAGCCTGCTCCCCCGGTAATCAGATATCTAGCCATCTTTTCTCACCCACTCATAGGGTATGTCTCTTGTGTGAGGAGGAACACGATAATCATCCGGGTTATCGTAATTATAAGGATAATCAGGAACATTAATAACCAGTGCCTCTTCTGTCCCAATTGCTTTAATGCCGTGGGCTATTTCAGGAGGAATACTTAAAAGTAACGGATTACGATCCCCCATAAAAAACTCATTTATTTCGCCTTTTGTTTCAGAATCTTCCCTTCTGTCGTAAAGAACTATTTTAGCCATCCCTTTTACCACACACATGTTATCGGTCTGCAGTTTATGAAAATGCCAGCCTTTAACAACCCCAGGATAACAGGAAGTCATATATACCTGACCAAAATTAAGAAACTGTTTATCATCACAACGCAATATCTCCACGAGGCAACCCCGTTCATCAGGGATTTTTTTTAATCCTTTAACTTTTACTCCCTTAATCATCTGCTAACCTCCCTGTTCCCCCAAGGACTGAGAATCATATTATCCAGGTTTACTCCATCTGCCAAAGTATTTTCCAAAACAATTGAATTGCTGATTTGTGAATTTCTGATTTGCGTATTTGGCCCGATTATTACATTAGGACCGATAACTGAATTTATAATTACTGCGGTTTTATCAATTAATACAGGTAAATTAAAAGAGGAAAACAATGCTTCAAAGTAAGTCCCTTCAAGATTAATATCTTGTAGTAAATCAATGTTTATATCGAATAGATCATTCAGAGTACCTATATCACGCCAGTAACCCTTTAGGAAATATGGTGTAACGGTTTGCTTTTTTTCAATAACTTGCTGTATAGCATCGGTTATTTCATATTCATTTCGGTGAGAAGGCTTTAAGTTTCTTATAACTTCATGAATAGTACTCTTAAAAATATATAACCCTGCTATAGCCCAATTACTTTGAGGCACTTTAGGCTTTTCCTCAACTGAGATTATATGATAGTTTTCCATGTTAGCAATACCATAGCGCTTTGGCTCCTCAACCTGAACCAAAGCAACCAAGGCTTCAGTAAAACTGTTTTCAAAAACATAAAGTAAATCTAAAGTATCTACTGTAAACAAGTTATCCCCTAAAATCATGACAAAATCATCATCTGCTAAAAATACCTGGCTTGCCGACACTGCGTGAGCAAGGCCTTTGGGTTCAGGTTGCTCTATAAAGTGTATATTTGCAAGTTCGCTGTAAACTGAGTTATTTATTGCTTCTACTACGAAGTCTTTCATCGGGCCTACCACAATTCCGATATCGACTATTCCCCCCGCTAAAAGCAAATCAATATTATGAAAAAGAACCGGTTTATTTAAAACAGGCAAAAGCTGTTTAGCTGTATACAAAGAAAACGGTCTGATACGGCTTCCGGTACCTCCTGCTAGGATCAAACCTTTCACTGCGTAGCACTCCTCCCTTTTATAGCCATAGTATGATTTGCAAAAAAAGGGTGTGCCAATTTGTACTCAGTTTATATAAAAATTTATATATTAAAACACATTTTGATTAAAGCCTTCATAATATGGCTAGTAAGTGTTGCATACTTGGTTATGGTGCTGCTGCAAAAACAGACAGCAGAATGTATGCATTTAATCGCACAGCAAAAGAAATACAGTATGGATGGAGTGATATATTGGCCAGGGTTTCTGTTATTATGACCAGTTATAATAAACCTGAATATGTTGGCAAATCAATTGAGAGTATTCTAAAGCAAACGCTAACAGACTTTGAACTGCTGCTAATGGATGACAATTCAAATAAAAAGACTAAAAAAGTAATAGGAAGCTATTTAAATGATAAGAGAATAAAATATTATTGCAGTAACGTTACAAGTATCTCAGAGAGAGCAGAAAAAATTCGTTATGCGGTACAGATAAATAAAGCATTGAGTATGGCTACAGGACAATATATTTCATATGCAACTGACGATAATATCTATCGACCTCAACGCTTGGAGAAAATGGTAAATACCCTGGAGAGTAACCCGGAAATTAAGATTGTTTATTCCGGCTCAAAAGTGTTATCTCTCGATAAAAATGGTGAAGTAAAAAAGACTATGCACAGAATGGCCAAATCTAAAACATGGCTTGCTCCCTGTACAATAGACCATTGCTCAATTATGCATAGAGCAGACATTTTGCCTACTATCTATGAAAAGTGGAATTCTTACTGGGATGAGGATCCTCAGTTCTATTTTATCGGGGATGCCAGGTTTTTCTGGAGACTGAACCATTTTTGGCCCTTTCATCCTATAAACGAAGTTTTGGATGACAACTATATAACAAAAAAATCGCTACATGGACAAATGACTTGCGCGAAAAAAAATCGATTGATTAGGCTATTGCCTGAACAAAGGACTTGTAAGGAGTTAAGGGACTACCTAAGAAATCTTGGAGGTGACAAGTAGTTGCAACAGAAAGAAATCTATTTAAAAAATTACTGGTCATTGTTTTTAGATTTTATAAATGTTTTTGCAGATTTAACTTACAACAATATTCCATTGCCAATACTAGCTAACTTTTATCAACATTTGGATCAAACCTTGAAAGAAGAAATGACAAAACCTGATTTTAAAAAGTATTTAAGCAGAAAGAGCTTGGATAACACACAAATCCAAGCTCAATTTGAGCGATGGTTAAACCCTTTAAAACTACCTTCTAAAACCAAACCATCACAGGGAAAAGTACTATTAAATTTTGATTATTTGCGTTTTTCACAAAACAGTTACAGTCACTTTAGCCCTAAAGAGACAGTTATATTTGCCAGATTTGATAAAAAAGATCATCTGGGCATACCAATTCATTGCATAAAGCATTACAGTGTGGATGTACAACAGATTATAGATAAGCTGGTTAAAAAAGCAAACGGCATTTTTTCGTCAGTTAATACCCATCCGGTATACAATAACCAATATTTAAAAACCTCATTTATAAATAAAATCCCGCTCATGGTAGAACAAATAGCAGCAGTAAGCAGGTATTTTGACAAAAACCCTATATCCTGCATTATCGTAGGAACTACTGAAGATTTAATAAGCCGTATCCTGACAATAATAGCAGCCAGCAAAGGCATCCCAAGTATTTGCCTACAACATGGCATCCTAGGTGGTCCTGAAGCTTATTTGCCGGTATTCTCAACTAAAGTAGCTGTTTATGGTCAATATGAAAAAGATTGGTATATAGAAAGAGGATTGCCTGAAAATCGTATTGCAATCACTGGACATCCTCGTTTTGATGATATTTTTATACAAAATCATTTGCCAAGAACAGATTTCCAAAAGAAATATAATTTAAATCCTCAGAAAAAATATGTATTATTAGCAACCCAACCTGGGAATATCTTATTATGGAGTAAATTAATAGAAATACTGGCAAAACAAAGGGAAATAGAAGTAATAATTAAACCTCACCCGTGGGAACTCTCACGTGGGCCTGATAGGATGGCTGTTTATGAATTATACTCCAATAAATACCAATCGGTTAAACTTATCCTAAAAAAGGGCGTCAATTTGTATGACATCCTAGCAAATGTAGATATTGTGGTAGTCAACTTATCAACTGCAGGCCTGGAGGCCATGATGTTCAGGAAACCGTTATTCATATTAAGTGATATGCCTTTTGACTATTATGACAAGATGAAAGATTTTACAAGTTCCAGCCCAACTAAATTAGCGCAGCTCATCACTAGATTTTTTAAAGATTATCGACTACAACAGCTTGCTCATAATAAGATCAGCGAATTCCTAACTTATGCTTATCCACAAAATATGTCGGCAGTTTCATTATTAAAAGAAATCAATAAGTTAATTAAAACTTGATTATTTAGTTAGGATAAAATCCATAATGCTGTAAAGGCCGTTGGCAGATCACAAGTACTGCTCCCCCACCCATGACGGATTGTAAAGTCGCCGGCTTATCAGAGAGAGGCGTTAGTTCTCTGGGGCCTCGGGCGAACGGTGCCGGCTTTGCGCCTGTGATGCCGTTTAAGATGTCGGCAGACACACTGTGATTTTCATCCGTGTTGACCGCCCACCAGTTAAAGTAGAGCAGGGAGCAAGAAACGGGCTCAGTGACAGCGGCTGCACTTACTATCTCAAAACTACGGGGATTTAGAGGCATAAAAATTACACACTATTTTACACACTATGCTTTTAATAACGCCTTTTTTCAAGGTATAACGCAGTATAATTAAATATAATAGAAAGTCTCAAGAGTGCCGGTGTTTAAAGGGATTAAAGGGTATTCAGCATAATGTAATATAATTGCATATTAACTAATATATGTTACGGGTATATCTGGGGGTCAAGAGGTCGCAGGTTCAAATCCTGTCGCTCCGACCATAAAAAAGCCTATAGCAAAAGGGTTTCTGTCTACAGAGAGTAGAGCAGAAATCCTTTTTTTCTTTGATTGACTGCAATCTGACTGCAATAAGCTATTGCCATATGCAGGAAATTATATTTTCGTGGTGAATAGACTAATTTAATTGAATCCTGTTTAGGAGGGATAGGTATGAGTACAAGACTCCAGGAATTACTCGCCGATTTCGGCTGTTCTGTGCTTAATTATAGTAATAATAAAATCATTGTTGATTATTTTTATAGTGAATCAATGTACGAAAAATTCTTAACTGGTGTTAATTGCAGGCAGGGTATGGGGCTTCATGATACTAAAGAAATATTAGAGTTTAATAAATTAGATGATGGGAAATTGGTTATTGTGCAGCACGATGGAATTGAAACAGCAAAATATAAATATACGACAATTTTTAAAGCCACAATGGAATATAAAGAAAGAAATACAGACCAAAAAAAAGCTATTAAATACCTGACTTTTAGAGTGCGGAAAAATGAATATGGTGATGAAATAAATTATATTGATACAGAAGGAAAATCTATGGATTTTAAAAATATTTCAGCAATGAAAAAACACTTATCCGAAACATTTGGTACATATAAAATAACGGAATGGAGTGTTTTTTTTGAATAAGATGCTTTTATTAGACCTAGAAACTCAAACATTCCCTGTAGAATCGGGAATTTATGAAGTAGCTTGTTTAGTTATTGAAGATTATCAGATAGTTGATAAATTATATTTAGGCAAAGAAATTGAGGGTTACATAGGTGAAAAAAAATGGGGTTATGGGTTTTATGATATTAGCAAAGATGATGAATACAGAAACCAATTTCAGACATTTTTAGAGAAATATCAATATCCCATAGTTGCACATAACTGTCCGTACGATAAAAAATTTCTTATCTACTATGACTGGGTTGCCGAAAATTATGACTTTTATTGTTCAATGAGGGCTATCAGAATGGAAATCAGTTCCCTCGATAGTTATGCTCTATCCAATTTAGTAAAGCATTATGGAATTGCAGATGATACCGACCATAATGCAATGTCAGACACACTAAATCTTTATAAACTTATAAAAATTATTCAGCCCAGAACATGGTTGGCAGTTGGCACTGCTTCTATAAAAAAATCATCTGGAAACAGGGGCTGGAGGAGGAAGATATTACCCAGGTCGCTAGATGAAATAGATTTAAATATTGATACTACTGAAATACTTGCTGATGAAAGTGTATGCTTCACCGGTAAAAGCCAATATCCAAGACACACTATGCAAGAAATAGCAGTAAAAAATGGAGCAGTAATATCTAATAGTATTACGTCTAAAACTACCATGTTAGTTGTGGGTTTAGACGCTGGAAGTAAGCTAGATAAAGCCCAGGAGAAGGGAATATATATTATTTCAGACGAGGAATTTATGAAAAGGCTTAATTTAGCTAATTCGGAAGTTGGAGCATAAAAAAACGGGACAATATATCCCGCTCACTTAGTTACCCAAATTGGGTTTATTTTTTTATGCAACTTGCAATCACAGTACCGATTTTATCAGCAGCTTCAGCCCGCATTTTATCTGTAACGTGGCTGTATGTGTCGCCCGTCATGCTTATAGTGCTATGTCCTAGTGTTTCCTGTACTGCTTTTAGTGAAACCCCTGCTTCTAGGCTTAATGTCGCGTATGTGTGCCGAAAAAAATCCGAACGTTCGGATTTTTTTCGTTATCCGTTTGGAATTGTACGGTAAGAGGCAATAAAAGTACTCTAATAGTGACTACCCCTCTCTTCGCCTAGCTTAGGAAGGACTTTCTTAAAGAATGAAATTGTGACTTTCTTACTTTATTAGCAACTCAATTCATCTTTTTCTTTTTTTCACCTGGTCGGGAGTCGAGCAAAACTTTATTGTTCCTGGAAGTTGTAAGCCCTGTTTTCTTCCGGATTGTAGGGATATTTCTCCAGTTCCAGGTCAAAGACGGCAGGAGGGGTTACCCCGGCTGCGATAACTGCCTCCCTGGCCCTATCCTCTGCTGTAGCGGCAAAGCGCAGGCCGTCGTTTAGCACCCGGCGCGCTTCAGTAGGATTGTGAAAGCCCATGCTGTTTTCGGCACCAATGAAGGTAATGCGGTAGTATGCTTTTTCGTAAGCTTCCTTGGCTTCTGATAGAAGCGCTTCGTCTGCCTTGGGAGTGTTATTGGCAAACTCTATGGCTTTTGCCGCTTGGGCGGCCTTGAATCCAGCTTCGGTAAACAACTTGTTGATGTCCTGCTGGATACTGATAACCCTGTCTTTTAGTTCCTGCCGAGATTGTCCGTGACAGGAACTGCAGGATTCGAGGCCCTGTTTAAAAGGACTGGTCCACTGATGTGAACGTGTCTTTTCACCGTCAATGGTCACTTCAGGCATGTGACAGTCGCTGCATGACAGGCCTATGTTGTAATGGAAACTGTTGTTGGTAAACAACTCAAACTCTGGGTGCCGGATATGTCCTAATTTAATCCCGGTGACGGCGTGGGTCCACTCATAAAGTCCGTCTTCCTTAATCTGCTGCTCGATGGCTTCTATAGTAATATTATCCCATGCAGCCCTATGCCAGGGGAAAATAAGGTCAACGGAATTATTGTCTTCATCCTTCGGGATACTGTAAGTAACATGGCACTGAGCACAAGTCAGCATGCTCAGTTGTTTTTTGTTAAATTGCTCAGGCACCCCGTCCAACCCGGCTAACGCTTCTGTAATTGTCCAGCGGCTTAGTCTGAGTTCTCCCGTATTACCATCATGACAGTCAATACATGAAACACCAAGCTTATTATAATTTTCGGGAATTTGGGCATACACCTCGTCGTAAGGCAGGCTAAAATAACCGATGCCCATTTGCTCCATTAATTCCGGGACATAAGGGGTTTTACAGGTCAAACAGACACCCCCGGCAGCTCTCCTGGCGGGATCAATCTTAAGCTGGTCTATTAATGAGTATGTATGGCCTCTTGATTCAACATACTCTTTCCCCATCCCCCAACCATCAAAGAGTACCCACTGAAAAGGCCAGGCACTGTTACGGTCAAAAGCGTCAGAGCCGCGAAAAGTGCTGTGGTCACTGCCGCCTTCAAGGTTTAGCAAATATGTCTGGTATTCGCGCGGAAAAAATTCAGCCCAATCGGCAGGGTCAAGTTTACCTTCAAGCCCGAATCCCGGGACTGTTTTGTCTTGGCTGCCCGGGGCCGGTTGTCTGCTGCTGCATCCTGTAAGCAAGCCGGCAGTCACCAAGATAATAAAAAACCTTTTGACACATTCAACATCCATTCTTAGACTATGCAAACAAACAACACTCCCCGCAAGTAAAATTTTTCACACTTTATCAAATGGCACAAGTCACTAGAAAAAGTTATAATTATATTACCTTTTTAGAATTAACTGTGTCTGTGACGTACATCACAGACACAGTTTCCTGCATGCTGACAGAAATTAGTCTCACGATTCCTGGAACTAGGCTTCCGAGGGTCTGCAACTTGTAGCCTGTGAGACATAAATATTGTATACTGCGGGTAAATAAGCCATATCTTAAACATTTACTGTAGGATAATGGCTGTTATAAGGGGGAGGTATTGAAATAAATGCATTGCCCACAGTTACCTGTCGAGCAATCTCTTTCTCATGGCGAAAATAGACTTGAGAAAGCTGCTCCTGTTGAGATAAAAGAACTTGTAGTTACTGCAAAATCTCAGAAGAAAAGTTTCAGATTGGTTCAGCGTGCCGGTATGGTTTTGCACCTGGTCCAAGGCAGTCCCCTTGAGAAAGTTGCTGATTATTGGCACTGTACCAAAAGAACAGTGAAAAAGTGGGCTGACCGGTTTTTTGAATGTGGTGTTAAGGGGCTTTCTGATCTCCCCCGAATTGGTCGCCCCCAGATTTATACACGGATACGCGTCTTCGGGTTGTTAGCTTAGCCTGTCAGTACCCCGGTGAATTATATCTCCCTGGTGTAACCCACTGGTCTGTGAGAAGCTTGGCCGGAGTTATTGCAAAACACTTTAAAGAAATCGGGGAAATCAGTTTTGAAACTGTAAGGCAGATTTTAAAGCCGCATCACCTTAAGCCACACCGGATAAAGTATTTTTTAACACGTACCGACCCGAACTTTTTTGCCAAAGCAAAAAAAGTTATTGAATTGTACCTTACACCCCCCGAGGACGGAGTTATTATCTGTGTAGACGAACGAACCGGTATTCAGGCATTGGAGCGAAAGTACCCGGGCTTGCCCATGATACCAGGTCATTGTCAAAGACAGGAGTTTGAGTACAAGCGTCATGGCACCTTCTGTCTTATTGCCGGTCTGAACATAAAAAAGTGTTCGTTGACCTCCATGATGATCCGGCGGTATTCGATAATTTCTTCTTCGGTCTGGATCAGATACCTGCCGCACACGGCCTACGCCTCCTTTCGTTCAATAAACCAGCGGTCTACTTCATAAAACAGATAAATCTGCCTGCCGAGGACATGGCAGGTGTAACGGATACCACTGCCACCCGCATTCAGGCTGGTGGCACGGCAGATGTCGGTGACACGGTCAATGCTATAACGGCGACCGTTTTCCCACCAGAAGGAGATGGGCATCAGCTTTCCTTCGGGGGACTCAAGGCCACGGGTAGTGCTTACGGTGTGGTACAGAATTTTGGGCAAAACGGGCTTCGATTCCCCAAAAGGGCTTATGGAGGAGCATGTGATGGCAAGCTGATTTTGAGCAGGGCGAGTACACACGGGCGTGGACAGAAGGGTCCCCTGCAGAGGCCATTCCACCTTGTGTGGGGCGGCTTACATATTAATAAGAAAGAGGAAATTGGATAATTGTGGAGAATAATTTTCTTTAATCAGAGGGAGATGCTCTAATGAACCAAGCTCCTAAGTCAAACATGCGGATCTACTGGACAGCCTGGCTGCTTATGGTATCAATAGTGATGATAATATGCCTTTTCAATTTTTTCGAAAGTCAACGTGGCAGTATTGCAGCTGCATATATGCTCTCTTCATCGATGCCTCTGATGTTCATCCTTGGTATTGAAGGTTACCGTGGCAATGAATATCTCAAAAAACACCACAGGGAAAAATGGAATGAGCTAACATATTCGAGCTTCATGAAAACATCGGGATTCAATACCCTCAAAGGCCTTAAATTTTACTATTCTGATGATGATTTAGGCGACCCTAAAGTTGCTGCTTTGAGATCAAATTCCCGTAAACTATGGACTTTAGCATGGACTGTTTTTGTAACCATGCCTCTTATTATGATGTTTATAGCAACTGATAATCTAAGTACATTTCTAAGTATGGTACCGGTTGTTATTGTCGGGATGTTGATTTTTTGGGGTCTACCGATATATATTTTTAGAAGGTTGATTTTAAAGATTCGTTAGCCGGTGATGCTTTTGCGTTATATACTAACAGGTTTTAGCGATTCTGATGTTTTGGAAAACAAATCTAGATCTTCTTGAATACCAAATAGTGTTAACAGAAGGTGTTATGAATGTTTGTTTCTAAATCGCCAGCGGTACATATTATTTATGTTTTTATTATTCTGGGGATGCTGCTTTTTCTTGGGGTTTCGCTATATTAACGGTGTATATTTTCTAGTGGTGTGAATATTGATTTCAACATATTTTATATTTACTGCAACTCTTGATATTTTTAGCAGTAATTATTCGATCAACTTTGAGGCAGATCATTTTGTTTACCGAAACCTAATTACTATAAGAACTATTGCTTACTATGATATTACTGCGATTTATAAAATAAAAACTCCATTATGTATGGGGCACCATATTAGTCTTAAAATATGTACAAATAATAACTTGCCAATCTTTCTCTCACTAACGGAGCTTGAAAATTCCCGGACAAGGAGTGCTTTGCAATATCGAATAAAAAGCAAAACAAAACTTCCGCTGATTGTAAAAAAATACCGCTTTCTGTGTTGAAGGCCAGTTTTGTGAAGACGTGTGACCTTAATACATTATAAAGAGATAGGAGGAGTAGTTCATGGAGCTAATATTTTCCGGTTTGGTTCTCTTATTCATCTATGCCATGCTTAATTTTATACCTTTAGGATACTGGATTGCCACAAAAGCTGCCGGTGTTCCTGTAAGCATTTTTTATTTTCTAGGAATGCGTATGCGGCGGACGAAAATAGAAAAAATTGTGCATCCGCTGATTACGGCTCATAAAGCGGAATTGAACTTAGATATAATGACTCTTGAAGCGCATTATCTGGCAGGTGGCAATGTAGAGCAGGTTGTCAATACTATGATTGCTGCCAGGGAGGCAGGAAAAAGTTTATCATTTGAGGCAGTTGCTTCTATGGATTTGGGTGGCGGCACTAATCTGGCGATCAAGCTGGTTTCAGCAAAAGGATGCAAGTAAAGTGATAAGAGCTTGATTCGATCAAAGATAGAAGACGCACTAGCAAATACCGGATGTATATATGTTGGCTCAGTTGGGTTACGGTGTCTGGGGATCTGATTTTTCGGAATCTATGCTTGAGGTAGCAAACAGAAATTTAAGATAATTAAATTTTGATTATCCTCTTAGGATGGTAGTTTAACACCGGAAAATAAAAAACCCAGGGCCAGTAATCACTAGGCATGGATATTACTTTATTCTAAATATTATTTCCTCGTGTCTGGTTACTTCCTTTTCTATTCTGTCCGTTTTTTCTTCCAGTGACTTCGTCAGTGATTTTACTGAAAGGGTTGTTCAGGTCGTGCCGACGCCCGCGGAAATCGGGCCTGTCATGGGAAAACCGATATCGCCGCGCATGCCTTTAGTATTTAATCTGTTTATGGGGTTCATCGGTGCGCTGACCTTTGTTTTGGGTTATCTGACCCGGTTCAACAAAAAAGTCTTCTACGCATTGTACCCCTATGATATAAACAAGCTGCAGGATATGGAGAAAAATGCTAAAGCACAAGATAATAAAAGATGCTGGAATACACTTTTGGCAACAATTAATTGAATACTTACAAGTAAAAAGCTCCAGTTGCCTCTGTAGAGTGTAGAGGGGCGTACGTCATGTTTTGCAGAGAACATAATGTCTATTAGCGGAAGGCTTCGGTGGCCATCCCATAACCACGACCACTCACTTTATGTGGGTGGTTTTTGCTTATTCATAGTCATAATCGCTTTGCTTTTAACGTCTGTGGCTAACTTAATAAATTAAAATGCCATTAACTGTAACGACTTTCAATAAATGTAATCATAATACACTATTGACAATGATTGTATTTTGTGTTTAAATTAAATTGATGGTGTTTCGCTGGTTTAGCGGGGCGCCTTTGTCCTTTATATACAGTTTTTTCCCATTAAATGGATTAATTGCAGGAGGAAAAAAATGGCGAAAGCTCTATTATCGAAAACTACCTTTGAAAATCTAGTCAAGCATTTAGTAGATATAGAGGAGGGGAAAAATAAGCTCCTTGAACAATACTTTTCGGGACAGTCAAAAGAACGTCATGAATTTGAAAAGCTTTTTGAAGATTATATTAAACATATAGGCCGGCTCATCGAAAATGCAAGTGTGTCACAAACTGAGGACAGCAAATTTCCTTTTGTTACAATAGGTAGTGAAGTAGAAATACAAGATTTATCATGTCAGGAAGTCTTTAAATACCGCATAGTGCATCCCTTTAATGATCAGATAAAAGGAGGGGATGTATCATACTTGTCGCCGATCGGCAGGTCATTATTGTTAAAAAAATTAGGTGATGAAGTAGAAGTTAAAGCACCAGGTGGAGTATATAATTATCGAATAAAATCTATCGCAATAAACCCTGAATGAACCAATGCTTTAGTTATGCTCGTATATATCGAGTTTTCATGCTACGGCCCTGATTAATGTGTAGTTGTAGTTAATGTAGAGTACCATAAAGCCTTATTTTATGGGTACTTTTACGTTAACCGCTTGATACTGGGTAATGTGCGTCTGCAAACTATATCAATACGTCATATTCATTGACTTTTTCTCCCTTCCCCAAACGATTCCGCACAACCTCCGCAGTCTGCATCAATATCCCCCGAAACAAGTACCGGAATTCTGATAGGATAGGTAGGCTAAATATTGGTCTCATTCCAACTCGCTTAATGAATCTTCCAGTTCCTGCAAATGCCGCTCTGACGTATGCAGGGCATCTTGCTGTACTGCCAGCATACGTTCAGCCTCGGCCAGCATTTTTTGCCGGTGCTGGACAACGGCGTGTTGGTCTGGTATTGCCCTGCGTAAGTGTACGGCATGATGCTGGGCCTCGGCCAGCTTCCGTTTAGCTATAGATACAATGTTTATGGCCTGCTCTTTTTCAGCTATCAGGCCAATGTGACGGAGGCGTGCGGCATCAAGCCTGTCATTGATTCCCCTTAAATCGGCCTTGCCGCCTGCCATGACAGTGTTCTGCGCTTCCGTTAGCTCTGCTTCCAGTCTGCGTACTTCCTGGCCTGCCTCCCGTAGCCGCTTTTCCGCCTCAGCCTGTTTGGTCAACGCTTCCTTATAAGCAATTTCAAGCTCCGCAATTTTACTCATTTTTTAACATCCTCATTTTTATATTCCCAACCTATGGGCAAAAACCACCAGTATCTCTTTCTCCATCCGGCAGAGTGTTGACTGGCTCAGCCCTGCCGTATTTTGTGGCCTTTTTTAGTTTGCACCCCTTCTGCCGTTGTACAGTGGGTAGTAACAAAAAAGGGCGATAAACACCCGTGGGTAATGAGTTTATGGCACCTTAAAACTAAAAAAACTCTGTAACTATAAATCTACCATTTATTAAGCTTCTATCTCGAAGCAGCGAGGAGGCAAATCCGCACAAAGTGCTTTAAATAAAGCACTTTGCTCTGCATCCGGAGCATTACTTTGACACACTTCCCCATCGGGTAATTCAAAAAAAGTTCATATCTTTACAATCAACGTTATGTAGGTCACCTTCCCAGTCCGGCAAAAGGCGTGAAAGACTTCCCCTTAAACCGCTCTACCGTATCCGTGAAGGTGATTAGCGTATACTTTATAAACTAGGAAGTCGAGACCATCACAAACTGGACATAATTACCATGACTAAAAAGCCCCGTACTGTCAAGCTTTGTGAGGCTTGGAGGTCGCTTTAGTGTCTGCCAGTTTGAGCCTAAAATGGATACTGGGGGTCAAGAGGCCGCAGGTTCAAATCCTGTCGCTCCGACCATTATAATAAAACAAGTAACCACGGGAGTTTATCGGCCCTCGTGGTTTTTTATGTTAGTTGCAGAATAGATATTTTATATATCATACTGGTAAATTGAAAAATTGTTACAGCAATAGGCAGATTATATTAACCATTACAGTATATCAACATAATATATCTTGTCAAAGGAATTTGCTACTGAAGCTCATTTTTTCGGTAAATGATGAAAGGGAGAAGATTATGGAGAAACTTTATACGCTAAAGGTCTTACCTGAAAAAACAAGTGAAAAGCACATTTATCTTAGCGATTATCAATTATGTAAGTTTGGGTTTACCCTTGAACAAAACCTAATCTTACAAGTTGGATACAACCAGTTAGCAGTAGAAGTGGCGCAATACAATATTAACTCTGATTTGAGTACACTTTATCTATCAGACACAGCATTTATTGATCTTACCTATTACCAGGGCGAAGCTCTAAGCTTAATCTTAGTTTCAAACAATAAGTTGGTTTTAGGAGCTACTTTAGGTTTAACTATATCTAAAAATGCTTTTATAAAAATTGATAAATCTGCAATAATTAAGAAAAGAGCACTTTTGGCTCTGGAAAAAGGTATTTTCTTATATAGCTTTAACCTTAAGACTGTTGACTGGGAAAAAAATTTAGTCATCGCTTATTGCCTTAATCCTATCAATAAAGAGTGGGTAAAAAAAACGATTCCTGTTCCTCAGATTATATATGACAGAGCCTCTTTCCCTGGCCCTAAAACTATTATCGGTTATAAGCAACGGGGAAAAGTTAAGAACATTTTATGGGTTAACAGTACACGTACTTTTGGTAAGTGGGAAACTTTCCAAGCTTTAAAGTCTATTGAAACTACTAAAAATTATGTCCCAGAAACTACGTTACTCACTTTATCTAACCTAACTAAATTATTAAAAAAATATGAGTATTGTTTTATTAAAGGTAATTACGGCAGAAATGGAAGTCAAGTTTTTCGGGCAGAAAAGAGAAAAAACTATTATCTATTAAAATCCGGAGGAGATGTAGTAAAAACTCACAAATTTTTAAGTTTAGACCAACTTTACACATATATACGTAAAGGTTTAGGTAAAGAAACTATTCTTCAGCAAGGAATTTATCTGGCTAATATCGGCAACTGTCCCTTTGATATGCGCATCTTGGTGCAAAAAAATATTCTTAATGAGTGGATAATTTCGGCCTTAAACTTCAGGATTGCTAAACCAGGAGCAATTGTTACCAACTTTGCTGCCGGTGCCAGAGATGCCTTTCTTGCGCCTGGTGAAAATCTACTTCATCCTAACCTATCTTGGGAAAAAATAAAAGATATTACTTTTAAGGTAGTTAATGCAATGGAAGTCTCATTTGGCATATTAGGGGAAATAGGATTAGATGTTGCCTTAGATAATAATAATAAATTATGGCTTCTTGAGGCTAACAGCAGGCCTAGTGGCGTCGCTTACAGAGAAGCCCCTGCAGAAGCATGTAAGCAAATATTCGGCCTCCCCCTAGATTACTCAAAATACTTGACCAAACGTATGTTACACGAAAAAGGTTAATTATTACTTCTGACGTTTTTATGCTTTAGCATGAACCCGCTCTTTTTCCTTTCAAGAATAGACGATGATTAAAGAGTTTGCGGCGTTTCTTTTTGGTAGTGCGTTGCAAATAATTGATATCTATCGATTTAATCAGTGCAATTATCTCTCGGAGTTCTTCCAAGTAAGCGCAGTAGATTTTTTCAGCTTTGAGGGACAATCTTTTTCTGTTGCATAGTTCGAATTCATGTTCAGTTATGATTTCAAAACCACTGAAGTGATAGCATATCAATTGCCTGTTATCGAAATAGATATTGCCGCCTTCCGTGTGCACCTCGTAACCCTTGTTAATATTCCAGGGTCCGGCATTTATGCCTTTGTTATCGGATATTTTGATATTTGAAAATAATCGTGGCCAGTCATCCAGATATTTCTGATCTCCCCACAGCCCGTTTTCCCGCCTGTCATAACACCAGTTCAGGCATTTCCGCCGCCACAACCGCAGGCACTTCATGCCGTTTTCATCCCTCTTAAAACCGATCAGCCCCGATGAATATCTACCGGCCTTTTTTTGCCACCCGGGGCTAAGCCACTGTCTTGTTAAGAAGATGGAGTGGTCTGCCCACTCGGTATAAATGGCCCTTACATCTTTGAAGAAAAACAGGTCGGCATCCAGATACAAAAGTGAATCTAAATTGAAGTTATTATTAAAGAGGTAAGTGACAAATGATGCTTTTAACGTCCAGCAAAATTCATGTTTCTGCCTATCCCGCTGGATTTTTGCCAGCCGTTCATCCCTGATGTGTTCCAGCCTAACCAGGGTTATATCGGCCAGATTCATCCGCTTGAGCATATTGTAGGCTGTGTTGTCAACACATAGAACCCAGAGCCGGAAGCGGGGCGTGTACTTTTTCAGGGAGTAATAGAGCGCCAGCCCCTGGATCAAATAATCTTTGGTGAATAAAGTGCAGATGTTAGGCAGCTTTTCACCATTTTTTTCATTGGTCTTCCTGCTAAAGTTACGGGTCATAACTATGCTCCTTTTCCAGGGGGTAAATTTTACCGAGCGATCTTTTATCGCGGGTGCCAGACTAAAATCAGATAGAACTGTTTATATAGATTATGCTATACCTTCATCTATTGTTAACAGCGTAGCAGGCCGAAGAACGTGATCTATGCACATTACTGCTATTGCTTAAATACTTTGGTATTACGATCTGGATATATATAAACCGGAGCTGCACAGCAAGATGTGAGGTCTAAATTATGATGTGAGGTCTAAATTATTATGAAATCATTTTGGAAAGCGAAAAATGTCTTTGTTACCGGAGCCACCGGTTTTTTTGGAAGCTATCTGACCAGAGAACTGGTTAACTTAGAGGCCCATGTGACAGTCCTGGTCAGGGATACCAGGCGAAAATCTAACCTTTACCGGGGAGAAGTATATACAAAAATAAATATTATCGAAGGTTCTTTAGGGGACTTAGCCTTGATAGAACGGGCACTGGATGAACACAAAATTGACACGGTGTTTCATCTGGCCGCCCAGGCCATTGCCGGTGAGGCACACAGAAATCCCTTATCCACCTTTCACGCCAATATACTAGGCACGTGGAACATATTGGAGGCATGCCGGAGAAACCCGAATGTTAACAGAATTATTGTAACTTCCAGTGATAAGGCTTATGGAGCGCATTTAACACTTCCGTATGACGAAAATATGCCGCTTCAAGGGAAACACCCTTATGATGTGTCTAAAAGTTGCGCCGATTTAATCGCTCAGACATATTATTACACCTACCGTTTGCCCGTTTGCATTGCCAGATGCGGTAATTTGTTTGGCGGCGGTGATCTGAACTTCAGCAGGATCATTCCTGGTACTATTCGCAGCATATATAATCATAGAACTCCTGTTATCCGCAGCGATGGAACTTTACTCCGTGACTATTTATTTGTTGAGGATGCTGCGAGAGCTTATTTGCTTTTAGCAGAAAAAATGGAAGCGCTGAACCTGGCAGGGGAAGCATTCAACTTCAGCAGTGAAAGCCGGTTAACTGTATTGGATTTGACAAAGAAAATATTGAAAATGATGAACTGCACTTTAGAGCCGGTAATATTAAATGAGGAAAAGAAAGAAATAAAGCACCAGTATCTTTCTATAGAGAAAGCAAGAAAAATACTGGGCTGGAAACCTGTATACAGTTTTGATGAAGGCCTGGAGAATACAATAAACTGGTATAAAGGCTATTTTGCAAAAACTGAAAATATTGGAGTTGATCTGAATGAAGAGAAAGCCCCGTATTGATAGCGCAATAATACTGCAGTATCTCCAATCGGAAGTAGACCAAAACATCGCAGAGATTCGCCTCATAAAGGGAGGCATGAATTCTCAAACTTTTTCCTTTCAGAGCCATGGCGACTCCTTCGTAATTCGTGTGAACTCCAATGACTACGGTTTCCGAAAAGATGCGTATGCGGCAAAACACTTTGCTTCAAAAAAACTCTCTATTCCCTTGGTTTTCAAATTAGGAAAGATGGCCGGTGGTTACCATACCTGTATCAGCAAAATGGCAGCGGGGAAAAATCTTAGCTGTCGTATATTGGTAGAAAAAAGTGTGGCAAAGCTCTTGACGCAGGTGATGGAGATACTCGACGTCATTCATGCCACAAATATTCTTGAAAAGGGCTTCGGTTATTTTGATGGCAAAGGCGAAGCAGTGCATAACAGCTGGGCGCAGGCACTCCTTTCCATTGAGCATGCCCACTATCTCAAATGGGAGAAAACCATACGAGAGACCTGCATGGAAGCTGCTGTTTACAAGAAATTGGTCGCTCAGTTGAAGGCACTTGCCCCTGAGATGCCAAATGAGCGTAAACTCATACATGGTGATATGAGCATGGATAATGCATTCTCCGATGGAGAGAGAATCACTTCCGTAATTGACTGGGAAGGTGGACAGTATGGCGATCCGCTGTTTGATATCGCATGGTTATATGTGTGGTGGAAGGAGTTTTCATTTAAAGACTTGTATAAAAACCATGCTGAGAAAAAAGGGATCGTGCTGGAAGATTACGAAAAACGCCTGCAGTGTTATGCTACCTTCAGCGGACTGGGCGCGCTTTGGTATTTGGCAGTATCCAATAAGCCGCAGCAGTACGAACTGCTGAAATCCAGATTGAAGGAGATCGGAGTCCTATAAGGAGAAAGAAGACGATTACCGTGGAAATTATCCTGAGCGAGACTTCTTCTTTCGATCAGTCCTTTTTTGGGGCTGCTTTTTCTTGCCGGTACCTGTAACCGCTATACCTTCATAGCCATTAAAACCAGGATCAACATTCCTTACAAATTCAATTCCTCGTTTGAGAATTTGTTTGTAAATTGGATATATAATGGGCAGCCTTATTTTTTTAGATTCAAAGCTAAGTATAGCACGTCTATCGGGAACGTGATGTACAAGCAAGATACTGTCTTTGCTGACTATCCTGCAACCACTAAAATGGTAAATAATTAGTTTGGCGTCATCGACATATACTTGATCCTTCTGAATATGGAATTTATACATTTCGAAATCCCATAAACCATGATTTACTCCCGGTGTAATAATGTCGCACACACGGGGAAATAATGAAGGCAGGTAGTTAAGATACGTCTGATCCCCAAAACTCTTTGATATCCCTTTTTCATGGCAATATTTCACACATCTTTGCTTCCAAAATCGTATAGACGCAAGACCGATTTCATCATTCTTGAAGCTTATCAACCCGGAGTTATAGTTGCCAAACAATTCTTGACGAAACTTAATTTCCTGCAATGGCAATGATGGCAAGTAAAGTGTGTGTCTTGACAGTAATACTGAACAATGTGGCTGGTTGAGAAATATTACTGAGGGGTCGCTCCAACAAAATAAATCCGAGTCAGTATAAGTCACCCTTTTGAAAGATGAATAATTGCTCATGAGACTCTCAATGTAAATCGGTTTCAGTGTCCAGCAGTATTCATTCAATTTGCGTTGTTTTTTTATTTTTAACAGAGATTCATTTTCAAGTTCACTTACATGGGTAAGAACAAGATTCCTCAACTTCATTTTCTTTAACAAAGCATGAGTTTCACCATCGATACAGAGAACAAACAGGCGAAAGTTCTTCATATATTTTTCCAGGGAAAAATAAAACGCTATAAATTGATATACCCTGCTTTTTGATAAAACGGTGCAAAAGATACTATCCATTAGTTCAGCGTCTCTTTCTATTTAATAGTAACTTCACGCAATACCTTCCAAATATTTCAGCTTTAATAAAGTATCCCGGCTAATGTAGATGCCGTTTGTAATTCTATACTATTGTATTGTAGCTGTTTATGTGCTATTTAATTTGCGGTTAGGGGAGCCGGTCCTGATTTGTATCATGGGATGTTAACCTGTAGCGCCGGCAACAAAGTATTGGGATATAGCATAATATATATGGGTATTTTTTATCAGATGAAACTATCAAGATGTTGAAGAGGTGAATGATATCATCGAGGCGAGTATTATTATTACATCGTATAATGCGAGCGAAAGGCTGTTTCTTAGCCTGCTGTCCCTTAAATACCAGGACTATCCCCAAAAGTATTATGAGGCAATTGTAGTAGATAACGGTTCCACAGATAACACAAAGGAAATGTTGGCAAAATTTTATTCAGACCCTCTTTTCAAATTTGTACGGGTAGAAAAAAACAGGGGTATAGCCAATGGAAGAAACCAGGGAATTTTAAAAGCAACCGGTAAAATATTAATTTTCCATGACAGCGACATGATTGCAACAAAAAATTTTGTGAGAAGGCATATTGAGTCTCACCGGGAAGAAAACATGGTTATATGCGGATTACCCTGGAAAAGTATCTATAGTTATTTTTACAAAAACTTTACGCCTCTTCAAATTGCTCTGTTTAAAGAATATCGCAAAAATGATCAACTAATCAGCAAATTTAAAGGCCGGCACAAGTATCAGCTAATAAAACAACAGCATATCATTGATCAAAGTTTCCTAAAATACAGTTTTAATCATACAAAACACCAACCATATTACCGAGAATTAAGAAAAATAATTAAAAAATATAGTCATAATTTAAATGGCTTTCATTTTCCATGTCTCTTTTTTCTGACAAAAAATGTATCGGCAAATAGAGAAAGAGTTTTAGATGTCGGATTATTTGATGAAAATATTGTTAAGTATGGTTATGAAGACCAAGACCTGGGTTACCGGCTTTATAAATCGGGTTGCCGCTATAAACTTAATTATAATATTATAAGTGTACACCAGGAACACCCCTTGAATTACTCTGAAGATTTTCTCTTCTCTGATGACTATAAAGACAATTGCAATTATGTTTGTGAAAAATACAATCGTATAGACTCTATTGATCTAATTCTTATGAATAGCCCCTTTATAAAAAAGCAAAATGAAATAATGAATGATATTAAGAGAATTTATAATCACAAACGAGATTTTGAAATATTAAATATCTTTTTGATATTGCTACAAACAAGGAGAAAAAATTTTATTAATCAAAATGCTAAAATAAAGCCGGAAGTTGATATTGATTTTAATAAAATCTTGTCCCAAATAAGGGAATTGAAAGAAAAATATGGTTGTTTTCACTTTACTGGAACACTTTTATCTTTGATTAAGCATTTTTATTAAAATCCCCCTTTACGGATCTACTTCAGTAGAGTATCCCATAAAGAGGGCTGTCGGCTACGTGGGGACTATTTGACGCTTACATTGTCAGTTGGGCTGGTGGGGTGTTTGCAAAGATTAAGTCTATTCCAATGATGGATTTCTGTTCCAGGTTTTTTCGGCCGTTTCGAGATCCTTGTACGTATCCACGGCCATCCAGAACCCGCTGTGCGTATAAACAGCCAGTTCGCCATCCAGGGCCAGTTTTTTTAAGGGGGCATCCTCAAACACACAATGATCACCGCCGGAAAGGTAATCGAAGACCCGTCTGTTCAGTACGAAAAAGCCGCCGTTGATCAGCATGTTTAACTGTGGCTTCTCCTTAAAGGATACGGCGATGGAATCCCTGACTTCAAGGACACCGAAAGTGCTTTCTTTGTATACCCCGGTAACGGTGGCAATCCTGTTGTGCTTCCGGTGAAACTGCAGCAGCTTGCCGAGATCAATGTCTGCCAGGCCGTCTCCATAGGTCAGCATGAATGTGTCATCTGTGATCAGGTGTTGTATTCTTTTCAGCCTGCCGCCAGTCAGCGTTTCCGCTCCCGTATCGATAAACGTAATATTCCAACAACGCGGTTTCTGCAACAACTCAAGGCGGCCGCTGCGACCGTCTTTTATAAAATCGTGATTCAGCCAGTCATAGTTAACAAAATACTCCTTGATTTTATCACTCTTGTAGCCTAGGGCCAGAATAAAATCCTCGTAACCATGGCGGTTGTAAATGTCCATGATATGCCAGAGCAGCGGTTTGCCCTGAACACCGGCCATGGGTTTCGGGATGTGGGAGGTAATTTCACCCATCCTGGTTCCTTTCCCCCCACACAAGATCACAACTTTCATCACCAATCCTCCTCGTATGATTAACGTAACGGGCCGCTTTTTTTAATTGTGACCCATGTATTCTTCAATCTGCTCCAGACAGGTGCGGCGGGCTCCTCCTGCCCGGTATTCTTTGTACCAGGCCACCGTTTTTTCCACAGCTGTATCCACCGGCCAGTGGGGCTGCCAGCCCAGGCGAAACCTGGCCTTGCTCACATCCAGGTTCAACAAGGTTGCTTCATGGGGAGCATTTGCTTCCCTGGCTGCTTCCCACTCGCCCCGACCCCAGTGTTGAATCACCTTTTCTACCAGTTGCTCTGCCGGGACCAAGTTTTCCGGCCCCGGCCCGAAATTCCAGGGGCCGCTGAAGCGGGGCCCTTCCATTGACAGTCTGGCGGCCAGCAGCAGGTAACCCCCCAAAGGTTCAAGCACGTGCTGCCAGGGACGGATGGCCCGACGGTTGCGTACCGTGATCTTCCTGTTTTGTTCCAACATCCTGATGCAGTCGGGAATCAAGCGATCCGTCGACCAGTCCCCACCACCGATCACATTTCCGGCACGGACGGTGGCTATGGTTTTTCCATGTTCCTGGTACTTTTCCGGATTAAAGAAAGAGTTCAGGTAAGATAAGGCGATGATTTCCACGCAGCCCTTGCTGGCGCTGTAAGGGTCGTATCCTCCTAGGGGGTCATTTTCCCTGTAACCCCAGATCCATTCCCTGTTTTCATAACATTTGTCGCTGGTAACGATTATGCCGGTTCGGGTTTCCGCAGTATTTCTAATCGCCTCCAGGATGTTAACGGTTCCCATGATATTGACCAGGTAGGTATTAAGCGGATCTCGAAACGAATGGCGGACCAGAGGTTGGGCAGCCAGGTGAAAAACAATCTCGGGGCGGTATTCTTGAAAAACGCTTGTTAACTTCACCGGGTCTGATATTTCACCCCGGATATCCGTAACGAGCTCAGCCACTTTGGCCTGGACAAAATTATCTTTCCAGGTTGAGGGAGCCAGGGAGTAACCGACTACCTCGGCGCCCAGCTGATGTAGCCAGAGCGACAGCCAAGAACCCTTAAAACCGGTATGCCCGGTTACCAATACTCTTTTTCCGTGATAGAAGGTTGCCAGAATTGATTGCATTTGTTTAGTCCCCCTTCCAGTGAGCTGTCTACATAAATACAATATATACTATTCTGATGACCGGGGGTATGTGCTCCCCTGAATGAAACTAGTATTGATTAAATTTGTTCGAAAAATCAGTGGAATGGCAGGGCTTCGCAATATTCTGGTTCATGAGTACGCTAAAGTAGACGCCGTATTACTTGCCGGGATACTAAATGAAGGCTTGGATGACTTTAAGGTACATGCGGATTGCCGGTTTTCGGTTACTTGAAAACAATTATCAATGCGTGCTATACTTTGATATATATTGCTGATTAAGAGGAGACTACATGACTATATTTGAGAAAATCAATCATTTTTTATATTGCTGGCAGTTGCGCTGGGCTTTTTTCTTGGTCAGATTGTATGGATGTCGGCAAATGCGGCAGCGTTTATAACGCCATTTATAATGGCAGTGTTGTTTGGTGTTTTGGCCGTCTTCTATTACAGAGTAAGAAAATGAATTGTGCGAGGTGTGGTTTCTTTGATCTTATTATCTGCAGAAAAAATCACCAAAAGCTATAGTGAAAAAAGGCTGCTCAAAGATATTACCTTATATTTAAGTGAAGGGGACAAAGTCGGGTTGATCGGAATTAATGGCACCGGCAAATCTACCTTTTTGAAGATCATAGCAGAACAGGAGCTGCCAGACAGTGGAGCGATTAGCAAGGCTGCCGGGGTAAGGATAGGATATTTACCACAAAACCCTATTTATAACGAAAAACTGACCGTTTTGGAGCAGATATTTAAAGGCGCTTCCACCGAAATCAGAGAGACGAAGGCGTATGAGGCGAAATCGATTTTAACCAGAATGGGTATTACGGATTTTTCTACAGATGTAAGCTGTTTATCCGGGGGAGAGAAGAAAAGGGTGGCCATAGCGAGTGTCCTGATTAACCCATGCGAAATCCTCATACTCGATGAGCCGACCAACCACTTGGACAGCGACATTGTCCTGTGGCTTGAGAATTATCTCCGAAAGTTTCCGGGCGCCATTTTAATGGTTACCCATGATCGCTATTTTCTGGATAGAATCACCAATCGAATAGTCGAAATTAGCAAGGGAAATCTCTACAATTATCAGGCAAACTATTCACAATATCTGGAGCTGGAAGCCCAACGGGAGGAAAGGGAAATCAGCACAGAACGTAAGAATAAGAGTTTGTCTAGAAGAGAATTGGAATGGATAATGCGTGGGGCGAGAGCCCGGGGTACCAAAAGTAAAGAACGAATAGAGCGGTTTGAAAAATTAAGTGCAAGGGAAAAGCCTAAGGCGGGTGAGAAACTGAATCTTAGCTCAATGACAACCCGTCTTGGGAAAAAGACGGTAGAGATCAACAATATATCCAAAAGCTTTGGTGAGAGGCAACTAATTCGAGACTTTGATCATATCATCCTACGCGAAGCAAGAATAGGGATTATCGGCAAAAATGGGTGTGGCAAATCCACTTTATTGAGGATGATTACAGGTGAGATCGTGCCTGACAGTGGTACGGTTGTTAAAGGGGATACTGTCAAGCTTGGATATTTCTCGCAGGAAAGTGAAGAGATGGATACAACGCTTCGGGTGATCGACTTTATCCGCGGGATTGCCGAAAGTATTGAGACCCTGGATGGTACTTTAACTGCCTCACAGATGTTGGAGAAGTTTCTTTTCCCTGCGGAGTTACAGTGGAATCGGATTGATAAACTTTCCGGGGGAGAGAGGAGAAGACTTTTTTTACTGAGTGTGCTCATGGATGCTCCTAATATTTTGCTGATGGATGAGCCTTCAAATGATCTGGATATTGAAACCCTGGTGATTCTGGAAGATTATCTGGAAAACTTCAATGGAGCTGTGGTAGTTGTATCCCATGATCGCTATTTCTTAGATAAGGTGGTCGACCTTATTTTTGAGTTCCAAAGTGACGGGACCCTGAAACAATATGTAGGCGGTTATACCGATTATTTAGAGAACTGTACAGCGCAAGCTAAACAGGAGAAGCAGGACCAGCGCATGCCCCAAGGTAAAGTCAATAAAAGTGTCCCCACCCTTCCAACTGAAAACCCCTCGAAACAAAGATTTAAATTTACCTATAAAGAACATCTGGAATATGAAGAAATAGACGGTATTATTGCTGATCTCGAAGAAAAGCTCAAGGTATTGGAGAAGACCATTCAAAGCGAAGCCAGCAACTATTCCAGGCTAGGGGAATTATTACCACAGAAAGAAGAACTCGAAAAAACTTTGGCCTTAAAAATGGATCGCTGGCTCTACCTTAATGATTTGGCAGAAAAAATTGCAGAGTCTAAATGACTCTGCAATATGCATCCGATAAATCGTGAACGATGATTACGCTTAGGTCAAATGACTACCGGATTATCAGGATGGTTAGAGGGCTTCTACTTCTTTACGTTGCATAAAGTTAGCTTCCCATCTCTGGGCAAATTTTTAATTTCTCTTTCTCTTTTCAGGGCTGCTTCTTTGTTTGGGTACCTCTCCCAGTAGACAAGCTCCACCGGAAGCCTGGCTCTGGTATATTTTGAACCCTAAAATAATTAGCCGTTATAGGATAAATGTAACTCTCTTTAGTGTGCAAGTTTAAAATTTAATTTATTGTTCGGGAAATAAAAGAGGCAACGAGGCACGTGGAAATAGCAAAATAAATAAAATTTAATGATAAACAAATCTGATTTCAGCTTGATACAACCTGTGATATAGGTTGTATTCTTCCTGCAGTTCTCTTTTTTTAATAAAAAAGTTTGTAAAGAACTCCCACAGGAAAACCCATCCCCCTATAAAGATTCCCTCATGAAGGACCTTAACAAGCACATTTGGTCCGGTGCCCCCCAAAAAGTAGCCAAAACTCAAAAACAAGCCTGAAAACAGCAAGTAGGATATGATTCTTCTGTGTAAACCGGACATCACCTTGCAAAGCCTGGCGGTTGCATAATTATAGTAGTTTTGATAAGCTGAAATTAATGCATTTTCTTTTTTTTCATTCTTCTTAGCTAAAGGAATATACAGAACAATGCTAAGATCGAAATTTAAGGGAATATCCTCAGAAGAATTTAGTATAAAGTCATTAAACTCATCTTCAATATCTCTTTTTTTAAAAGGCGAAGGGTCCCAATCATCATAGATATCATCATAGTCGTCAAGTGATACTTCTATTATATATTTCTTACTCTCTTCTTCAAATTTGTAAAGGTTTTGGAAGTATCTTTTTTTTCTCATGCTATTCGCTCCTACACATTAGTTTGTACGCGCAAGCATATTCATTTTCAATATCACCTGCCTAAATCAATTTTGCTACTCTATACTCCACGGTGCCATTAATGAGAATGCCCGTATATAAACATTATTTGCTTTTACAACAGCTGTAATTCAAAGTCCCAGGAAAAACAATACCTGAGCAGCGGTTAAAGTTCACTTGTACATATTTTAATTCTGGCTGTGGCTCTTAACCGGCAGGGCCTGCAGGCAGGTATTTTGGATGCTGATATCACGGGGCCGACAATCCCAACGATGTTTGGTATAAAAAAGTACCGGAGGGAAGCATGCGGGGAATGCTGCCGCCTGAAAGCAGGACGGGCATTAAAATCATGTCGCTGCAGCTATTGATGCAGGATGAGGATGCACCGGCAATCTTAAGGGCGCCTTTGATCACAGGTACGATTAAACGCTTCTGGACGGATGTTGCCTGGGGTGAACTGGACTGTCTTCTTGTGGACCTGCCACCGGGGACTGGGGACGCCCCGCTTAGTGTAATGCAATCTCTTCCTCTCGATGGTATATTGATGGTTACCACACCCCAGAAAATCACCATGGGTGTGGTGAGGAAGGCAATAAACATGGCCAAAAGAATGGATATACCGGTATTAGGGTCGGTGGAAAACATGAGTTATGTTGAATGCGGCAAATGCGGCGAGAAAATGTATGTTTTCGGGCCAAGCAGCGGTGGCCAATTGGCAGACGAATTTGGCTTGCCTTTCCTGGGTTCGGTACCACTTGACCCGCTGCTGGTAGAGCTAGCCGACCGCGGACGTATAGAGGAGTATGATCATCCTGTATTTGGGGCAGTTATGGAGCCGCTGACGAAAAAAACCGAGTTAGTGACATAACTTCAAAAAGCAGTATTATTAAAAGCAGAACAGCCAGCTCCTTATTAAATATAGCCGGAAAGATTGGTACTTTACCCTTAATATAAAAATATTTCCTATATCGTGATGTGCATCACGGCTTGTCTTTATTTTTTAAATTATAATTAATTTAAGAAAAGATTACCAAATATTTGGTATAAAGGAGGAGAGATTAAAATGAAAATTTTAGTCTGTACGGACGGGTCGGAACAAAGTCAGAAAGCCATAGAAGAAACAATAAAAATCGCTAGTGGCTGCAGTGTTGATGAGGTTGCTATGATTCATGTTTATGAATCGAGGCCGGTCTCGCTAAGCTGGGGTGAAGAGAGTTATGTCAGTCAGAAAGACATCGAGAGGCTGAGGGAATGGGAAGAGAAGCAGAAAGAAGAAAGTAAACAAAAATTGTCTGATGCTGCCCGGATCTTCGAAAAGAATAATTTAAAAGTAAATACAATTTTTAAAGAGGGGCATCCCGCTGATACCATAGTAAAAGTCGCCACAGAAGAGGGTTTCGATATGGTTGTGCTTGGCAGCAGAGGTTTGGGCGGCTTGAAAAAACTTTTTCTTGGCAGTGTAAGTAATGCTGTTATACTAGAATTGAAGTCCAATGTACTTATAGTGAAATAAGTACTTCTGCATCAAAAACTGTGATATGATTACGCTTTTGATACAGAAGAAAATCCATATGACAGCAAACCACGGTCAGTAATGACCGTGGTTTGCTGTACGTAAGAGACAGTTAAGTATTGTTCTTGCCTTGCAGCGGGTCCTTCTTAAAGTGAATGTGCTTAAAATATTTGTGCTGTAAGTATATTTCTTTAAAAGCAGACAGTTTCCCAACCTGAGCCAAATACCTGTTAAATATATAAAGATAAAATTCTTCAGTCTGCTTGGCGAGCTCCGGATGGGTATCGTGCTTGTCGCTGTAGAGCGCCAAGTTAATGCCTTCGGATATTTCTTTAAAGTCCAGGCTCCACGAATATACGTTGCGAATGATTCTTAGGCTGTATTCTCTCGGAGTTTCGCCTGGGTATTTGCCCATATCAATTTTTTCCAACAGGGGTAGGGTCAAGTTGTAATATGCCACCGAACGCTGTGCGGGAGGGAGTTGATTCAGGTCATACATATATTTTTTTATCCGCAACCAGCGATGGGAGATGAGCAGGAGCAAAAAGATTGCCAGGGCCATGGCTGCAATGAGGAAGAGGTTAAAGAATACTTTAAATAAAAAGCCTGCATCAATACTGCTGCTGCCGGGTTCTATGAATCCCGGCCAGAGGTCATCGAAGAAATTAGGCGGCAATTCTGCCTCACCGGGCGGAGTGTTTGCGTCGGTACCTGGGGTGTAATCAACAGTATCATTGGGCGCACGCTCGTCCAGTAAAGGAAGGGAGTCAGAGGCCGGGAAACCAGGGGTTGCCTCAAAGGGCAGCCAACCGATACCGGGTATATAGGCTTCCACCCAGGCATGTGCGTTAGTCCCGGGCACTCTGTATATACCGTCTCTGTCAGCAGAATCAGGTATTATAAATCCTTCCACATATCGTGTTGGTATGCCTATTGTCCGTGCCATCACCGCCAGGGCGGTGGCAAAAGATGTGCAGTATCCTGCCTGTTGTTCAAAGAGGAAAAAGTCTGCAAAATCCCTGCCGGCCGGCAGCGCCGGTACATTCTTACTGTAGCGGTAATTAGTGCGTAAATGGTTTTCCAGGGCTTTGATTTTGGTGTAAGTACCCTGATGCTCCCGGGTAATGTCGAGAGCAAGTTCACTGATTCCCGCCGGCAGGTCTGCAGGCAATGCAAGAAAGGACTCAAACTCAGGTCCTGCCTCTCCCCTTTCCATGGCAGCAAAGTTTCCCTGGAAAGCAGGAGCAAAGCCACTAACCGGATACTCCTGCGTAAGAGGGACACTCCTGGGCACGGCAGCGTCGCCGCCTTCTCCCATCTGCAAAGTCTGGCTGAAACCTCTTAGTTCCAGGGTATAGAGGAGGGTGAAGACGGTCGTTGTCCGCAGTCTTTTATGTTTTACCCAGAGTTGGACAGGCTCCAGGAATTTCGAAAGTGCATCAGGGGGAGCGCTCGGCAGCCATTGGCCGGCTGTTCCGGTCTTTGACCAACTGATCCCGGTATAGGAATTTTTAACACTTCCCCGTAAGCGGAGTCCGCCGGCGCCACGGACCTCCAGTAAAATCGTCCTGTCTTCCCAAAGAGGCCCACCCAGGCGGGATGTCTCCTGGAATGATATGGAAAAGAGGCCAAACTCTTCATCACTGCCCCTGATGTTTTTAGCCTCGACACCCCGCAGCTCCGATAAAAAGGGGAATGCCGCATCTGCCCAATTCTGAAAGGAAGTCCAGGGAATGGGTCCAAATCCTTTTGGCAGCAGCAATGTGAAAAAAAGTACCGACAGTAGTAGAGAAGATGTATATCTGAGCCAACCTTCACGTAATTCATTTACTGCTTCAACTGTCCTGTTATGCTGACTTCCCCACAGCCTGCTGCCGTTATTGTAACTTAAGAGCACCAGCCAGCAGACAGTATACCAGACAGCCGCAGGATAGGCAGAATCTACATACAGGTACCAAAGAGGCACAAATGTGGCTAAACCGGCGCAAAAAAGGATGATAAGAGGTTTTTTAAATTTTATAAGGATAAACAACAAAGAAAGAGTTGCTGCGGCTATAACAACGGCGGGCCAAAACAGCATGCTGTTGGCTGTCAGATAATAAACAGACAGCATCAGCTTTGCAAGGAAGCGAGGCGACAGCCAGGCACTCAGGCCTGTAAAGCCAAGCAAAAAAAAGGTGATAGAGGCGGCCGGAATGGGATAGGCGTCCGCAATGGTATAAATGATAAGAGCTATTCCTGTTAAAAGAGCCCTGGTAAAAATGCCGAGTGCATATCCCATGCCATGAATGATAGGAGTTGTAAGAGAGGTGCTCAGCCAGAAGACAATTACCAGCGTAAACCTACTGTCAAAACTTACCTTCATAATTCTTTTCCCCGTTCGGAAGCCTGAAGAAGATGCACCCTAATACCTGCTTCCTTTACCTTTTTTAGCGTTAACTCATCGAACTGCTCCAATTCCCCCAAAGCGGGATAGAAAAGGACCTGGGAAAATCCTTTTTGCTTTAAACCAAGAAGCACCGCGGCATCTGCCTGAGTGAGAGAGGGGGTGATAAGGTAAAGCGAACTTTTAGCATTCAGATAATAACTTTGATTATGTACATAAGACGCAAAAGGCACTTGCCCCTCAGGTGCAAGTGAAATCAGGCGGTCCATGATTGACCTGTAGTCCCCCAGATTTTTGCCGCAAAAAGGAGACCCTTGTGCTGAATCACAAAAGACACACAACGGCAGATTCTCCCGCAGATTAAAATAGACCAAAGAAGTTAAGACTTCAAGGGCAAGGTCTTCAAGCAGGCGTCGTCTGTCTTTGATGTAGTTATTCTCAGTCATGTCGACGAATATTGTGAGGGAACCGTCTCCCCTGCGTTCAAAATTTTTAACTATAATATCATTCTGCCTGGCAGACTGTTTCCAATGGATTTTCTTGATATTGTCGCCGTCCTGCCATTCCCGCAGGTCTGACACCTGGCTGTAGTTTTCAAAGATTGAGCCTTTTACCACACTGTCCCCGATATGCTGCACAGGGGGGAGGTTAATTGGCGAGTAATCCTTAAGGCGCGGATATACTTTGATTTCCTTTCCTGCTGCCAGGGATTTCTCAAGTTGGAAAAACCCGAAGGGATCTCCGCTTTTTACTGTGAGTGAATTGATGTCATACTTTCCCCGTCTGGCGCAGAGGACTTCCCGTTCAAATTGTACCACTTCCCCGGGCCCAATATTGATTACTTCTCTTTCCTCCCTGAATTGAAGAGTGGGACTGCCAATCACCCCCCCCAGTTCCAGGTAGGGGAAACTGCCTGTTTCTGAGTTGATAACTCTGTACCTTACCTTCAGCGACTGTCCCACTTCTCCGTATAGTGAAGAAAGCTGAATATCACCTGTCAGCCGGCTTAGGCTTTTTCTCAGCATCAGGAAAGGAATTGTGAAAGCCAGCACTGTCAGATAAAAAAACATGTATGGCAGCTTCCCGCCTGCCAGCAGGGCTGCTGAACCAAAAAAGCAAACTGCCAGTATCAGCGGCTTTTTAATTCTTACCATGATAAACGACCGGGACACGAGTATTCAAAAGGATTTCGTCAAGAACATTCTTTGCTGTCCTGCTCTTAAGCCTTGCCTCAGGCTTTAAAATCAGCCTGTGGGAAAAGACCGGTACTGTAAGAAACTTAATATCGTCAGGCAGAACGAAATCCCTTCCCCGGATAAATGCCGCAGCTTTTGCTCCACGGTAGAGATACTGCCCGCCCCGGGGGCTAACCCCGAGCAGGACATCGGGATGGCTTCTGGTACTGCGAGAAAGGCTGGCAATATAGCTTTCTAAAGGCGGCGACATAAAAACCGATGCTGCCTGAAGCTGCATCCCCAATAGTTCGGATGAGGTGATTACAGGTTCAAGCTCCTGCAGGATGCTGCCCGGGGACGTAAGCTGGATGATTTTTACTTCTTCCTCATGCTCCGGGTAACCGAGTGAGATGCGCATCATAAACCTGTCCAACTGAGCTTCAGGCAGAGGAAAAGTTCCTTCGTATTCTATGGGGTTTTGGGTAGCAATAACCAGAAAAGGGACAGGGAGGGCATAAGCAATTCCGTCTACTGTTACCTGCCTTTCCTCCATGGCTTCCAGAAGGCTGGCCTGGTTCTTTGGGGAAGTGCGGTTTATTTCATCAGCAAGAACTATCTGGCTCATAATTGGCCCCGGCTTAAAGACAAACTTTTCACCTGCTCTGTCGTAGACAGAAATACCGATAATATCAGCGGGCATAAGGTCAGGCGTGAACTGTATCCGTGTAAATGTGCAGCCTAATGTTTTGGCGAAAGCTTTCACCAGGGTTGTTTTCCCCACGCCGGGTACATCTTCTATAAGGAGATGACCATTACATAGGATACCTATCATGAGCCTGGTGATTGATTCATCCTTGCCGATAATTACCCGTCCTACAGCTGCCAATATTTTTGCAATATTTTCCACCAAAACAGTTCACCCCTTTCTGATTGACACGTTATTTAATAATGTTAAAAATTAATTCACTGTTATGGAAAGATTTATTGTATTAAAAAATTCGTGCAAAGGGCAATAACTTCCTGCAACGCCAAAAGCTTTCTCTTCTATTATCATTTTCACCTGCGCTGTCTCGACATAAACCCAAATCAATTAGAAGGATATCCTTGTCTTTGCGTGTAAATATAGTATGATAAGAGTAGTATCAGAAAGTCCCTTCGTTAAATATTAAAGGTAACCAAGGATAATTTGCAAAAAATTACAATATTAACATCATATGGCAATACGCTCTTTGGTAAGCTCAATAATGGCAGGCTAAAGCAAGCCCTCCTTCCTTTAAAGCACGAGGCTACGCATGGATATAATAATAGGGTGGAACGGCACTTTTCGGCGCCGGCAACTGGCTTAAGCGCAG
>JAGXRN010000049.1 GCA_018335875.1 Dethiobacter sp.
TACTAAAAATAGGTGTACGATAGAGGCAAAGAAGACTATCCGTTTTCGTTATGGAACGGCTGGTTTCCTGTGACCAAGTATTGATGAATAAGAGTAGCCACCTCAAAAACATATAGCCAGCTATATCAAGAACTGATTTATCTTATATATATATATTCTTAAAAACGTTTTTCCTTAAATATGGAATTATATGGGTTCATGAATTCGCCGTGTGGTTTCACCAGACTAAAGTTGACACTAGCTTTAAAACTACTGGTTATCTAACAACTTCAAATTCTCCATACTTGGCGATAATGTATGAAGCTGTCAAACCATAAACAAAAAAAGTAATGATGTGAAAGAGTACGGTTACGCTACTTTCTCTCATTTCCGGCACCAGATTCATTAAGTCTACTACAAAGCCCATACCGGCTAATACCATAAAACCGCCCAAGGCAAGTCCCTTCAGCCAGTAATAGTCCTTCCCTGCAAATCTAATAAAATAAGCAAGCAGCACGCCTCCCGCCGTGCCAATGAAAAAGTGTCAGTGTATCTTTCATTATATAGGACCATCCTTTGTATTATGTTTTTCGATCATGAACATTAATCTGGGGAAGACGAAGTTCTATGAGCTGATAAAGTGCGGAGATGTCCGGGTTGTGAGGCTCGGGGAACCCCAAAGGTTGTGAGTGAACGGCTTGGACATTCAAGTGTTGCTATTACACTTCATTTGTGAAGTGGGTGGTTCTTTTATTGTGTGCTGCGTGCAGGTGCAAACTATCCGTGCTTAACTAAACTATTAAGTTGATATCTATTTTATAAATAAAAATCCATCTCTCTCAACGATATTAAGTATTTTACTACTGCTATTCTAAGATGTTAAAATATTTAGGAAGTGCTGGAGATTGGGGGGAGAAAAAGTGAGTAAGGAAGATAAGGCATCTAATGAAGAACTGTGGGCTGGATTGGGTGTTGATATTGCGGTTCACGACCAGCTTATTAGAGGTCTTGCAGTTTTGGAGCGGAGGTTGCACCGGAAGCAAAATAACCGCCCGCTAAAAATGGACTACTTTAATGAGGTATTAAGCGATCTGCACGGTCACAGGATTGCAGAAATAGTTGAACACAAAAATCAGGGAGGCAAGCTGGTGGGCAGCTACTGCGTCTTTATTCCGGAAGACCTGGTGCTGGCAGCTGGCGCCATACATGTAGGGTTATGCGCTGGTTCAGACTTCCCTGTACAGGATGCTGAAAAAGTTTTGCCAAGGAACACATGTCCTTTAATCAAATCTTCTTTTGGCTATAAATTAATCAAGGCCTGTCCTTATACTGAGGCGAGCGATTTGCTTGTCGGGGAAACGACCTGTGACGGCAAAAAGAAAATGTTTGAAGTACTGGCTGATTACCACCCGACTTATGTCATAGAGGTACCTCAAAAGAAAAATACGCGAAACCAGGGGGTTTTCGCGGCCGAATTAACCGACTTTAAAGTACAATTGGAGCAGACGACAGGCAACCAAATATCCCAGGAGAGCCTGCAGGAAGCAACAGCCAAAGTGGAAAACAAGTTTAAAGCACTGCAACGGTTGTTTAGCCTCCGCCAGGCAGACCCGGCCCCTATCAGTGGTCTCGACGTACTGACAATTACTCAGATAGGGTTTCAGGACGATGTGGAGCGGTTTGCTCTCCGCGTAAACGAACTTTGTGACGAACTGGATGACCGGGTCCGGGATGGAATAGGGGTTGCCCCCAAAGGAGCACCTCGGGTACTGATTTCCGGCAGCCCCATGTCGTTGCCCAACTGGCGGCTGCACACCATGCTTGAAAAGGCCGGAGCAGTGGTAGTTTGCGAGGAATCGTGCATCGGCACGCGACTGTTCAGTTACCTGAGCGAACCGGAAGGGGATAGCCTGGAAGAACAATTAAAAGCGATAGCCCGGCGACACATGAGCATTAACTGTGCCTGCTTTACTCCAAACCATGGCCGAGTGGAAGATGTGATCAGATTGGCCAAAGAATACAAGGCAGATGGGGTAATCCATTATACGCTCCAGTTTTGCCACACATTTAACAATGAGGGTGTAAAAATGGAAAAGGCTCTGGCGGAAGCGGGGATACCACTATTGCGAGTGGAGGCCGACTACAGCAGCGATGACAGTGGCCAGCTAAAAACCAGGATTGAAGCCTTTCTGGAGCTACTCGGGGATATCCGGGGAGCTTATTAGTGTAGTTTTATAAAATGAACCCTTATTAACCGACTAGATCGGAAAACCAGGAAAAATCTACTACAGGGGGACAATAATATGGGAAAAGATTTAAAAACAACTTTAGAGACTATGATGAGAGTATTTGCTAAAAAGCCCAAGGAAGCACAGGCGGTGTACAGCTCTGAATGTAACTGGAAAGGTAATTTGTTAATCGAGGCAAAAATGGGGGAATTTGTTCAGAAAATAGATGAGCCAGAAACCATGTGTGGTACTAATCAGGGGCCAAGCCCCTTAGATATTCAGATGACGGCTTTGGGTGCTTGCCAGGAGATCATGTACATTTGTCTTGCTGCCGCGATGGGAATTAAATTGGATGATGTAAAGGTAAAAGTTGATGGGGAAATTGATTTGCGGGGGATGTTTGGAATGGACGGAGTTGTTGCCGGATTTCAGAAGATAAATTATGTGACCACCATTAAAAGCTCCGAGCCTCAGGAAAAACTGAAGCAGTTAGTGCAAGCCGTAGAAGCTAACTGCCCGGTCCTGGATACCTTAAAGAGGCCGGTGGATGTTTCAGGTCAGGTGGTCTTTAGCTAGTATGTTTATCGGTATTGACTTGGGTTCACGTACTACTAATTTAGCGGTAGTAGAAAAAGGAATTCTGACGGACAGCTTAATTGTCAATTCCGGGCGCAATCCGATAACAATCTGTGAGGAACTCCTGGCCGGAAGAAGTTACACCGGGCTGGCTGTTACCGGCTATGGGCGGCATCTGGTGGGAGAGGATCTAAAGGCCAGGGTGATTTCAGAAATTAAAGCGTATGCGCTGGGAGCAAGGGTCCTTTTTCCTGAATGCAGGACTGTTATCGATGTGGGTGGACAGGATTGCAAAATAATTGCTTTGGACAAAAAAGGGATTATGAAATCTTTTGAGATGAATGACAGGTGCGCGGCGGGTACCGGAAGATTTCTTGAGGTAATGTCAGGAATCCTGGACTTGCCGCTGGAAGAGTTTGGGCAGCAGGCTCTGTCAGCCAATAGTGAGGCAAAAATCAACAGCACCTGTACAGTGTTTGCTGAGTCAGAGGTTATCTCACTGATTAATAGTGGGGCGAGCAGTGGAGCTATTGCCCGGGCGCTGCACCAAAGTATTGCCCGGCGGATCAGCCAGATGGTGGGCAGAGTGGGGCTTACAGAGTCGGTGGTGTTTGCCGGCGGTGGCGCCAAAAACGTCGGTTTAGTTGCATTGGTTGAAGCGGAACTTGGGGTACATTGCTTAATTCCCGCTGAGCCCCAGTTAGTTGGCGCTTATGGCGCGGCACTGGCTGCAGAAAAAGCTTATTGTACAGTGAAAAAGCAATCGGAAAAAGGACCGGCTGAAGCAAGTTTCCTTTCAGTTATTTAAATTTCTGCTCAAAGTGGAACTTAAATTAGTCCGCGAAGACAGGCTGAGATCAATAAATTCTTTAATTAACGGAGATAAAGTTCTATGTTTGTTGTAAGCGAAATAAAAAACTCTCTTTTCAGTAATATTATCTAGCTTGTAGGAGTTCACCAGGTTATAGTTAGAGTAATCATAAGCGGCTATTTCGGAAATGATGGACACCCCCAGTCCTTCTTTTACTCCATGCTTGACAGCCTGAACACTGTCAAATGAAGCAATAATATTTAGACTGGAGCTGCTTATGCCATATTTTTTCAATAATTTCTCTACTGCTGCCTGAGTTCCTGAACCGGTTGCCCTGAATATAAAAGGAAGTTCCAGCAAATTACAGACTGCCACCGGTTCTTCCAGCTTTAGGTTAACAGGAGTAATTAAAACCAGCTTTTCTTCAATAAAAGGGATAAACTCGAGTTTTTCCGGATAATACTTTTCTCCTAACATGCCTAATTCTGCTTCCCCACCAATAAGAAGCTCGGCGACCGTCTTTGAATTATTTTGAGTCAGCGTATAACGTACTTCTGGATACTTTTGACTAAAACGTGAAACTAGCCAGGGAACCATGAATTCCGCAGGTACGGTGCTTGCAGCAATAATGAGTTCTCCTTGAATTTTGCCTGTCCAGTCTTTCATGTCCCAAATGGCTGTTTCTTTTAACTTCAGGATTTCCTGAGCCCAGGGGTAGAGCTTTTGACCAAAAGGAGTAAGAGCTATTTCCTTACCCATTCGGTCAAAAAGCTTTTGCCCAAAATAGTTTTCCAAATTACTAATATGACTGCTTACTGTAGACTGACTTAAAAAAATATTTTCAGCAGCTTTTGAAAAACTATTCTTCTCCACTACCTTGGTAAAAACAAACAATTGTTGAAATTGCACAGAGTTGCCCTCCTTTTTATTATCTATTCTACCGATATTAAAATTCTCCTTTGTCAATAACCAGTGAAGCAAGTTAAATCGTTTCCGTGACCATTTTGTGACCACGGCCATCCACTTTAATAGGTGGGTGGTTTTTTTTATTCACCATTTTAAATAATAATGATATAATAGTAAAGAAATAAAGATGTAAAGAAGTAAAGAATATATTTTTGGATGGGGGATAGACTAATGGTACTTAAAGAAGTGAAAAGGGGTTCTGTTATGAAAAGACGGGAATGGTCGGAAAGGCGTAATATTTCTCCTAAGAGGCAAGTAACTATTCCTCAAGTATTTTACGAAGGTTTAGGATTTGAAAAAGAGGTGGAATTTGTAAGAAGGGGCAATGAACTAATTTTGCGTCCTGTTCGAGATGATATGGATTTTTCAAAAGAAATATTAAAGGACCTTGTGGCACAAGGGCTATCTGGTCAAGAGCTTATAAATGAGTTTGAGGCTGTAAAATCTAAAATTCGCCCGGCAGTAGAAATGATGCTGGAAGACGCTAAAACGGTGGCCAAGAAACGCAAGGGTACGGGGGATACAAAAACACAGGAACTTTTTGGAGATAACGATTAATGTGCGACATCGTTTATATGCCGGCAGCCGAAAAATATTTTAGAAAAATCAAGGACAAAACTCTAAAAAAAAAGTATAAAGAAGCAATCTACGATATCAGACAGCACCCTGGTATTGGAGAACCCAAACGGGGTGATCTCTCCGGCATTTATGGCTACAATATATACTACAACAAGACAAACTATGAAATCGCCTATTCTCTAATTGAAGATGAGAATAGCGAAGTAGTAGTTATCGTCATGGCAGGAACCCGAGAAAATTTTTATGATGCACTAAAAAAATATATAAAAGCTGTTAAACCCTGAAGAGCTATTCTTCCCCACATCTTGCAAGATGTATCCTTCCGACGACCATCCACTCTTTATGAGTGGGCGGTTTTATTTTTCTACGAGTTATTAGGTTCCACAGGCCTTTTACATACGTGCGAATACGTATTATAATATAAATTGTAAAGCCCCTTCCAAGGCACAAAGAAATAAATGAATTTACTACAAAGGGTATACTGGAAATGGCGGGACTAATATAGCCCTCATCTAAAAATGAAAAGGTGGTGCATCGCTTTGAAATATGTTTACCCTGCTATATTTACACCTCTTCCATCAGGTGAATATGATGTTCGTGTTCCCGATTTGCCGGGTTGTATCACTTGCGGCAAAAACTTGGCTGACGCAATAGAAATGGCTGGGGATGCCATTGCTATGTGGCTTTGTGATGCGGAGGACAATCAAGAAACCATTCCTTTACCATCTGAAAATATAACTGTCGAACATCCTCAATTTGTAAATCTCGTCATTGCAGATACAGATGAATACCGCCGTGAAAATGACAATCGGGCTGTAAAGAAAACCTTAACTATTCCTAACTGGCTAAACTCTAAAGCAGAGAAAGCGGGCGTTAACTTTCCCCAAACTCTGCAAACGGCTCTAAAAAACCAGCTCAATATTTCAGAGCAGCCACGCAAAGTCAAAAAGCAGCCCTAATGGTAAAGTATCACCTAGTTTAAAATTCTTCACTTCGCAAATTTGCTGTCATATACGGTAAGGCATTCTATAATTTGACCATCCATTTTATGTGGGTGGTTTTTGCTTATTCATTGACGTATTCGGGAAAAATGATATACAATAATTATAACCACTATTCGACTGTGGAGGTATTGATATGAGACCGCATGAGATTATAAAAGCAATAGATAAATTAAATCTATCTGAAAAATTGATACTTGTTGAAGATATTTGGGATTCAATTGCTCGCAGTAACTCCGTATTGCCAATAACGGAATGGCAAAAAGAAGAGCTAGAAAAGAGATATAGCGAGTATAAAAGCGGTAAGCTGGAGCTTCATGACTGGAAAGAGGTTCATGCAAGGTTAAGGGAAAAGTAAAATGAATGTTCGTTACACCGATAGATCAAAAGGTGACATTGAGGTTGCATTTGAGTGGTATGAAAAGCAGAGAAAAGGTCTAGGGTTTGATTTTTTAGATTGTGTTGAAATATCGATAAAAAGCATTTGTACTTTCCCGGAAATGTATCAAATACATTATTCTGATTTCCGTGGATGTGCTATTAGGAGGTTTCCTTTCTCTATATTTTACACAAGTGAAGAGGAAGAGATTATAATCCATTCTGTGTTTAACAACAGACAGGATCCGGAAAAGCGGCCCTAAAGCCGAGAGCAGCCACGCAAAGTCAAAAACATCCCTAAAAGGGTAAAGTATCACTATTCTTTCACTTCGCAAATTTGCTGTCACATAAGGTAAGACATTCTAAATTTGACCATCCAGTGTAAAAATGGGTGGTTTTCTATTGACATATTTTGTGTATTAGTGTATTAATTAATTAATGCACTAAGTTAGCTGGAGGAAGCGTATGCAGTTTGATAATGAACGACCAATATATTTACAAATCAAAGAAGATATATGCAGGCAGATTGCCCGCGGAGAATTATGCCCTGGAGAGAAGATGCAATCTCTTAGGGATATGGCATTGCTGCTCCGCGTTAACCCCAATACTGTTCAGAGAGCCTACAGAGAACTGGAACAGGAGAATGTATTATTTTCACGAAGAGGCCAGGGCACCTATGTCAGTGAAGAAGAAGACGTGATACTCGCTTTAAGGCGAAAATTGGCCAGTGAAGGAACTTTATCTTATCTTGAACATGCCAGGGCTCTTGGCCTTACCGGCGAAGAAATACTGGGTTTGGTTAAAGCAATGATTGATGAGGAGGGTTATTAGATTGGAACCTCTATTATTAACTAAAGATCTGTGTAAACGTTATCCGGGAGTAAAGGCTCTGAATAAGATGAATATATCTGTGGAGAAGGGCCAGATGGTGGGTCTGCTGGGTCCGAAGAAATAACACCCCAAATCATTGAGATCAAGGGGGGAGGCAGAAAAAAGCATTTATTCTATATCGACAGGATGGTCTATCCTATGGGAATCTCTTTAGAAGCTACAGAGATTCAAGAAGGTGAGCCAAAGGGGTATAAAACATCAGTACGTGGAGATTTAGACTGTGATCAGGCAAAGCTGTCTGAAAAACTGCTGAAAAAGACAAGAAAGGTAGTATCTAGGAAATATATAGAGGTTAGAAAAGTAGACTGGGAAAAAAGAAATTCCATCAAAAATGATGAAGTAGCTGGGAGAATAGAATGGGATGAGCAGCATGGAGGCAGGCTTCCCCTGGTCATTATCGATGGCAAAGAATATTCCTGGGAAGAACTTGGAGAAATGATGATGAGCTTTGAGGGTTGGGACTTCAAACTGAAAATATTTGAGAGCTCGGAAGATGTGGAGTGATTTAAACGTTGTAAGTTCTGGTCATCTTGGTTCTTTTTCCCACCATGAGTGTAAATAGAGGGATAACATCAAACAGGCATATCGGCTGGAAGCAAATTTATTTTTAAAATTAGCAGGTAATTTGGCGTGGTATGTCCAATAAAACATATGTTCGCTTATTTGAAGAAATAACAGGGCTTTAACGAAGAGGTGGTTATGAGAATGAACAAAGCATTTAATGAAATTAATCGGTATAAAGAGTTACTGGATCTGGAAAAAGCAGAGAAGCGTTCATGTATCCATTCTTTTCACAGATATTTTGGCAAACTGATTCCGGCAATTCCCGCGTTCGCCATAAAGAACTTTACTGAAAAGGGGGATTGGGTCTGTGATCCTTTTGCAGGTTCTGGGACTACTCTGGTGGAAGCTAAATTAAACGGCAGAAATGCTTTGGGTTTTGAGATAAACCCGTTTTCATGTTCAATTTCCAATGTAAAAACTACTGCTATAGATACTTTGGTGTTAGAGAGTTTAAATGAACTGTTGTTGCGGGATATTCAGGCGGATAATGAACCGATAACAGATGAAGAGGTTCCTTTCTGTATAAACAGAGATCACTGGTTTAAAGACTTTGTGCAGGTCGAACTGGCTAGGATTAATCGTAATATTAACGATTTTTTTTCAAAGCATGATACTTCTTTGAGCGGCGTGGAACAAAATGATGTTATAAATTTTTACAGGATGGTGCTTTCATCGATTATCAGGAATGTATCAAACGCTGATATACAGCACGTTTTTCCCGGTTACAGTAAGAGGTTAAGAAGGCTTGACGCTGAAGGGAAAAGAGAAATAAAAGTTTTTAATTCGTTTAGAAATGCTCTGAATAAGAAAACAAAAGGGCTAAAGGAATATGAAGGCCTGGGTAAGACAGAGGTGGTTATTGAAAACAAGGATTCCCGTTTTATCAAACCAGGAGATTACCCTGAAGCAGCTTTAATAGTGACCAACCCGCCTTATATTTCTTCCATTAGGTATATTGAGACTGTAAAGCTTGAACTTTACTGGATGGAGTTTATTTTCAGCGGGGATGACTATAAGGCTTTGGAAAAAAGAATGATAGGTAACGACCGTCTGCAAAGATTTGACTACATTGAGCCGGAGATAACGCCTTATGAAAATATAAATAGAATCGTAGATGAAGTTTATGCTTTGGATGCTAAAAGCGGAAATGTTGTGGGCAGATATTTTAACGAGATGACCGACATTATTCAAAATATGAACGGCCTTCTGAAAACGGGAGGGCACGTCGTTATGAAAATCTCTGACAGCAAGGTTAAAAAGATAAAGATAGAGACCGGGTTATTTTTGACCGAGATAGCTGAGATGTACGGTTTTAAACTTGTAGACTGCTTTATTGACAAGATAGGAAACCGTTCGCTGTTGACTGCCAGAAATACATACAGTGATATCATTACACATGATTATATAGCTATATGGCAGAAGGAGGAGGATGTCGGTGGAGTATGATAATATTTTCATCCTACGTTATATGGGCAACAAGAACAGGTTGTTAAACTTTGTTGTACCGGCGATAGAAGAAGTGACAGGGGAAGGGGATACTGTCTGTGACCCTATGGCAGGTACTCACTGCATCTGTTATGCTCTGAAGAACCGAAATAAGATAATAGCCAACGATATCCAGCAATACAGTTACATAATAGGCAGGGCATTAATTGAAAACAACACTGAGACTATCTCAAAAGACGAAGCAGAAGAAGAACTCACCGGGTTTTACCTTAAAAATCAAAAAGAGAATCGTTTCCGCTTTTTTTATGAGAATTACACTGATACCTATTTTGCCAAAGAGCAGTGTCTGGCGATAGATTCTATCAGGTATGCAATTGATATGGTCGGGGACAAATACAAGCAGGCGTTATACCTTTGCGCTCTTATGCACGCCATGTGTAAAGTACAATCAACTCCCGGGCATTTTGCTCAGTTCATGCCAAAAGAGCATCAGCGGATTCTGCCCTTACGTGCAATGGACGTGTGGGAAGAATTCCTGAACAAGTGCGATGACTTTAGGAAAATTGTCAACAACGGCATGGAAAATAAGGTTTACAGGACAGACTATAAAGAGCTTTTAAGCAATATGGACGATTCTGTTTCCTGTTATTATATAGACCCGCCTTACTCTGGAGAACAGTATTCCAGATTCTATCACGTGCTTGAAACGGTGGTAAAATATGATAACCCCAAGTTGAAACATAAGGCGCTATACCGAAATGACAGATTTAAGTCAGGCTTTTGCTACAAGAGATCTGTGGAAAGCGAATTTGAGTTAATTATGAAAGAGGTTAGTGAAAGGCAGTCAAGCCTTGTGATCAGTTACTCGGAAAAAGGCACGCTACCGCTGGAAAAGCTGAAAAAGCTTAGCAGTAGATACTTTAAACACGTTGATTTCCGGCAGAACAGCCATACCCATTCGACTTTAGGTAAAGGAAGCAATAATATAAAAGAAATACTGTTAATACTGAATTAGGGGTGTCATAATGAGCCATATCAGTTATATCAAAGGAAATCTGGAATTTTCTGAAGTATTATCTGCTCCAGCACCAATAGGGAGAGTATAGAATTATATCATTAAAATTAAGGAAAACCCTGCCCTTGCAGCTAGGGCCAGGCGTACTACCGATCCTACCAACCTTTGCAAATGGGCTGTAAAATTTATGGTTGGTATGGGTCTATGCATGATTGAAGATAACCACCGCGTACGTCTGACAGAGAAAGGGGAATCTGTTTATAATCTAATCAGGGACTATAAAGATTCAAACACCGGAGAGCCCATGTTTACTGAAAGAAGCAATAACAAGGACGTCTACGCAGAGCTTCATAATATTATAGCGGAAATCTTTGCTGAGCTACTAAGTATCTATGAAATATTAAACTAAAATCAATTTTTCGGTAGAACCTGAATTCCCACAGAAAATTAGCGTAGACAACCGTTTTACTGAAATTGATCTCAAACACTTGAAATTGTCTGTGTTTCAAGCCTATTCAGGGTACATTTTTTTGTAATTTTGTTGTTGAATCTTTTTCCTGTATACGCTATAATTAGTGTATACAGGGGGTGGTTAAATGTCTACATATGGAAAATGTCTCGTAAATATCCCCGACGATAAAGGTGTTCACATGAAGTCCGC
>JAGXRN010000050.1 GCA_018335875.1 Dethiobacter sp.
ACGTTTATGGTTACACATTGGACACCGGAAACCATCTGGCCAACGGATTTTATATAGATGGTTCCGACAATCCTCTTCGGATGAGAATTTTTGTTGAAACTCCAACCAATTTAGTGCTTGCTGTTCAGCCAATCTTATCGCCTCCCGAACTTATGTTCTGCTAGCTACATTATAACAAACATATGTTCTGATGGCAAGAGGTTCCTGACCAAACTTGATACTCAGGATTATTAATACTTCTAGAAGTAAATTCAAATACCTGCACAAAGAGCAAAAGCGCGGCGTATTGCCAGCGCTTTTATTAGCTCTCCATTGAATCACCTTCCTACTCTTGAAAAAATTATATGATAATATTATGTAATTGTCAATTACAGACATATTTGCGGTGTTAAACAAGCATGCTTGTAAATGGAGCTTTCACTCAAAAATATATGTTTTTTTGCTGAGACATTCAGCAGGACTTACTCCGACAAAACAGAATAGCATTATTCGGGTATCCTACAGAAGGAGTGAGACTGTGACAACATCTTTAATATTGATAAATTTTATTGTGTTAATAAGTTTTTTTGATACTCTTTCCCTCTTGCCATTGGTGTCACCTTTTGCTGTCCATTTGGGAGCAAGCTCCCTTTTAGCAGGTATTATTGTCAGTGCCTACTCCTTTGCAAATTTTTCAGGCAACCTTATATCCGGGTATTTTATAGACGGGATTGGCAGAAAGTTCACCCTTATCTTAGGTCTTTTGATAGCGGGAACTGGGGTATTCAGCTATACTTTAGCTCAAAATGCCGGGCAGTTGATTGCACTGAGAATTATCCATGGCCTGGGTGGGGCTTTACTTGTCCCTGCGGCCTTCACTCTGATAGCCGACAAAGCCCCTGTAAATGAGACTCCAAGAGCAATGGGCAGGGCAGGCGCCCTCATTGGCGTCTCAGCTTTGATAGGACCTCCTGTTTCAGGTATTATGAGAGACAGGATGGGGTTTAACTCTGTTTTTATTTTAATCGCCGGCCTGTTTGCTCTGACATTGGTATTGGTTTTTTTCTTTTTGCCCGGGGATACTGCTGCAAATAAAAAGCAGCACAGATTAAATGCAAAGCAGTTTTTAAACAACTTTGTCAGATTAACCGCTAATGCCAAACTATTCACTGCCTGCATAGGAGGCTTCAGCCTCATGTGGGCTCAGGGAGTGCTGGCTTTTCTGCTGCCACTGTATATCGGGAAGTTGGGATATTTGTCAGTTATGGTTGGTGCACTACTTGGCACATTCGCAGTTTTTGCAATTGTTACTATGCTCTTCAGTAAGTTAATTCTCCCTAAATTCAAACATCCTGACAGCAAAGCTTTGGCAGGGATAGGATTGTGCCTTATTTTAATCCCATTCTTCTCAAGATTGATAATATTATTTTTTATAATGGCAGCTTACGGAGTATTCTTTGGTACTATGTTCACTTATTCCACCAATTCAGTCGCTAAAGCAACCGTCAGGGAAGAACGGGGAACAGCATTTTCTATTTTCTATGCCTGCTTTTCACTGGGCGTGGTTTTTGGCCCGGTGCTGTCAGGCCTTTTCCCTTTAGAGGAAACCTACCTGTGGGGCTTTGTCGGTGGAGGCAGTGTGACACTTATCAGCGGCTTTATGTTACATTTATTTAGGAAGTCACGCTTATCTATTTCTACGATTTAAAGTCAAAACGGATTCACTATATGACCACACTCTACGTCATCCTGTCAACTTGTCAATATCTACAAAAGAGCCTTTACGAAAAGTTTACACTGGGGTTTGGCAAGATAAAATGGGAGTATAACAGTTCCACTAACGGCTGGGATCTTATAGGCAAAAAACCACTATGAGAACCTGCTCCCCGCTAGCTTTCTGAATATAAAATGTCCTTAAAAAGCACTGACGTGAGTCGGTGCTTTTATTTTAAGCTTGACAGGAAGAAATAAGCCACTTAAAATGTTAGTATTCACTAACATTACAACAGGAGGCTACTTGCGTGGAAAAATTTTTTTCAAGGTTAAGTGAACTGGTAATGAAAAAGCCGGTCCTGACTGTGTTTATAACCATCCTTATCATGATTGGGTTGATTACAGGTGTAACACGTATTTGGATGGCCACAGGCAATGAAACATTTATCAAAACAGATACTGACACTTATCGTAACAATCTTAAGCTGGAGGAGATGTTTGGCGGAGAGAACATTCTTATTCGATTAAAAACTGCAGATATGGCAGATTTACTAACTGTGGACAACCTGACCCGCATTGAGAAGCTTGAAAGTATTCTGCTGGACAACAAAAACGTCTATTCAGTGATAGGCCCCGCGAGCACTGTAAGGCACATTACTGCTAAGCAAGCAGAAAACATTCTTACTAATGTCAGAAGTATGAGATGGGGCTTGGCTGAAATGGGCGAAAAACTGGCTGACATCTCTCTGACCATTAAAGAAATGACTGATAATACCCCCACAATTGACCTTTCTCAAACGACCGGACAATTTCAGCAGTTATCCCAGACCCTCCACAGACTCATTGCAGGGCAACTGCAGCTACAAGAAGGGGTTGGCCGGTTGGGCAGCGGTTATACTGAATTTGCCGGAGTGATATTAATTGCAGCCAGCAGCATCGACCAAATAAGCAGCAGCTTGGAAGAATCGTTGCAGAGCCTATCCGTACCTGAGCAGGAGAAACAGCAGATACTGCAAAAAACAGTCGGCCTAAAACAAAGTGCTGCTGTGCTGAACCAGGCTGGAAGCAATATGCAAAAAATAAGTGGTGAGGCTCAGTTCCTCAGTCAAGTACCAATGCAGACAGCAACCGGACTGACCGCCATGCAGGAAGGCCTGGCTGCACAGTCCCGCCAGTTAGAAACCATGCAAAAACAGCTGCCTGATATCGGAAATTTAAGCAGCCTGGGAGAAGGGTTGGCAGCATTCTCAGAGAAACTGCTTGCCATCTCCGAAGGTTTGGGGGTACTGCTCGAAACCAGCAACATCATGGTTCCGGGGATGCCGACAAGCCAGAATACCCTGGACATGATTTTGTATGATGAGGGAGAGCTCAGGCCGCTGTTCGCGCAGATGGTTATCGACAATAATAATGCATTGATGATGGTCCGTTTAACCGGCACTTCTTCTGACAGCCGGACAGAAGAAGTGGTTACTCTTATTTCCGACTTCTTTGCCCATACCCCCCTGAGTAATACTCATGTAACAGTTACCGGCAAGCCGGTCCTGGATATTGCCCTGCGTACGGAAATGAGAAGGAGCATGCAGAGGATGGTTATAAGCGCTCTCATTCTCATGGTCGTTATTGTCTCACTGGTGTTTCAAGTACGGTGGCGGCTCTTTCCCTTGATTGTCAATTTTGCAGCCGTTGTTGCAACTATGGGACTCATGGGACACCTGGGTATTCCCATGACCATGGTCTCCATGGCGGCGTTTCCGATTTTGATTGGTTTGGGAATTGATTACTCCATACAATTTCACAGCCGCTATGAGGAAGAATTTACATCTGAGGAGGCAGTTACCTATGAAGCATGACAATATCTTTAAAAAGACGTATAAATATATGGCTCCATCTGTGCTAATAGCGATGGTTGCCACCATACTCGGCTTTACCGCCCTCTTTGTCTCCCCCGTGCCTATGATCGCCGACTTCGGGAAAACGCTGACAATTGGACTTGCAGTCAGCTTTTTGGCTGCTCTGCTCATTTTGACAACAAACCTGTATATCAGAGACAAGTATTTCTGTGACCATGCACAAAGCAGCACCTGCGCTCTACCACGGGAAAGCCACTGGCTTGAAAGAACATTGTCTGCCATGACACAAAAGGTCCTCTCACAAAAATACCTGATTTTATGTTTGTGCATGGCAATCACAGTATGGGGATTTGCCAGCGATGCCAAAGTGGGCATTCAGACAGATATTGAACGTTTTATGCCGCAAGATACCCCGGAATTGGTGGAAATCAGGGAGTTAAGAGACCTGATAGGCTCCACCGACCAACTTACCATAATGGTTGAGGGGCCAGACGTACTCTCCACAGATTACTTGCTTTGGCTGGAAGGTGTGCGAACTGGTGTGGAGTCAGAATTTCCCGGCATCGTCCTCAGTGCCGTATCGGTCACCAGCCTTTACCGGCAAACACAAAAAGACCCAACTCTATCAGAGGAAAATATGTCCGGTTTTCTGACCAGTCTCCCTGCCACACAAAGAAGGCTGTTTGTTGATGGGGCTCAGCAAACAACGATTATTACACTGAATATTGCACGTCTGGATAACGAACCATTACGGAATTTTATTGTGGGCCTGAAGCTGTTCTTAGACAGTAATCAACCCCAGGGCAGTCAACTGACAGTGACAGGAAAGGCAGTCATTGATGCGGAGATGATGACTTCTCTCACAGGTGGAAGGAGGGAAATGACGTTACTTGGCACCATCTTTGTCTTTTTTGGGTTATTGCTAATTTACCGAAACGTTCTTAAGGCGGTGGTCCCGGTCTTTCCTATTTGCCTGATTATTGGTTGGTCAGGCGGGGCTATGTATTTGCTGGGGATTGATTATACTCCACTAACTGCCACCATGGGGGCCCTGATTATTGGGATTGGCACAGAATTTACGATTCTGCTTATGGAAAGATACTTTGAGGAGAGACAAAAAGGAGTATCAAAGGAAGAGGCCATGATTGCCACTGTTGGCAAAATCGGCAAGCCTATCCTTGCCTCCGCCCTCACAACTATCGGTGGGTTCAGCGCATTAATTTTTTCAGACTTTCTTATTCTGAAAGAGTTTGGCATTGTGACGCTGCTGAATATCACACTTTGTCTTGTGAGCTCCCTCATCGTCCTGCCGCCCCTTATTGTAATGCTCGACAGAAAACAGCCATCCACTGTCCAAGTTTTAGCTCAGTCTAAAGCTTGAAAAAAACTCAGGCTCATTAGTGGGCCTGAGTTTTTTGCTGGTTCCCCGTTCAACTTTTTCCGATTCTACGGGGATATTAACAATTCTTGCACATGGATTGCTTTCTTACTTCTTATCAAAGCGTTCCAACAGCGGATAAATAGTTTCCTGGATGAATACTTCCAGAATATGGGGGTCATTTGTTTGCGGCATGAAAATACCACTGAGGATAAATCCGGCAATGACTCTTACTAAAAGCTCTCTTTGGGTAGGGTTAAAAGATGAAAATAATTGTTCCACCCTGGCCATCACTCCGGCGATTGGGTTTTCACTTCGTTCCGCCAGAAAACTTTCCATCACAACCAACCGGACAAGCTCTCTTTCCTCAAGCAGAAAGCGCAGCCTGTTCTCCAGCAGGTCCCTCACTGTTTTTCGCATATCACTGTGTTCATGGATATCTAAGCAATCCATGAAGGAAACCAGTGGATGAATCACACCAAGGAAGATATCTTCCTTGGAAGGAAAGTGGCGAAACAGTGTCATTTCAGAAATGCCGGCTTCTCTGGCAATCTGAATTGTTGTTGTACCTTTATATCCGTTTGTGATAAACAGTTTTTTTGCTGCTGCCAGGATGGTCTGTTGGGTTTCTGGCTTTTTCATAGGCTCCTCCAGTGTTAGTGTCAACTAATCCTAGCTTATGCAAGCTTTGCCTGCATGTCAAGGGGATGCTGATTATTCCCGTATTTTTTATTCTCCTGATTCACTGTGTCAAAGAACTTTTCCAAGTCCATATCCACAACATATTTGTACCCGCCGCGAATATTCCCCTGACACGCCCTGATAGCGTCATGCGCGCTTCTTCTTGGTCCCTCCACCGTCCGTGAGGCCTCCCCGGGTAAGAACGCAGTCTTTCTCTCCATCTACCTGCCGCATTTACACAACCTGATTCCGTGTAGCTATTGGACTTCAACCCGTCTTGCAGCCTTATCCTCAGCTTGTGCCTGATGCGATTCCTGTTCGTCAGGCCGGAGATTTGCCGCCGCCTTCCTTCACACTCCACCTCGCGATGGACGCGCTTGGCCTTGGCTATACACTTCCCGCTACCGGGCGTGTTCGGGACTTTCACCCGTTAGACTGCGCCCATGCCGGGCGCACAAGTAACGGGCCAAACCGGGATACGTATCCCGGTTTTCCCTTTGTGAATTTATTTTCTTGACACAAGCCATACTGCAGGAATTCTTCATAGACAAACAGAATATACACCTACGGGGTATTGGTATTTAAGACTGCCGCAGATTAATGGAGGTGATAATTTTGCGGGAAAAACACTGGTCCTGGGTAAAAGGTGGAATTATTCTTGGTGTACTGAACACATTTGTCTATTACCTCGGTGGGCGCCTGGGCACATCCGGCGCTTACACAAAAACAGTGGGAAAAATGACCGAGTTTTTTTCCCCGGCCCTGGTAAAAGCAACATTTCTGGCTCAGCCGGGAGGTTGTGAAGCCGGGCCGGTTGACGCGGTGCTGTTAACCGACCTGCGGGTCGACTGGCAGTGGATGGCGGTGCTCGGCATCTTTATCGGCGCGTATCTCGCACGGAAAGTGACCCGGGAGGACAGGGGTCCAGAAGTTCCGGTTATGTGGCAGGCCAATTTTGGTGACAGCAAGTGGCCGCGCTATCTCGTGGGCTTTCTGGGGGGCGTGCTGCTTCTGCTTGGCGCCAGACTGGCCGGCGGCTGTACAAGCGGCCATGTCATCAGCGGCACTAGCCGGCTCGCTGTGAGCGGCCTCGTATTCGGCCTCGCCGCGTTTGCCGCGGGCATCCCGACGGCGCTCTTCATTTACAGGCAAAGGAGGGTTCAATAATGTTGTTTTGGGGATTACTTGCGGGCATCGCCTTTGGCTATATCTTGCAGCGCATCGGCGCGCTGGAATATGACAACATCTTAAAGATGCTTCGCCTGCTCGACCTGAAAATCGCCCAGTTCATGTTCTTTGCGGTGGCCGTTTCCCTGCTTGGTATCTTTACGCTAAATGCCCTGGGCATCGGAACAATTGCCAACCTACCCTTCCATCCCGGTGTAATCGTTGGCGGGCTGGTCTTTGGCGTCGGATTCGGCATGGCGGGCTATTGTCCCGGTACCGTCATCGGTGCCATGGCTGAAGGCAAAAAAGACGCCGGCTATGTGTTTCTGGGTGCGCTGACAGGCACATTTATCTATGCCTTCCTGCATAAAAGCCTAAAGCCCCTGCTCATTGACAGCGGCAACGCGGGTGCCGTCACCTTTGACAGGCTGCTTGGCCTCCCCCCTCTCCTCACAGCCTTGCTTTTCGCGGGAGCGATCACTGCGGGCATGTTCCTCGTCGACCGCCTGGTTCCCTCCCGTCAGGACAAAAAGATGTCGCTCTGACCCGGAGCCATGTTTAGGCCACATTATTTTCTTAATGCACGCAAAAGCGGCGGAACTTTTCCCGCCGCTTTTTGGGTTTTAGAAAAAATAGGTCTGTGATCATTTTTCAGCAAGATTTGGTTGATGGAGATAACCCTCTTTGTCAAGCTGAAGATACGAACGATATAGATCGGTTGCTGTTCAGCCAATCTTATCGCCCCCCGAACTTATGTTCTGCTAGCTACATTATAACAAACATATGTTCTGATGGCAAGGGGTTCCTGACCAAACTTGATACTCAGGAAAAAAAATAGAGAATATTGGTAGGAAGGAATATTAAAACAAAAAGAGAATAGATTCTTTAGAATATTCAGAATTAATATTTAAGGGGGAAACTGTATTAAGGTCGCGTATCCCAGAGGAATATTTCTTTGAGGATTACTACACTGAGGAGGTTAGAGATGAAAAAGATTAGTTCAGACATTAAGCAGATTTCTCAGATTAAGTATCAGGAAAAAGCGCTGGAATATTGGGGGCCGACTCCTGATGAGGCAAGAAAGATTATGGTTGGAAAGTCAAAGGCCCTTAAGGATAAGCGTACCACGTTAAAAGATGCTGTAAAAGCGCATATAAAAGACGGAATTAACCTTGGCATCGGCGGCTTCGTTAATACCAGGGTGCCGTTTGCCGCTGTCCAGGAAGTGGTAAGGCACGGGGCAAAGGATCTGACACTTTCTTTCCAATCAAACTCCATTTGCGTGGAGCTGCTGGCAGGGGCAATGATTTTGGACCCCGACAGGGTTTCTATTAAACGGGCAGAGTTTGCCTGGTGGGGATATGAGCTTATCGGTATCGCTCCGCTGTTGCGGCATCTTACAACAAACGGTTTAATCGAAGTTGATGACTATACAAACTACGGGATGTCTGTCCGGTTTAAAGCGGGAGCCATGGGTATTCCCTTTATACCTATCAGGGATCACGGCGGTTCGGATATGGAATTGATTAATAAGGGAACTATGACGGAATGTCCTTATACCGGTAGAAATGTATACTTAGTACCGGCCTGTCATCCTGATGTGGGTCTTGTTCATGTCAGTGCTGCAGATATGAACGGTAACTCGAGAATTTTTGGCGCATTATGTACCTGCCCTGAGATTGCTATGGCATCCACCTATACAATTGTGACTGCTGAAAAAATTATCCCGGAAGATAACATCAGAAACTTCCCCAACATGACGGAAATACCTCATCCTGCCGTGGATTCTTTGGTAGAGAGGTCTTATGGGGCATACCCGGGTGCCTGTTATGGCTTCCATTGGTTTGATATGGATCATATTAAAATGTTCAGGGCAGCTTGCGAAGATTTTAGGGTTACAGGAGATAAGACAAAGCTAAAGCAGTACTATGATGAGTATGTCTTTGGCTGCGAGGATCATGATGATTTCCTTGATAAAATCTCATATAAGACTCTAAACAAGCTTAATAAGCTAGATGGCGGCCAACCCATTATCCTGACGTAAAAAAATCAAACCGTAAGGAGGTATAAAAATGCCAGAATATAGTCATGTGGAAATGATTGCTTATACCGGTTCACGAGTATTGGAAGATAATACGATTGTGTTTGTCGGTACGGGGCTACCTATTGTTGCGGCAATGCATGCCCAGTATACCCATGCCCCCGGTCTTTTAATGATTTATGAGGCAGGATCCCTGGCGCCAATCCTTGACATGGGGATGCCCTTGTCTGTGGGAGATACAAGAGCGGGACGCAAGGCCACATACATGAAAGGACTTTGCGGTGCTTTTGAATTAACACAGAGAGGATATGCCGATTTTGCCTTTATCGGGGGAGCGCAGATCGATATGTATGGCAATGTCTGTTCAACTATGCAGGGGGATGATTACAACAAGCCGCGGGTCAGGTTCCCCGGCAGCGGTGGTGCAGGCGCTATGGCGGCAAACTGTGAAAAGACCATTGCAATCATGGCGTTGGAAAAGAGAAGATTTGTCAATCAACTCGACTTTGTTACCAGTATCGGTTTTGGCAACGGCTCTCCTGACTACAGGGAAAAAGCGGGCGTTATGGGGTCCGGTCCTTACAGGGTTATCACCAACCAGGCCCTCTTTGGCTTTGATGAAGACACCAGGAGGATGAAACTTCTGGAAGTAAAACCGGGAGTAACGCCGGAGCAGATACAGGAACTGGTGGAATTTGAACTGATTAGCCCCTCAAATGTGAAGGAAATGGCAGAACCTACAGAAGAAGATTTAAGGCTTCTGAGGGATGAAATTGATAAAGAAGGCTATTTCTTAAAACGCCAAATACAAAAATAACCCTCAGGGGGATAAATTTCAGTGGACAGATCATCTTAATCGTGAACCTGCGGCTGTAGGACGTCAGTACCCGCAAGCAGTGTTATATAGGTATCCGATAAAAAAGGAGCCTGCTGACTTAGTGATATGCTAGGTCTGGCGGAGACCTACTCTCCCGGGGACCAACGTCCCAAGTACCATCGGCGCTGGAGGGCTTAACGGCAGGCCTAACCCAGCGAGTTTAACGAGCGGAGTTACTGTAGTTAACTCTGTTAAAGAGTTTTACCTTATCCATTAGTTAAACATCGGGTTTGCAGGTTAGGTAGCAAACGCCGTGTTCGGAATGGGAACGGGTGTGTCCCCTCCGCAATTTCCACCAGAAAGTTCTCTCAAAACTACACAGCTAAAGGTATTTTTATAAGACAGAGGAACCGTCCCCTTGTCTTATTTTTATTTCACAAGATTTAGGTCAAGCCCTCGACCTATTAGTACCGGTTCGCTTAAGACATTACTGCCCTTACACTCCCGGCCTATCAACCAGATATTCTCTCTGGG
>JAGXRN010000051.1 GCA_018335875.1 Dethiobacter sp.
GCCATTTAAAAACTCCTCCCTGAAATATTGGCTCAAACAATTGAAAAAATGTGGATTTTGTGGTATCCTTGCCTTGCATATTTTGACTCCTTTATATTGGAGATTTGGGCAAGGACTACCCCATATCTCTATTATAAAGGATTTTTTCTATATATGCAAGGGTTTTATGCCTATTTTGCTTGATATTCTCCTGATTACACCTATTATCTCAAATTATCTTCCTATTTCCATGCTTGACAAATTAAAATTCAATTTATGCAACTCTAGTGATTATGAATAACAAAGCAGCTCAAATTTTACATCTTTGAAGGAAACGCAGCTTTGTCTGCCGAAAGAAAGTCAGAACGCATGAAAGCGGGGAGATATATTTGGCAGAGGCAAAGCTGGTGCCTGAAGAAAAGAAACAGCGCACGGTGGAAGGGGTAAAATGGATTTGCCTGACTCTTCTGGCCGTGCTGTTTATAGGAATATTTAGTATGCTGCAGCCTGTGTCAGGATTGGGCAGGCAGGGACACTGGGCAGTCGGTTGTATTGCCATAACGCTGGCGGCCTGGATAATCCACCCTGAGAGGCTGCCAAGAGGTGTCGCCGGGGTATTAATGATGGGTCTGCTCTTGGCGGGCAATCTTTCCTACGGGGATGTTTTTTACGGTTTTACCACTTCTGCCGTCTGGATTATTATCCCGGCTTTCCTGTTTGGATACGTTATTCAGCATACAGGCCTGGGTAGGCGCATTACAGTGCGTATGCTCAACCGTTGCCGGGGCAATATTGTGAGCACCGCCTTTGCCCTCATGCTCACCGGCATTATCTTCTCGCTGCTCACACCCTCAACTACGGTACGCGTAGCAATTGTGATGCCTATTGTGCTAAGCATTGTCAGGACACTGAAATTAAAAGTGCGTTCCCGGGAATCCGCTTTTATCACTCTTGCCGCCTACACAGCCATTTTAATTCCCGGCAACGGCTGGATGACCGGGAGCCTGATTGGCCCCATCAGCATGGGCTTGCTGCCGCCTGCCCTGAGAACTGACCTGGACTGGTTTGGCTATTCACGCGCATTGATTTTTCCCTGGGGGATAATTGCCGTCCTTCTCTTTGCATACCTTTTTCTTGTTTTCCGTCCCTGGCAGTTTAACTGGTCAGTATCATACAGCGAGATTGAACTGCCCCCTGTTTCCCGTCAGGAAGTGGCTGCCGGTATCGTCCTCTCCCTTTGCTTCCTCGGCTACCTGACAACCCCGCTCCATGGCCTGGAGTCAGCTACCATCACCGCTATCAGCCTGTTTTTACTGTTTGCCACAGGCACCCTTAACGCCGGCGCAATCTCTGCCGGAGTAAACTGGGAAGTGGTATTGTTTTTCGGCTCAATTTTGTCTGTGGGGAGGATACTGGAGTCTGTCGGTTTGACCGCCATCCTTGGTGAGGGCCTGTTCCCGCTGGTTATGAGGTTTGCCGGCAATGTCACCCTATTTATCTACTTTATGATAGCTGTAACGCTGGTTCTTCGTTTCGTTGACGCAGCCTGGGGATTGGCGACCATTGCGGTTTTGTTTGCTTTTGCTCCCGCCCTCAACGCGGCCGGCATCCACCCTGTAGTGCTCTGCTTCTTAAACGGAGTAATCCAGTACTTTACTTTTCTGCAGTACATGTCGCCTTTTGCCATCATGTCGGATAATATTCTGGAGCATGAGGGATGGACGGAGAGGCACCTGGTAATCTACGGACTGGGATACCTTCTCTGTGTGGCGCTGGTCATCGTACCTACTGTCTGGTATTGGCGCCTGCTGGGTTTCTTTTAAAACGTAAAAACTGCGGTTGAGCCGCAGTTTTTTAATTTTACTCGCCAATTATCTTGACCAGAACCCGTTTTTTTCTTCGCCCATCAAATTCGCCGTAGAAAATCTGCTCCCATGGCCCAAAATCCAGTTTGCTCTCAGTCACCGCCACCACAACTTCCCTGCCCATTACCTGCCTCTTTAAATGTGCATCGGCGTTGTCCTCAAAAGTGTTGTGCGCGTACTGTGAAACAGGCTCATGAGGCGCAATTTTCTCAAGCCACTTCTTATAGTCCTGGTGTAAACCCGCCTCATCATCATTAATAAAGACACTGGCTGTGATATGCATGGCGTTAACCAGGCACAATCCCTCTTTAATACCGCTCTTGTCAATGACTCTCTGCACCTGTGATGTTATATTAACAAAATCGACCCTGTTTTTAGTCTCGAACCATAAATATTCACGCAGCGACTTCATTTTCCCCCTCCTTGTTAATTATCTTTTCCCTGGCAGGTAGGTGTTAATATATGCCAATTATTGAACTCATAGCTGGACCGCTAAAAATCAGTCATGGTTATCCGGCGCGAAGTAGCGATTTGCCTGATGTCAGGAATGATGAGCGTATTTATGCCGCGCTAAGAAAAGCAGGTAAACTTAAATGAAAAACTATAAACGGAGATAAATGAAAAGTGTAATAAAAAATCCAATAATGGTAGCGATGTTCAGCTTGAGAGTCAGGCCCAGTGTCAATACCACAGGGGTCAGGTCGATGGTGGCGGGGCTCAGGCCCACTGTCCGTCCGAAGGCGAGAAATGGCAAAATACCGCTCAGCATTTCTCCCAGTAGCGAGCCAAAAATACTGCCTATTATCAACAAAATAATCAGGATTCCTGTTCCTTTATTAACTCTGGGCAAAAAATTCCCCTCCTGTTGTTGTGAACTTTGGTCTATACTCCATTCGACATTTTGAAGCATGATTCCTGTCGTCAGGTTACAGAATTAAAGCAAATTGAAGTACGCCAGAAGGTAGAGAGCTTTGGCCGGGCCACGGTTGGATGGGCTGACTACACTTCCTGCTGCTGTCAGCTTCCCCACTATGGGAAAACGCTCCAGCATATCGGGTCCGTGGGGAGCTTCTGCCATATCTGACGACAAGTCTGTCCCTGCAGGGTGGCGACCGGCGTGCTTGCCGCTTTTCCATAAGCGGCTTTGGCTGACATCATAGACATGGCCTCCAAAAGCAACAAATATGCGTTTGCCGTCGGAGCCGTCAAATCTGGATAAATCCTGCTCAGTAAACATTTTACCGGCAGGTGTGTGATGCAGTATTATTGGTGCGCCGGTTTTCAGTGCGCGGTTTAGCCGCAGTGTGACAAAAGCGGCAGCAGCCACAAGTATTAAAAAGAGAAAAATCTTTATACTCAGCAGTTGACCGAATCGTGTTCCTGTAAAACCTGCCCAGGAACCCAAACGAAAAGCGGCCAGCACTGAACCTGTGACAAAAATTATTACTATGTTCAGCCACGCCAGCTTAAGTGTGGCCTGAGGGATGCCTCCTGCTACTGCTTTTGGAGTCATTACAAGGTGAATATAAAAGATAGCACCAAGCCAGATAAAGGCTGCGACGATGTGAAAAAACCGCAAAGGAGCCTCAATCGCAAATTGCACTGCAGATTGCTTTGGGATGCCATTTTCTACGTCAGGCCAAGTATATCCCTGTTGGCGAAAAGCCTCCCCAAACGGGTTGAGAGCAACCGATCCGCATATAGGGTTTTTGCTTGAGAACGGCAAGAAGAGGATTCTGGTAGATACCGGAATAAGTGAACGATATATTGTAAACGGCAGGTCTTGGGGTGGTTATGCGGCTAAAGGGGGTTCGCAGTTTGTAATCAGCGCCCTGGCAAAAGAAGGCTTAAGGCCGGATGATATTGATGTTGTATTGTATACTCACCTTCATCATACGATCATTATGCCTGGTATGAGAGTGTTAATAAACTAAAGAAGCTAATAAAAGAGGAGAAGTTTGCCCTGACAGCCCATGATCCATCTGTGGTAAACAAAATATATCCCTGATCACTAGCGTTGCATTAAAATTATTAAAAAAACGAAAGTGCTTTGCCTGCAACGAACATATGTAAGTTTACTCTATTTATAGTAAAATATGTAAGGGACATTTCTCGCCTGTAGTTAAAAGGACTAGAGCCGGTAAAGGGTAGTCCTCATCCACATTTTGCCAGTATGTTTACTTACAGAATTACGGGATCATAGGTCAGATCGTCCAAATGATCCGCTTCGCCAGCCATCACCTGCCTATAAGTTTCTTGAAATATCGCCTCGTAGT
>JAGXRN010000052.1 GCA_018335875.1 Dethiobacter sp.
CATGTCCGACGTCGCCCACTCCTCCACCAGCCCCGAACCCGTTGCCACGCCAGAGGCCGCACCCGTGGCGCCGCCCGCCGTTGCCGAGCCCGTCGCTGCCGCACCTGGCGTGTCGGCGCAGACCCAGGCCAGCGCCATCCGCGCCCTGGCCATGGACGCGGTGCAGGCCGCCAACTCCGGCCACCCCGGCGCGCCCATGGGCATGGCCGACATGGCCGTTGCGCTGTGGGGCCGCCACCTGCGCCACAACCCCACCAACCCCGCCTGGTCCAACCGCGACCGCTTCGTGCTGTCCAACGGCCATGGCTCGATGCTGATCTACGCGCTGCTGCACCTCACGGGCTACAAGCTGCCGATCGGCGAACTGAAGAACTTCCGCCAGCTGCACAGCAAGACCGCCGGCCACCCGGAAGTGGGCATCACCCCCGGCGTCGAGACGACCACCGGTCCGCTGGGCCAGGGCATCACCAACGCGGTGGGCATGGCGCTGGCCGAGAAGCTGCTGGCCAGTGAGTTCAACCGTGACGGCCACAGCATCGTCGACCACCACACCTACGTGTTCCTGGGCGACGGCTGCCTGATGGAAGGCATCAGCCACGAGGCCGTGGCCCTGGCCGGCGCCTGGAAGCTCAACAAGCTGGTGGCGCTGTATGACGACAACGGCATTTCGATTGACGGCCAGGTCGCGCCCTGGTTCATCGACGACACGCCCAAGCGCTTCGAGGCCTGCGGCTGGAACGTGATCCGCGCCGTGGACGGACACGACGCCGACGCCGTGGACGCCGCGATTGCCGCCGCCAAGAACAGCGCCGACAAGCCCACGCTGATCTGCTGCAAGACGGCCATCGGCAAGGGCAGCCCGAACCGCGCCAACACCGCCAAGGCCCACGGCGAGCCGCTGGGCGCGGAAGAAATCAAGCTCACCCGCGAAGCCATCGGCTGGGCGCACGAGCCTTTCGTGATCCCGAAAGACGTGTACGCCGCCTGGGACGCCAAAGCCGCCGGCAAGGCCGCCGAGGCCGAGTGGAACACCCGCTTTGCCGCCTACAAGGCCGCCTTCCCCGAGCTGGCCAAGGAATTCGTGCGTCGCATGAAGGGCGACCTGCCGAAGAAGTTCGCGCAGATCACCGTGGACGCGGCCGTGGCCGCCCACACCAAGGCCGAGACCGTGGCCAGCCGCAAGGCCAGCCAGCTCGCACTGGAAACCTTCACCGCGGCCCTGCCCGAGCTGCTCGGCGGCAGCGCCGACCTGACCGGCTCCAACCTGACCAACACCAAGTCCACGCCGCACCTGCGCTTCAACCTCGCGGGCGACGTGATCCAGGACGAGAACGGCCAGGGCGGGCGCCACATCAACTACGGCGTGCGCGAATTCGGCATGGCCGCGATCATGAACGGCGTGGCCCTGCACGGTGGTTTCATCCCCTACGGCGGCACCTTCCTCACCTTCTCCGACTACAGCCGCAACGCCATCCGCATGGCCGCGCTGATGAAGCAGCGCGTGATCCACGTGTTCACGCACGACTCCATCGGCCTGGGTGAAGACGGCCCGACGCACCAGTCGATCGAGCACGTCGCCAGCCTGCGCCTGATCCCGAACCTGGACGTGTGGCGCCCCGCCGACACGGCCGAGACCAGCGTGGCCTGGGCCGTGGCCCTGCAGAACCGCACCCGCCCCACGGCGCTGTGCCTGTCGCGTCAGAACCTGCCCTACGCCCCCAAGAGCGGCCTGGACGAGATCAGCAAGGGCGCCTACGTGCTGGCCGAGCCGAGCGAGGTGGGACTGAAGAAGAAGGCCCAGGCCGTCCTCATCGCCACCGGCTCCGAAGTGCAGCTGGCGCTGAAGGCGCAGGACCTGCTGGCCCGCGCCTACAACATCGCCGTGCGCGTGGTCTCCATGCCCAGCACCACCACCTTCGACCGCCAGGACGTGGCCTACAAGACCGCCGTGCTGCCGGCCGGCCTGCCCCGCATCGCGGTGGAAATGGGCTCGACCGACGGCTGGTGGAAGTACGGCGTGGCCGCCGTGGTCGGCATCGACACCTACGGCGAATCCGCGCCGGCGCCGGTGCTGTTCAAGCACTTCGGCTTCACGCCCGAGAACGTGGCCGACACCGTGCGCACCATCCTGCTGAAGTGATGCATTGACCCACCCCCGCAGCGCTCTGCGCGACCCCCTCAAGGGGGCGGCACCCGCCGTCTGGCAAAGCCAGCCCGGCGGTGCCGCTGGGGAGGCCACCTTGCGCGCCGAATTGTTTTCCCTGAGTTGCAACTTTTCCAAACTGAAGGAGTAGACGGACATGACCATCAAGATCGGCATCAACGGCTTTGGCCGCATCGGGCGCAACGTGCTGCGCAGCGCGATTCAGAATTTTTCTGACATCGAAGTCGTCGCCATCAACGACCTGCTGGAGCCCGACTACCTGGCCTACATGCTGCAGTACGACAGCGTGCACGGCCGCTTCAAGGGCACCGTGCAGGTCGAGGGCGGCAACATCATCGTCAACGGCAAGACCATCCGCCTGACGCAAGAGCGCGACCCGGCCAACCTGAAGTGGGCCGACGTCGGTGCCGACATCGTCATCGAGTCCACCGGCCTGTTCCTGGACAAGGTCACGGCCCAGAAGCACCTGGACGCCGGCGCCAAGAAGGTCATCCTGTCGGCTCCCTCCAAGGACGACACCCCCATGTTCGTCTACGGCGTGAACGACAAGACCTACGCCGGCCAGGCCATCATCTCCAACGCCTCGTGCACCACCAACTGCCTGGCCCCCGTGGCCAAGGTGCTGAACGACAAGTGGGGCATCAAGCGCGGCCTGATGACCACCGTGCACGCCGCCACCGCCACGCAGAAGACCGTGGACGGCCCGTCCAACAAAGACTGGCGCGGCGGCCGCGGCATCCTGGAAAACATCATTCCTTCCAGCACCGGTGCCGCCAAGGCCGTGGGCGTGGTGATTCCCGAGCTGAACAAGAAGCTCACCGGCATGAGCTTCCGCGTGCCCACGTCCGACGTGTCGGTGGTGGACCTGACCGTTGAACTGAACAGCGAAGCGACCTATGCCGAGATCTGCGCCGAGATGAAGGCCCAGAGCGAAGGCGCCCTGAAGGGCGTGCTGGGCTACACCACCGACAAGGTGGTGGCCACCGACTTCCGCGGCGAGACCTGCACCAGCGTGTTCGACGCCGA
>JAGXRN010000053.1 GCA_018335875.1 Dethiobacter sp.
AAAAAAAAACCAACTCTTCCATAAAGCAATAGAGATGTACCCGATAATCCTGATACTAATTCAATTCCTTAAAGACGTGTATAACGTATTCGACTCTCGTGATATCGGTGCACTTGATATGCTGATTCATACATACAGTGAAAGCGACGTCGACGCTTTGGCACAATATGTGAAGGGACTGTCCGATGATTATGAAGCTATAAAAAACAGCTTGGTTTATGACGAGATAAGCAATGGCCCCATAGAAGGAGTCAACAGCAGAATCAAAGCAATCCACCGAAGGAGTTCGGGTAGAGCAGGTATTTTCTTGCTCAATGCGTACATGGTTTTACCGGGCTAAAATATACAGAAATTGCTATATTACCCACGCTTATGAGTAAGAGCCTAATTAGTGTGGGAACCTGTAGATTGGAGGCCCACACTATGGCAGAAAACAAAGATAATGAGACTGTCCTTTTATTCGGACGGGAATTTACAGCACTGGATCTCTGGATAGTTACAGAAACAGTGCGCAGGTTCCCCCAGCTCAGTCGGACGGAACTGGCCAACACTATCTGCGAGAACCTCCAGTGGGTAGCACCAAATGGCCGCAACAAGGTCGAATCCTGTATCCAGCTCTTAGAGCGACTGAATTCCGAGGATAAGATACGACTACCAAAAAAGCGGAGGCCAGGGAATCAAACTTCAAGACGGGTTGTCCCAACCTCAAAAACAGATGCCCCTGCTGGCATCGCGTGCAGCCTGGCCGATTCGGGTGTGGAATTAAAGCCTGTATTGGACAGATCCGAGGTAAGCCTTTGGAACCAATATGTTGAGCGCTATCACATCCTTGGGTACAGACAGCCTTTTGGCGCACACCAGCGTTACTTCATACTATCCAGTGATGAAAGATACCTCGGTTGCATTCTGTTTTCTGCTGCCGCCTGGGCGCTGGAAGCCCGGGACCAGTGGATTGGATGGACAGAAACCGACCGTAGCAAGAGGCTGCACCTGGTTGTTAACAACACTCGTTTTCTCATCTTCCCATGGGTCCAAGTTAAGAACCTGGCAAGCAAAGCTTTATCCTTAGCTGCAAAGCGTATCGGTTACGACTGGCAGGACCGATATGGTTACAGACCGGTGTTGCTGGAAACCTTTGTAGACCCGGAGGAATACCGGGGCACCTGTTACAAGGCGGCCAACTGGATAATGTTGGGATGGACAGCGGGAAGGGGCCGGATGGATCGGTACAAACAATATCCGTCTTCCCCAAAACATATCTACGTGTACCCCCTGAATCGTGATTTCCGGGCAATCCTGCGTGGAGAAAGCGGGGGTGGGCAATGAGCGAAGACAACCTCAAACGCCAGGAACACGGGGGAGGAGAAAACAGCGGGAGCTTAGAGAACAACTGAAAAGTATGGGGATGCAATATCCCCAAAACTCCACCCTTCCAAACCGCAAGAGCGGCCATAAAACAACGGAGGAAGAACAGGAAGCCGTACAGGCCGCCGCCGAAGAGAAGCTCAAAGTAAGTTATCAGTTACTACCGGGGCTGTTAAAAAAATTATCCAGTGTTCCCGACCCCCGGGATCCGAAAAAAATCAAACACCAGATGGCAGTAATGATGCTCTATGGTATCCTCTTGTTTATGTTTCAGCTCACGTCACGGCGGAAAGGAAATGAAGAGTTAACGGGTCCTCAGCTGCTGGAAAACCTGCGCTCCCTTTTTCCGAATCTGGAGGATATGCCGCACCAGGATACACTGTGCCGCCTGTTGCAAAATATGGATGTAGATCAGGTTGAAGACTGTTACTTAGATTTGTTGAGGCACTTAATCCGCAGAAAGAAGTTTCGGCATCTCCTACGTAAGAACAGGTATCTTGTAGCAATCGATGGCACACAAAAATACGTAATGAAAGAATGTTGGGACGAGCGCTATCTTCACCGCAGGATCCAGGGAAAAGACGGGGAATGGGAGTATTACGCCTACGTCCTGGAAGCGGTTCTAGTGTTTGCTAATGGCATGGTACTGCCGCTAATGAGCGAGTTTCTGGAGAACAGCGTGGAACTGGAAGCGGTTGAAGACTACGAGAAATGGAAACAGGACTGTGAACTAAAGGCCTTCCACCGTTTAGCCAGGCGGCTGAAGCATGAGTTTCCAAAACTGGCCTTTACCCTTCTTCTTGACGGATTGTACGCCAACGGGCCGGTCATGGAAGCCTGCCGCAAGAACAAGTGGGAATTCATGATCGTGCTGAAAGACAAATCACTGCCTTCGGTATGGGAAGAAGCACAGGGTCTGATGCGCTTGGATACCAAAGGAGAGTACCAACTAAAGCGGGTGTGGCAGGGCCGGAGACAAATATTCCGATGGGCCAACGGGGTCGAATATGACTACGGTGTTAACCGGCGCAAATCGCTTTTAATTCATGTGGTGGTATGTGAGGAAGCTTTTGAAGAAATCGATGCCAAAACAGGATGCGTTGTAACCAAAACCAGCCGTCACGCCTGGATTTCCAGTAACCCCATGGACCGGAAGAACATCCATGAACGCTGTAATCTGATGGGCCGCAAACGCTGGCTGCATGAGAACAACAACCCCTTTTCTCACGATGTTGACAACCCCCCTAAAACCCAGTATAATAGACATTGTCCTGCAAAGGATTATTGGGGATGTAGCTCAGTTGGGAGAGCGCTTGAATGGCATTCAAGAGGTCAGGGGTTCGATTCCCCTCATCTCCACCATACATGAAACCAAAAACCACGGGAGTTTTCAACCTCGTGGTTTTTTTGCACTCTGTCTGATTACATAATTTGTGTGCGTATAGTAGAGGTCAGAGGTTCGATTCCCCTCATCTCCACTGTGTGTCGGTCTGTAATGACAGACCGTCTGCCTTCCTGCGAGGACAGGAAGCATGGTCAACTTATCCGGAGATGTGGGCCACCCATTACAGGAATCGTCGCTCTATGAAACCGTAATATGCAGATTATTAAATAACGCCGAGTTAAGGACGCTATGGAATTTTAGGTGACAATATTGCCTAATACAGGTTTAAAAACCCAATACATTTTACCTTTTCCATGATTGAGTGAAAAGCAGTGAAATTACAGTATAGATTATTGCCTTTACTGCCCTTGGATGAATTAAAGAGTTAATTTCCCTTTGCACATATTTAAAAATTATGTGAATTCTTATAACTTTCATAGCACCGCCGGTTGATCCCGCACAGGCGCCTATAAACATTAACGTAATTAAAAGAGCTCTGCTTAGGTCAGGCCATAAATCAAAATCAGCAGTGGTATAGCCTGTTGTGGTAATAATCGAGGCTACCTGGAAGGATGCATAGCGCAGGCTTTCCTGGATTGTGCCGAAAACCCGGCCGTTAATGTTTAACGTTATCACCAGGATATAAATTAAGATTATTCCCAAATAAACTTTAAACTCTTTATCCTTAAAAAATTGACCCATAAAAGGATTATTTCAATCAAAGTCGAAAGAAAACAGGGGTGAATAGAATGAATAAAATAAGAGAAACTGCTTTTGAAGTTATATATGCTGTAATACCGATAACATTGCTTGTTATATTTCTGCAATTATTTGTTATCCGGCTGCCATTAAATACTTTTATTCAATTTTTAATCAGTGTTGCTATGGTCAGTGTGGGCCTAATTCTTTTTTTGATAGGCGTTCACATTGGGCTGTTGCCAATAGGTGAATTAATCGGTTCTTTACTGCCAAAAACAGGGAGACTATGGTTAGTAGTATTTTTCGGCTTACTACTGGGTTTTGTCATTACTGTGGCAGAGCCTGACGTTCGTGTACTTGTCATTCAAGTTGATATGGTTTCACAGGGAGTAATTTCAAAAAACGTCCTGATTTTTGCTGTAGCACTTGGGGTTGCGATATCAGTAGGCCTTGCCATGATGCGAATCATTCTGAATATTTCGCTTTACTATCTGTTAATTGGCGGCTATACCCTGGTTTTTATTCTGGCTGCGTTCACCCCTTTGCACTTTGTTCCTGTATCATTCGATGCCGGCGGTGTTACTACAGGACCAATGACAGTACCATTTATACTCGCTCTGGGGGTTGGTGTCAGCTCTGTTTTAGCCGGAAAGAGTACTTCAACTGACGGGTTTGGACTAATTGCCCTTGCTTCAATTGGACCGATAATCGCAGTCCTCTTGTTAGGGGTGATTTATTTTTGAGCGGCATACAAACATTTAATGGTTTTAATCATGTACTGGCAGAGGTTTTATTCGCATTAATTCCTTTGCTGATTTTGTTTATTATCTTTCAGATATTTTTTCTAAAACTCCCCAGGGGAAAGCTAAAAAACATGTTTATAGGTCTAATCCTTACATTTTTAGGACTGTCACTTTTTCTGCAAGGAGTTAAAGCAGGATTTTTACCGGTGGGTGAAGCAATCGGTATCGCTTTGGGCAGTAAATCTTACAATTGGATTGTTATACCCATCGGATTTGCTTTAGGGTTTGTAGCTACCCTCGCTGAGCCGGCGGTGCGTATTCTGATTTTTGAGGTTGAAAAAGCATCCAGCGGTTATATTCCTCAACAGATTATACTGTACACATTATCATTAGGCGTGGGGGTTGCTGTGTCAGCTTCCATGTTTAGAATACTTTTAGGGTTGCCATTATGGTACTTTATTGCCCCCGGCTATTTAATAGCTCTCCTATTAACCAGATTTTCAAACCGTACATTTGTTTCGATTGCATTTGATTCCGGAGGAGTGGCAACAGGGCCAATGACAGTTACATTTGTAATGGCCATGGCAATCGGTGTTGCCAACTCAATCGAGGGTCGGGATCCAATGCTTGTTGGTTTTGGTATGATTGCGTTAGTGGCTCTGACTCCAATATTATCCGTACTGCTTTTAGGGATACTCTATAGCAGAAAGGAGAAGGAAAATGAGCGAAAATTTGCTGCCAAACTATAAGTTGATCGTGTCTATTGTCAACAAAGGAAAAGCAAAAGCGATAGTGTCTGCTTCAAAGCAAGCAGGAGCTGAAGGTGGAACTGTTATTTTAGGAAGAGGTACAGGCACTAACGAATCAAAAACATTTTTTGGCATATGCATTGATCCCGAAAAAGAAGTCATCTTAACACTAATTGAAAACTGCATGGCCGATATAGTATTATCCTCCATTGTAGAGGCCGGAAAATTAGAAAACCCGGGCTGTGGGATTGCATTTGTACTGAACACGAAGCAAATAGCAGGTATATTTCATTTACTGAAATCATGTTATAGGGGGGCCCATGATGGAAAAGAGTAACCAATATGATTTAATTGTTACGATTGTAAATAAAAATCAGTCGGAAGTAGTGGTAGAAGCATCCAAGCAGGCCGGAGCTGAAGGCGGAACTATTGTTTTCGGCAGGGGTACCGGAGTACGTGAACAGGCAAAATTATTTGGCATTACTATTGAGCCTGAGAAGGAACTAATCTTAACTTTAATTAAAAGAGACCTCACTGAAACAGTATTGGATTCGATTATAGCTAAAGCTGATTTAAATAAGCCAGGCAAAGGGATTGCTTTTGTCTTAGATGTAGAAAAAGTAGTTGGTATTAATCATTAATTAAATAAGCGCCATGGGTTGAGTATCGGGAGATAGGTTGACAGAATTTTGACATGGAATACAAAAATTCTCCACGCCTGAAAAGATACTTTGCAGCAGGCTATGCAAACAGAAAGGATAGGAACATTGACACTACAATTAAACACCCACGAAGAAGTAAACAGCAGACGCACATTTGCTATTATATCCCACCCCGATGCGGGAAAAACGACGTTAACCGAGAAATTATTGGTTTTGGGAGGCGCTATCCGCCTTGCCGGTTCAATTAAGGGGAGAAAGACAAAAAAATACGCTGCCTCCGATTGGATGGAGATGGAGAGGCAGCGTGGAATATCTATTACTTCCAGTGTCCTGCAGTTTTCCTACAACGGATACCGGGTAAATATTCTGGATACGCCCGGGCACCAGGACTTTAGCGAAGACACATATCGTACACTGACGGCTGCGGACAGTGCCCTCATGCTCATTGATATAGCCAAAGGCGTTGAGCCGCAGACTATCAAGCTGTTTGAAGTCTGCCGCAGGCAGGGCATTCCGATTTTTACTTTTATTAATAAGATGGACCGCCATGGCAGGGAACCATTGGACCTGCTTGATGAGATTGAAAAAGTTCTCGGCATCGGCTCCTGTCCTTTCAACTGGCCAGTCAGGCTAAGTTCAGGTAATTATGGTCTTTATGACAGAAGGCTGCAAAAAGTGGAGTTATACAAAGGAGGGCAGAAGAACGGGGAACCTGGCACAGGGGAAAGTATAAACCATGCTGAAATGAAGAATATCATGGAAGCTGAACTTTATAACAGCTTCTGTAAAGAAATAGAACTTCTGGATGTTGCGGGTGAGCCGTTTAATGAAGAAAAAGTAAGGAGGGGAACGCTGACGCCGGTGTTTTTTGGCAGCGCTATCAACGGCTTTGGGCTGTCAGCATTTTTTCACGAATTTCTTCAGCTTGCCGCTCCTCCCGCAAAAAAGAATAGCAGTATCGGATTAATCGAGCCGCTGTCAGATAACTTTTCAGGGTTTATTTTCAAGATTCAGGCCAATATGAATCCTGCGCATCGAGACCGTATCGCTTTCTTAAGAGTATGCTCAGGAAAATTCACACGTGATATGACTGTGAGCCATGTGCGGACGGGGAAAAAAATCTGTCTTTCCCAACCGCAGCAATTTTTGGCACAAGACCGTCAAATCGTTGAAGAAGCATATCCGGGAGATATTATTGGCATATATGACCCCGGTATTTATCAAATCGGAGACACTCTGTCCCAGGAGAATTCTTTTGAGTTTGAAAAGCTGCCCCGTTTTTCACCCGAGCTTTTCTCCGGCGTGACTGTTCGTGATGCCATGAAGTATAAACAGTTTCACAAAGGATTGTCTCAATTGAAAGAAGAAGGTGCAATACAGATATACAGAGTTCCGGGTACAGATGAAATTGTTTTGGGTGTTGTGGGGGAGCTTCAGTTTGAAGTTTTCCAATACAGGCTAAAGTCAGAATACGGCGTGGATGTTGGAATGAATCGTCTTCCCTATCAACTGGCCCGCTGGGTCAAAGAACCGCCCTCAAGTCTGGGAGGCTTTAAGGTAAAGGATGAGGGTGGCAACAGTGTTTTCCTTTATGAGAACGACTTTTCACTGAATTGGGCAATAAGAAGAAACCCGTCTGTAACATTTTATGCCTTAGAAGAACTCCCCGGTAATTTCAGACAGTAAAATGAATAAGTCTGCCCTCAAGGTTTAGCGCTTTGAAGTTAAAATACGACTTAATAGAAAACTTTAGCATATAATAGGATGTTTTACAAAAAAGACGAGTCCCCCGTGAAATGGGGGATTCGTCTTGCTTACATGTTTATACAAAATTAGATATAATAAAGAAAAAAAGGCGGTAGATTTTATGAAATATCTAACCGAGGATAAAAGAAAAAAGCTTAATACAGATATCTATGCCATTACAGCAGAAGAGTACTCTTTGGGGCGTGGCAATATTAAAACGGCTGCTGATATGCTGGCAGCGGGGATTAAAATAATTCAGTACAGGGAAAAAGAGAAAACAGCCCTGGAAAAATACAGGGAGTGCCGTATTATCAGGGAAATGGCCCGACAAAAAGGTGCACTTTTTATCGTCAACGACGACTTGGGTATCGCTTTGGCCGTAGAGGCCGACGGAGTGCATGTGGGGCAGGACGATCTGCCTCCGGCTGAAATCAGAAAAATTACCGGAGAAAAAATGATTATCGGCCTTTCCACACACTCACCGGAACAGGCCCGCCGGGCTGTGGCGGAAGGAGTCGCTGATTATTTAGGGGTAGGGCCCATTTATAAAACTGAGACCAAAAAAGATGTGGGCGACCCTGTGGGCCTTGCTTACCTGGAATATGTTGCAGCCAATATCCCCCTCCCTTTTGTGGCCATCGGAGGGATTAAAGAGAGCAATATCCTGGAAGTATGGCAAAAGGGAGCCAGATGTATTGCTATGTCAAGTGAAATCGCAGGAGCAGCCGATATTGCAGATAAAATAGCCAGTATCAGGAGAGTCCTGAAATAGTTGCTGTTAGAATTTTACGTCATGGATTTTCTCGCCAAGCCCATCCAGGTCAATTGGCAGGCCGCTTCTGCCAAGAACTAATGTTAGGGCAACCGGAATAAAAAATGCAATGGCAAAAGAAAATAGCAGATTGCCCCGGGTGAATGCGGGATTGGGGAAGAAAAGCAAGCCGGCAAAAATCCCTGCCAACGTGGATGATACTGCCGCCCACCCAGGGTAGTGACGGGAATAGAAACCGTAAAAGGTGGGGAAAACAGCGGCGGCGCAGACAAGGTCAGCGACAAAGAACAGGTAAAGCACGCTGTACCCCCGGGAAGCAACCAGGATTGCCGCCGCACATATGGCGCCTGTAATAATTCTGGCAGCAGACAAGAGTTGATTGCGGCCAATACCTTTACTGAAGCGTGCTATATCAACTGTAAAAACACTGGCTATACCATTAATGAGGGTGTCTGCACTGCTCATAACCAGTGCAATGGCCAAAATAAGCACAACATTAATGACCCAGGACGGAGTTACATTAAGCACAACTTCAAACAATGCTGAAGACGGCGAGGCCAAAGTGCCTTCCGCCACGGCCATTAAGCCGAAAGAACCGGCTATCATCACAATTGGCACAATTAATAACCCGGCAATAAGGAAGGACTTGCGCACGGTGGCATCGTCACGGCAGGAATACACTCTTGACCAGAAACCCTGGTGAAACAAGTTGGCTGCAATGACAGCAATTATCAATGTGGCTGTAAACTGCCAGGCGCCCACATGCCCAAGGCTCAGCAGCGAGGAGTCCACCTGCCGGACACGGTAAACAATATTTCCAGCCCCCCCCAGAGCCAGGGTGGTGCCGATAAAGGCGAGAAGCAAGGTGGGGAGAAAGATGAAGGTTTGGATGGTATCTGTGAAAATGGTGCCTCGTATGCCGCCGTATGTAGTGTAGATCAGTGTGCCTCCTCCCACCAGCAGGGCAGTCACCCACAGAGGATTCCCTGTTACAAGGAAAACGGCAAGCGCGATCCCTGTCAATTCAGCAGCCAGAAAAACAGCCATGTAAAAAACAGATACAACCAAAACTACTGCGTACATACCTTTTCCATAGCGATAGTATACATATTCCGGCAGAGTGGAACCATGTGGTGCAAGTTGACGCAACCTCGGGCCCAAAACAGAATACAAAATGATAACCAAAGCCTGAGCTACCGCATAGCCGCCAAAGGCTGTGAGCCCACCCCAGGCGCCGGACTCAGCCGGGCTAAATAAAATCCACGCCCCCATTATGGAAGCAAGCACAGTGGCCACAGCCGGCCATATTGTCAGCGTTTGCCTGGCGGTAAGAAAATCATCCACGGTCTGAAGCTGCCGCCGCGTGCTGTAGATATAGACCACTCCGGCAAGAGTGAAAATCACTACCGGTAAAAGAACCCAAAAAATCATTTACTGCACCTCTTCCCGCTGTTATAAACTCATTTTATTCTGCCTGGCCCTTTATTCCACATTCTCAGGATAAACATTCCTATGATGGCGCCCGATACACTGCTCATGGTAAAGGGGATAATAAAAAAGAAAGCTGCACCTTTAAAGCCCAGCAGTAATCTCGCCAGGGGGAAGGCCACCAGGGCGCCGATAATGCCTGTCCCCAGTACTTCACCGAGTGCCGCAAAATGTTCTTTTTGAAAATAACGGAAAGTAAATCCGGCAAGCAGCGCCCCGAAAATACTGCCCGGGTAAGCAAGGGGCGTTCCCGTCCCTGTCAGGTTTCTAATTGTAGAAGTAAGAATCGCGGCTATCACAGCCGGCCCCGGGCCAAAAAGTGCTCCGGCCAATACATTAATCGCGTGCTGGACCGGGTAAACTTTGGCTACACCTATTGGAATGGAAAACGGTGAAGCAATACTACCCATTGCTACAAGTAAAGCTATATAAGTTAATCTGCGTAAAGGAAAACCTTTTACTAAAGAAGTTTCCATGTGGACACATCCTTTCGTGAAATGTTTTGTCAGGAAACATACGTGAACCATTGGTGAGCTTTGGTGCCTTTTAAGAGCTAAAATTATAAACGGGCCGCTAAGGGCCCGCAACACATAAATATTATGTATAACACATTCCCTACGCTGGCATTACCCAGAGCGGAAAATAATTTCCGCCAAACAGGTTCTACGGGTTGGGAAACTAATGTTTTCCCTCTCAGCCCCACAAGGAGCACCCCTGGTAAATATTAAGTTACTTTAAATGTAGCATGTAAGGATTTCTCTGTCAATAAAAAATTATTTAATACTTTCTGACGGTAGTGGACAATATGTTAAAATTACCTAATCAGCGCGGAATATTTTTAATGCAAGAGGAGAAATTAATAAGGGTGAAAGCGAGGAAAATCATTTAGGAGGTAATCTATGTACACTACGACGGTAAATCCCTGGCAAACCAGTGGCTTTGTGCCGCAACAACAGTTTGCCGCTCAATCCTTTTTACCGATCCAGTCAATTCCGCAGGTGCAGGGATATAACCTTCCCATGCAAACGGGAGCAACGGTTGTTTCACCCTGGGGTTATAGCCTGCCGGTGAATATGTATTCCCCTGCTGCAAACATCCAGTCCGGTTTTGTTCCGCAAACTGCCATCAGCTACGGGTTTAACCCCAATCTGGCATGGCAGGCGGTAAACCCCATGGTTGCCGGCCAGTTTGCTCAGGCAAGTGCCCAAATGCAGCCGCAAATGCTCAATGTGGGCGGTTTAACCACAGGCATCCGGGCAACCACCGGTTTTGCCGAGCCCAGGGTAGAATTAGCAGAAACCAATAACGACGTTATAGTAACTGCCGAACTGCCAAACGTCGATCCTAACAACATTTACCTGTTGGTAACAGATGATTCTATCAGCATTTCAGCCCTGGCCATTGCAGGTGGCCTCACCAGCAGTGTTCACAGGACTGTTGCTTTGCCGACCCATGTAAAATCCGAGTTTCTTGATGTCAGCTACACCAATGGCACCCTGGAATGCCGTCTGCCAAAATCAGACCTTGCCACAAGGCGCAGGGTGAAAGTAAACCCAACCGGATAACACAATAACAATTCCCGCTTTCACCCAACCTTATTGCAAAGAGGTGGAATTATGTTTCAAAACGTGCAACCCTTTTCTGCGGGTATGCTGCCAGGCAACCCGACAGAGGCAAGGCAGCTTGTTCCCAGAGTAGATGTTGTGGAAGCTCAGGAGGAAATAATCTACATATTTGAAGTTCCCGGCATTGAAATCAACTCAGTTAATGTAGAAATCGGGAATGGGACACTTCAAGTAGACGGGCAGTTGGAAACAGGATTGCCCCAAGGCAACTTGAACTATCTCTACCAGGAACGTTCACCCTCCAAAAAATATGGCCGCTTGCTCTCTATCCCGCCTGAAGTTGACCATGAAAATGTGAAGGCCAATGTTAAAAACGGCCTGCTGATGGTTCATTTCCCCAAAAAAAATACAGGCAAGCGCCTGCCGGTGAATCCTCAGGAACAACAGGAGTTACAACAAGGACAGGTAAAAAAACAGCGTAAAAAATACACTGTTAATGACCCCAAGCATTAAGCGCAACAGCCAGGTAGTATGTTACCTGGTTTTTTTATTCATCTGCACTGGTGTCCTCTTGTTCATCAACTATAATCAGGTTTTTTCTGCAGTCAAAAGCAGATTGACGATAAATGTAAGGTATATAAGCCGAGGATTCGTTGATATTGCGATAGCGGGTAATATGTCTTGGTAATGAAGGAATGGGGGGAGGCAGCTTTTTTTTAATTTCCATATTTTTATCACCTCTGATTCATGTTTTGATAACCTTTTGATGCCATTGTGGCATTTCTATTTATTCAATTGCTTTCCATGCCTGCCGGAGGATTTCCAGACAGACAGGGGGAACATCCGGGCCGGGTTGCATTTGACGGGCTACCCGGCCTTCAAAGACAAAGGCATCCAGCTTTTTAATACTTTCAATAATTCCTCCTGTGGCCTCAAATTCAATCTGCTGCTCCTGTTCGTCAAGCAGGGTTGCCGGATTAAAGGGTGACAGCAGTTTTAGGTCATCTTCATAATTCTCGTAAAGGCTCCACATTAACTCTTCCACTTCAGATGAGGGCGCAGTGACGTTGAGGTTAACACGGTTTTTTGCTTCGTGGCGTGGAATCATATAATTGTGAGCGTGTAATTCTTCAGAAAGGTTTTTTATTATGGATTCAATCTGAGCAGATTGACCGGAGTGAAGCTCCAGCAATTTCCTTCCCAGGGAACGGATAAGAAGATAGTTTCTGTGGACATTTCCCAGCGACAGTGGGTGTACCACCCTGGAAAGGCGGAGGAATACTTCGGCAAGCTGTTCTTCATGGTTTAAACCGCCCATTTCTTTAGCCAGCGAAATATAAGATATTACGTCCTCCACACTGACAGGGATTCTTGCAGTCCTGTTATGGGGATCCCTGGGATTAAAAGCATTGGCTACACTTGGGTCAATGGGGCTCAGTTCACCCATTTTCCCCATTATAATCTCGTCGGCACCCAGGCAGATTAACGTCCCGGCACTGTATGAGCGGAAAGGAATAAGGGCGCTAAAATGTTGACAGTACTCACGGATTAAGTTTACCAGCCTCCAGGGAGTGAGAACATCACCTCCCCTGGTATAAAGAAACAGGCTTATTTTTTCCCGTTCGCCCATCGGCTTAAGATGACGGTAAAAAATGCGGATAATATCCGGAGCAATTCTTGTGCTCAGGTTTTCCCTGTCACCTGTTACATAGCATACCAGGGATGTATTTAATTTCTCCTCTAATTGTGCGATCAGCTCTAATCTTTTTTTGCGTCCCATGCTTACACCTGCCTATACTATATTTTTACCCTTGATCAGTGATTATATTTATCATAAAAGATAACCGGGGGCGCCATTTTCATGGCTCCCCCGGTTATCTTTCCTATATATTAATTTACTTTGATGGCACGCTTCCTTTATTTGTTTTCTTCGCCATGGGAGAAAGTGAATTCTACATCGCGAATCCTGACTGTATCGCCGTTTTTGGCACCGGCGGCCAGGAGGGCTTTTTCATGACCGGCATGCTTAAATATACGCTGAAAACGCTTGGTTGCATCTTCGTTGTCAAAATCGGTCATGGCCACCAACCTCTCCAGGTAACGGCCTTTAAGCATAAACACCCCTTCTTCGCGTTCAATGGTAATGGGTTCTCCTTCTCCTTCAATTAAGGGGCTAAGAAGAGCTGTCTCCTCGTCGGCAAAAGGTGAGGCCGGAAGTTCGGCAAGTATTGCCGCCGCACGGTATAGCAGGGTACGCACACCCATGCCTGTGACGGCGGAAACAGGAAATACTTTCTCCTCCCCCACTTCGGCTCTAAGAGCAGCAAGCCCCTCTTCTGCCGCAGGCAGGTCGATTTTATTGGCAGCTACTATCTGAGGCAGTTCCGCCAGGCGCGGGTCATAAAGACTGATTTCTTCATTGATCTGCCGGTAGTCTTCAAGTGGAGAGCGGCCTTCTACCCCGGCCGCGTCTACAACGTGAATTAAAAGCCTGGTACGCTCAACATGCCGCAAAAATTCATGGCCAAGGCCCACTCCCTGGTGTGCGCCTCCGATGAGTCCCGGCAGGTCGGCAATGACGAAGGGTTCAATACCGTCAACTTCCACCACACCAAGATTTGGTGAAAGTGTGGTGAAAGGATAATCAGCAACCTTGGGGCGGGCGGCGGAGACACTGGATAAAAGTGTGGATTTGCCGGCGTTGGGAAAGCCAATTAAGCCTGCATCGGCTATGAGTTTCAGTTCAAGCCACACCCAGCGTTCTGCGCCTGGTTCACCTTTTTCGGCAAACTTGGGCGCTTTATTGGCTGACCCGGTAAAACGTGAGTTGCCGCGGCCGCCGCGGCCACCCTTGGCGACAATGAATGACTGGCCTTCTGCTGTTAAATCGGCCAGCAAATGTCCTGTCTCATCTTCCCTTACCTGTGTACCGGGTGGCACCTTAACAACAAGATCTTCACTGCCTCGTCCATGTCTGTTGCCTCCTTCACCATGCCCGCCACGTTCTGCCCGCAGGTGCTGCTGGTAACGAAAATCAAGCAGTGTCCGCAGGTTTGGGTCCACAACAAATACAACGTCCCCGCCACGTCCGCCGTCGCCCCCATCAGGCCCGCCAAACGGCACATATTTTTCGCGGCGGAACGACACAGCGCCGTTTCCGCCATCGCCGCCTTTAATATAGATTTTTGTTCTGTCTACAAACAAGTCACTACCCCCTGCAATTTCCTTCTTTCTTATCTTTCTCCGTTTAGGACTCCTTATCCAGGTATACGGTTAACATGTTTTTACTCCTGTTAATGCAAAAAGCTGGGGCCTGGCATAAAGGTTCAAGCGTGGCCCAGAAAGATTTTGCATCCATATCGCCGTCTATCCGTAAATAAAGGCAGGGGATGCTGCCGGCCGCAATGGTAACAACAACCTTACACGCGCCAAGCAGTTGCAGGTTATTGCAGAATTGGGCCAGGATGTCCTCAAGCGCTGAAATGGTGGCAGCTGACAGCTGAGTTAAACGCCCGCGCACTTCCAACTGGATGTCAATATCCGGATCCCGCCAAAAATTCTCATGAATCAACAAGCACAAGCGTGGGTCGCCGCAGGCAGCCAGCCGGCCGAATTGTTGAATCTCTTCGCTTGCCCTGCGCACAAAATCCATAAGCCTGTCAGTTTTGTTAAGCTGGGCCATTCCACCTACAACCTGCAGGTGGTTTAGAAATTCATGGCGGTATACGCTTAATAGCTTTAACATCACTTCGTACATTTCCGGCAAAATAATATTCCCCTTAAATAAAGATTAACGCGCAATATTTCATATATTCTCTTTTATCCACTTTAATCCTGTTTAGGCAAAAAAAATAACCGGGTAGCTACCCGGTATATTTATAAAATTGCTTCCTGCGTCGGCGGATATACACTGACCTGCTTCTTATCACGGCCTTTTCTCTCAAAAGCAACAACTCCGTTGACCGTTGCAAACAGAGTGTCATCATTGCCTCTGCCTACGTTAAGTCCGGGGTGAATCCTGGTACCGCGCTGGCGGACAATGATGCTGCCGGCGGAGACCAGCTGCCCGTCGGCTCTTTTTACACCCAAATATTTAGGGTTGCTGTCACGACCGTTACGGGAACTACCCACACCTTTCTTATGAGCCATGAGAGTTCACCTCCTATTCTTTCTACAGCAATTGCTGGGAATTACTTAAAGCTCGATTTTGTCAATCAAAATCCTTGTGAAAGGTTGGCGATGGCCCTGTTTGCGGCGATAATTCTTTTTGGCTTTAAACTTGAAAACAATAATTTTTTTACCTTTGCCGTGGTCAAGAACTTTGCCGCTGACAGTTGCACCATCCAGATAGGGTTGGCCGACCTGCAGCTTATTGTCCTTCTTAACCGCCAGAACCTTTTCAAACCCCACTTCGGAACCTACCTCAGCGGTAAGCAGCTCCACATTAAGAATGGAACCCTCTTCTACACGATACTGCTTTCCGCCTGTTTCAATAATGGCGTACATGAAAACATTTCACTCTCCTATCAAGACTCACCGGCAGAGGTACCATAACAGGTTTCAACCTCAGTCCGAGTGGTTACGACGTACTCAAGTATTGTAGCATACACGCCAAGCCTTGTCAATTGCTGGTTGCGACTTCTTGCGACTTGCATGCGGTCCGCTATTTTGGAGAAACATTACCCTGATTTTGCCAAATCTTTAAAATTGATTTCCAAATTGTTAACAAATGTTACAGCAAAAAAAAATCACCCGCTAAAAAAAGTGGGTGATCATTGTCGAGGTTTTATCAAACCATTTTTGCCCGGGCGAATGTACGGGATACCTCTATAATCTCAACGGGGATTTTCTCGCCTACGTAGGCGCCGCCGTCTTGGACATCAATTACAAATCCATTGATACGGGCAATGCCGTCATAGGGGTTATTTGCATGAGGTTCTTCTATTTTAACCTTGTGAAGTTCCCCTATTTTGACAGGGTAAGCAAGGCGCTTTATTTCCTCCAGGCTTCCTGTGCTTACTATCCGATATTTTTCCACATGAACATTGTCGTTGCCGCGGATAAAAATTGTCTTGCCGCTCTCCTCTTCCAGTTTGGAAAGATAAGACCCCCCCGGACCAATTAACAGACCGGCTACGCTGTGGTGCATTTCCACAAGCACAGCCTCAGCATCGAGGTCAGACAGAAAACGGCTCAATTGCTTCTCCGTACGTGCTCCAACCACGTCAGCGGCAAGCACCTTCCCACGCCCCCCGCAGTAAGGACAGGTCTGCTGTAATACAGAACCCAGACCCTGGCGCGATTTCTTTCTTGTCATCTCCACCAGGCCAAGGCCCGTCAAGCCCAGGATATGAGCTTTAGTCCTGTCATTCTTCAATCTTTCCGACATTCTTTCCAGGACAAGGCGGCGGTGATCTTCCGACTCCATATCAATAAAATCAATGATGATAATGCCTCCAATGTCGCGTAAGCGTATCTGCCGGATGATCTCATCGGCAGCGTCCAGATTTGTTTTAAAAACTGTATCCGCCAGATTGGTCTTTCCTATATATTTGCCTGTGTTAACATCAATAACTGTTAATGCTTCGGTATGGTCAAATACCAGGTAACCGCCGCAATCCAGCCATACTGTTCTTGAAAGCGCCCGTTCTATTTCTGCTTCCACACCGTAAACTTCAAAAATCGGCTCCTTGCCTGAGTAGAGGTTAACCCTTTTTTTAAGAACAGGGTCCACGTATTCAAGCGCTTCAAGAATTTTTTCATATTCATAGCGTGTATCTACAATCAGCTGGTCAATTTGTTCGGTAAACAAGTCCCTGATGATGCGGTAGATTAGGTCGAGGTCATGGTATACCAGGTGAGGAGCAGATTTTTGCCTGTAGCGTGACTGAACACGGTCCCAAAGGGGTGTAAGAAAATTCAAATCCTGCCGGAAAAACTCTTCATCCTGCCCCTCCCCGGCCGTACGCACAATCAGGCCCGTCCCTTCAGGCCGCAGGTCGGCAACAATCTGTTTAAGCCTTTCCCGCTCCTGGGGCTCCTCGATGCGCCGGGAGATGCCGGTATACTCAACTGTCGGCATTAATACAAGATACCTGCCCGGGATGGTAATCTGCCGTGTCACTCTTGCGCCCTTGCTTCCAAACGGCTCCTTGACGGCTTGCACCATAATTTCCTCTCCGCTTTTAAGCAATTGCTCAATAGTCTTTTTTTTCTGTGAGCCGTTTTGCGGAATCTCTTCTCCGGACAGCTGGGCATCATCCACAAACAGGAAAGCATTTCGTTCAAGTCCAATGTCTATAAAAGCTGCCTGCATACCGGGCAGGACATTGGCAACTATTCCCTTATAGATGTTGCCTACCACACGCTGGTGTACCGGCCTTTCAAGGTAAATTTCCACGGGCTTGTCATTTTCCAGCACAGACACCCTGGTCTGCTTGCTGTCACAATTGATAATAATCTTTTTTTGCATCTATTTGCACCTCATTCTTTATCAAAGCCACATATGCAGGTCTTTGCAGTCGGGCGCCCACCCGTACATACAAAGCAGTCCTGTGCAGCATGAGTCTCTCTTCTGCCATTCCAAGCAAGGCCAGGATTTCCTGAGGCCTTGCCCCACCGTCACCTCCAGTCTGCAGCAGCATTGACAACTGATGGCCGCTTAGGCTCTTTTCAAGCTCCAGGTTAAGCACAAGAGGGCGGATATCCAATTTTTTTTTACCTCGTTTTCCTTCTCTCTCCACTGGCAGCGACTCAGAAGACAAAAGACTGTTTACAGCGCCGCCAAGTTCTGAGGGCTCATTTAGCCCGCAGGAAACATGCCAGCTTGCCGCGCCAATCAGCGACATGAGTGGCGGAATACCGTCAGGAATGTCCTGCCTGCCGTGGATGGAAAGGCCGGAGGGCAGCGCATCCGCCAACCGTTTAAAGCCATCGTTGTTTACAGCTTCAGTAAACTGTATATCAAGATACTCGTCAGAGCTGGTCACTCCCACGGGCAGTGCAGAGGCGAATGAAAGCTTCTGGTGAGGGTTAAAACCCGCGCTGTAGGCCACAGGCAGTTTTGAGCGCCGGATTGCGCGCTGCCACAGCCGCATCAGGTCCAGGTGGGACAAAAAGCAAAGCGGCAGTTCTTTACTGAAGTTAATCCAGGTTCTCATATGGTTCTCCTTCTGAGCCGCAGCTTCCAACCAGTACAGCCATGCCGCAGCCCAGACAGCTGGTACGGCAGTCTCCGGTTACCTGGCCAGTCAGTGCGCGCCGGTATTCACTGAGCAGATAACGATTGGCAACACCGGAGTCGAGGTGTCCCCAGGGCAGGGGACTGTCAGTTTCTAAAGTGCGCGAGGCATACTCTTCAATGCCAAGGCCTTCTTCAGCAAAGGCCTGCTGCCAGCCTGTATAAGAAAAATGCTCATCCCAACCATCAAGTTTGCAGCCATGCTCAACAGCACGGCGGATAACCGGGTTAAGCCTGCGGTCGCCCCTTGACAAGGCAGCCTCAAGCAGGCTTTCCTCCACACCATGCCACTGAAAATTCAAGCCCGGCCCGCGCAGTCCGTTTCTTAGCAGCTGCTGCCGCCGCAGTATTTCTTCTCTTGAAATTTGACCCACCCACTGAAAAGGGGTGTGGGGTTTTGGCACAAAAACAGATGCTGAAACTGTGACCCTCGGCTTGCCGCGGCCTCCGGACTGCCTAAAGGCCTGTACAACTTTGCGCGCCATGGCGGCAATACCGCGCAGGTCCTCATCCTCTTCGGTCGGCAGACCAATCATGAAATAAAGCTTAACGTTTGACCAGCCCGCTTTAAAGGCATGGCTCACCGCTGAAATCAGGTCTTCTTCGCTCACATTCTTATTGATTACATCACGCAGGCGCTGCGAGCCGGCTTCGGGAGCAAAGGTGAGGCCGCTCTTGCGAACACGCTGCACCTGCTCAGCCAAGTCAACAGAAAAGGAATCAAGCCGCAGTGAGGGCAGTGACAGCGATACCCCCTCCCGCGCAAGATCCCGGCCCAACTCCTCCACCAACACGCCTATACCACTGTAATCGCTGCTGCTTAGTGAACTGAGAGCTATTTCATCATAACCCGTTGACTCCACCATTTTCCCTGCCAGTTCCCTGAGTGTTTCAGGCTTACGTTCTCTGACAGGACGATAGATTATACCTGCCTGGCAGAAGCGGCAGCCCCGTGTACAACCGCGAAAGAGTTCCAATACCAGACGGTCGTGAACAATTCCACCATATGGCACAATAAACTCCGTAGGATAAGGAGCCTTTTCCAGGTCAGTCACCACTGCACGGCTCACACGCTCAGGCAGTCCAAAAAGCGGCCGTGTTCCCTGATAAGCGCCATCGGGGCTGTACTCTTCACGGTAGAAAGAGGGCACATAGACACCAGGCACCTCCGTAAGGCGCCTCAATTTATCTTGGCGTGATAAAAGCTTCATTTCAGTGAGAATGTGCAGTACTTGCGGCAGCGCCTCTTCGGCGTCACCAAGAAGAAAAAAATCAAAAAAATCGGTAACGGGCTCAGGATTAAAAGCGCCGGGCCCGCCCCCCGCTACCAGCGGATCCGGGTCTTTCCGCTCTGCCGCCAGCTGGGGGATACCGGACAGTTTAAGCATGTGCAGGATAGTAGCGTAAGACAGTTCATACTGCAGTGTAAACCCCACCAGGTCAAAGTCTGAGAGCGGAGTGGTAGTCTCCAGTGAACAGAGCGGAAATTTTTCTTCCTGCATAATTATTTCCATGTCGTTATCCGGTGCAAATACTCGCTCCGCCAGCCAATCAGGTTCCATGTTAATAATATGGTAAAGGATTTTTAAACCCAGGTGCGACATGCCAATCTCGTAAAGATCAGGAAAAGCGAGCGCTACTTTAATTTTTGCCTTGTCATGCCCTTTGCGGACAGAATTGACTTCATTGCCCATGTAGCGTGTTGCTTTTTGCACACGGGGCAGAATTTTTGTCCATAAAAACGTTCTGTAATCTTCCATCATACCTCCGGAAAATTTATGTTTTTATTTACTATTTTTCTACTATGGAGTGCTTAATAATACTTCGCCCTTCATACCCAAATCCCTCCATATCTTTTACCTTAATAGCAAGAAAATCCATAGCAAGAAAATAGTGTGCCTTTCTTTAAAATGTCTTGCCAAGCGGCCTTGTGTTTGGTAAAATTAAATAGTTAATTCCAACAAATAAAATACGGCATTCCGCTTGGAAGCTGCGTATTGCCTCACGTTACAGCAAGAACTTAATTTATCATAGAATAGGGGTGATAAAAATGGGCTTCACTTTTTTATTTCTGGGTTTTTCAGCCATAATTTCACCGGTCTTTTTTGTGCTCTCGGCTAAAAAAAGATATTACTTGCTGATATCACTTTTATCCATTGTAATCTTGTCCGCCTTTTTAGACCTTTACAGCCCGGGTAACGGAAGTGTAACCACTATTACACTGGGGGATGGGCTTGGGCCTCTTTCAATCTTCTTTAGTATTCATCCTTACAGCAGAATAGCTGCCTTTGGTTTTGCACTGGTGGGATCATTGGCCATCCTCTATGGCCTTGAGGTAGCAAAACCAAGCGAACAGGTGCTTTCACTCTGGGCACTGGCAAGCGCCATGGGTGTTGCTTTTGCCGGCAATTTTATTACTCTATTTATTTTCTGGGAGCTCTTGACGTTAACAACTGCATCTCTGATTATGATAAACCGCACGCCGCACTCTTTGCGTATGGGATTCCGCTTCCTTTATTTCCAGCTTGCCGGCGGCCTCCTGCTATTCCTTGGCATTGTCCAGCAGTATGCAGCTACCGGCTCCCTGGCCCTTGTAGTGCCGGAGGCGGGATTAGCTTTCTTTATACTGGGAATAGGTGTTAAAACAGCATTTATACCTCTTAATATGTGGCTTCCCTGGGGATACCCCGCTGCATCATTCAACTCCAGCGTGCTCCTTTCAGCGCTCACTACCAAAGTCGGTGTCTATGCCCTGGCTCGTATACTGCCGCCCAGTTCACTAATTGCATTTATGGGCGCTGCAATGGCAATCTACGGAGTATGTTTTGCTATTTTTCAAACTGACCTGCGGCGCCTTCTCTCCTACCATATCATCAGCCAGGTGGGCTTTATGGTAGCCGGCGTGGGGCTTGGGCTTTCACTGTCAGTCGATGGCGGCCTGCTGCATCTGGTTAACCATATGTTTTACAAAGCGCTGCTCTTTATGAGCGCAGGCGCCCTTATTTATGTAACCGGGACAGGAGACCTGCACGAGCTGTATAGAAAGCATGGCAATGGAGACCTGCCCACCTGGAAAGCGCTGCCCTATGCAACAATAGCGGCAGTGGCAGGAGCACTGGCCATTGCCGGGGTGCCTCCGTTTAACGGCTACGTCAGCAAGTATCTGCTCAAACGCGCTGTAGCCGGGGTAAGTCCCATTGAATGGATGTTGTTTGCAGCAGGCGTGGGCACAGCTTTGTCCTTTTCAAAATTTGTATATTTTGGTTTTATAAAATCACGTGCCAAGATTATAAGAAAACTACCCGTAAGCATGCAGGCTGTAATGATGGTTTTGGCAGCAAGCCTTCTTATCCTTGGTATCAGACCACAATTAATAGGCGGGTTGCTCCCCCATGGCTCGTACCTTACTGTTTATTCCCTTAAAGGGGTCTTCGCCTCCCTGCAGCCTGTGGCCGGGGGAGTACTCCTGTTCATGATTTTAGCCGGATTGCTAAACCCTGCACATGACCACAGGCAGCTGGCAGCACCGATCTGGCTTGCGTTTCCGGTTACACTCGTTGAAGTAAAAAACAGCATCAACAATGTAAGAGCAAAGGTTGAAGTTATTAATAACAGCCAGATGATTATTCTAATGACCATTGCATTTTTGCTGGTTGTCTTCTACACTTTTACATTCTTTACCCTTACATTTACCATTAACAACCGCCTCTTGTAGCTTCTGTTAATCGTGGATTTAATGCAGAAAACGGCTTCTTACACGCAGATCAATTTGCGGTCAGTCGCCGTTTTTTTGATATTATGAGTTTGTGATTGCCCCAGGCCGTTCAAAAAGGATGCAGAACGCGAAGCCAGATTGCCCGGCACCGCAGGCGTATCTTACATACGCTGAGGATGCCGGGCATTCGCAGTGACAAAGTAATGCGCCTTTTTCAACGGCCTGAAATTATTTGCGAGTTATGGCCGTCCTCACAGCGGCATAAATGCCTTTACTCATAATGGTATCAATTATATCACTTTCCATCGCCTCGCCAATAATACGCCCGTCCCTGCCCACTATCAGGATGCGGTGGTATTTCTTCATGGCAAAACGGCGCAGCACCTCTTTAAGCGGCGCATCATCCAATGCCATCAGGATCACAACAGGCATAACTCCCTGGTCGAGAAGAACTTTTTTTTTGCTGCTTAAGCTGCGGATAAATGCGTAGACTGCAACTGTATGTTCCCGTGTGGCCGCAAAATAAAGAAAAAATGCTGCCGCAAAGAGAGTAATATGAAAATGGCCGTCATAAAAAAGATACATACCAAGAAGCAGCATCACAACAGACATCAGCTTACTGATACGGATAGCCACTTCCGTTGCCTGCTGGAAGCCGAGCAGAGACGTTAGCCTTGCGCGTAAAATACGTCCCCCATCAAGCGGCAATGCGGGAAGAAGGTTAAAAAAGCCTAGTACCAGGTTGCAGCGGATAAAAAAAAGAAATGTTTCATTTTTCTGCCATTCCGGCATATTGGCATAAGCAACCAGCGCTATCGCAACCAGAAAAAAGTTGAACAGCGGGCCGGACATAGCCACATTGCTTTCAACCTGCGGGTCAAGCTCCAGGACATCTTCAATTCGCGCCACTCCGCCGAAAGGAAAAAGGACAACCTCTCCCACCTCCAGGCCATGGGCGCGGGCCACCAGCATATGGACAACTTCATGAGCGAGGACAAGGCCAAACAGAATAAGAGTTTCTCCCAGGTAACCATAGAAGGCCAACAGAAACACGAGCAGAATAAAAACCCAGTGAAATTGGACAGTAATCCCGTAAAACCTGAAGATTTTCAAATGACTTCACCCCTAACGGAATTCGCCCATGAACTCCAGTGGGTCAACCGGCTCACCTTCTTTCCAGACTTCAAAGTGAAGATGGTTTGCACCCGGGCCAGATGAAGCCACCACAGCAATCTGTTGCCCGCGGACAACATTTCTGCCCTCACCCACTTTAGGAGATGCACACCGGCCGTAAACTGTTACCAGGTCTTCGCCATGCTTGATGTAGATAGTGAGCCCATAAAGAGGGTGTTCCTGTATCAGGGAAACAACCCCTGATAAAGCGGCATAGACAGGAGCGCCTCCATCTGCTTCCACATCAATGCCGTAGTGCATCTCGGTATCGCTGCCCGCCGCTCCCTGCCTGGTCCCATATGGACTGACCAAGATACCGCTGACCGGAGCACCCATAATTTCTTCCACATCGTCAGGCACTTTGCCTGGAGGGCTCTCCTGGCGACGCCAGTTAATGTCACGTACTGACTGGATAACAGGCTGAATCTGCCCCGCCAGTTCTCCCGGGTTCATCTGGTAGACTGTAAGATAATGTACCGCACTTACCAACCTGTTAGTCAGCGGAAAATTCAGCAGGCTGAAAAGCCCAAGCAAAATAACCACAAGCATGGCCGCCACCGACTTTTGAAAAAAATACTCATTTGTCTGGTGCAGCAGTTGACCTGGAAATTTTGCCGGAAACCATTCATCCTTTTCGCCATGCCCCCATAAAGAATCCCGTGCGCCTCTGCGTTTGTTGATTCTATCACGAAGACTGGAGCGTGGAACCTGCCAATTACGTTTCTTTTTCAATTTATCACCCCCTGGGGATGGTTTGTCCCTGTAAAAGATATATATTTAGCAGACAGGAAATATATACTAAAAAAATACTGCCTGACACTTGTCAGCAGTATTTTATCAGCCACCGATACCGGTTATCTGTTCGTCAAGCCTGACCCTGCTTGCTTTGCCTGGTCTTTTCTGCGCAAGCGGGAGGAGCGGCGTGGGGGCATAAGTGTTTGCCATGTAAACCTAAGGCCCAGCCTTAACAGTGACAGGATGCTGCTGAAGCGGCGTCGGATAGGCCAGCGCATTTCTTCTTTACCACAGAGGATAAACTCTGTGCCGTCGATATCCAGTTCACTGTGGAGTTGGGCAAGAATCTCAGAGGCCAAAGCGGGAGCAATGGGGGTTCTGGGGAAGCAGCCGAGTGTGCTTTCCACAATCTCATCGATTTCTGCCATTACCATTTCAGACTTCACAATACCTGCTTTGGCTGCCTGGTAATCCTTCTCTTCTATTAATCCCATCTCATACTTTAATTCATTAAACCCGGTTGCAGTATCGTAAGTGGCTGCAACAATCTGGTCGCGGTTCATCCACTTTGTTTCATAATTGAGCATATATTTCCAGCTCGGCGCAAGCAGTGCCGTGCGGTAACTTTCCAAATCGCTCCATAACTTTGTGTATCCATATTTATCAGGGTCTTCATAAATAGCGCTGCCCGGGTCAAGAAAAGGAGCATACGGAGCAGCATAGGGGACCACGCGGCAGGGTGAGCCAAATTCATCCCGCAGTTCTTTCAGCAGATGCCGCGAATAATCTACACAGCCCACGGCATCCTCGTAGCTCTGCCGGGGCAGGCCAATGATAAAAAAGAGGTCAATTTTCTGGCAGCCGTTTCTTAGAGCTGCCCGCATGGTATTGTTAATATCTTCATTTGAATACCTGCTAAACTTACCGCCGATGCTTCTGATGCTTTCACTTTGCGTCTCCACACTCACTTGCAGGCTGTATTTAGCAGTAGCCTTTTGCAAGCGTCCCAAAAATTCGTCACCAGCCGGCCTGAAAAGCTCAAACACAAATTCATTTTCCACATTTTCACGCGACAGGCGGTCTAAGAACTCGTTTGCATAAGCCGACCCGCCCTGGCGCAGGTCGTGGACAACAAAAATAGGGGCTTTAGTGAAAGAGGTAATGGTGCGTACATCCTCAATCAGTTTGGCCGGTGAGCGAAAAGCAGGGTTGGATCTGGCGCAGATTTTTTTATAGGCCTCCCTGCCTCCCCCGCAGATCGCGCAATTATAGGTGCACCCGCGCGAGGTCAGCAGCATTGTCATGGGGTATTTAACCCAATCCATGTAAGGCATGGGGTTGTGAATACTTCCATACCTGAGAATAGAGCTTACTACATACTGGTAGCTGGGAATACTGACATAATTAATACTGGAGGGGACATGACTCAGCTCATTTTCTTTTACTAAGCCATTGATGTCCTTATAAGTCAGATTGGGGACCTGTGCAAGGTCTCCGTTACCGGAAAGAGCATTAAGCAGACAGCAGCACGGCTCTTCCACCGAGTCGCCCCTGAGGACATAATCGACGCAGTCATACTGTACAAGCTCCCTGTGATAATAGGAAGCAGTCAGGCCGCCCATAATTACCGGCTTTTGCGGATGATATTTTTTTATAAGGCGGGCAATCTCTATACTGCCATGGGCATGGGGGAGCCAATGCAAATCAAGCGCAAAAAACCGCGCTTTACTTTTTGCTATTGTCTTTTCCACGTCATAGTGGGCATCAGAAAGCATGCGGTAGGCAAGATTAATCAGTTGAGCCCGATAGCCCCTGCCTTCAAGGTACTCGGCAATGCTGGTCAAACCAACGGGATACATTTCAAAGACGTTGGTAGACGGGATAACATCGGCTATGGGGCCAAAAACTGCTTTGTGTTTCCGGAAATCATAGACGCTTGGCGCATGTAAAAACAAGATGTCAGTTTTAAACACGTTTAAGCTCCTATCATTGAGTAGTCAACCTGCCGGCTGTTATGCATCTGAAAAAAAGAGGCTGCCGACCCTGTTTGTCAGCAGCCTCTTTTTGCTGTCTATCGGTGACAGGCTAAGCAGTTTTCCCTGTCAGGGTGATCAAACAGAGGCGCCATCTTAATTCCGCGCACGTGACAGGAAATACATTCTGATGGGATGTATTCTCCTGAAACATGGGGGAATGGAGGTATCGTACCCGGTGATGTCCTGGCAAAAGCAGCAGTAAAGGCAAAGCTCAGTACAAAGATAAGGGCAACAATGCCGACTATAAAAATCATACCGACAAAATTTGATTTATTCATGCTGCTCATGCCACATGCCCTCCCGTTTCAGAGGCTTTTTTGTCTTCTTTAACTTCTATAACCTCGGTAGCTTCCCCTGCCCAGGCCGGCCAGATTTTCCTGGCAGTTTTTTCATCGATGCATCCGTCTCTGAACATAGTGCGGGCCATACCCCTGTAGGGCTTATAGAGTCCCGAGCCCAGCACCACATGCCCTCCCAGCATGGCAAGGAGAACAATGGCACCCATCCTGTGCAGCCAGCCCAACAGAACCATCTCCCGCGGTGACAGTCCGGGGAAAAGAACCCATACCAGACCTGTAGCACCGAGCAGCGCACAAAGGCCGATAGTCATGCCGCCGTTAAATTTCTGGCCCGGATTATATTTACCCTCAAACAAAGGCATCTTGGTCTTGGTATTTGTCAACACATAAAGAGGAAACAGCGCCATCCACTTGGTATCAACCATTGTCCAGTGAGTTATCTCTTTAATAAACTTGATAAACCCTTTCCAGTTGATTATAACCATGATAAGCGGAACAGCGATGAAAACAAGTGCTGCTGCCCTGTGAACCAACATCGTTACCCTATAGCCGCCGATTAATCTCGCCAGCCAGGGCCAATACCAGGTGAGGCCGGTAAAAAAGAGAAGAGCAGTTGCAATAAGGTGAGTCCAGTGTACAAAACGCTCACGTTTGCTGTTGCGGTAAAAAGTTTTCATGATTTCACCCTCTCCTGAATTGTATTTACCCCCGGCTTACAGAGCTTCGAGTTCCTCTATGTCACGCTCTGTCTCCGAGCTGTAATAGATTAAACTGTGTATTTCTATGGTCAGATCGGCATAGTGGATGTGGACTCCTTTAGGGACCTGAAGCCTGACAGGCGCCATATTAAGTATTGCGGTTACGCCTCCTTCTGCCAGTTCATCAACCACTTCCTGGGCACATTCTGCGGGAACAGTTACTATTGCTACCTTTATTTTAGCTTCAGTGATAAAATCCTTTAGCTGTTTAGCATCTTTCACTTCAAGGTCAAATATTTTCTGTCCGATTACCTGAGGGTCGCGGTCAAAAAGGCCTACTATGTTAATGTAAGGATTTTTGGCTATATTGTAGCGGCTGATAGCGGTACCAAGATGCCCCATTCCCACAATAATTACACTTGTCTGCCTGTTCAACCCGATGATTGTAAGTATTCTTTCACGAAGATACTCTGTGTTATACCCGCTCCCCCTGGTACCGAACGCTCCAAAATACGCAAAATCCTTTCGTATTTGCTCTGCGCTGAATCCCGTAATCTCACTTAGGCTTCTTGAAGATACAATTTCCACGTCACGCTTAATCAGATTGTCGAGTATACGCAGGTAGAGCGGAAGACGCTTGATTACCATCCTTGGGATACTTCTGTAAGGCATTTACATTCCTCCTGTCTTTCTTTTAACATGGGCTAGTATTCAGGTATCTTAGTGAACTTCAATTCGTTAAATATACCTGCTGAGAGCAAGTCCAAAGATGAACAGAAGTCCAAACTGGAGATGAAGCTGAGCTGCCAGCACATCAACCATTGGCAGTTGCGGAGAATGCTTACCTTGTGCGGTAATCTCTATTACATTGATCGGTTTCAGGGAAAACGGCACCGTAATCAAAGTTAGAAGTGCCCATTTGCTGAGGAAGCCGCTAAGTGACATTACTACTACGATAAGATAGGCACTGCCAACAAGAAGATAATAGAGGAAACGTGCTTTTTGACGCCCAAGAACTATAGACGGGCTTTTAATGCCATGCGCGCTGTCATGTTCTATATCCCGATACTCATTGGCATATAAGATTGCGCCTACCAGGCACCCCACAGGCAAAGAAGCAAGCATCACAGGCAGGCTTATGGCTGCGGTCTGCACATAGTAAGCTCCTCCGACCATCAGAGGCCCCATTAACAAGAACACTAACGGTACACCTAAGCCACGGTATTTATAGGCCGGGCCGGCAGTATAAAAGTAGCCTCCGGCCAGGCCGGTTACCGCAAGTACCAAGAGCAGCGGCCCGCGGATAAGAAAAAGGTAACCCGTGATTGGGATAACCAGGCTTAAAGCAACGATGCCGCCTGTGAGAATTTTTTTTGGTTCCATGAGAGAAGCCGTCAACACTCCGCTTGAACCGTAAGACTCAGGTGTGTCAATGCCGTTTGTATAATCATAATAGTCGTTGATAAGGTTGGTGCCTGTATGGAGTAGCATTCCGCCTGCAAGGGTAAGCACAAACAGGAGGAGGTTAAAGTAACCGTCGTTTACACCAAGTATCGTGCCAAGAATTACAGGAATGACTGAAGCCGGATAGGCAAACGGACGTACCGCCTGAGCCCAGAGCTTAATTTCAGACATATATTTATCTCCTTTAAGCTTGAGAGCGCTTAAAAATAAAGCCAAATTTTCTTCTTCTGGTCATTTTATCTATATAGGGAACACAGGCATTTAAAATCAGGATGGAAAACAGTACTCCCCCGTCCGGAACCCAGAACTGTGACGCGAACAAGCGGAAGAATACAACAAGCAGCCCAATCCCCATCCCGAAGATTATGGCGCCTTCTTCTGTTATGGGGCTTGTCACCCAGTCAGTAGCCATGAAGAAAGCACCAAGAATCAAGCCTCCGGTCAGGACATGGTAAATCGGGTCAGCGCCAAACAGGAAGGTGAATACCATAACTGTGCTTATGATTGAAACAGGTATAAACCAGTTGATTTCTTTTTTGTAAAGCAGGTAAGCGGCGCCAACCAGCAGAGCAAGTATAGAAGTTTCCGCCAATGCTCCTCCTTTAAAGGCAAAAAGAAAACTGATGTAAGGCGACATCGGCATATTATGGGCCAGCCGCATCAGCGGCGACGCTTTGGAGAGAGCATCGACAACTTCCAACTGGTACAAATAAGGAGTTGTAAACGGAAGCACACGCATCAGAAAAGAAGCCATGTAAACTAAACTGGCACGACCTATAAGCAAAAACAATCTTGCCGCCAGCGCAGGATTAAATCTGTTCCACCCCAGGCCGCCCATGTATTCACGAAACAGCGCTGTTGCTAAAAACCCGCCAAGAGTATACAGGGGCACTACAGCCCACCATGCCGTGGGCGGCAGCGTCAGTGCAAGCAGCAGACCTGTCACCACAGCCGTCCCGTCATGCAGTGTCGGCTCCTGTCCTTTTGCTCTTCTTGCTATCACTTCACCAAGAACGGCGCCGGTTACGCATACTGCAATGACAAGGATGGCACCAAAGCCAAATATATAGAGTGAAACCAGAATAACAGGAGTAAGTGACATAATAACATTTTTCATTGCTCCGGCTACGGTCTCCCTTGATTGCAGGTGCGGGGCCGGGCCTACTACTAAGCTTTCAGCAGTTATACTCATAATTTTTTCCTCCTACTTTTTATGACGTCTGACCATTATTTCTGTTTTTGCTTTTTTGATTAAATTAACAGTGGGCCGTTTGGCAAGACATACATAGGAGCACGTACCGCATTGCATACAATCCAGAGCGTCCCACCTTTCAGCCTCTCCGTAATTGTCCAACTCAACACAGGTACTGATATAGTTGGGGTAGAGAAGCATGGGACAAAACCTGACGCACCTGCCGCAGCGTACACAGTTGTGAGTGTCTGTCTCCTGAGCCTCTTTTTGCGAGGGTAGAAGCACCACACCGTTGGTGCTTTTGACCACAGGCACACTCAAATCAGCTTGCGAAAACCCGGTCATTGGACCTCCGAGCAGAACTTTGGTGAATCCTTCTTTCAGGCCACCACATTCGTCAATTAGCTGCTGTATAGGTGTCCCTATTTTTACCAGCAGATTGCCCGGCTCTACTATATTTTGGCCTGTCACTGTCACAATCCGGTCTATCAGAGGCTTATTCAGTACAGCAGCCTCATATATGGCGAAAGTAGTAGCCACATTCTGCACCAGCACACCCACATCAAAGGGCAACCCCCCTGAGGGCACTTCCCTGTCCATGACAACCTTAATCAGGTGTTTCTCAGAACCCTGTGGGTATTTTGTGGGCAGAGAAACAACCTCAATCCTGGTGTCGTCAATGTGCTGCCTGATCAGATTAATAGCATCACTCTTGTTATCTTCAATACCAAAGTAACACTTTTGCACACCCAGAGCTTTCAGCAGAAGCTTGGCGCCGGCAACCAACTTGTCCGGTTGTTCAAGCATTAGCCGATGGTTGCATGTCAGGTAGGGTTCACATTCACAGCCGTTTAGGATAACTGTATCAACCGGCTTAGCTGGGTTTAATTTAACCGATGTGGGGAAAGCCGCCCCTCCCATGCCTACAATCCCCGCCTCGGTGATGGCAGTAATGATTTCCTCACGGCTTAAACTGTCCAGATCTCTTGGCGGCCCAAACACAGCCGGTTCTTGCTCGCGGTCTACTTTAATCACAATGCTGTTTATTTTTTCACCGGTAAAATTAGGTCTTGGTTCAATAGCCGTTACAACTCCTGTAAGACTGGCATGAACCGGTGCACTGAGAAACTTTTCGCTGTGGCCTATTTTTTGTCCTGCCACCACTCTCTCGCCAACCTGCACCAAAGGCTCACAGGGGGCGCCGGCGTGCTGCTGAAGCGGTATTATAATCTCTTCAGGCAGGCCGGCCGGCCTGGTGGGCTTTTGACTTGTCAGCTCTTTATAATAGGGAAGATGGATGCCCTCTTTGAAAACTGCCAGACTCATAACTTTTCCTCCGTTCTAAAGCTGTAATTTATTTTAAAGCCAAACCTTCTCTCTGCTATCCCACTGCTTACCAAATCCTAGAGAACGTTATCCCATTCACAGTGGTCAACAAAAAAATAAAAAATTGGGTCGGTATCGTTTCAGCAAATCCTTGGTGCGATTCTACGCTGTGAGGAACTGTTTAAAATTATCGGGCTTAATCACTACTTTAAGTTAAGAGCGAGGAAGAGGTCGATGGCATCAAGGATACCGTTGGCGACTGCGCGTGAGGATACGGTGGCGCCGGAAACAATATCCACATCATCCAGAGAAAACGCTCTCTTTCCTGCAATCAAAGTCTTGTCTTTAAACTGGGAAAGAAAAACCTGACTTTCCACTTTGGTACCTATACCCGGGGTTTCACCGTGATTGCGGATAATTACATCTCTGAGACTGCCATCACTGGTAACCAGGACAAGCACCTCAAGAGGTTGGCCCCAGAAACCTTTCCTATTGCCGGGAACCGCAGCAGCAAAGACATTATTGTTTTTTACTCCAAGGTATACATCGTGGCCGTTTACATCGACCTGTTCGTATGTATCTGCCTCGGGCATAAGCCTATCCAGAGCATTCATCAGAGCAACATATTCATTATGGGCTATAATGGGGGCGGTGTGCTGGCGGGTCATTGTGATAGCGCTTGCAGAGATTGCGCAAATAATGGCTAATACCAATGTCCCCCGGATACCTTCTCTTACCCAATTGGTAGGTTGTTTTGCATACACTTCAGAAGTCATTCAACTCACCTCTTTCTGTTTTCTACTACCTTTTGACCATATAAGCAGTACGCTTGTGAATTTATATCTGAAAGTTCTGCTTATTCTCATTTTAAAGGAGTACTCATCCCGCGTCCATCGGGGATTGTGCCAATTTAAAGCATTCTTTTTACCCGCGTAGCAGAATAGAACATGGGGGTAAAATCATACCTAAGGTGGGGTAATACCTGTTATCCCTATAGGAGATTTAAAACAAACTCTGGCTTGCAGCCGCTACTTATGCTATGCTATTAGATAAGAACATAATTATTATTTCCGTACATTAATAACGGTGCTGCAGGCTGGCAGCACCGGTCGGCTAAAGGGGCTAATTAGTGTGAGCGTGCTAAACAGAATCAGCGGGATACGCGGTAAAGTAATCGGTATTGTCTTGGTTGTGACACTGATGCTGTCAATATTAACCATAGTTTATATACAGACAACCCTGCAGTCTGCGCTGGCTGAGCAGCTTGAGCAAAAAGCGGTTTCCATTGCCAGAGATGTTGCCTCCCGCAGTATTGACATGATTCTTTCAAATAACTTCTATACTATGCACAGGCTCGCCAGGGATACTATGGAGAACAACCAGGATGTAAGTTATGTAATTTTTTTACAAAATGATAAAGTTCTGGCCGATACCTTTCTGGGTGGTTTTCCTACTGACCTGGCGCCGGCAAACCCCCTTACTCCAGACAAAAGATTTAGTCTGGCCAGGGTTCAGACAGAAGAAGGGATTCTGCGTGACGTCGCCGTTCCTGTCCTTGGAATGGACGGTGTGGTTGTGAGGGTAGGCGTCCTTGATCACAGCATTAAAACCACTCTTTCCTCAGCCACCCGTCAGCTGCTGCTAATCTCAGCGCTAACTTTCCTTTTAGGTAGTTTCACAGCTTACCTCCTAACCACGCTAATAGTTATAAGACCCATCAGCATCCTGTCAAAATCGGTTCAGGATGTATCACGGGGAGACCTCACCAGGCAGGTGCGGGTAAAATCACATGATGAACTAAGTGAACTGGCAGGAGCTTTCAATACCATGGTCAAGCGTCTTGCCACGGCCCACAGAGTACGAAACAGGCTGTTAAAAAAGATTATTCACACCCAGGAAGAAGAAAGACGCAGAATAGCCAGGGAACTACACGACGAAACCGGTCAGACACTGATGACACTGATGATTGCCCTCAGCCAAATTGAAGATTCCGAAACTGTTTCCGACCTGAAAAAATACACACGGGAATTCCGCACTCTGCTCCTGCACACACTGGAGAGCGTCAGGCTTCTGGCCTGGAAACTGTCCCCCATCCCCCTGGCAGATTTAGGCCTAAAAGCGGCAGTTGAACTTTTTATTAAAAAATATTCCAGAAATGATAACTGGAAAATAGAGTTTCAGGCAGATGGTTTTGATAAAAAAAGGCTATCCCCTGAGATTGAGACAGCCGTCTATCGTGTTGTGCAGGAAGCGCTGACAAATGCCGCCAAACACGCACAAGCCCGCAATGTATCAGTAATAATGAAATGCGATGACCAGAATGTTGTTGTAATAATCGAAGATGACGGCAATGGGTTTGATGTATCGGCCGTTAAAGAAGAAGGAATCTTTAACACATGCCTGGGACTGGCATCCATGGATGAGAGGATTTCCCTTGTGGGAGGGACACTTAATATTGAATCCGCTGCACACGGCACCACCATTTACATTAAGATACCATTAAATTATTCAGGGGGTGATTAAAATTTCTAGGTTGACAAATATCATGCTTGTGGATGACCATACCCTTTTTCGCTCAGGCCTCAGAATGCTCCTGGAAAAGCAGCCTGATATCAGTGTTGTCTCCGAAAATGCCAATTCAACGGACGCCATCAACGCTCTTCCTGAAACAGAAGTTGACTTGGTTCTGATGGATATCGGCCTGCCCGATATTGACGGGCTGGAGGCGACGCGCTTGATTAAAGAGAAGCACCCAAACGTAAAGGTTATAGTATTAACCATGCACAACGATGAACCTTATTTGTTAAAGGCGCTGGAGGCCGGAGCATCCGGCTATGTGCTCAAGGAAGCGGCAAGCACTGAACTGGTTTCGGCCATCCGTACAGCCATGAAAGGCGAAATGGCCATCCACACGTCAATGGTAAAGCACCTGGTAAGCAAGGCGCTCACGGGCAAGACTGAGGCTGCGGCCGTGACTGAAGGCGTTTTAACAAACCGTGAAAGGGAAGTTCTGCATTACATCGGCCTGGGATACACAAACCGCGAGATTGCCGACATCCTGATTGTAAGTGTTAAAACAGTGGAAAAACATAAAGCCCATATCATGGAGAAACTTAATCTTAAACGCCGCCACCAATTGGTGGAGTATGCCATAAAAAAAGGCGTCGTCAACATGGCGCAGCAGAACTAACGAAAAAAAGAGCGGTCTTCAGATGAAGACCGCTCTTTAGATTCAACAGCATGACTTAAAACATCAGCTTATGCCTGCGCATACCTATATTAAGCACCAGTCCAAGCGCAATTAAATTGGCGAGCACCTGGCTCCCGCCGTAGGACATAAACGGCAGCGGCAGGCCTGTGACGGGCATGATGCTGATTGTCATACCGATGTTGACAAGCACCTGGAAAGTAAGCATGGATGCCACACCGATGCAAATCAATGCGCCGAAAGTATCCCTGGCCAGTGACGCGGTACGGATTACCCTGTATATAAGAAGCAAAAACAGCAAAAGTAGCACCACGCCACCGATAAAGCCCATCTCTTCCGCCAGCACTGAAAAGATAAAATCTGTGTGCTGCGCCGGCAGGAACTCCAACTGGCTCTGTGTCCCTTCAAATAAGCCTTTGCCCCTCAGCCCTCCCGAGCCTATGGCTATCATGGATTGTATCAGCTGGTAGCCGTAAACCAGCGGATCGGATTCAGGGTTTATAAAAACAGTGAGACGCATCTTCTGATAAAGTTTTAATTTGCTCCAGAGAATGGGAAAGCCCACGCCAATACCGACAACAGCATAGAGCAGCAGGTGCCTTACTCTGGCGCCGGCAATGAACAGCATGCCGTAGAGAATGGCTATAAAAACAAGTGAAGTCCCAAGGTCAGGCTGCAGAAAGATTAAAGCCATGGGCAAAGCCACGTGCATAAATGACGGGATGATACTAAATATACTGTCAAAATTCCCCTCCCGCGAAACCAGGTGGCGGGCGAGCGATATTATAATTATTACTTTGGCAAATTCGGACGGCTGCAGGTCAAAAACCTTGAGGTCTATCCAGCGCTGCGCTCCGCCGCCTTCCCTGCCGACAAAAAAAACGGCAAGCAAAAGGCCCAGATTAAAAACATAGAGATAAGATGAAAAACGATAAAACTGGGTGTAGTCAATACTGACCACAACCAGCATAACAACTAAACCTATCGCAAACCTCACGGCCTGGCGTTTCACAAAATAGTTTGGATCGCCGGTCGGATTTACCAGGGTGGCGCTGCTGATTACTATGAGGCTGACCATCATAATGGCGCCGGCTGTAAAAAGCAGCAGGAAATCGAAATTACGGAAAATACGGCGGTCAAACAAGGTTTCATCCCCTTGCGGTAAAAATAAGTGCAGTGTTTCCACGCACTTAATTATATACAACTATCTATGATTGGTAAAGCGCCAAGAACAGCCAATCAAGGGGCCCGGCGGATAGATTTAATTGCCAGGTTGGCTTCAAGTACTGCAGTACCGTCTGTATGGTGCAAATTAATCACGGTGTGCCGCTCATCAATCTCCATATACTTGGAAATTACACTAATCATTTCTTCTTTGATTTTTTCCAGGAATTCCGGGGAGACAGTAGCTCGGTCGTGCACAAGAACCATGCGCAGACGTTCCCTGGCCACATCCTTACTGTCCTGCCTCCCTGTGAGGGCGTTAAGTAAAGCGCGCAGATTCATCGATTCACTCCTTCCTACCCACCAAAGCCAATAATTTTTTTAATTTTACCCAACAGTGTCCGGTTTTTATAGATATTAAGCATTGGTACTTCCTGCCCGAGAAGACGTTTGGAAATATTACGGTAGGCCTGCGCGGACATAGAACCATTGATGGCTGACACCACCGGTTCACCGCGGTTTGTGGATACTATGATTCTTTCATCATCAGGAATTATGCCTAACAGCTCAATGGCCAGAATCTCCAGTATATCGTCGATATCCATCATATCACCACGCCTGACCATTTCGGGACGGATACGATTGATAATCAATCGGGGATTTGAGAGTTCAGCAGCTTCCAAAAGTCCGATAATACGGTCAGCATCTCTTACTGCAGAGACCTCCGGCGTAGTGACTATAAGGGCACGGTCCGCACCGGCAATAGCATTTCTGAAACCCTGTTCAATGCCGGCAGGGCAATCCACCAGTACAAAGTCAAACTCTTCTTTCAGTTCTTCACAGAGCTTTTTCATCTGGTCAGGAGACACGGCATTTTTATCCCTGGTCTGGGCAGCCGGGAGCAAATAAAGATTTTCAAAACGTTTATCACGGATTAGTGCCTGCTTCAGACGGCAGCGCCCTTCCACAACATCCACAAGGTCATACACAATACGATTTTCAAGCCCCATTACAACATCTAGGTTTCTCAAACCTATGTCTGCATCTATAAGTGCTACTTTTTTGCCTTCTATAGCTAATCCGGTACCCAGGTTGGCAACTGTGGTCGTCTTGCCGACGCCGCCTTTTCCCGAAGTTATTACCAAAACTTCACCCATCTTATGACCTCCTCTTCCTCCTGTGTTTAAGCGCCTGCCCTGGTATTGATTGAAGCAATTACTATGCCGTCCTCACTGATATACGCGTATTCAGGCACAGCGGGCAGCAGCGGTTCCCCGTCAGGAGCCCTGGAAAACATATCGGCGATGCGGAGTTGAGCCGGAACCAGGCGCAGCGCTACCACAGAAGCATCCCTGTTGCCCGCCGCCCCTGCATGGACAGTGCCGCGAACTGTACCAAAAACAATGACATCTCCTTCAGCAACCACTTCTGCACCGGGATTAATATCACCAAACACCACAACGCTGCCTGCAAAACGGATAATCTGGCCGGAGCGAAGGGTGCGCTTGATAATTAGCGAGCGGTCTTCCCTTTGGCCGCCTGCTTTGCGTTTGTCCTTTTTCTGCCGTTCAATGGTGGCATTAAATGCTTTTTCATCTCCGTTTTCAATGGCTGCCAGCCTCATTTCGCTGTTTTCCCTGATAGTCGCAGCCAGCATCTCCTTTTCACTGCCTGAGAGTAGACGTGCACCTACATTCACACGTACTTCCGCATCGGCAAAAAAAGAGGCTCTTTGCTTCAGGCGTTCTGCCAGTTCATCTATAATCCGGTTAAAATCAAAGCCGTCAAGACAATAAATTATAACACCGTCTTTAGTCCCTTTAAACTCAACGGACATTTTCCTCATTAACATCCTCCGCTTTTGGCGCCATTAATTCGCATAGTATTCGCCAAGAATCAGATTAGCAACGGGTACAGCGGCCTGGTAGCCCAATCCCCCGTGCTCAACAATGATGACAAAGGCAATTTCAGGCGCCTGTGCCGGAGCGTAACCCGTAAACAGGCTGTGCGCGCTCCAGCCTGGTATAGATTCGGCAGAGCCGGTCTTGGCGGCCACCTGTACAGGAAGATTGCGCAGCACTGAAGCGGTGCCGCCCAGTTTTGCTGTGGCTTCCATACCCTTTTGTACAGCAGCCCATGTTTTTTCGCTATAGTTAAGTTGATTTAAAATTTCCGGCTCAGCCACAAAGACTGTTTCACCCTGGTGATTGACTACCTGGCTCACGAGGTGGGGTTTATAGTGCGTTCCGCTGTTGGCAAGCATGGCTGTGTAGTTGGCAAGCTGCAGCGGAGTAATCATATGCCCCTGGCCGATGGCTGCAGTTAGTACGTCTCCCGGATTCCAGCGCACACCAGGTTTACGCCGCAGCAGTATGCCCAGGTTCTCCCGTCCAAGGTCAGTCATACCTGTGGCGCTGCCGAGGCTCAACTCTTCCGCATAGGAAATTACACGGTCTATACCGAGGCGAACTCCCAGTTCAAAGAAAAAGATGTTGCAGGACTTGGCAATGGCATCAACCACGTTTAAGGAGCCGTGGACAGCGTTGTTGAAACAGCCGCGCAGCACATCACCCGTGAAGAACTGCTTACGGCCTGTGCATGTTATGATACTGCGTTCGTTGATTATCCCTTCCTCCAGGGCAGCCACGGCCACCGCCATCTTGAAGGTTGAACCCACAGGATAACCGCCGCTGAAAGCTTTATTGAAAAGAGGATTATCACGGTCTGCTGTCAATAAGTTAAAGTCCCTGCTTACAGTATTGAGGTTATAGGAGGGGTAACTTACCATGGCCAGAATTTCCCCGTTATTGGGGTTAATGGCTACAAAGACGCCTTTGCCCAGTTGTCCATTGCCGGCCTCAATACCCTCGTTGATCACTTTTGCCAGTGACCGTTCGGCAATTTCCTGCAGGCGACTGTCGATTGTCAGGCGCAGGCTGTGTCCGGGGACAGGGTCCTCTTTGCCTAACACGCTAATCCGTCTGCCAAAACTGTTTGCTTCAACAAAAAGCTTACCCTCAGTCCCGCGCAGGTAGTGTTCCCACGTGCTTTCTATCCCGGAGGCGCCTATGAGATCATTTATCCTGTAAAACTCGCCCTGTTCGCGTTTTTGCTGGAGTTGGCTGCTGCTTATCTTGTTTACATAACCGAGGACATGGGCAGCGAGACTGTTGTTAACATAATTTCGGATAGGTTCTGTCTCAATTATAACCCCGGGCAGGTCCATTCTGCGCTCACCTATCTTGGCTACCACTTCGGCGGAAACATCTCTTTTTAAGCGGATGGGGGCAAATGTGGAAAAGCGCTGTTTCCAGATCTCGTCACGGATAGCCTCTTCATCCATTTCCAATAGCTCGCTCAGATAGTGAATGACTTCCGGCTGTTCACGTTTTGGCAGATCCAGCAGCGATACTGTAAACCCCGGACGGTTGCCAACCATAAGCTCCCCGTTGCGGTCAAAAATTTCGCCGCGCGGGGCTGTAATCGGCAGCTGTCTTGTCCTGTTGAATTCCGCCTTGGCAAAGTAATGATCATACTGATAAACCTGCAGCCATGCCAGGCGGGAGGCTAGTACCAGTATTACCACCACTACCAGGGCGATAAAGACACGCAGCCTTTTTATCGTGGATTTACTCATTATATTCCCCTTTAGCCGGTGCTTTCAGGTTCGTGAAAAAACATCCGGCGTTTTTGAGCGGTATAAAGATAAGGGTAAGCTATGGCCATCACCAATATGTGCATGGCTACACGGGGCAGTGAGAAGTGCTGTAAGTAATGGATAAACGTGACTTGCGGATTAAAGTACATATTCATGAGAAGGTATGTTACGGCTTCGTTTAATACAGTAAGGACAGTAACCACTATAACCGGCACAGGCACAAAATCCCTGTAAATCTCATGGGCCAGAAGCCCTGCCAGCAGTCCTGCCAGCATTTTACCAAATGTAAAAAATCCAATCGGCGAGGCAAAAACAATGTCTTGCAGCATTCCGGCAGAAAAGCCAAGCAGGGCGCCTCTCTTGCCATCGGAAAGCAGAGCGAGGGCCACTACAACCACAAAGAGGATGTCGGGATGAACCCCGCCGGTCCCTGCCAGCGCCAGTACAGAGCCCTGGATGACCAGACTTATTACAAATAGTCCAAAAATAAAAATTATTCCCATCCGGCTATTCCCTCTTTTCCGTGACAGGAATTACAACAAAAACCTCTTCAAGGCGGTTGAAATTGGCAGCCGGGCGCAGCAGTGCGTACTGCAGAATACCGTATTCGTCTTCGCCGGTTTCCAATACATGGCCGATTACCAATCCCTTGGGGAATATTTCGCCAAGGCCCGAAGAAATAACTATATCTCCCGGTTGAATATTAGCTTCCCGCGGCAGGTTGATCATCCTCAGATAGCCTGGAATGCCGGGCGCGCTTTCCACCACGCCCACCTGGCCTGGCTCGCGGGAGCGCTGTACAAAGGCGCTCACGGCAGGGCGTGAGTCGGTGAGCAGAAGAACCTGCGAGGAAATGTGGGAGACAGAATAAATACTGCCCACTAATCCCTCACTGGTCACCACAGCCATATTTTTTTTCACACCGTGCATTGAGCCCCTGTTTATGGTCATAGTCTGAAACCAGTTGCTGGCATCCCTGGCTATTACTTCGGACGCAATCAGTTGATATTCCGATTTTTCCCTTAAATCAAGCATCTGGCGCAGGCGGTGGTTCTCTTTCCGCAATTCTGCCAGCTGCGCCTCCAGTGTGGAAGAGGCTGCCAGCTGTTCATGCAGCAGGGCATTCTCTTTAAGAAGCAGTTGGTACTCCCTTACCGACGCGAAAACGCTTTCAGCCGAGAAGGTTAAACGCTGAAAGACCCCTTGTACAGGGGCCACAACAGTCAGCAACATCTCCTCCATCAAGGTTATCTTTTGCCTGCCCTGGGAAGTAAAAGAGGCCAGGATGAGCAAAAAGACAAAGATGAGCAGGATGGAAACGGGCTTCTTACGGATTTTAATGGGGGTTAGCAAATTCTTCACCCTTCACGCAATTCATGGCATGGTCAATTTAGTGCATGCGGCGTGGACTGACAGCCACGCGCCTTAAAAGTTCTATTTCAGCCAATGCCTTGCCGGAGCCAAGAGCCACACAGTCGAGAGGGTTGTCCGCTATATAAACAGGCATGGCGGTTTCTTTGGCAATGAGCCGGTCAAGGCCGTGCAGAAGCGCACCGCCTCCGGTCATGACAATACCCTTGTCCATGATGTCAGCTGCCAGTTCGGGTGGTGTTTTCTCCAGTGTAATTTTAATAGCTTCAAGAATATTGGAAACCGGGTCGGCAAGTGCCATTTCTATTTCCGCATCAGTCACATTTTGCGTTTTCGGCAGTCCGGTAACCAGGTCACGACCGCGTATATCCATACGCTTGGGGTTTTTTTCATCACGAAAAGCTGTGCCAATTGTAATTTTTATTTCCTCCGCTGTACGCTCACCAATCATAAGGTTATAGTTCTTTTTAATGAATTGTACAATTGCTTCATCCATTTCATCGCCGCCGACACGGATAGAACGGCTGGTTACAATACCACCGAGAGAAATAATGGCAACTTCAGTGGTGCCGCCTCCGATGTCCACGATCATACTGCCTGTGGGCTCCCCAACGGGAAGGCCTGCTCCAATAGCGGCGGCCATGGGTTCCTCAATCAAGAAGGCCTCTCTGGCCCCAGCCTGCCTTGTGGCGTCAATAACAGCACGCTTTTCCACCTCTGTGACACCGGATGGCACACAGACGACAACATGGGCTTTAAAGATGGCTTTGCGCTTATATGCCTTGGCGATAAAGTGCCGCAGCATGGTCTGTGTCACTTCAAAGTCGGCGATTACGCCATCCTTCATGGGCCGGATAGCAACAATATTCCCCGGTGTGCGGCCAATCATGCGTTTTGCTTCTTCGCCTACTTCAAGGATGGCCCCTGTATCCCGCCTGATAGCCACCACGGACGGTTCACGCAGGACTATACCTTTACCTTTGACAAAAACAAGTGTATTGGCTGTTCCTAAGTCAATCCCTATATCCCGGGAAAAATATTTCGTTATAAAGCGCATAAGTTTGTCCCCTTTCATTTCTGCTGCAAATAGACTGCCGGCTCACAGTTCGGAGAAATCTGTTACACACTACATTATACCAAATGTAGAGTCCCGGCCTCAATATGTAATATCCCCCAACAAGCAATCTAGAGGAGTCCCTTTTCCCGAAAACTGATATATCTCCCGTCGCCGATAACCACATGGTCAAGAACTTCAATGCCTACCAGTCTGCCCGCCTCGGTCAGCCTTTTTGTCACATCCAGGTCCTCGCGGCTTGGCGTAGGGTCGCCACTGGGATGATTGTGCACCAGTATAATACAGGCGCACGCTTTCTGGATTGCCGGACGAAAAACTTCCCGCGGGTGGATAAGTGAAGCATTGAGGCTGCCGATGGATATCTCTTCAAGGCCCATCAATTTATGTTTGGTGTCAAGCAGTACTATGAGGAAATGCTCACGGAGTTTGTGCCGCAACTTCTCCATCACAAGTGCAGCCGCATCCCCGGGAGAGGTGACTGACGACTGCCCGGAACGTATGCGGCCGGCAAGCCGTTTAGCCATTTCCACAGCCGCAAGCAGCGTAACAGCCTTCACCGGGCCAAGGCCCTTGATGGCACAAAATTCTTCGCTGGTTAACCGCGGCAGCCTCTCCAGGCCGCCAAGCTCTACCAGTACCCTCTCCGCCAACTGTACAGCTGTCTCATTTTTTGTTCCTGTCCTGATAAAAATTGCCAAAAGTTCCGCATCTGACAGTGCAGCCGCACCGTCCTGAAGCAAGCGTTCTCTTGGCCGTTCACTCGGAGGCAAATCCTTGATGGTCAGGCGCCTGGATGTCATAAATACCAGCTCCTTCCCAGATACGTATACCAAAACTGCCAAATAGCTGCCAAAGAGCTGCCAAAGGCAGACCCACCACATTAAAATAACAACCGTCAAGCCTCTCTACAAATACAGCTGCCTTTCCCTGTATGCCGTACCCTCCTGCCTTGTCATACGGCTCACCGCTGTCTGTATACCAGCTTATCTCCTCTTCCTTAAGCTCACGCATAAAGACACGGGTAGTTTCCACATGGGTAAGGACTCTGTTTTCCGGCTGCCCAATCAATGCCAGCCCTGTCAGCACATGATGCTCCCGCCCTGCCAGCAGCCTGAGCATGTCCACCGCCTCATACCTGTCACGCGGCTTGCCCAGCACCCGGCCGTCGACACAGACAATGGTATCGGCGCCAATAACAAGCGCATCAGTTACCCCCGCGGCCACCGCCCTTGCTTTGGCTAACGCGAGTCTTTCCGCCATCTGATATGGCTCACAGTGATCTAATTCATCCTCGGCCACTCCGCTCTTAACTACAGTGAAGGAGAAGCCAAGCTGCCTGAGCAGTTCAGCACGACGTGGTGAAGCTGATGCTAAAATAATTGCTTTCACTGGCACTCAACCTTTAAGCTTTATATGGCCGCGACACGTGCGACAGTGCCTGGTTGGCATAACCAACTGCCATGCCGGTAAAGAAACCGGTGGGGAGAGCAAGGATAAGCAGAAGCGGCAGATACAGTTTAAGCAGGTTTATATTTCCGATCAACACACTGGCAGTGGCGACCTGGGCTGTATTATGCGCCACTGCGCCGAGGATGCTGACAGCCACCAATGAAATGCGGCCGCTGCGCCACAAGCGTATGCCGATGGCCATGGCAGCGGTGGAAACAATACCACCGGTAAAACTCAGATAAAAACCAAAGCCCAGGAAATTGCCGAGAAATATACTGCCAAGCACTGTCCGTATTACTGTCACAAGCAGCGCCGGTTTAAATCCGTAAAGTATAAATGTGAGGAGGGTAATAATATTGGCAAGTCCAAGCTTAGCCCCCGGCACAAGCATCGGCAATGCAATGGTGGCCTCCACGGTGTGTATAACCAGTGCAAAAGCCACAAGCAGCGAGAGATGAGTCATCTTTCGTGTATTTGTCATTGGCGGATCTCTACTTTACCAGCGAGGCCGCTTGTAATGTGGACTTGCTCATCTTCGGTAATCATGATTGCCTCAAGTTCAGGCAGAGATTCGATTATCTCCATCCCTTTTTCCAGGCCCAGCACAAAAAGCGCTGTGGAGTAGGCATCGGCTGTAAAAGCATCCGGTGCAATGACTGTGACACTTATTATACCGCGCGAAGGTTCGCCGGTTTTGGGGTCGATGATATGGTGATATCGCACATCATCCACCACAAAAAAGCGTTCATAGTCGCCTGAAGTTACAATGGCTTTATCACGCAGCTCGACAATGGCTATAATTCCACGCCTGTCGCGAGGGTGCCTTACGCCTATGCGCCATGCACTGCCATCTGGTTTTTCTCCGATTACCCTGATGTCGCCGCCGGCATCGAGGTAGGCGGAAGTAATCCCCTGCTCAAGCAAAGCCTCAATTGCCATATCAACTATATAGCCTTTTGCAATACCGCCCAGGTCCAGCTCAGTGCCGCCTCCATCCAGAAAAACCGTACCGTCGTTATTATTTACCTGTACTCTGCGAAAATCCACCAGTTTAACAGTTTGAGCCAGTTCATTTTCGCTTGGAACATAGACATCAGCACTGCCAAACCTCCACAAATTTATCAGCGGTGCGATGGTGATGTCAAAGGCGCCTCCTGTTTGTTCGCCTACCTGAAGCGACTTTTTTATCACATCGAGAGCCTCCGCAGAAACAACAATGGGCCTTGTCCCGGCGTCCCGGTTTAGAACAAACACTTCTGAATCAGTGTGATGCCTGTCCAGGATTATTTCCAGACGGTACATCTCCCCAAAAGCTGAACTGAGCGCATTAACCCCCTGCCGGCGGTTTCTGGTATAAATAACACTGTTCACGATAGTATCCATGAGAAATTCAGTGCGCTCTATTTTCTTTTCTGCCCGGACCATATAAAGAACAAAGCCCGCAAGAATAATACCTACGGCAAGGTATATCAAAGATGATTTTTTCAAGAAGTATCTCCCCGTTTACATTGAGTTGTCGTAAACTACTCAGCCTTGCGCCAAGGGACAGTCGCTGATTAGTTACGGTTTTCCTTCAGTTTAACACGGACTGGAGAGCAAAGCAACCGACTGGTGACATTTTACTTCTTTCCATGCCTGAGGCGCCACGCGGCGCCTCAGGTTTTAAATATTTTTAGTGTAATAGATGAGTATAAAGAGAAAAAGCCCAAGCATCAGTGCCATCAGGAATGAGTCAAAATTCAGGTTTTTAATATTCCAATCAGTAGGCCTCCCCCGCATCCTGTCCCACAGGCTGCGCGAGCGGCTGCCAGACTGTTCATACATATCATCAAGTGTGCCGTCAAGCTCTGCTGTCTTGTCGGCCAGTTGCCTGGCCAGTTTGCCTGACTTTTCATATGCTTCGTTTAGTGCGCCATCAAAACGCTCCGTCTGCTCAACGAGCCGCCTTGCCACACTGCCGGACTTTTCATATGCCTGGTTAAGAGAAGAATCAAAAGTACCGATATATTTGCAAACGCCTGTTCCAATCTGTCCTGTTTTAAGATATGTCTGGTTGAGTGCCACGTCAAAAGATGTGGTAATCCTGCAGACTGTGCCAAGAAAGAAATTAAAGAGGGGGAAATAAAATATATATTCCACGCTGAGCCATTTTGGAGGCTGCCAGGAGAAGCCCCTGAAGTGGTCAAGGAAGAGATACATGATGACGGCTAGAGTCAGAACAACGAGGGGTTCCTTTAGGTCAGCCCAGGCCCATACATTTAACTTGCTGATATAGCCGACAGAGTAGGGATCAAAGTTGAAGCCGGCTGTGGCCGGAACCACCAGGTTCTTGAGAACAAAGGTGGGGAATATACCAATTCCCATTATAATTACAGCATAGAGTGCTAAGATTGCCTTTATCAGCGGTGAGACTTTAAAGTCTCTTTTAGCCTCTGTTATTTGCGATCTGCCAAGGAATAGCTGCTCAAACAGCCTGGCAAAGTAGACAACTGTCATGGCACTGGCGAGCACAAAAAGCTTTTCTGCCACAAGCAGGTTACCCATGTGGCCGTATTTGTGCGCATCAACAATGGCGTGATGAAGGATGGTCTTTGACACATAGCCGTTTAAGCCCGGAATGCCGGCAATACCAGCGTATGCTATCAAAAAGGTAACCCCCACAAAGGGAACTTTCCGGAACATGCCGCGGATTCTTGTGATATCAACATCAAGCATCAACAGGTAAATAGCGCCTATCATCATAAAGAGTGAAGCCTTAAAGACTGAGTGGTTAATAATATGATAGATGGCTCCGGCAAAGCCAATAGCCCCTTTCTCATAACCGAGAAAGGCTGCTACCCCAATGCCCATCAGTATATAGCCCATCTGACTGATACTGCTGCAGCCCAGTATTTTTTTGGCATCATTCTGCAGCATGGCAAGTGTCGCTCCAAGCAGCATGGTGATGATTCCCAGCCATATTACGCCAAGTCCGATATAACTTATTATTTCAGCCCCTATAAGAGGGATGTCGGGTGATGCCGGAGTGAAAATCAGTGTCAGTACCCGTATAATGCCATAAGCTCCCGCTTTGAGCATAACAGCAGAAGAAATGGCGTTAACAGGGGAAAGTCCCTCCTCATATGCCCTTGGCAGCCAGATATGAAACGGCGCCATGCCCATTTTAATACCAAAGCCGACTAAGAAGAGCGGAATCACGACCAGTGGATTTATCCCCGCAGCGAGAATTTTTTCAAGCATGGGAACAAGTTCAAGCGTACCTACTCCCCAGTAGATAATAAATATGCCCATCAGCAATGAAAGGCCGCCTGCCACACCCATGTAGATGGCAATGGCGCCTGCCTTCATGGCGCCGGGCGTCTGGCGGTGAATTACCAGCACATAAGACGAAAATGTCATTAGCTCAAAGAAGAGAAAAAGGCTGAACAGGTCACCGGCCAGAACCACGCCCAGACAATGCCCCAGTGTGGCAAGCAGGAAAGTGTAAAAGCGGTTCTGCGCGTGCTCACGTTTCATATAAACAGTGGCATAAAGCGTGGCTAAAAGCCAGCTGGCGGAAAAAAGAGCAGCAAATAAGAAGCTCAGGAAATCGGCGCGAAAAATCAGGCCGTATTCCATGAAACCGGCAAAACGATAGACAATAGTACCCTGCTGGATCAGAGGATACATCGACATTACGATGCCGAATGTTATCAGCGCCGTCAGGACCGCGCATGCAGAGCGGAGTTTTTCCGAGTAGAGGCCGGCCAGAAACGTCAGGAGCGAGCCGGCAAGGGGAAACAGCACCGCTATCACCGGTAATAATGACGTGATTACTTCAGTTATAACCTTACTTTCCTGTGCAGCTGCAAAAAACATGATGTCTTAATAGCCTCCTCTGAGTAAGAAGTCGGCCGCCACCTTTGACAGGTCGAAAGGAAGATTGGTTGGCAGCAGTCCAAAAAGTAGACAGCTCACTGCCAAAATGGCAATTGGAATCAGCATTTTATATGGCGCTTCGTTGATTTTTACCAGCTCGTGCCCGTGGCCTTCTTCGGCGCCAAAAAAGGCGGCGATAATAATAGGCAGGTAATAAAGGCCGTTAAGAAGACTGCTCACAAGCAGAATCAGCACATAGAACGGCATACCGGCATCCATGGCGCCAAGCGCCAGCGTCCACTTGCTTAGGAACCCGTTAAAGGGCGGAATGCCGATCATGGCCAATGCCGCCAGGGTGAAAGCAAACATGGTGAAGGGCATCTGTTTGCCGATCCCACCAAGCTCTTTTATGCTGCGTTTGCCTGTCTTTAGGATTATGGCGCCGGCGGCGAGGAAGAGTGTGCTCTTCATAAAGGCATGGCTGAAGATATGAAAGATATTGCCGATTAAAGCACGCTCAGTAAGAATGGACATGCCAAGCAGGATATAACCCATCTGCCCGATACTGGAGTAAGCAAGGCGCCGCTTCAGATCATCCTGCGTTATGGCCACGGCAGACCCCAGCAAGATTGTAATTATGGCTACCACTGTGAGAATCATTGTCCAACCGGACGACCTCATCAGTTCAATGCCAAAAACATGGAAGATTACACGCAGCAGGCCGTAGGCGCCTGTTTTAAGCATTATTCCTGAGAGCAGGGCGCTGGCCGGCGACGGCGCCACCGGGTGGGCATCAGGCAGCCAGACATGGAGCGGAAACATACCTGCTTTCATACCAAAGCCAATCAGAAACGAAATGAAAGCAAAGAAAGCAAGGGCGGACGGCTCCTTTATTAATGTCGTCCCGGACAGTGTAACTGACCCTCCCAGTTCAAAAGTAATTATAATGCCAAAGAAAAGGGCGAGGCCGCCGATGATGGTCATAATCAGGTATTTATAACCTGCCCGCAGGGCTTCAACAGTTTCTTCGTGAACAACCAGCACATAAGAGATAAGCGACATCGCTTCAAAGAAAACAAACAAGGTGAATAAATCACCGGCCATGAATATTCCCATACAACTGGCCAGTGTAATGATTAGAACCGGGTAGTAACGGTTGCAGCCGTGCTCCTTGCACATATAGTCAATGGAGTAAATTGATACCAGCATCCAGATAAATGAAGACAGGAGTGCCAGTGAAAAACTGAGGATATCTACCCGGAAAGATATTTCCAGGTTGGGCAGGAGTTGGAACATACGGTACCCGATAATATTTCCGGCCATGATATCAGGGTACATTGCCACCACAGACAGAAATGTAACAACGGAGGTCGCAACAGCCAGAGCGTTACGCATCTTTTCGGAGTGCTGTTCCACGTAGTAAATTACAAATGTCATGATGACTGGGAACATCACCACCCAGACAGGCAGGAAGGACGTCTTCATTTCCACGGAAATCCAGCTCCCTTTGCTAGTTTTTGCTTACTCCTCAAGATGTTTATTCATGAAGTTTATTAGTTAAAATCCCCTAAGAACCTGGGCCGCCCTGGTAACCAACTCGACAAGGCGAGAGGGGAAAACGCCAAAAAACAGGCAGCCAAAGCCAAGCACCACGAGCGGTACAGTCATCTGTACGGGCAGGCGCTCAGGCTCCGCCACTCTTCCCTCAGGCTTGGCAAAAAAAGCATTTACTATGATTGGCAGGTAGTATACTCCGTTTAACAGGCTGCTGACCAGGATAACAGCCGCAAACAACGGCTTGTTGGCATCAAGGGTGCCCAGTGCCAGGTACCACTTGGAAATAAATCCGTTTGTTGCGGGGATGCCAACCATGGCCATAGAGCCGATAGTAAAGGCAGTGGCAGCAACTGGCATGGTGTGGCCGATTCCTTTTAAGTCGCTTAATTTGCGTACACCGGTGGCATAGATAAAGGCGCCGGCGGCAAGAAAAAGCATGGATTTCATCATGGCGTGGTTTATAATGTGCAGGATGCCGCCAATCAGGCCATTCTGGCTCATCAGTCCCACACCGAGGAAAACATAACCGATCTGAGCGATGCTGGAATATGCCAGCATCTTCTTAATGTCTTCCTGCACAATGGCAAACATGGAGCCTACAATAATAGCAAATGTAGCCATCCACAGCAGCATGTTCATTACCGGTATCATGCCGACAAAATCAGCTGGAAAAACCCTGTAGAGAAGCTTGATCATGGCCACAGCATATATTTTAATCACCAAGCCCGACAATACAGCCGAAGACGGGGATGGCGCCGAGGAATGGGCGTCAGGCAACCAGACATGGAGCGGGAAGAGCGCGGCTTTTACGCCAAGCCCCACCATCAGGAGCGCCAACGCAACCAGGATATTCTTGGGGTAGACAGACATTGCCGTTTGCAGCCCTTCAGCCACAAAATTAAAGTTAAGGTGGCCTGTGATCATGTAGACCATGGCAATTGCAAGCAGTATGCAGCCCGAGCCCACCGCAGACAGCACCAGGTATTTAAAAGCAGCCTCGATACACTCTCTTTTATCTTTTATAGATATTATAGCACAAGATGCGATGGCACAGATTTCAATAAAGACAAAAAGATTAAAAAAATCATTGGTAAAAGCCATTCCAAGCATGGACGCCATCAGCAGCAGATAGAGCGTGTAATACCAGCCCATCAGGCTTTCTTTGATCTCGTGCAGCAGGTCTTTTGAGCCGTATATAATTATGAGTAAACCAACACCCGTGAGTGTAATCCCCATAAATACAGCCAGGTGGTCGATATAAAACTCAATTCCCCAAGGAGGGGGCCAATCGCCCATACGATAGTGAAAGGGCCCGCTTGCCATCACCTGTTGCGCCATATATAGGGAAGAAAAGAGCGAAAATGTAATAGCACCCAATGTTACCGGCAAGCACCATTTTTTGCGCCAGCGGGCAAAAAGAGGCATCAGATAGGCAAAAAAGAGCGGTACAACCACTACCAGGACCGGAAGGTGAGTTGAACTCACAGGGATTCCCCTCCCCTGATACGCATAATTTCTTCAGCATCAATAGTGCCATAGTGTTGGTAAAGCTTGATTATCAGGCTAAGAGCGTAGGCGGTAACGCTGACCGCAACAACTATTCCTGTCAGAATCAGCGCCGAAGGGAGAGGGTTTATATAGGTATGAGACACCCCTGGCTCAAGTATGGGCGCCCTGCCACCGCGCACATAACCGATGGCGACAAAAAAGAGAAAGATCGAAGTGTCCATGATATTCATACCTATAATCTTTTTTATCAGGTTATTGTGTGTAAGCATGGTATGAAAACCGATAACAAAAAGAATAATGGCAAAGAAATAGAAGCTGTTTTGGTGCAGGCGAAGCAGCATTTCAATCATGGCCATGCCCCTCTCCCTCAATCAAGGTGTAAAATAAAGTAATCATGGTACTGGCCACTTTTATGCCCACGCCGGCGGTAATAACCATGATAGCTCCGCTGCTGAACAAATTTCCCGGAGTGCCAAGCGGAAAGCCCGCTACTCTGTTGCCAAGGAAATTTGTGCCAAGTAAAATAGCAAAGAGGCCCATGCCGGCAAAAATAAGCGCCCCGCCGCTCTCCAACACTGAAGAAGCATCATGAGAAAGTTTTTTTGTGCCTTCAGCCAGGTTAAAAGCGAGTGCGTAGAGGATCATGCTGGAGGCGACAACAGCACCGCCGGAGAAGCCGCCTCCGGGTGAGAGGTGGCCGTGAAGGATTACATACAACCCGTAGAGCTGGACAAACGGTACAAGCATGCGGCTGATATAGCGGACAATAATGTCTTCCAATGTGGTTCACCTCACTAAAGCTTTCACTTTCACATGTCAGTGGGAATGCGCTTTAATAGTGGAGAGAGCTGCAGCGATGGCCACAAACAGAACCGTAGCTTCGCCCAGGGTATCAAAAGCACGGTAGTCAGTAATAATACTGGCAATGACATTAAGTGCTCCGGTTTCCTCGATACTTTTTTCGATATAACGCTCAGAAACCTCGTTATTGGTTGGGTTGCCCGGCTCGCCGAAGGTAGGCATTTCCAGTACGGTAGCCACAAGAGCAACCATGATTACAGCCAGGAAGATAAATACCAGCAGTTTTCTCATTACTCCTGCCTCCTTGTCTTACTGATGGCGGCCACAAGCAGCAGCGTGGTAACTCCGGCACCAAGAGCAGCCTCCGTGATAGCAATATCCGGCGCAGCTAATAACTGCCAGAGAACAGCCATAATCAGGCTGTAGGCTGCAAAAATAATCACTGCCGCCAAAAGATCGCGCGTACGGGCCACAGCGATGGCACACAAAACCATAAAGATAAGCAACAGGTACTGCAGCACATAAGTCAAGATTTTGCACCACCTTCTGTCTTGTCCATGCTGAAGGAGCCCTCGCATAAGGGCGCGTCATTGCTGCGGTAAGCAGCCCGGGCGATAACATGGGCGGAAGTGGGATTTGTCACCCAGACAAAAATAATGAGCAGTATCAGTTTAATGCTGGTAGCAGGAAATCCGGTATAGAGCGCATAAAGTGCAAGAGCAAAAAGAATAAGCCCCGCACCCAGAGTATCGCATTTAGTGGTGGCATGCATGCGAGAGTATGCATCAGGGAGCCTGAGCAGGCCGATGACGCCGATCATGAAAAAAAAGATTCCGGCAGTAAGAATGGGGATAATAATAAAAGCCATGTCCTTCCTCCTTACTCCAGGGCGCCTGTCTCAAGATATTTGGCCACCCCGATTGTGGCAATAAAGCTTATCAGTGCATATACCATGGCAACATCCAGGAAAAACTCCTGGTGAAAAACAAGTGATACCAGGGCAATAATAACCACTGTCTTGGTCCCGATCACGTTGATGGAAACAATTCTGTCAGCAGCGGTGGGGCCGACGTAAGCACGGTAAAGGCACATAAATGTTGCTGTCATCAATATAATAGCTGTCACAATCAAAGCAATCTCTTCAAGCGGCACCGGACTCCACCTCCTCAATTTCCACGAGCCTGCGTGTCATGTCCCAATCCGCCACATCCTCGGCATTGGCCCGCGTTATACAGTGGACAATATAAAAGTCTTCCTCCAGCTCAACTGTAAGGGTTCCCGGCGTAAGAGTGATGGAATTGCCCAGGATCACCCTGTATAAAGGCTTATTAATTTTTGTGCTGAATTTGACAAAGCAGGGCGAAATCCCCATATCACGGCGCAGCACTATTTTCGCCACATCCCAGTTTGATTTAAAAATGGCAACTATAAGGTGATAAAGATAAACAACCCACTTTATAATGGTGGTGCGCAGGTAAAGGGGCCTCTCAGACTTGAGCAGCAAAATATCCCTGTTAAACATGGCCACACCTATGGCACAGAGAGCGCCGACAAGAAGGTGCTGCCAGTGAAGCCGCCAGGTAATCAAAAGCCAGAAAAGAAAGAGGATACAGGCCGTACCCCAGAAGGTTATCCCGTATTTACTCTTGTTCATAGCTGCTCTCCTTATCTTTTCTTTGATAGTGGCCCGATTTTCCACCTGTCTTTTCAATCAGCCGGATGCTGCCGATTACCATTTCTTTGTCAATTGCTTTACACATATCATACACTGTAAGCGCAGCAGCAGACACCGCAGTAAGAGCTTCCATTTCCGCGCCTGTTTTACCGGTCGTACTGACTCTGGCCTCAATCTCCAGAATATTCCGTCCCTGATCCGGCAAGAATTCGAGCTCCACACCTGTAAGAAGCAGAGGATGGCACATAGGCACCAGCTGCCAAGTCTGCTTTGCGGCCATAATTCCCGCCACCTGCGCCACAGCCAGCACATCACCTTTGGCAACTGAGCCAAGGACAATCCGCTTCAGTGTCCCGGGCGCCATAGTTACCTGGCCCCTGGCCACAGCTGTGCGTTTTGTAACTTCCTTGTCCGAGACATCAACCATTCGGGCACGGCCCTCAGTATTTATATGAGTAAGCTTATCCAAAGAACACAACTCCATCAATTTGCTTAGAATTGCAACGGTTTTAGTTTACACCCCTCGACATCAATTGTCAACGAAAAACACACATCTCAGACACTCATAAAAGCGGTGCGGAAGGCCTTCCGCACCGCTTTTATTAAGCTATGGTATTTCGCGGGCAGGATTCCACGCACTTTCCGCAATTGGTGCATATATAGCTGTCAATAACTGCCAGGTTGTTTTCCATGCGGATCGCGTTCTCAGGGCAATTCTTAACGCAAATGCCGCAGGCAATACAGCCTCGCTCGCAGACCGACCGGACCTGCTTTCCTTTATCCTGTGACTTGCAGCGCACATAGTGATAAGTTTTAGCATTAACCATATCAATAACCTGGCGAGGACAGGCATTCTTACATTTTGCACAGCCTGTGCACTTGTCAATATCCACAATCGGCAGTCCGTCCTCACTCATGGTAATGGCGTCGAAAGGACAGACGCGGGCACAGGTGCCAAGCCCCAGGCATCCATACTGGCAAGCCTTGTTGCCTCCACCAAACATTAATACCGCTTTGCAGTCCCTGTAGCCATCGTAGACTGATTTATCTTTGGCCACGCTGCAACCACCGAGGCAGACCGGCTGCGCCACAATTCTCGCCTCTGCGGCAGGTGTCTCCTGCCCCAGCAGCTCCGCAATTTTAGCTGCGGTAGCAGAACCTCCAGGCGTACACCCGCTCACAGGCGCATTGCCTGCCACTACTTCTTCGGCAAACTTGGCGCATCCGGGATAACCGCAGGCGCCGCAGTTAGCACCAACTAAGGCCTCCTGAACCATTTCAATCCTGGGGTCCACTTCCACGGCAAACTTCTGCGACGCATAGGCCAGCAGAGCCCCGAAAATAATCCCCAGTCCCCCCAGGCTGATAATAGCAACAGCTAACATGTGTTCTTCTCCTCCTTGCCTACTGCATCATGCCCTGGAATCCCATAAAAGCAATGGACAGGATTCCGGCAATAATGAGAGGTAGAGCTACTCCACTGAAATGTTTTGGAATAAAAGCAAGCTCCAGGCGTTCCCTGATTCCGGCCATGATGACCAGGGCCAGAGTAAAGCCTACCGCTGCGGCTACGCTAAAGATAACAGCCTCAAACAGGCTATAGCCAATCTGGATGTTCAGGAGAGCCACACCAAGCACGGCACAGTTGGTAGTAATAAGCGGCAGGAAAATCCCGAGCGCCTGGTAGAGAGCCGGGCTTATTTTACGGATTACCATTTCCACAAACTGGACAAGCGTTGCAATTACCAGGATAAAGACTATTGTACGCAGGTACTCAAGGTCTCTGGGCACAAGCAGGAAATGTTCAATCGGCCAGGTAACCAGAGCCGTCATGGCCATAACAAAGATAACGGCCATGCCCATACCCAGGGATGTCTCGGTTCTCTTTGAAACGCCAAGAAACGGGCAGATGCCAAGAAAACGCGAGAGCACAAAATTGTTGATAAAAATGGCGCCGAAGATAATTATTATAATGTTCTGCATGGGTTATCCCCCCCTTACTCCAGTTTAAATTTTTTAGACAGCATATTTACCAGAGCCATCAGCAGGCCAAGCGCAAGAAATGCGCCGGGCGGAAAAGCAAAGACCTGAAAGGGCTGGTAGCCAAAACCAAGGAGATTGCGCCCAAAGATAGTGCCGGCGCTGAGTATTTCACGTACCGCCCCCAGGATTGTCAGGGAAAGTGTGAAGCCAAGGCCGATGCCAAGGCCGTCAGCCACTGAGTTAACAACTGGATTCTTGGAGGCAAATGCTTCGGCGCGCCCTAAAATAACGCAGTTCACTACAATCAGCGGCACAAATATTCCAAGTTGTGAATGAAGCCCGGGCTGGTAGGCCTTGAGCAGCATGTCAACCATGGTCACAAAAGTGGCAATGACCACAATAAAGCAGGGAATCCTGATTCGGCTTGGAATTAAATCCCTCAGCACAGCGATGAAAAGATTGGAGAATACCAGCACTGCCGTGGTGGAAAGGCCCATGCCTAATCCATTGGTAGCCAGTGATGTAACAGCCAGCGTGGGGCACATGCCCAGCACTAACCGGAAGACAGCATTTTCTTTGACAATACCTTTGGTAAAGTCACGCATTATATTCATTTCACTTACCTCCGGCAATAAAGATATCCATGATTTCCTGCAGCTCTTGTTTAACACCCGAGGCCATGGCCCGGGCAGACACGGTGGCGCCGCTGATACTGTCTATATCCTTACCGACGGCAAAAGCATCATCGGCCGTTTTCCCTACAAACTGTTTGCGGAAACCATCCTCGGTGATCTTTGAGCCAAGGCCAGGTGTCTCTGAGTGATCGTTTATTTGCAAGTCAACTATTTTTCCATCGGCGTCCACGGCCAGAGTAAAGATGATGGTACCGCCATAACCCCCTGTGCGTCCTTCATACACCACACCGGTCAGTTTCCCGCCGGCGTAGCCCACAGTGGCTGTCCTCCCATCCACCTCCCTGGGTTTAACTTCATCCACAGCAGGGAAAAGCGACTGCATCTGCTCGATTCTTTCCTGCTCCAGCCTTTTTGCAATAATCTCAGAGGTACGGGCGTTGGTGATGGCGAGCGCGCCTGCCGCCACAGCGGAGATTATCATCAGCGTCAAAGCGAGCCTGGTTATTTCTCTCATTATTTAGTCACCTCCCCAAACTTCCTGGGTAGAGTGGCGCTGTCAATCAGCGGTGTCACAGCATTCATAAGCAGGATAGCAAAAGTAACGCCTTCGGGGTATATACCGTAGAGCCGGACAAGCATGGTTATCAAACCACAGCCCACACCAAAAATCAGCTTGCCGCGTGCGGTAACAGGAGATGTGACCATGTCTGTGGCCATAAAAAGGGCGCCAAGCATCACGCCGCCGGCAAGAACATGAAATAGTCCGGCTGAAACCATGGCCGTCAGAGAGCCGCTTCCTGCCAGAAAGACACCCATGATAAATACAGTGCCAAGGTAACCACCGGGTATGCGCCAGTCAATATGTCCTTTATAAAAGAGCCAGGCAGCGCCAAGCAGCAGGGCAAAAGCACTCGTTTCACCGATACTGCCGGGCACAGTTCCAAAAAATAAGCTGACAAACCCGGTCTGAACACCTTTGGCTGCCAGGGGCAAAGGTGTGGCCGCCGTAGTCAGATCGAGAGGGCTCAGCCATCCTGTCATATGTGCAGCCCAGGAAACCATTAAGATAGCGCGCGCCACCAGCGCCGGATTGAAGATATTATTGCCAATGCCGCCGAACACCTGTTTTCCTATGGTAATGGCCACCACGCCGCCTATTACAGGCAGCCACCAGGGAGGCGCCGGGGGCAGAACCATCGCCAACAGCAGGCCAGTCACAGCGGCACTGCCATCGCCGAGGATGTTTTTATCTCTTAAAATAACAGCTTCGGTAACCATGGCTGCCAGCATACAAAGAACCATTGTCAGAAGAGCCTGGTAGCCGAAAAAGATCACCCCGGCAATAGCAGCGGGGAATAAGGCCAAAAGTACATCGCTCATCACGCTCTGTATTGACTCAGGAGTCCGCAGGTGAGGCGACGATGAAACAACCAGTTTAACTTCCATCAGTTATCCCTCCTTTGCGTCACGTTACTTTCTGCGTTTTGCTGCAATATCGCCCTTGGCCATACGAATCCACTGTACCAGCGGCCGCTTAGCCGGGCAGACATAAGTGCAGCAGCCGCACTCTATACAGTCCATGGCGTTAAATGCTTCTGCTTTTTCGTATAAACCATGCTCCACTGCGCCACCAATAAAGAGCGGCATAATGCTGACGGGGCAGACATCTGAGCATTTGGCGCATTTAATGCACGGCTTGATCTCGTGTATTTTTACTTCAGCATCAGTCAGGCAAAGTATTCCCGATGTACCCTTGATGACCGGCAGGTCAGCACTGGGTTGCGCAAGCCCCATCATGGGGCCGCCAAGGATCATCTTGCGGATGTTTTCCTTAAAACCGCCGCATTGCTCTATAACTTCACTGATCATGGTGCCTACACGGACACGCATATTTTTAGGCTCATTAATACCTGAACCGGTGATTGTGACAATACGCTCAATCAAAGGCCTGCCGAGCCGCACAGCCTCTGAAACAGCAATACATGTACCCACATTCTGCACCACACAGCTCACATCCATGGGCAACCCGCCTGAGGGGACTTCCCTGCCGGTGAAGACGTTAATCAGCTGCTTTTCCGCGCCCTGGGGGTATTTGGTATGGAGGGCATGCACCTCTATATTAGCCTCGCCTGCAGCCGCTTTTTTCATAGCTTCCACTGCATCCGGTTTATTATCCTCAATGCCTATATAGCCTTTAGGTGCATTAACCGCCTTCATCACCAGTTTAAGGCCTATTACTATATCGTCAGGGCTTTCAAGCATTGCCCGGTGGTCGGAGGTGAGATATGGTTCACATTCTGCCGCATTGACAATTACAAATTCAATTTTTTTATCCGGAGGCGGTGACAGTTTAACATGGGTGGGAAAAGTGGCGCCTCCCATACCCACAATACCTGCTTCACGAATAATCTTTTTCAATTCACCGTCACTGAGTTCTTCATAGTTTGGATTAGGCTTAATATCCTCATGCCAGGTATCCTGTCCGTCCGACTCAATATAAACAGCCTGGACAGGCCGGCCCAGCACGTGGTTGCACATGCCGATTTGAATCACCTTGCCTGAAACACTGGAGTGGACAGGCGCGGAGACAAATCCCTTACTGTCGCCAATCTTTTGGCCCATTTTCACTTCATCGCCGACCGCTACCAGCGGCTCACACGGCGCACCTATATGTTGGGCCAGGGGGATAACCACTGTTGCAGGCGGCCGGGCCGGCACTGTGGGCTTGCCCTCTGTTGCTCTTTTAAAGTGTCCCGGATGGATGCCGCCTTTAAACGTTTTAAAACTCATATGCTTCATTCACCCCTTTTTGAAGAGAATCGTAAGTTTTTTGACCTAACATTGAGGTATTCGAGAAATCATGTGCGAATCCTGCCTTATTGTTCTTTTAATATTTTGCTATTCTCATTCTTAAAACTTTTTTTCATTTTTATTCAAAAAAATTAAATAATAAGCAACCCTCCCGTGTTTTCTCATTGGGGCGGACAGACAACTGGTGTTTACCCTATTGAATTTTACTTAAAACCATAAGAAATATTCCACAGGGGCAGGGTAATCCCCTGCCCTCATGTGAAAAATATTTCAAATTAAAATATTTTTTAGAAAGGTTAACGCGTACGTCAAAAAGCATAAGTCAGGGAGCACTAAAAATGCGGCAGGGAGAGCCCCTGCCGCATTCTGCGCATTTATAGCAGTTTTTTAAGTGCCGCCCTGGCCTCGCTGATTGTATAGAGTGAGCCGGAGATACAAACTGCATCATTGGCAGCAGCTTTCCCCACAGTAAGCGTCACAGCATCTGCCACACCTGGTATTATATCTATGGCGGCATTTGTATGCCGGGTGGCAAACTCAGCTACTCTGTACGGATCCGCCGCACGGGGGTTGTCGGGTTTGGTAATCACCAGTGAAGCTGTGGCAAGGGGTGCAATCAGGCCGATTATCTCCTCCACCGCCTTGTCGCCGAGGATTCCCAGCACTAGATGCAGCCTCCGCTGCCCCAGCAGTTCACGCAGCGCCTCGCGCAGGGCGATGATACCGTCAGCATTATGAGCGCCGTCAACAATGACAAGCGGCTCACGGGAAAAAACTTCAAGGCGGCCGGGCCAGCGTGCTGAAGAAAGGCCCAGGCGCACCGCACTTTCATGAAAAGGGATGCCCGGCATTAATTCTCTGGCGGCAAGCGCGGTGACGGCGTTTTTTACCTGGTGCCTGCCCAGCAGCCCGATTTTTAAGTTCTCAAGGCTGCGGTTTTGGCTTTTGTAAGAAAAAGATTGGCCGTCCAGTGAGGCAGCACCGTAACTGTAAGCTATATCCCTGTCGATAACAGTCAGGGGCGCATTGCGCCGGGCGGCAATTTCGCTGATTACAGCAAGCGCTTCCGGCTTCTCGGCGGCAGTGACCACGGGCACTCCCTGCTTGATGATGCCTGCTTTTTCGCCGGCAATCTTTGCAACGGTGTCCCCCAGGACCTGAGTGTGTTCAAGCCCTATATTTGTAATTACACATACCTTTGGTGAAAGGACGTTGGTGGCGTCAAGGCGCCCGCCCAGTCCCACCTCCACTATTACCCAATCGGGGTCCTGCCCCGCAAAGTAGTTAAAAGCAAGTGCTGTGACAACCTCAAACTCGGTGGGGTCTCCCAAGCCGCCCCGACCCACTTTCTCAGTCAGGGGCCTCAGCAGTTCCACCTGCCGCACCAGTTCTGACTCGTTTATATCGCGCCCGTTTATTGCCATGCGGTTGTTAAAGGACTCCAGATATGGTGACGTGTAAAGGCCGGTGCGAAAGCCCTGCGCTTCCAGCATGGCAGCAAGCATAACGGCAGTTGAGCCCTTGCCGTTGGTGCCGGCAATGTGGACGGTATGCAGCCTGAGGTGCGGGTTGCCAAGCTCTGCCAGAATTCTTTCGATTCTTTCCAAGCCCTGATTGGAGCCGAAACGGTAAAGACTGTGAATCCAGTTAAGCGCTTCATGGTAGTTCAAGCAAAAGCACTCCTTAAGCCAACTCTAAGTCTTGCAGGCGGGTTAGGACCTTGTGGCGGCGCTGTCGGTAATCTTCCACCTTGTCGCGTTCAGCAGCAATTACTTCTTCCGGTGCTTTGGCCAGGAAGCCGGCATTAGCCAGCTTGGATGAACAGCGGCCAAGTTCAGACTCGAGGCTTTGCAGCTCTTTTTTAAGCCGCTGCTCCTCCGCCGGCAGGTCGATAAGGCCAACGAGCGGCAGGTAGATGTCAACTCCGCCCACGACGGCAGTCAGCGACTGGCGGGGCTTTGCAGCGAGCTCCCTGACAATTTGCGCCTCCTCGATGAAAGCAAGCTTTTTGAGTGTTTCCACGCCGCTTGTGAGCGCCTGATAATCATCATCCCCGGCAGCATGGAGCACAACATTTACTTTCTTTGACGGCGGCAGCTGCACCTCGCTGCGTAAATAACGGACAGTTCGTGTTACTTCCATAACCAAACTCATACGTGCGTAAGACTGCGGGTAATCCAGTGACTCGTCGTAGACAGGCCAGGGCGAGAGCATGACAGTCTCACCGCTGTGCGGAAGTTGCTGCCATATTTCCTCGGTAATAAAAGGCATGTACGGGTGGAGCAGGCGCAGCGTCCTGTCCAGGACATAGGTCAGCGTTGAGCGGACCTTATCCCTGCCTGCGTCTTCGCTCTTGTTGTAAAGTGTGATTTTGGCCATCTCCACATACCAATCGCAAAAATCGCTCCACAGGAACTCATAAATGGTGCGTGCGGCCTGTCCCAGTTCATAACTGTCAAGCAGCCTGTTTACTTCACGCACCGTCTGATTATAGCGGTGTAAAATCCAGGCATCCGCATCGCTCAGTTCTCCCGACAGGTCGATCTGGTCTACGTGGAAATCCCCTAAATTCATGAGCACAAAACGGGAGGCATTCCAGATTTTGTTGGCAAAGTTGCGGCTGCTTTCCACATTTTCCTGGCGGAAGCGCAGGTCATTGCCGGGCGCCTGGCCGGTAACCAGTGTGAAGCGAAGGGTGTCCGCGCCAAACTCATTGATTACCTCCAGCGGGTCCACACCATTGCCCAGCGATTTGCTCATCTTTCTTCCCAGGGAATCGCGTACCAGCCCGTGAATATAAACGGTATGAAAAGGGATGTCTTTCATGAATTCAAGCCCCATAAAAATCATGCGCGCTACCCAGAAAAAGATAATATCATAGCCGGTGACAAGCACATCGGTGGGATAAAAATGGGCAAGGTCAAACGTCGCATCGGGCCAACCCAGAGTGGAAAAGGGCCACAGGGCTGAGGAAAACCATGTATCCAGCACATCCGGGTCCTGGACAAATTCAGTGCTGCCGCAGCGCGGGCAGCTTTGCGGGTCTTCACGCAGCACAAGCATCTCCCCGCAACCGCAGTACCAGGCGGGAATCCGGTGTCCCCACCAGATTTGACGCGAGATGCACCAGTCTCGGATGTTTTCCATCCAGCCCAGGTAAACCCTGGTGAAGCGTTCAGGTACAAAGCTGGTCTTTCCGTTTTTAACATTTAGAATGGCCGGCTCGGCAAGCGGTTTCATACGCACAAACCACTGTTTGGAAAGAAGCGGCTCGATGGCAGTGCGGCAGCGCTGGCAGTGCCCGACGGCATGGGTATGTTCTTCCACTTTTAAAATCAGGCCGGCCGCCTCCAGGTCTTCCACCACGGCCCGGCGTGCGTCGTAGCGGTCAAGTCCCGCGTATTTGCCCGCCTGGGCAGTCATTGTCCCGTCATCTGCAATTACTGCTACAGACGGCAAATTGTGCCTCTCGGCCACTGCAAAGTCGTTGGTGTCGTGGGCGGGCGTGATTTTAACAGCGCCGCTGCCAAAGGCAGGGTCAACATAATCGTCGGCCACCACGGGTATCCTCCGCTCCATCAGCGGCAGCAGCACAAATTTTCCGATTAAGTGGCTGTAGCGTGAATCCTGCGGGTGGACAGCCACGGCGGTATCACCAAGCATTGTCTCGGGACGTGTTGTGGCCACGATAATTTGTCCATCCCCGTCAATGACGGGATAGCTGATAAAGGTCAGAGTTCCTTCCTTATCCTCATGCTCCACTTCAATGTCTGAAAGAGCGGTATGGCAGCGCGGGCACCAGTTAATAATGTAGTCTCCGCGATAAATAAGCCCTTTCTCAAACAGAGAGACAAAGACCTCGCGCACTGCGCGCGAGCAACCTTCATCCATGGTAAAACGCTCCCTTGACCAGTCACAGGAAACACCAAGTTTCTGCAGCTGTCTGACTATACGGGAGTGGTATTCTTCTTTCCACTCCCAGACACGCTCCAAAAATTTCTCGCGTCCCAAATCATGTCGATTGACCCCTTCGTCGGCCAGGTGCTCCTCAACTTTTATCTGGGTGGCAATACCTGCATGGTCTGTACCCGGCAACCACAGTGTATCAAAACCCTGCATGCGTCTGCGACGGATTAAAATGTCCTGGATGGTGTTGTCCAGGGCATGTCCCATGTGCAGTGTTCCTGTCACATTGGGAGGAGGAATGACTATGGTAAAAGTCTCTTTGTCAGGGTCGCCGGGAGCCCGGAAAAAACCGTGCTCCAGCCACGTGCTGTATATTTTGTCTTCCACTTCGCCGGGGGAGTAAACCGGCGCCAGATTTTTCTCTGTCATCACAAAAGTCCTCCTTACTAAACCTTGCTGAGCAGCTACATTTCTCTATCTTTTCTAAAATATATCTAAAGCGGTTAACTATGTCAAGGAGCAAGCCTGCAAAGAGACGGGCAGGCCTTTGCCTGCCCGTTTTTTAAAGCTTTTAAAGATATTGAACAATCCGCCGCCAGACTTCTTCTTTTCCCTCTCCTGTTTCCGCGGAATAGAGAATCACCGGACCCTGCGGGCCAAGCCCCAGGCCTTTCCTGATCTGGTCAACATGGAGCTGCCTTTTACTGCGCGATATCTTGTCGGTCTTGGTGGCAACGATAACAGTGGGGAGGTCAAAGTGTATCAGCCACTCATACATGTCTCTGTCCTGGTCTGTAGGAGGGTGGCGAATATCAACAAGCATAATAATCAACTTCAGTGTCTCACGTTCACGGAGATAAGATTCAGCAAAAATACCCCAACTCTTCTTCATCTCCATGGAAACACGGGCATAACCGTAGCCGGGAAGGTCCACAAAATAGAAAGAATTATTGATGAGAAAAAAATTGATGGTGCGCGTTTTGCCGGGGGTGGAACTGGTGTGGGCAAGTTTTTTTCTGTTGAGCAGCGAGTTTAAGAGCGTTGATTTACCCACATTGGAACGCCCGACAAAAGCGAATTCAGGCAGTTCAATTTTTGGAAACTGTTCTTGTTTGACAGCACTGGCAGTATAGTCCGCGGAAATTATTTTCATTTTTGTTCTTTCGCCAACGCATGCACCAGCACCTGGTCCATGTGTTCCACGTGCACAAACTCCAGCTTGCGGCGCACATTTTCGGGGATATCAGGAACATCTTTTTTGTTGTCGGCAGGCAGAATGATCGTTTTGATACCGGCGCGGTGGGCTGCCAGTACTTTTTCTTTAACACCGCCAATGGGAAGCACACGCCCGCGCAGTGTAATCTCTCCTGTCATGGCCACAGTCCTCTTTGAAGCACGCTGTGTCAGCGCGGAAATAAGGGCACAGGCCATGGTAATGCCCGCAGAAGGACCGTCCTTGGGGATGGCGCCTTCGGGGATGTGGATATGAATATCATACTCTTCATGGAAGTTTTCATTGATCCCCAGGGATTTGGCACGCGTCCTGATATACGACAGGCCGGCCTGGGCTGACTCACGCATGACCTCACCCAGCTTTCCGGTGAGGAGCAGCTTACCTTTTCCTTTCATGAGAGTAACTTCAATCACCAGCGTATCTCCACCGGTCTCGGTCCAGGCAAGCCCTGTGGCAACTCCCACCTCATCCTCTTTTTCGGCGAGGCCATAGCGGAAGCTTGGAATACCAAGATATTTATTTACGCTCTGTACTGTGACTGCAGAGTATTTTTTCTTGTCCCGTACCACTTCTTTGGCAGTCTTGCGGCAGATGGAAGCAATCTTTCTTTCCAGGTTGCGCACCCCGGCTTCCCGGGTATACTGGCGGATGATTTTACGCAGCGTATTTTCGGATACTACCAGTGTGCTGCTGCTTAAACCATGCTCTTTTAGTTGTTTGGGCAGGAGATAGCGTTCGGCTATTTTAACTTTTTCTTCTTCAGTGTAACCGGGAATATAAATAGTTTCCATTCTGTCTATGAGCGGCTGGGGAATATTGTAGAGAGTATTTGCAGTTGTAATGAACATCACATGGGACATATCAAAGGGGATTTCCATGTAGTGATCGGAAAAAGAATTGTTTTGCTCCGGGTCAAGCACCTCAAGCAAAGCTGCTGACGGATCGCCTCTGAAATCAGTGGACATTTTGTCGATTTCATCAAGCAGAAAAACAGGATTTTGCGACTTGGCCTGGCGCATGGCCTGAATGATTCGCCCGGGCATGGCGCCCACGTATGTGCGCCTGTGCCCGCGGATTTCAGCTTCATCGCGCACGCCGCCAAGCGACATGCGGACAAAATTGCGCTCCAGGGCCCTGGCAATTGATTTGGCCAGTGAAGTTTTACCTACTCCGGGCGGTCCGACAAGGCAGAGTATGGGGCCTTTTAGCTTCTGGGCCAGTTGGCGCACCGCCAGATATTCGGTAATCCTTTCTTTTACTTTCCTGAGGCCGTAATGGTCCTCATCCAGTATTTCTTCGGCCCTTATCAAATCCAGCCTGTCTTGGGTCTGCATGGACCAGGGCAGGGCCAAAATCCAATCCAGGTAGTTGCGGATAACTACCCCCTCCGCGGCGGCGGGGGGCATTTTTTCCAGGCGCTCTACTTCTTTGAGCGCTTTTTCCTCCACCTCCGCGGGAAGAGCTGCCTCAGCAATTTTTTCCCTGTATTCGTCTGCCTCAGCCATCCTTTCATCCTTCTCGCCCAGTTCTTTCTGGATGGCCTTCATCTGTTCGCGCAGGTAGTATTCCTTTTGTGTACGTTCCATCTGCTTGCGCACGCGCAGATTTATCTTGCGCTCAATCTCCAGGATCTCCATCTCGTGGCCCAATATCTCATTTAATTTTTCAAGGCGTCCCTTTGCCGGGGTAGCCTCAAGAATTTCCTGCTTTTGCGGGACCTTAAGCGTCAGGTGGGAAGCGATAATATCGGCGAGGCGGCCCGGCTCTTCAATGGAAGACACAGTAACCAGCGTCTCAGGCGGAATCTTTTTGCTCAGCTTGATATACTGCTCAAACTGGTAGAGGACGCTGCGCATCAGCGCCTCGATTTCCACGTTTTTAAAATCGTCCTCCGGAACCTCTTCCACTTCGACCTGAAAATAAGGCTCAAGGGCAGCAAAATTATTAACACGCGCACGGCTTAGGCCTTCAACCAGGACACGGATTGTCCCTCCAGGCAGCTTAAGCATCTGTTTAACCTGCGCAATTGTGCCCATGGCATAAATATCTTCCGGAGTGGGTTCGTCGACACGTGCTTCTTTTTGTGCAACCAGCAGTATTTTATTATCTTCCACCATGGCCTGCTCAAGAGCATTGACTGACCTTTCCCTGCCCACATCAAGGTGCAGGACCATATTGGGAAAGACGAGTATCCCCCTTAAAGGGAGCAGGGGCAGGATTTGTGATTTCTCGGGCATGGGGACCCCCCGTTCATTTCTAATTTATATAACACATATATATTCGTGAAACAGATGCTGTTTCCTGCTTAAAAATTTTTGGCAAGTTGAAAGCCCCGCCGCAAACGGGACGGGGCTTAGACAGAAGAAGCGGCGCTCAGTACCCTTGCCGGCCCGGGCAGGGACGCTTTTCCCCCGTTAACCAGGGCGGCGTCCAGGACATCTTGTAATGTGTCAACAGGTATCACCTCTATGTCGGTGAGATGCCCAAAGGCCTGCTGCCAGTTTTCCCTGGGGATAAGAACTCTCTTGACACCGGCCTGACGGGCGGCTTCAACCTTGCACACCACGCCTCCAATTGGCCTGACAAAACCGCGGACAGAAATTTCACCTGTCATAGCCACAGTATTAATGACAGGGATTTTTGTGAGTGCGGAATAGATGGCACACGCTACTGAAATACCGGCCGAAGGCCCGTCGATGGGGACGCCTCCGGGGAAATTAATATGGATATCAAAGTCGCACGGCCGTACATCCAGATAGTCCTGCACCACTGTAAGCACATTCTCAACGGACCCTTTGGCCATGCTTTTACGGCGTACTGTGCGCCTGTGATTGCCCATCTCTTCTTCTTCCACAACACCGGTTAGCTGCAGGCGCCCCAGTCCCGGCGACGCAGGGTGTGCCGCTACTTCAATTTCAATCAGCGTGCCCATATTCGGCCCATAAACGGCAAGCCCGTTAACATAGCCAACCTGCGGACAATCAGGGATTTTTTTCTCCGGCCGCGGCGCCATCTGGCTGGAATTGACCACCCATTCCACATCCTGCAGTGTAATCTGCCGCCTGCCTTCATTAATGGCAATGCCTGCAGTTATCTGTATTGTATTCACTGCCTCACGCCCGTTGGTGGCGTATTTTTTAATTGCCTCCAGCGCTTCACCGTCAATGCCAAAACTAATACGCCCAATGGCATTCTGTGCAATTTTCTCTATTTCATCCTGCAGCAGGCCGCGAAAGTATATTTCCTGGCAGCGTGAGCGAATGGCGGGTGGAATTTCATCCGGCAGGCGTGTGGTGGCCCCAATCAATCTGAAATCAGCCGGAAAACCATTCTGAAAAACTTCATGGATATAGACCGGCACATTGCGATCCTCAGCGTTGTAGTAGGCGCTCTCCAGCAAAACCTTCCGGTCTTCGAGCACTTTTAACAGTTTATTCATCTGGGTGGGATGAAGTTCCCCTATTTCATCAATAAAAAGAACTCCTCCGTGCGCCCTTGTCACAGCGCCGGGCTTGGGCTGTGGAATACCCGCCATACCCATGGGGCCGGCACCCTGGTAGATTGGGTCATGGACCGACCCAATGAGCGGGTCGGCAATCCCCCGCTCATCAAAGCGGGCAGTTGTGGCATCAAGCTCCACAAACTTAGCCTCTTCGCAGAAGGGTGACTGCTTGCAGCGCTTGGCCTCCTCCAGCACAATGCGCGCTGCAGCAGTCTTTCCTACGCCAGGTGGGCCATAAAGAATGACATGCTGCGGGTTAGGGCCGCAAAGAGCCGCCCTCAGAGACTTTAACCCATCGTCCTGACCAATTATCTCGGCAAAAGTGGAGGGGCGCGTTTTTTCCGACAACGGCTCGGTGAGTGCAATGGAGCGCATACGCTGCAGTTGCTCCATTTCCTTGCGCGATTCCTTATCTACTGCAACCTTGCTGGTTTGCTGTGACCGCAGCAGGTTCCAGAAGTAAAGGCCAATCACTATGGCGAAAAATATCTGTACAAATCCTATAATTGATGCCAGATTGTACATCAACTTCCCCCCTTATTTTTTTCATCCTGTCCACACTAGTATAACCGTATCATAAAAAAAAAACCGCCTGATAAAAGGCGGTTACGCAGTTTCTTCTTTCTTTTTCTTCCGCTTGTCAGCAGTAACCAGAATCGGTTTGTCACGCTTCTGGATAACATCCCTTGTAATGATGCACTTACCGATATCATCCCGGGCGGGCAACTCATACATCACATCAAGCAGTATCCCCTCCAGGATGGCACGCAGGCCCCGGGCGCCGGTGTTGCGCCGGATAGCCTCTTCGGCAATTATTCCCAGTGTGCCGTCCTTAAACTCCAGCGTCACACCGTCCATCTCGAAAAGTTTCTGATACTGTTTTATTAATGCATTGCGGGGCTCAGTCAGAATGCGGATCAGGGCCTCTTTGTCGAGGGCATCCAGTGTGGCTACCACCGGCACACGGCCTACAAATTCAGGGATAAGTCCATACCTCATGAGATCCTGAGGCAGCACATGGCGCAGTATATCGCCGATGTTTACATCGCGTTTGCCTGGGATTTCCGCCCCAAAACCAATTCCCTTTTTGCCAATGCGGTTTTGAATAATTTTTTCCAGACCGTCAAAAGCTCCGCCGCAGATAAACAAAATATTGGTGGTATCAATCTGCATGAACTCCTGATGCGGGTGCTTGCGGCCCCCTTGCGGCGGCACACTGGCCACAGTGCCTTCCAGGATTTTAAGCAGCGCCTGCTGCACACCCTCACCGGATACATCGCGGGTGATTGAGGGATTATCAGTCTTGCGGGCAATTTTATCAACTTCGTCGATATAAACAATGCCTTTTTCAGCTTTTTCCAGATCGTAGTCAGCTGCCTGAATCAGTTTAAGCAGGATGTTCTCCACATCCTCACCCACATAGCCGGCCTCAGTCAGAGATGTGGCATCGGCAATGGCAAAAGGCACATTCAGTATTCTGGCCAGCGTCTGGGCAAGCAGTGTTTTGCCCACACCGGTCGGGCCGATGAGAGCAATATTACTCTTTTGAATTTCAATCTCATCCGGCTTCTGGTCGGTGTTAATACGCTTGTAATGATTATAGACGGCCACCGCCAACGATTTTTTTGCTTCATCCTGGCCGATTACATACTGATCCAAAATTTCCTTGATTTCAGTAGGTCTCGGCAGCTCGACAAGATCAAGCTCCATCTCCTCGGAAAGCTCTTCCTCGATAATTTCATTACAAAGCTCAATACACTCGTCACAGATGTAGACACCGGGGCCCGCTACAAGTTTACGCACCTGCTCCTGTGTTTTTCCACAAAAGGAGCATTTAAGTTGGCCCTTTTCGTCATTAAATTTAAACATTTGAAAATTCCCTCCTAGAGGAGATGCAAATTCTTACAGGCGTTTCTCCAACACTCCGTCAATTAAGCCGTACTCCCTGGCCTGCACTGCCGACATAAAGTAATCTCGGTCGGTATCACGGGAAATCTGTTCCACCGGTTTGCCTGTGTGTTTGGACAGGATCACATTCAACTGCTCCCGCATGCGCAGAATTTCCCTGGCATGTATTTCGATATCCACCGCTTGGCCCTGAGCGCCACCCATTGGCTGGTGCACCATAATCCTGGAGTTGGGGAGTGAAAATCTCTTGCCGGTAGTGCCCGAAGCCAATAAAACGGCTCCCATGCTGGCGGCGAGGCCCACACAGATTGTGGATACATCAGGCTTGATATACTGCATTGTGTCATAAATCGCCAGCCCCGAATCAATTGAGCCGCCGGGTGAATTAATATACATACTGATCTCTTTTTCCGGGTCTTCAGATTCCAGGAACAGAAGCTGAGCAATTACCAGGTTGGCTACATTGTCGTCAATTGGGCTGCCGATAAAGACTATTCTATCCTTGAGCAGCCTGGAGTAAATATCGTAAGCGCGTTCCCCCCGGTTGGTCTGCTCCACAACCATTGGTACAAGGTTCATTGGTATCCTCCTACTCTTTACTGTCATCGATTTCAACTTCAGCAGCGGGAACCGTGGTCACCCTGGCCTCGGCAACAAGCAAATCAATGACTTTCCTTACTCTGATCTCTTCGCGAATAACATTGGTCTGGCCCTGTGCACTAAAATACTCTTTAACCTTATCAACATCCTGTTTATACCCCTCAGCAAACTTCTTTATCCGTTCATCTACTTCTTCGTCAAGAGCCACAATTCCTTCTTTTTGCGCAATAGCATCCAATACCAAATTGGCCTTAACCCTGTCTGCGGCCTCGCTTTTCTTTTCTGCCCTCAAATCATCCATGGTCTTACCTGTTAATTCCATAAACTTTTCAAGGGTGAGGCCTTGCATGCGCAAAAAATGGTCCATATCCGCGTTCATCCGATCAATCTCACGCTCTACCATCACATCAGGAACTACAGCCTGTGAAGCAGCAGCCACTGCTTCCACAACTTTATTTTCAATTTCAGTCTTGCGTGCTGCTTCTTCCTGCTCTTTCAGCTTATTCTCCACATCGTCCTTTAATTCAGCAAAAGTGCTGAACTCGGAAACTTCAGCGGCAAAAGCATCGTTTAGTTCAGGATATTCTTTACGCTTAATTTCGTGTACCTTTACTTTAAAAACTGCTGCTTTACCGGCTAGTGCTTCCACGTGGTAGTCGGCTGGAAACTCAACTTCAACATCTTTCTCATCGCCGGCTTTTAAACCTGTTAACTGTTCTTCAAAGCCGGGAATAAACGAGCCCGATCCAATCTCAAGTGAATGCCCCTCTGCCTGGCCGCCCTCGAATGCTTCACCGTCAATATATCCGGTAAAGTCGATAACCACAAGATCGCCTGCAGTGACTGAACCTTCCTCCACCACATGGAGTTTTACATGCTGTTTTTGCATCTGTTCCAGCTTGGCGGAAACATCGGCAGCGGCGATTTCACGCGCTTCCCCGGCAACTTCCACACCGCGGTATTCCCCAAGCGTTACTTCCGGCTTGACTTCCACAATTGCTTTAAAAATAAAAGGCTTCCCCTTCTCCATCTGTACCAGATCGATCTTGGGCTGGTCTATGGGCTCAATACCGGTTTCATCCACGGCATTCTGGTAGGCTCCGGGAACCATTACCTCCAGCGCCTCCTCATAGAGGATCTCCGCTCCAAACCGGCTTTCCAGCACTCTGCGTGGCACTTTTCCTTTACGGAATCCGGGTAAGCTAACTTGTTTTACTACTTTCTTGTAAGCCTGATCCAGCGCATCGTCAACAACCGGCACATCAACCTCTATTTCCATTTCCACTTTGTTTTCGTCTATTCTTTCCCACTTAACCATTGGCTATGCTCCTTTATCCAGTAGTTTATCTTATGGTAAAACGGTCAGACCTGTGTTTTACAGTTATACCATAAAAAGAAGAATCCGCCAAGTATTTTACCACTAATTAATCAGAAAAGAAAGCAATATATAAAATAAAAAAAATCCCTATATATATTACAGGATTTTAGAATTTCAAAGCTAAAAGATAAAACGGCGTTTGCGCCGTTTTATCTTAAGTGCTATTTTTTTCCTGTTACCTCTACCCCGGTTGCTTTATCCGGCCTTTTGACATGCTGTGTGAGGACTACCACTGCAAGCAGCGCCAGGCCCAAAAGGTCTGTACTTATACCGCCTTTAATCAGGGTTAAGGCACTGCCCACAAGCAACCCCCTTTGCCACAGAGCGAGGCGGGTGTTCATAAAGCCGATAGCACCCGCTGATAATGCCACTACGCCGATGGTGGCAGTAACAATCCCCTGCAGAATGGCAAAAGTGGTGCCAACCAATAAAAGCTGCGGAGAGTACACAAACATATAGGGCACAACAAATCCTGCTGCCGCCACTTTCATGGCAGCATATGCAGTCTTGTTGACATTGGCCTCCGCGATGGCGGCACCGCAGTAGGCAGCAAGTGCCACAGGCGGTGTGATAGCGGAAATAATGGCAAAATAGAAAACATACAGATGAGCTGCCATAGGCAATACTCCCATTTTAATCAGAGCGGGAGCACCAAGGGTGGCCATGATTATGTATGCAGCGGTGGTGGGTAGCCCCATCCCCAGGACAATGGAGCCAAGCATGGCCAGGATAAGCGCCGGCAGGAGATGCCCTCCTGACATCTGTATGACAACAGTGGAAAGCCGAAGCCCAATCCCTGTCAATGTTACACACCGATTACAAGGCCGGCACAGGCGCACGCTGTAACCACGGTGAGAGAATTACGGGCGCCAAGTTCCAGAGCCTCAACTATTTTCCTTGGCCCCATCCGTGTATCCGCCTTAAACCAGGAAATACCCACAGTAGCCAGGATGGTCCAAAAGGCGGTCTTTGTAGGTGTATATCTGATAATTATCAGGAGGTAGAGCAGCACAACAATGGGAAGAAACAAGTGGATTCCTTTTTTTAATATTTCTCTGAAGTTTGGCACTTCTTCCCTGGGCAGGCCCCGCAGCCCCAGCCTTTTAGCCTCATAATGAACACCGGCCCCGATGGAGAGGAAAAATAAAAGCGCCGGAATAGTGGCGGCTGCAGCAACTCTCAGGTAGGGGATAGCAAGAAACTCGGCTATGATAAAAGCAGCGGCGCCCATAATAGGCGGCATAATCTGTCCGCCGGAAGAAGCAGCGGCCTCCACCGCCCCGGCAAACTCGCTTTTATATCCTACCCTTTTCATCAAAGGGATAGTAAATGCCCCTGTGGTAACAACGTTGGCAACCGCGCTGCCGGAAACGCTGCCCATTAAGCCGCTGGCAATAACAGCAGTTTTCGCCGGCCCGCCGGTAGCCCTGCCGGCCAAAGAATAAGCCAGGTTGACAAAATAGCTTCCTATCCCCGACTTTTCAAGAAAAGCCCCAAAGAGGATAAAAAGGAATACATAGGTCGCCGAAACACCAAGCGGCACACCAAAAATCCCCTCCAGTGTCAGGTAGAGCTGTGTGACAATACGGTGGAGAGAGTAGCCGCGGTGCCCGAGCAACCCCGGTATATAGCCGCCAAAACGGGCATAGAGCAGAAAGACCGAGGCAACGATGGGCAGGGCATTTCCTGTCACTCTCCTGGTTGCCTCAAGAATCAGCAGTATTAAAATCAGGCCCATTCGCATGTCTGTGGTATTCCACATGCCGGCCCGGTTAATTAAAGCATCCAGGTTAAATACAATATAGAGTGTGCTTATCAATACCAATATAATCAGAACATAGTCCAGAGCTCTCAGCCAAATATTTTTACCTTTCCTGACTGGAAAGAGGAGAAAGACAAGGATGAGGGCAAGCATTAAATGAAAATTGCGCTGCAGCCAGGGGGTAAGTATCCGGTACCCCGCAGTATATAAGTGAAAAAGGGACATCGTCAGCGCAATTGCGGTTACAAGCGAACTATTAAAATTGTTGAAACAGTTTTTAATGCTTTTCACCACTCACGCCCCCTTTTAGGACCCCAGATTCTTTGAATTGAAACAGTCACCAGCTCTCCTCCTTTAAATTCTTTGTGCAGGGGGAATTCCTGATGTTTCATAATAAATGTATGCTCAGCTATTCTACCTACGCGTAATGGTAAGTTTCGCAGGTGCAAATTAATTTCTTTTACTGCCTGTAATCCTTGCTCCAGGACCAGTTTTCCCTGCCAGTCTCCAAGGCCGGCGCCAAAACTGTGCACCCTAATCTCCAGGAGGACCAATTCATTGGCCGGTGATATGCGGTAGAACTCATAAACAGGCTGTAAATCAATGGAGTGGATATACCTGAGAGTAAATGTCTCATCCTTCTCCACAGGAATAAATAACTTTTTCCCGGCGGCGGAAGACACAACCAGATAGTGCCTGGAGGAAAAACCGCCGGTCAGCCCGAACACCAGAAAAAATATGAGCAGGCAGATTACAATAAGAGGGGGCAGAGCGAATCTCCGCCCCCTGAGAGTAATATCAATCATCTTTAACTTAATTATCTAAGGCCTTAAACTATCGGGAACTTTAAGCCCGATTTCTTCCAGGTAACGGATAGTACCGGGGTGAAGTGCCATGGTGGAGTATTTAAGAGTGTTCTCAGGTATAGTCCACTCAGCCACGGGATGAATATCAATCAGGTCCTGCACGTTTTCAAACATGGCCTTAACTATCTGGTAAACCTTCTCCTCCGGAGCGTCGCGGTGAACAATGACCGAATTCCAGACGGCAAGAGTCCTGACGTCATTTGGAACTCCGGGATAGAGGCCCCCTGCGACGACACTGTCGGTATAGAAGGGGTGGGCAGCAGTAACCTTCTTGATTTCAGCATCGCTGAAGGGAAGAATCTTGACCTTATGTGTAGTCGCCAGGTTCAGGATTGAGGATGTGGGTGGCCCCACACTCCAAATGCCCACCTCGAGGTTGCGGTCCTTCATGGCATCGGTCTGCTCCGCAAAAGAAAGACGTTCTACGGTGAACTCTTCATATTTAATGCCCAGTGCATCAAAAACCAGACTTGTCTTATACTCTGTGCCGCTGCCGGGAGCGCCGATTGAAACCCGCTTGCCTTTGACATCGGAAATACTATTGATGCCGAAATCTTCCAGAGTTACAACGTGATAGATATTCGGGTACATTTGAAACATGATCAGGATATCCTGCGCGTCCTTTTCAAATCTGCCCTCTCCATGAAACGCCTGGTAGCCCACATCGCCCATAATCAGCGCGATCTCCGCATCCTGCGAGTGGACAAGGCGGATATTTTCCACCGATGCGCCTGTCACTTCAGCTGTGGCAGTAAAACCTGAAACCTTCTCGGAAATGATATTTGCCATACCCCCGCCATAGGGGAAATATGTACCCCCTGTACCGCCGGTGGCAATTGACATGCGGCTTGGCCACTCAATACTTGGCCTTGTCGGCGTCTGTGGAGCAGGAGGAGCCGGTGTCGGCGCCGGCTTTTGCCCACAGGCTGCCAGCATCAACACCAATACCGCTAACATCACCACCACCCAAAGTAAATTTCTCTTTTGCCGTCTGATTTTTCTCATCTAACCTACCTCCTAATTTTTAATTTATATACCCTGATGCTCACAACTCTGATTGCCAACCCCCCTCGTAGTAACTGATGCGACAGCATGCTGAATACTAAATCTGTACTTAATTCTTTTGACAATTCTGACTATTTTACTGGTGTAAACAGGTAATATTACTATATTAAACCTTATAAGTATTATTACCCCTTTATATATTCTGAATCTTTTCAGAAAGTCTGTAACCCTTTATCCACGCTGCTTTAGGCATAGTGGATAAATATTTTTCACCCCCGTGTCGGGGTGTTTTTTATTGTGCCGTAATTTAGTGATATAGCGAGAAATACCGCGATAACAAAGCATTTTATACGATAACGCCGTCTATCGCCATAAAATGATGCTTGACATTTTCGCTACACCCCCAAAATCGAAATAGAGGTATTAATTACCATTATTTCCAGGAGGTGGTTGAGTTGTTGGTCCGCGTCCGGACTCATGAAGAGTACTTAGGTTTCATGC
>JAGXRN010000054.1 GCA_018335875.1 Dethiobacter sp.
GCCATTTAAAAACTCCTCCCTGAAATATTGGCTCAAACAATTGAAAAAATGTGGATTTTGTGGTATCCTTGCCTTGCATATTTTGACTCCTTTATATTGGAGATTTGGGCAAGGACTACCCCATATCTCTATTATAAAGGATTTTTTCTATATATGCAAGGGTTTTATGCCTATTTTGCTTGATATTCTCCTGATTACACCTATTATCTCAAATTATCTTCCTATTTCCATGCTTGACAAATTAAAATTCAATTTATGCAACTCTAGTGCCTAGATATATTAATAAGACTTTCTTTATTTTTTGATGTTATAGTCTTATTCGAGATTATACTTTTTATCAGAGGGTTAATTATATTGTATGGTTCTGTCTCTGAAAATTTATCATATTCACATATCCATTTCTCTAATAATCTGAATTTACTGTCATTTATATCACTAGTTATACCCGTGATTATTCCATGTAATGAACTTAGTGACTTAATCAAAATTTGTTTTTCTGCTTTTTTAATATAATTATCTTTCAATTGGAATATCGATGTATTTCGTGTCATAGCTGGATATTTGTTATTTATATAACTAAAAACTTTCTGACAGGCAATTGCATCACTAAGTGCATTGTGATGATTTACTAATTCTATATCTAAATGATTGCAGATATTTTTAAGATTATAACCTTCAATATTAAGAGTACATCTAGCAAGTTCTAAAGTACAAATATAGTAAACTTTAGGTAGTTGTAGCATATAGTTTTTAAGAGTTTTTCCAATAACATTCAAATCAAATGCTGCATTATGTGCTACAACTACTCCGCTTGAAAAATAGTTACTTATTTTTTCCCAAACTTCAGGAAAAATTGGTTTATCTATAACCATTGATTTTGATATTTTATTAATTTCCATATTTATTCTGTCAAATTTGCATTCAGGATTTATTAAATAATAATCTTTTGAAACAACCATATTATTCCTAACATGAACAATTCCAATTGAACAAATAGAGTCATTTATGGAGCTTGGTGTCTCTACATCAATAACTGTGTAAGTGGTTATTCTTTCATTTTTCATTTAGTAGACCTCCATCCCATATTTTAAGTAAGGATGAGTTTCACCTACTCAATAATAGCCTTATTCAAAGAAAAATATTCCAATCTATTAATCTATGATTGCCAAATTCTTTTTTTATATAATTTTTTATTGCTGTTATGTTAGAAAAATCTTCGGAAATATTTTCAGTAAAGAAATTCAAATCGTGACTAAAAATATTTTTTCTTATTCTAAAGGTTAGGCTTTTCTTTTCTAGTTTTCCTTCTTTATTTTCTTTTTTATAATCAATTACTGCTTTAAATATTGTTATAAATCTAAACCTTGCTGTTTCTACTCCATTATCTTGAACTACAATTAATTTTCCATCCTCTATTTTATTAAATTCCAATATCTCGTCTGAATTGAATAAACCCATACCTTGTCTACAGTTAAGCCCCGATAAAAACTTTTCATACATCGGTTCGCTATAAAAATAATCCACTTCTATCAAATTATTATTAGTATAATTAAGCACAATACAGCCAAACTCTTCCAGCATTTCTTGAAGCCTTGTACTCAATGTTACTCCCCCTCTCTACTAATTCTTTTTTGGGACACAAATTTAGACACAATAAAAACAGAGACCATAGGCAAACTTTTTTCCCTCTGTCAAATTGGCAAAGAACTTACTTATTCCATTTTTAAATATTTGAGTTTTTCCTGCGTTTTAGATTAGCTTCCTTTACCATATTTATTAGCTTTGAATGTGCATTTATATTAAATTCTATAGCCTTTTCAACAGCCAGGGGACTATTCTCCCATAGAGCAGGGTATTTACTTCTAATAAAATTAATTAAAGCAATTTTTTCTTTTGCAGTAGGAATATCAGGAGCTTTAGGAATTGGCAAAGGCTCATCCCCTTTACTTAATTCCTCTACAGTCATAAATCCAAACATATTAAAATTGTAAAATTTATCGTGTCTTTCCTGTGTAGTCAATACATATTGACCGTGCTCTTCTAATTGAATTCTGTCAAACCCGACACGGATTAGCCGCCAAGGTTTTCTGTTTTTTGTCTCGTAATAAAGGTTAACCATAAGGACTGAGGAATTCCCCAACTCTGGAATCGCCTTATATGTTGAATCGTTTGGAGTTGGAATTGTATAGACCTTACCTTCACTTGTTATATAAAGAAACTTTATTCCAGGCATACGTTTTCTTTTCTCCTTAACCCAAAGATTAATCTTTTTGAAGAAATAATGTATTATTTACTTTTTAAAACTTTGGTTCGCCAGTAATATTAAAAAAGTCTTATTTCCTGTCACTCAACTTCTTAGCTTTTTCAAGTCTTTCAAATAATTTTGGAGGCATAGCTCCTGGGGCATGCTTCTGCTTCGCAAATCTCTCTAATATTTCTACCTCTTTATCATAGTCCTTTTGTTTGCGGTACATTTTGGCTAAATTTTCATATGGGGCTGGAGCAACTCCCCAGTCATTCTTTTTGGCTTCTCGTTCAGTCTTTTTAACATCTTTCAGATATTTGGCTTCAAGCTCCTCTGGAGTATATTCTACCTCTGTTCCCCATATGTCTAATCGAATACCAGGGTGTTTTCCATCTCTAGCTCTAAACATAACCTTTATAGTAGCATATAAAGGGGTGTTGGATTGAGTTTTCTCAAATACTTCCTCAGCAAAAAAACCCTCAACTATGCCTAGTTGCCCTTGTTGCATATTATTCTTGTCATCAAGCCAAGAGCCATTTACTAGTAAGACTTTTTTACCCTTGGGTTGCCTCTCAACTGATACTTTTCTATAAGTTCCGTCAATAAAGGAATTAACCGTGCCTTCATTTCTACTGATACCTGACACAAATGCATCATATACAACTCTCTTAACATTAGCTGCAGGTTGCTTTTGGTTTATTCTAACAAAGTGGCTTTCATCACCTGGGTTCCTATAATCAATGTTATAACCTGCTTCACCGTTGATAATAGGAGCCTCTTTAGCACCTTTGGACAACTTATCCTTTACTCCTTTTAAGAGTCCCATATTCAACCCCCTTACTTAACACCTAAGACGTTCTCTCCTACGTTCGTCAGTAATTCTTTCATAAATCTCTGGAAACAATTCATCTGCAATTTCCCTGTTGCTTTTTTGTATGTTAAACGAATTATGAAAAATGTAATCTTCTCGGAATAAAGCATTTACTACAATATGTAAATACCGTTGTTTACACACATCAATTGATTTGCTAATGATTTCTGATTCAAGTGATATATTTGGGTCAACATAAGCACCCCATCGTTCAGGCTGGTATCTGGACATCATTCCGAAAGCGTAGATAATTAAATAGGCAATTGATATTTCATTTAACTTAAAAATATTTTCTTCTTTTTTGGAGGGGATTCTTAGATACTCTTCACCAGCGATTGATTTAAATAATAAACCTAACTCAGACAAACTTTTTTTGGCATATGTATATTTCTCAATAATAAAAGTATCTTCTTTGACTTCTAAGCTATATTCATTTTCTTGCAACAAACTTTTAATTGAGTGTAATTGCTCCTTTAGTTCGCTAAAATGAATACTATCTATATTGATGATAAATTTTGATTGTCTTTCGCTGTAAAACGGCACAACTCTTGGATGCTTGTTATAAACATGCAAATATAGCTGATATAAATCTGGAAGTTGACTTATTAATTCCTGTAAGTTAGTACTTATATTTAGGAAACTGCCTAAATCATAGATTTTTAATAAATCAGAAAAAGTTCCATACTGTCCAATTTTAACTGTTTCATTTGATAGTGACAAAACTCCTTCACCATCTGGTTTATTAGCTCCATGCTTCCTAAACATATTAGTAAAATTTATACCTGCAGAACTTTTTATCATAACTAATGCCTTTGCTAAATTTAACATTCCATAACTTAGCAATAAGGGTCGTGTCAGTAGAGACACTTGACTTGAAGCTGTAAAAAACTCTCTTGCCTGTCGGGTACAATAGACTACACTTTTTGTACGCAATTCAACTTCACTGTCAGTTATTTCAGTATGAACTGCGGAAAGATGTCTACCTACGTATTCTGTGCTTTCAAATAAGCCTAACAGTGACCATAACTCTCTTTGAGCGTCTGTTGTGTATATGATTTTAGGCATTAAATCACATCCCCTGTAAATTATCTTCGATAGTGTCATCTCATAAACAGATATGTTCACCATTCTCCATAAGTTTCCATATTCCTCTATATTAACTTATACGCAATATAGTTGATTCCCATAACTATTCATCAGGAACATACTCAAACAAATCTCCAGGCTGGCAGTCCAAAGTCTTACATAACTTATCCAAATGGTCAATTTCCAGCCTCTTAACTGTTCCATGCCATAACTTTGACGCAGTACCAGGCCTTATGCCAGTTTCCTCAGATAACCTCTTCTGTGTCATTCTGTGCCTTCCCATTAATTCAGCTACTTTTATGTGAATAGTCATATATTTATTCATACCTCCTTCTACTATAGTGCACCACTAAATGAAATAATAACCATTAGAAATACTACCGCTAGTGTATTATAATTATTATTAGCAGTAGTTTTATTGTCAAAACGGGGATGGAGGTGTAACAAGATGGGAAAAAATAATAAAACAGCACATGCTACAGCAGAGGAAATAGCAAAAATCATGGAAAAGCCATACTGGACAAGGGAAGAAGCGGCCAAGGTTATCGGTGTGGGGATTAACCAGATGTCGGAATTAATAAATAATGCAGAAGTACCAGTTTTCCGGTATGGCGGCATCAGGAGAATTCCGCGTGATGAGTTTGTGCAATGGATTTCTGACAAAAGCTTTGATGCAATACAGATTAGGATGGCGGCGCGCGGAAAAAAGCTCACAGATTTCAGACAAAAAAAAGAATAACTAAGCCTGCCCTAAAACTGACAAGTGACAGGAAGTGAAACATTATGATTAATTTTAAATACATGATTAAAGGCACTCCCATTAACTGGTTTTCCACAACCTTATCAAAAGAACAATTAATTGAACAATATAAACAAGAAGCATCTGAAGCAAGCAGTTATGAAGTAAGCCAATATGAAAATATCGTAAATATCAAACATGTCTTTATCGAAAAAGCAGTTAAGTGGATTACTGGAAAAATGCCTCATACAATTAAATATTTTTCTATTCCTGATTATGCCGCTCGCGACATGGAGATATGTGCCTTAGCAAAAATGTCAGGCAATGTGACAACTTATATGTTTACAAATAATAAAGAATTTGCTGATTTTGTAAGTAAGCAAAGTGGTTTTGATATTTTTGAGGTTGCCATTGCCATAAAAAATCCCCAAGGCTGAGGGGGTAAAATTTGACCTTATTAAAGGGCTGCTATCCGGCAGTTCTTTTTTATTGAAAGGTGAAGCCTTAAAAAATAAAATGGGCAACTAGCTTCCTCATTGTGAGATATTGCTTTATTTCCATATATTTTGCATTGCCTTAACTGTTTGGAACAGCTAATATGGTATAGCAGTTTTTATACGAAGATTTATTATAGTTATATATATACTTATTTATTTATTATTTTTGCAGGAAATTCTGCGGTTTTCTTTAATTTAATTAGAATTAAAAGGTAAAAAAGGGAGCTTTTGCTGAAATGAAATTAGCAACTACCGTCTTGTCAAACCAAAAAAAATTATATTACATTTATGAACTTATTATGGCTTTCCTTGCCCTTGCTGTTCTGGCAGTGTTAATTATTGAATTTACCCGTCCCTTAAATGAGGCACAACAACTCCTTCTCGCTAAAATTGACTTTTCTATTTTGGCAGTCTTTGCAGTAGACTACTTTTACCGGCTGGCCCGTACTAAAGAAAAATGGAAGTTCTTTAAAAGTAACATTTTTGACTTAATTGCAATTATGCCTTTTGACAAGGCCTTTCGGTTAGCACGTCTGGCCCGACTAACCAGGCTAACAAGGCTATCTCGTACTACACGCCTTTCCAGGGCTACTAGGATTACCAGAGTAGGACGTATTATTGTCATCGGACGTAAGTTTGTTTATAACCTTAAAGGCATTTTAACAACCAATGGGCTTCATTATATGCTTTTATTTACAGCTTGCCTGATTATTACTGGAGCTATCAGTATCAAAGCTTTTGAACCAAACATGGACACTTTTGGGGATGCCCTTTGGTGGGCTCTTGTTACGGCTACAACAGTCGGCTATGGGGATATTTCACCAGAATCTGCAGGCGGTAGAATTGTTGCGGCTATCCTTATGCTGGGGGGCATTGGCTTTCTTGGTATGGTCACAGGTAGCATAGCCACATACTTTGTTGATAAATTATCTCACGGCGAACAGAAAAAATCTGTAGCCAGTGAACAGATAGAATATGTAAAAAACAAACTAAACGAACTGGAAAAATTGGAGAAGGAAGATTTGCAACACATTACACGCATTATTACCAGTGTCTGGGAAGAAACCAAAATAAACAACGCTAAATGATAAAGATTTAATACAAAAAATCATCGGAGGTAAATAAAAATGGGTGACTTTTTGGCATTTATTGGATTATTGGGCTTTTTCGCAGGCCTAGTAATGCTAATCTACAACTTTATTAAAAAGAAAGTTAAAAAAACTGCAGTTATCATAACAGTAGTATCATTTTTCTTATTTATTACAGGTGCAGCTATTTCCGGCCCGTCAGAAAAAGCATCCCCACCAAGCGAACCGCCAGTAACGGCAGTGGGACAACAAGAATCAGAGCAAATAGAATCAGATGAAAAAGAAATAGCTGAGGATCAGAGCAGCGAAAAAACTGAAGGAGCGAGCCAGGGTTTGTCTGAAAAAGATAAACCTGTTGCAACTACCCCAGGCGCAACAGCTCCAGCATCCACCACAACTGTCACCGGACAGATGAAGGTGCATTTTATAGACGTAGGCCAGGGTGATGCAATACTCGTTCAAACACCTACACAAAATATCCTTATTGATGGCGGTGACCGTGGCAATACTGTCGTCAATTACCTGCGTAATTTAGGCGTAAATAGCCTGGATGTTGTTATCGGTACTCATCCTCACGCCGACCATATTGGTGGCCTTATTAACGTCATGCAGAGTATCCCTGTAAAAGAGGTTATTGACCCAGGCGTTGTCCATACAACCAAGACTTTTGAAGATTACCTTACTCTCATTGATGAGAAGAACATTATCTTTACTGAAGGCCGTGCCGGTATGTCCCGTGATTTGGGTGGCGGTGCTAAAATGGAAATACTGCATCCTGTTTCCCCTTCAAGCCGCCATCTAAACGATGCATCCATAGTAGTCAAAATAACATTTGGTGAAGTCAGCTTCATGCTGACTGGCGATGCCGAGCAAGCGGCAGAAAATCAGATAAGAAGCCGAGGCTATGACCTTAACAGCACAGTGTTAAAAGTAGGCCATCACGGGAGCCGAACCAGTACAATAACCGCATTTCTTAATGCAGTTAAGCCGGAAGTAGCCGTTATAATGAGTGGAAAAAATAACACTTACGGCCATCCACATCAGGAAACACTTGCTAAACTTACTGAAGCTGGCGTAAAAACTTATCGGACTGATTTACATGGGACAATTGTTATTACCACTGACGGACAAACTTATGATATTAACCAGAAACAACCTTATCAGTACACCCCACCTAAAGTACCTGAGCCTGCTACTTCCTCCCCCACGCCTACGCCTACTACTCCAACCACTACACCTACGCCTGCTCCCGAAAATAAGCTTTCTGTTATCAGCTATACAGAAACAGTACCCCAAGGGGGAACAGCTAGCATAACAGTCCAGGGAAAGCCAAACACACAGTACTCAATTACAGTCACTTATAAGTCAGGGCCTAGCAAAGCTTCTGGTCTGGAAACAAAAACATCAGGCTCTGATGGAAAGGTTAGCTGGACATGGAAAGTCGGCGCAAACACAACTCCTGGCTCTTGGCCAATTGACATTAATGGTGGCGGAGAAAGCGTCAGGGTTAATTTTACAGTTCAATAAAGCTTTAAATTAGGAGGCCAATATGAAAGCTATTATTGACCGTTTTGAAGGTGACTACGCTGTTGTATTATTTGGGGATGAAGAGATAAAAGCGGATATACCAAAAAAACTTCTCCCCAAAGGTGTTCGGGAAGGAAGCTGGTTGAAAGTGTCTTTTGAACTTGATGCTGAAGGCACAAAGAAGCAGGAGGAGAAAATAAAAAATCTGCTGGACAAATTGAAGAACAAACAAAAAAGTTAACGTGGTATATTTGGGCCTACACAGATTTAAAACGGACAAGCTAATACCAAACCTCATACAAGCTCCTTTTGCCACGTTACAGAGGCAACTGGAGCTTCTCCTTAACAAAATCAATTTTGGCAAGGATGTTTTAAAGTAACCTACAACCCCCTGTCAATAATTACATATACTAAGGATAATCAATACAACTACTGTAATTATCTGCCCTACACCTGAATAAACGATTAACGCTCTTTTTTAAACCTTTAACAACTCCATACTTTTTAATAGCTATAATTGCGTATTCTGAACAAGTTGGATAAAACCTACAATTACCAGTCAATTTAGAAAGGCGTTTTTGGTAAAACCTTATTAAAGTGATTATCATTCTAGTCAACGTCATGCTCCACTACTTCTTTTTTTACGGCTGTAGAATTACATTTTGGACACTTTGAGAAATCAGTTGTTTTTTTAGTCGGTATCAGTAGTGCAGGAACACAGCCAGTACAACACATCATACTTTTACCTGCATTGGATAGTGCATCTCCTGTATTCTTTAGCGCATCCTGTTTTCCTACAAACCATTCATTACCACAGGCTTTACAAGTAAATTTTGTTTCTTTTATCTTCTTGCCCAAAGTTAATTCCCATCCTTATTTTAAGTATGTTCCCTAGTATCCACACTGGAAAATTATACCCATATATTAGTATTTTATCCAGACTAGGCTGTAAATAATTAACACAAATACTGAACTGAAGAAAGCCGCACACATTTGCTTTATATCGTGCTTAACAGACAGGCTAATACTTAAACCACCAAGAAGCTCCTTTTGCCTCGCTTCAGAGGCAACTGGAGCTTTTTACTTGTAATCATCAATGTTGCAGTAAGAGCCATTAAAATAGTAAATATCATAACGGTTGAAAGTATAAACAGGCATGTAAAAACAAATGCTACTATGTAAAGAATTATTTCCCGTTTAAGGCAATGGTGAATCAATGAAAATGTATTATAAAATCATTATAATAAGCCTTGCATCTCTAGCTGCCCTGTACACAGCTTTTACGGGTTTATACTACATTACTTATTCGCCTCAATCATACTGTGCTTCCTGCCATTTTATAGAGCCGTATGTTCAGTCCTGGGATGAGTCACCCCACCAGTCAGTAAACTGTGTGCACTGTCATGAATTCAGGGGCTTCCTGGGTAAAATTGATTCAAAGGCCAGAGGAATAAACCATGTTTATCAGACAGTAACAAACCAATATACAGTACCTGGGGGAGCAAGAGTGTTTGAGCAAAATTGTATCGGGTGTCACCTTGGCGATTACAGGCAGTTTCCGGATGCAACAAGACTAAGTAATGAAGCAGCTAATCACTATGCTTTGATAAAGGAAGGCCGGTCTTGTTTGGAGTGCCATATGGAAGTAGGACACACAACCAACATTCTGCTAACGCCTGAATTTGAGAAGAAATGGGAATAACAATAGCCTGATGCTTTCAAACAAGCATACCTAAAGAGGAAGGTAAAACTCATAAAATGGATATGAAAGATAGAATCACAAGAGGGTTTATTGCAGGTATTATTAGCGGAATAGTACCATTTGCCCTTAACTTCGGAAGCTATTACATAAATTTTACAACTGCGCGCTGGTCAGAATTTATGGGAGTTCTTCTGTTTGGCAGCCCACCTGCCACAATTGGGAAAGTAATATTTGCTGTAATTGCAGTATTTATATTCCTGGGATTTTTAGGGACTATTTTTGCGCTTACAGTTCCCTTAGTATCAAGCAGGAGTTATTTGTTAAAGGGCTTTATGTATGGAACGGCTATATGGTTCATATCTTTTTCGGCCACAACTTTTTTTCAAATAGCTGAACTTCAAGCTCCTCCGTTAAAAACGGCTGTAACCAACTTTATTAGTGCTTCACTTTGGGGAATAATGTTAGGCTTAACCCTAAACTGGGTTGACGATAGATTAAAGCAGGAAGTATAAAAGCTATAACTACCATGTTTCTGTTCTTGAATATTAATAGCACTTTTAAAGTACAATATTAAAAAATCCGGTTTCAATTAAAGGAGCAAATAATGACACCAACTTCAATTTTCAAAAGGGCCAGAGGTGGAAGAGAACAAATTGATATCCAGGAAGCATACAATATTTGGAACCTTTTAAAAGCCAGATATCTTAGTGCCCAAACGGTTCAGCTTTTTAGTAACTTTGTCCACGACAGGGATTTATCGATTGTACTTAACACACTGTTAACTCATTTCAAGCAACAAATAGATATATTGGAAAAAGAGGGTAGAAAGTTTAAAATTACCCTGCCGACCAGGCCTCCACTAGATATAAAGTTCTCGACCAGTATTAATGATATTACAGATGAGTATATTTATCATAAGATTATTGCTGATATGATGGCTCAGCTTTTCTCTCTCACCCATGCATTACGCTCTACAACTACAAATGACACCTTAAGGGTGCATGTTATTAACGATTTAACAGGTCATATAAAAGACTTTGAAATGTTATACAAGTACGGGAAGATGAAAGGCTGGGAAGAGCCTCCACCTGCTTATAAAACTGCCACACCGGTTATGCGTGAACAGCTTTCGACAGCCGAGGCCTTTCATATTTGGGACCATATTGCCCAAAGATATGACCAACTGGAACTAACCGCTTTTTTCCATGGCTTTGCACATGACCTCGATTTTAGGGCAATATTACTGGCTGGACAAACTATCCTTAATAAACAAGTTAGTATGCTCGAACAGTATGCACTTAACTTTGAGGTAACACTTCCCAAAAGACCTGCGGCATCGGTAAAATCTCCCATCGACCCAGAAACAATGACTGATAAAATGATGTTTAGCTATATTTTTAATGGTATTATCGGTTCGGTAGATTTACATATAAAAGCAATTATAGAGACTATTAAAAATGACGCTCTGCGGCAGATATGGTTAAACCTGTTTAAAGAGGAATTACAGATGTATGATAAATATGTCAAGTATGGAAAAATGAAAGGATGGACAAAAGTAGTGCCAATTTACGGAGAACCGGTTTAATAATTATCTAACTGGATGACTCCTATTCCCATCAATGTTAAAAAGAAAAGCAGGTGAACAGCTTGGGCATTTCCATTTTTAAACAATCAAGAGGACTAAAACAGGAGATAGACATCAAGGAAGCCTTTAATCTCTGGAACATGTTGAGAGCCAGGTATCACAGCACGGATACCATTCGGTTATTAAAAGACATGACCCATGACCGTGACTTTACTATGCTTTTGACAAATCTCGTGAATGAGTGGGACAAGCATATACAGCAATATGAAGATGCGGCAAAAGCTTTACAGCTTAAAGTCCCGAAAAGACCCCCCTATGACTATAGAACCAGTGCTAAAATAAATCAGGTTACAGACGACTTTATCTTTAAGAGAATTTATAACGATATAGTGGCACAAATGTACCCCCTCATTACAGCATATCGGACGTCTACAACTAATGATATGCTCAGGAAAATCATCCGCAACGATTTGGAGAAACACCTTGAGAATTTTGAAATGGTTTATAAATATGGAAAGCTTAAAGGGTGGATGGATGAACCTCCCGCCTACAAGACTTCTAAATCTAAGTTAACTGAAGCATTGACGACAGGTGAGGCATTTCATATTCTCGACCATATTGCCCAGAGATACCATCAACTTCAGCTTACACAGTTTTTCCTCAGCTTTGCTCATGATAAAGAATTTCGGCTTATCTTGAGTCAGGGAATTAAAAGGCTTGAAACTGAGGCAAAAACGCTGCAGGAGTTATGCCTTAAATATGAAATACTGTTGCCCAGTCGCCCTCCTGTTTCAACTCCTGTTACCATCGAGCCTGAGTCGGCAGAAGACAGCTTCATGTATGAAGTTATTTTGAGTGGCATGCAAAGTGCCATTGATTTGCATGTCCGTGCTGTGATTGAGTGTATAAGAAATGATGGTCTCCGTAGTGTGTTTTATGACCTTTTTGCCACCGAGCTAAAGATGCATGAAAGCACTTTAAAATATGGTAAAGCTAAGGGATGGATAATAACAATTCCCATCTATTCAGAGCCGGTATAAACCCAAAACGAGGGAAAAGCTTCATTTTACGTGGAAGCCAAAATAATAATGGACTGCTGGTAGCAGCAGTCCATTAGATATGTTAATGCTTACAATCAAACTAACTGTTCATCTTTTTCAATTTTTTCTATTGTTGCACCCTGTTTTTGTATTTTTTCAACCTCTGCTTTCATTTCTAGTTCCGTCATTTTTCCAAAACTCCCCATCCGCGAACCTCTTGGCATAACATAAAAAATCCGGTAATTGTACCTTTCCACTTTTTACCGTCCACCCTTCCGGTAAAATAATCTGCTCATAGTAATAGTGAGGTACAATATGTTGTTAGACATTATTTTGAATTTTCCTTCTATAAGTAATAACTTTTTCTGGGTTTTTTTCGCTTACCAACCTAAAATAGCCCCCAGTACCAGATAAAATGAGAACCACCTAAAAGACAGAGCGTTCTTCTGCCTGCGACACTTAAGCCAATGCAGCCGCTTTCTCTGCCTACTCAATAGGTTTTTTTTGTATTATTGCCTACTTATCCTATCTGAATACCGGTATTGTTCGGAGGATGTGCGGAGAAAATGCGGAGCATGTTGTCAGGCTTGCCAAACGGGGAAGTTGATGATGAATTTAAAAGCTTAATTTCAAGCTCCGATATTTTACCCATGTTTTTTAACCTCTTGTTTTTAAATTCCCAACCGGTGAGCAAAAACCATCAAAATCTCTTTTTCCAACCGGTAAAGTGTTGACTGGCTCATACTAAGCTGGTTCTCTATCTCAAACTGGGAGTTTCCTTTAAAGTATTTAAGTTCCACAAGCCGCCGCCGCTCTGTCTGTAGGACGGCCAGCACGTCCTCCACTGCCTGCACGTAAAAGTTAACCTTTGCCCATTGTTCCTGTAGCCTTATCAGCCGGAAGGCGGCTTTTGCTGTCGGGTCAGTTAATGCTGTTTGACTGGACACGCGATTTTCCCAAGTTGCGGCAGGGAAGGACTGTGCCAACTCTTGCCGCTGAACTTCAAGCTGTGCCAACTCTTTTTTAAATAAGGGATATCGCCGCAGTACAGCCTGAATAAAACGCTTTTCGTGGAGTGTAAGGTCAGTGCCACCTACGCAAATAGGCTCACCCCCTCAAAAGTTTTTAAGGCTATTGGTATTTGAATTTACTCATATTTTTGAATTTTGGCTCACTACTTGAAAATGTTAATACGCATCTCCCAGGGGAACCGTCACGGTTTTTTTCTATGATGACATCCGCTTCACCAGGACGTTTTGACGTGTAATATTCATCCCGATAGATGAACATAATTACATCGGCATCTTGTTCAATGTTACCACTCCCACGCAAATCAGCCATTAAAGGCATAGGAGGCTTTCGATATTCTACCTGTCTGTTTAGCTGGCATAAAAGCACTACAGGCACGTTCAACTCCTTCCCCATTACCTGAAGTGAGTTTACAATACTCCCCAGGTGTTCATCCCCTGTCATGCCTTTCTGCCGCTTATCAGCTATCTTGCCAAGGTAATCAATGATGACAAGGCCAAGGCCATTATCATACTTTTCGCGGTAACACCGGCTTCTGATGTCCTTTGTTGTCACACTTTTGTCAACCACCCTTATCCTCCGCTTAGTAAGTTCACCAATTCCGGAGATAGCTTTAATTTGTTCTTCTTCCGTTAATGTCCGTGCCTTGTAATGATTGCCGTTTATTTCTGATATGGAGCATATCAGCCTGTCCGTAATCCGCTCCTTAGTCATCTCCATCGTGAAGTATAGGGTATTTACGTCTTTACTTACATTCAGCGCAATATCACAGGCTAACTGAGTTTTTCCCATTCCAGGCCGTCCAGCGATTATAATTAACTGTCCGTCAGCCATGAAATTAATAATTTTGTCAATGTCAATAAAGCCGGTTTTTATGCCATTTGTTTTTTTATTTTCGTAATAGTCGTTATACCGTTGTTTTGCAAGGTTGCTTATTTCATGAACTTCCACATGTGGTAATACATTGGCCGCTTCTTTTAATTTTTTATCAATTTCTAAAAAAGCTTCAGCAACGGAATACTCACTTTCATTAAGTGCAATTTGCGCTCCCTCAAAACAAGCCTTGTATTGCCTGCGTCTCGCCGACTTACTTTTTACTATTTTCGCGTAGTTATCCACAAGTGATGGAGTTGCCAATTCAGCAAGTTTTGTAATTTCTGCTATACCAGCGAATCCAGGCTGTTTTTCCAGCATATAGGAATTCAAGGCTACTATATCCGCGGGGCTTCCTGCTTCATAAAATTCCAGAATTCCTTGAAATAAAAGCCGGTTTTGGCTAACATAAAAGTCAGATGGCGCTATTTCTGATAAAACCAATGGAATGTTTTGGTTGTCCAAAATTAACGACCCTAATAACGCCCGTTCAGATTCAATATCGTGCGGCAACTTATGCATCATATTGCTCCTCCATCAATGCGCGCACATTGGGAGACATATTAACGCTTTCCCAGCCAGAGATTATTGGCTTCTCTTTTTCATCCTTGGAAGGCTTTTTATCTGTATAATTTTCATCTAAGTAATCAACATAACCAGAATTAAGAAAGGTGCTACCATGTTGGATAAACTGTTCTTCCTTGCCGGTAGTTTCTTTTTTGTATCTCTCTATACAAGCTTCAATTTTTTGTACACCAATTTTATGTAGCTTCTTTTTTTGTGCTTCGGAAATTTTACCCTTACCTTTTTTCTTTGGGTACAAAGACCATAGATACTCAAACGTGACCATATGAGGGTTAAGGGAATCAGTATGAGGGTTAAGGGAATCAGACGGGCAGCTTCCATGCTCGTCCTGTTTTTGCACCGTGTTAATACAGTGCATATCTGGTGCTGGTATGATACTAGCCTGTTCTTTTATGTGAGGGTGCTGGTGCCGTAGAAAATTTTTAATTTGTATATACCGTTCGCCATTAACCTCATAACGGATAATAAACTGCTCCTGATTATTAGCAAGGCTGTTAAGAAGGGTGTCAATGTCGCAGTTATCATAAGGCAAAACATCCGCTTTAATGCGTTTTGGACGGTCTTCAAGCCTCCCCTCCCTATCCGCCAATGTCCATAAACCAGCAAACAATATTCTGGCTAACGGGTCTAATTCGGCAAGGTGTTCATTTTTGAAGAACCCTGGTTTTATGTTGCGTGACCGAGCCACCCTCATCACCTCGCATATCATCACATATAACTGTCTCCCAATGATACCGGCCCATAATTTTGATAATTTTTTCAGCGAAACGACACACTGTTTCATAAGAAAGTCCTGTCTCTGCGCAGAATTCATGAGCGGCTAAAAAAACAGCATTCTCGGCGCGTTGCTTAGGAGTTTTGAGTTGAATACCTTGAAAAGCATTATAACACCTGCGGCATACATTTATTTTCCTCGATGAAGGATTTTCTCTCCTGAATACAAGCTCTGCTGGATTAAGGCATATTTCACACTCGAATATCATCTCAAAACACCCCCTATTTAGCTAGTGTACACATGGTTACTTTAGAGTCCGGCCTTCAAAAAAGGGCCGTTTTTTTAATTATCTTTGAAAATTTTCATCTAATCCTGCCAAATAGCTAACAGGAATCCGGATAGCGGAACCGAAACGGCTTGCTGGGATGGCCCCACTTTTAATGAGTTTGTACGTCAAAGAGCGTGAATTGCCGGTAATCCTATTAAATTCTGGTACAGTCAAAAACATTTTCTCTCGCAGTAATTTTTTTACCTCAATATCCATAAATTACATCTCCCTCTCTCTTGATTTTTTGTGCGTTTAAGTATATTATAAATCCACAGAGTAGAATTTTCAATACTATAACAAAGCAAGATATAGTATCGAAATATTGTCATAGCGGTAATTTTAAAGTTTCATGGTCTATTTATAATAACAAAAAATTTCCATAGTAATAAAATTTAAGATTTTCTCATTTCTTTTGTTTACTTTTAAACACTTTTGTCTACTTTTAAAACATTCTCCTAAGCTTAAAAATTTCCAAAAAAAATTTCTTGAAATTATAAAATTTGGAGGCGATATTATTGTATTTTTCCTGGTCAGTTCCCAAAAAAGGCTACACCTGGGTGAAAATCCACCCTGATGCAACAGAAAAAAGCGAAGGCCTTTTCCTTGTAGAAAAATACGGAGAGCCAAAAAGAAGGATTTATTCACCACTTGAAGATGAACCTGAATTGTTTTCCAGATTTGCCAAGCTTGAACCCACGTCAACAAAAGCAATTCTGAAGTTTGCCAACAAATATGGAAATTTAACTAAAGGCAACCTAATTGTACCTGACAGTCATAATAAAATAGAAAAACCAATTAATATTGAACCTTTTAAGCTGTGGTGCAATGAAATATCTGAGTTTGCCCTTACTTATCGAATCTGGCGATGCCTTGAAGAACAAAGGTTTGAAGATTTAGGCCTCTATATACGTTGGGATAAAATTGACGGAACGGATGTATTCTATGTAATTTCACCCTTCAGTAACTCTCGTTACTTAACTGCAAATAATCCCCAAAGTGAGGCTATATTCAATACCTTTACCCAAAATGACCTTATCGCTCCAGCTAAATTCTTTTTGCAAACGATATTATCTCGAAAGCTAAAAGGCGGCATTTCATTAATGCCTCTTGAAGACAGCTCCTGGAACCTGTACCCGTACATTATGCCGGATAACTTACTTCGTGCTCTTTGGCTTCAGATGTATTTGGCTGTGACAGGAGAAAAAACATTTATTCAGTGCGAGTGGTGCGGCTATTTGCTGGAGGTGACAGAAAAGACCCGCATCACTAGAAAATATCATGATAATTGCCGTATGGCCATGTGGCGACAAAAAAAGAACGTAGTAAACTTATCAGAACAAGGCAAGACCATTGATGAAATCGCCGCCGAAACCAAATTACCACGTGAAAAAGTAGCTGAGTGGCTGGAGGAAAATTAAAAAAATAAGTCTTACCTCTTAACTATTGATTAAGAGGAGGCTTATATATGCCCGTAATATAAAGGCTTATAAAGTGTCCACCACAATTTCACCACGAAAGGAGGGTAAAATTAATGGGTAGCATTCGCAGGCAAGGCAAAGATTCTTGGGAAATACGCTGGTGTGCAAACGGCGAAAGAGGTAGGGAAACCATCAATGGCAAAAAAAGTAGTGCTAAAAACCGGCTTGCCGAAATTGAATACAAGATAGCTAATGGTACGTTTGTACCTCCTACAAAAATAACCTTGGCTGAATTTCTGGAGAAACAATGGCTCGTTCACATTAAGCCTAATATTCGTCAAACTACGTATGACAGCTATGAAAGCACAATACGAAACCACATTAACCCAACACTTGGCAAATTAACCTTAACTAAAATTAAACCATTGGATATTCAACAATTATTGACGGATAAACAGGGTGATGGCTCACGAGCTGACGGTGAGTCCGGCAAGCTTTCCCCCACTACGGTAAGGTATATCCGTAAAGTATTAAGAGCCGCATTAAACAAGGCTGTTAAATGGCGGATAATTGCATACAATGCGGCAATACAAACAGAAATAACAGAACAAACTGAACATGAACACAAAACTTGGAATATAAAGCAGATTTTTCAGTTTTTAGACCATACAAAAAATGATAGACTCTACCCTGTGTATTTGACGACCATTTTTACCGGAATGCGGCGCGGTGAAGTCTTGGGCCTTCGTTGGGGTGATATAGACCTGGAAAAAAGAACAGCCTTAATATCGCAGGCATTAATCCCAGTTAAGGGTAAACCAACTATTTCCAACGTTAAGACTAAAAACGGCCTCCGCAAAATACCGCTGTCTCCTTATCTGATAAAAGCATTAAAACATCATCTGACACTGATGAAAGCAGAACGGCGAGGGGAAAACAACATCACTGAATATCCTTCTCCTGATGATTTTGTTTTTACAAAGATTGAAGGCGGTTTCTATGACCCAAACTACGTAAGCAGACAGTTTAAAAAAACTATAGAAGCCGCTGGTTTATTAAAAATTTGTTTTCATGAGCTTCGCCATTCACACGCTACGATACTTTATGCTCTAGGTGTGAATGACAGGCTTATCAGTGAACGGCTCGGCCATGCAGATGTGAAATTCACCATTAACACCTATACTCATTCTGAACCTGACCAGCAGGCTCAAGCTATCCTAAAATTTGATGAGCTTTTTGAGCAGCAAGTAAAAAAAGAAAGCATATAAAATGGAGGTTCAATGTGGTGAAACCAGTACATGTGGTGGAATTGTGGTGAAATTGCAGTTTTGGAAGGAAATAAAAAAATCACCGGAGCTAATAACTCCCGTGATTATTGGCTTTTATGGTCGGAGCGACAGGATTTGAACCTGCGGCCTCTTGACCCCCAGTCAAGCGCGCTACCAAGCTGCGCCACGCCCCGACGCTATGTTATTATACAATATGTCTGGTGCAATTTCAAGCGTAAATGCAGTAAGGAATTTATTTACATATCGCGGCAGGGTATACTGGTACAAAGGCCCGTGCTAACACGGGCCTTTAATATAGCTATTTCTCGCCGCAGCGCTCTAGCAGGCGCTCATACTGTTTGTCGATGAAGGCCTGAAGTTGATCAATGACCCCTTCGTTTTCGGGTTTGAAAAGGTGGCTGAAGCGGCCCTGCAGCTCAAGATATTCACGTATTGGTTTTTTGTTGCGGATTTTTTGAGTGAGGCGCCAGATACCGTCTTCTACTTCGTAAAGAGGCCAGATGCATGTTTCTGTGGCAAGCTTGGTGATTTCGATTGTCTTTTCCATGGGATAGCGCCAGCCGCGCTGGCAGGGGGCGAGGATATTGATCAGTGTGGCGCCGTCTGTCTGAAAAGCTTTTTGCGCTTTGGTAAAAGTGTCGCGCCAGTTGTGGATGCCTGCTTGTGCCACGTAGGGGATGTTGTGGGCGGCGGCGATGGCTGTCAGGTCTTTGCGGTTTTCAGCTTTACCGGAGCTTTTTTCACCGTGGGGAGAGGTGGTAGTCCAGGTGCCCAGTTGGGTGGCACCTGAGCGTTGGATGCCGGTGTTCATATAGGCTTCGTTGTTGTAGCAGACATAGAGGGCGCGGTGGCCGCGCTCAAGCATGCCTGAAAGTGCCTGAAAACCGATATCGTAGGTTCCGCCGTCTCCGGCGAAGACTACAAAGTAGGTGTCCTTGTTTATTTTACCCTGTTTTTTAAGGGCGCGGTATGCTGTTTCCGCGCCGCTGATGGTGGCGGCGGCATTTTCAAAGGCACTGTGGATAAAAGATACCCTCCAGGCATTATATGGGTAGATGGCTGTGGATACCGCCAGGCAGCTGGTTGCACCGCTGACTACAATGTGAGAGTTCTCAGGTGCAGCAAGAAGAATCTGCCGTACAGCTATTGAAGCGCCGCACCCTGGGCACAGTCGGTGCCCGCCGGCGAGGTGGTCGGTCTTCTTAACTATTTCGGACAATTTTATAGCCATTTATATCCCTCCGTTATAGTCTTCTGACGCGTCTTATTCGCGGACGCCAAGGTAAGTGACAAGATTGTTTGATTTAATTGAAGCAACAGCCTGCAGAATCAGGTCTACATTTAAGTCACGGCCGCCGAGGCCGTAGATAAAGTTCTGAATAAGCGGGCGTTTCTCTGCATCATAAAAAGATGAGCGTGTTTCTACAAAAACAGGGCCGCCGAGTTCTCCGGCCAGAGTATCGGAGCGGTCAAATACTGCCACTGTGCTGACATGGGAGAGGGCCGCTGCCAGTTCTTTTGACGGGAATGGCCTGTACATACGCAGTTTTAACAGCCCGGCACGGACGCCTTTTGCACGCAGTTCATCCACAGCGGCCTTCATGGTGCCGGCTGCCGAACCCAGGGCAATCAGGGCCAGATCGGCATCATCCATTTTGTATGTCTCAAAGAAACTGTAAGGGCGGCCTGAGATGCGGCCGTATTCTTCGCCAATTTGTTTAATTGCGGCAGGTGCGTTTTTCATTCCTTCGGCCTGGGCACGTTTGACCTCAAAGTAATAGCCGTGAAGGCCGTCAAAAGAACCCCAGGAAGTCGGGTTCTGGTCGTCTAAAAGCGAGTTCTCAAGCTTGTGTGTGCCGATGAATTTGCCTGCAGCTTCGTCGTCTATTAAATCCAGCCTGTCAATAGAATGGCTGATGATAAAGCCGTCCATCATAACCATTACCGGCAGCAGTACATCTTTGTGTTCAGCGATGCGGATAGCCTGTAGTATATTGTCATAAGCTTCCTGGGCATTTTCTGAATAAAGCTGAATCCAGCCGGAGTCCCTTGCTCCCATGCTGTCGCTGTGGTCGCAGTGTATATTTACAGGCGAGGAAAGAGTACGATTGACGTTTGTCATAACTATCGGCAGCCGTAAACCAGAGGCGATATAGAGTATTTCCCACATCAGGGCCAGACCCTGTGATGAGGTGGCTGTCATTACCCGGGCTCCGGAAGCAGCAGCACCTATGGCAGCGCTCATGGCGCTGTGTTCACTTTCAACATTTATCATTTCAGTATTAACCGCGCCGTCAGCCACCATCTGAGAAAATGTCTCTACGATGGATGTCTGAGGTGTAATGGGGTACGCGGGTACTACGTCGGGGTTAATCTGACGCATAGCTTCAGCTACAGCATCAGTCCCGACCAGAGCAACTGTCCTTTGCATTTTTTACTCTCCTCCCGCCATCTCAGGCACTTTTTTCTTCTTTTGGTTTTTCTTCGGGTAAAAGACACTTCTCAAGGCCCAGCGCCTCAGCCTCATTCATCATGTGTATCGCTTTGGGCGGGCATACTTCTGCGCAGATGCCGCACCCTTTACAGTGCTGCAGGTTAAACCCGGCCATCTTTTCGCCGTCGATAACAATGGATGTATCCGGGCAAAAGATAAAGCAGATAAAGCAGTGGACACACTTATCCAGGTTGAGTATCGGCCTGATTGAACGCCAGCCGCCGGTGGCATAGCCGTCCGTGGTGGCTGCTTCCGGAATTACAGACCCAATCGGGTGCTCCTGCCAGCCCCATTCTTTTATTTTGCTGATATCCCATTTACTCACCTATCTGCACCTCCTCAAAGGCTGTCTTTAGTGCTTCCAGGTTGCCCCTGACAACTTTATCCGAAAACTTGTGTCCAAAGGATTCCTGAATAAATTCCAGGGCTTCTTCCTCCGTAAGCAATCCGCTTACTTTAAGGAGAGAACCCAGCATTGGTATATTGGGCATGGAGCGGCCCAATTTCTCCATGGATATCCTGGTCGCATCTACTGTGGCTACTTTGTAGCCGTACAAACCGTATTTCTCGGTGACAGTAGCGGGGCATTCCCCTGTATTGATGATAATGCTGCCGGCTTCAATCAGGCCGGCTTTAAAGTCTACTACATCACACAGAGAAGGATCCACAACAACAACCAGTTGTGGCGACGTTACACCGCAATACATGTGGATGGGTTCATCACTCAGACGATTAAAACACTGGATTGGCGCCCCCATCCTTTCAGGGCCGTACTCAGGAAAAGCCTGGAAATACAAACCTTTACTCAGGGCCATCTCAGCCAATACTTTGGCTGCGGTAACTGCACCCTGCCCCCCTCTGGCATGCCAACGAATTTCAGTGATATTTTTGCCCATACTTGGCTCCCCTTTCACTAGACTCAGGTTGCTCTTCTCATTGATGAGTATTGCTTTCCCGCATTTTTTCTTTCTTGATGCCTGCCTGTAATTCCTTCTTCACAATAAAAGACATTAACCACTACAATTGATAAGCGAGTTTATTATGCCGGCTAATTTTTCTCCTCCCTGGCGCACTATGTCTACTACAGGAACTGTCAGTCCGGAGTTAAAGGCCTGCCAAAGGTTGTCGGCATGAAGCATAGCGCTGCCGTAGTGTCCGTTAACCTTGTTGTAGTGCGGATAAAACGGATTAACTGTGACGGCAAGGAGCGGGAGAGGGGAATGCACCCCAACTCTGCCTCCTTTTTTATTATAATGCAAGAGCTTTGCCGCCATTTTTTCCAAATCTCCGCACAGGAGCAGTTTGACAGGATCATGAAACACCAGCCCTGGCAGGGGAGAAAAAAGCTCAAGGCTTTCTGCAATCGGCAAGAAAGGCTTAATATCAACTACTCCTGAGAATTCTACTGTCTTATAGATGAAGCCTCCGGCACCCGGCCACAGACCGGTATCACTTTCAACAAGAAGAGACGGGAGGCTAAAAACCGGCTCTACAGCAGGCAAAACGGGCAATGACAAAAGGTATTCAATGGCCAGAGCCTCCTGTAACAGCTGTGTGGGGCATGTATTACGGGAGGCCCCGGTGGCAATGATCAGGCCGTCGGCTGCGCTCATAGGCGCCAGGCGGCCCAAAGCGCCATCAACGAGCAGCAATTTAAGGTTGTACTTTTTAAGGCGGCTGATAATATCCCTCAGTGCATTCTCACTGTTTGGGCCGGCTAGCACAACAAGGCCGCCGCGCAAAACTCTGCCGATCACCAGTCTGCCAAGCGGTGTACTGATGTCTGTCATTTCCAGTTTCTGCAGAGACGCGCTCCCTGCCGGCAAACAGTTCTCAGCTGTTACTACCAGTGCGCCTTCAGGGATATGCAGTCTTGGTTTTGGCAGTCCCGTGACATTGTCAATTGCTTCGCCATCATAACCGATACTGGTGATGCCAAGCATTGCCGGATCCGGTATACTGTTAATCAAAGATATTGTGGTCGTTGTTTTGCCTGTGTTTTTGGCCGTGCCGGCAACACCAAGAATCCTCATCATTAAACCCTGTAGACGGTTCCGGCCCCGGCCCTGCCCGGGTAGGCGCCTTCTTCACGGCTGCCCAGCACACCTTGCTGCAGTGCCTGCGCAAAATCACCCACTTCTAGTACCTGGCGTAAAACCTGTTCAATACCTGCCTCCAGGTGCTCCGCCCACTGGCGTGCACTGGCTGTAGGTTCAATGGTTGCTGTTCCCAGAAACCTGAATGCTTCTTTAACTGCCTTCAGTGTGTCTATTCTTGAAGCAGCTGCAATTGGCCCTCCTGAATATGCTTCATCTGAAGACGCAATGGAAATCGCCTCCACGCCCAGGGAGGCGGCCAATGCGGCATGCAGTCCGGTCGAGACGGATGATTGTACCCGCTCTTCCGTCTGCGTGAGAAAGCCAATGGGCGCACCGGCCCAGATGGGCGCATTGATAATATTTCTGAGAGCCAAAATCTTCGCCACGTTAAAGTCAATATAATTATCACTCATGTTCCCATTAATCATAACCTCGGGTGAGTAACAAAAGAGCGGCTGTAATATGGGCATGGCGCCAAGGGCAAGTGACAGGTTAGAAACTATAAGCATGCCCGCAAACGCTTTGTATGCAGGTACTCCGGATAGTTCTTCGTTGGTTACCACATCAAACGGCATACCATATTGGGCGGCAAATTTAATTGCCTGCACACCATCCACGATCATTCTTTCCGGGTCTGTGCCCGCGCCAAGACAGCCGTAGGCAATATTAATTTTAGTAAGGTCTGCCCCCGCATTGCCTGCCAGCAGTACTGTTTCTGCAGTGTTCACTCCCCGGTGTGCACGTACCTGCCAGAGAGTCGATTCCTGCAGCGACTCTTTTATACACTTTAGGTTTTCAGGCGTTATAACCGACCCATCTTCGTGGTGGGTCAGATACCCCTCCAAAAATCCTTCGCTGCGCGCTCCCCAGGATGGATCGAAATGCACCACGCCGTCGGCACCCCAGGCTTCGGAGGCTTTTATATGCGCTATATCCATAGATGGGCAACCCGTCCCGTATTGTACAAATACGCCCGGTTTCTGGCGGGTGTGGCGGATGTTCTCCGGATTCATGCGGGACCTGGTTTGCTCTACATACCGGCTGATGGCAGCCAGCTCTTCTATTCCAAGCTTTCTTGTCTGAGGATGAAGGCATCCTGACGTATAGTATTTACTGACTATATCATCACAGAGGCTGGCATATTCTTTTTTGTGGCAGGCAGTACTTTCGCCCTGGCTTTCGTCTGTGAGGATCTGGCGGCGCAGCAGCGCCCGCTGCACGCCCGGACTAGTCCTCTCCTTTGACCAGTCCAGGATCTGTGCGGTAATCTGGTCAAGCAGTCCCTTGATAGGCCTGTTCTTAAATTCATACCGGTAATCACCAATCAGATTGTAGCGGTTGTGTTTGTTCATGCAGCGTGCAGGTATATATTCCCTGCCCTCGACAAAGGCCACCGTTTCTTCCACGGTGGTGCCGGGACCAAAGCCGCCGTCAAACCCCAGTTCAGCGGCCAGTTCAGGCCTGATAGCCATTCCACCCACGGCAATTTTAACCCTCTCGCGCAATCCGGCAGCATCCAGCAGGTCGACAAATCTGGCCAGCACTTCTTCCACTCCATACCCAAGTGTCCGGCTGATTAGTACTGTATCTGCCTGGTGCTCCATAATACCGCGTATTATCTCCTGCGGAGAATAATCAGGAGGGTAGAGCCAGGTAATATGCCCTGCTTCTTCCAATCCGCGGCGAATCATCTTCAGGCCAATGTCGTGCACCGGATCCATCGGTGCCAGCACAACCTTTTTTATAATGCTCATTGCTGTGCCTCCTTTAGCCAACCGTACATATCCCCTGCCCGGAATACATACCCCCGCGCTCTTACTCTGGCTCCCGGCCCGAGGTGCTTGCAGTAGACCACGTCGATGTCCCTTAAGCCCATATCAGTCATAATCTGTCGTATAGTTCTAATTGCTTCATCCTCGTCCTTAGCGACGATGAATGTTTCAATATCCAGGGCATCCATAACTTTGTCCAGCCCGTTGGCCATCTTGCTGCCTCCTCCCGGAAAGGCTATGTTATTTTTAAGAATGATTCGCTTCTTCGTCGATGTGGGCAAACGACCAGTATTTGTGGACATCTGCCATCAGGTTTTCAATATGCTCTACCATTGCTTGCTCTGCGGCCACGGGGTTGCGCCCCGCCACAGCATTAAATATTTTAAGATGGTCGGTAAATATTTTGCTGTGTACTTTCTTGCGGATATAGCCAAGCACAGGTGAGAGCTGAGCGTCCTGACGGATAAGGTTGAGTGCAGCCTTTAAAACTCTGTTTCCCGCAGCATCTGTAAGTGCGTTGTGAAAATACAAGTCGCCCACTTCCACATTATTATCAGAGTTGAGGTAAGAAGTTACTGATATCTCCAGGCTAGCCAACTGCTCATCATTTATTTTTAAAGCAGCAAGGCGGGCTATCTCTCTTTCAATTGCTTTACGGGCTACCAGTATTTCCAGCAGTTCTTCTTTGTTTCGTGAGTTCACGAGTTTCGTAAGCTGCTGGCTGAAAAGCAGTCGGTTTTTCTCATGCGTCAGAGTATGGAGGTAGTTTCTGCCCACACTGGTTATAATGCGCCCTTTAAAACCTTGTTTTTCAGTAAATCCTCTTTCATCCAATTCACGCAACAAGCGCCCGCAAGTAGCTTCGCTGACCTGGTGGCCGGTGGTAATCAGAGCAAGACATGCACTCCCCGAACCTACCGGCTTGTCGCTTTGACTGATAAAATCAAGTAAAAAGAAAAGCTGTCCTTTTTCTTCCATTACTTTCCCCTTCCAAGCAGTAATGTTTCCCGGTCGTAGGGTAAAGCGGCAAATCCCTTAGTAGTAGATTTTTGAAATAACCGCCAGTAAGCACTGGCGGTTATTTCTTCCTGTAAGGAAATTAATCCGCCAGATTACATCAAAAACATTGCAACTATGGCTGCTACAGTAAGGCCGCTAATAACAGGGATAAAGTTCTTACGCGCCAGGTCAAGCGGGTTAACCCCGGCAATACCGGCTGTGGCCACCAGGCCAAAAGCCCAGGCTGCGAGAGTTCCGCCACCGGACCATACGGCGCCCATCTGGCCGATTGCGGCCAGAGCTTCCACACGCACCCCGGCAATGGGGCCAAGGGCGGCGGCTAAGCTGGCAGTCAGCGGCAGGCCGGAGAATCCAGAACCATCGAGGCCGGTGATAATACCAATAATCACGTTGCCGAAAGAAAGAGCAAACTTGTTCATTGGCAGTGCATTAGCCAATGCTCTCCCCAAGTCAAAGAGCAGGGCAGGAGCGCCTTCACCAAGGATTTGGGTGGCAGCGCCGGCGCCCAGGAAGAAGAAACCGGCAATGGGGATAACAGGGGCAAAAATTTTAATCGCATAATTCAGGCCGTAGCGAATATGCTCCACTATTGATTCCAGTGCCTTGTTGCCGTCTGCAGCAATACTGTTGATAATCAACATTAAAACTGCCGCTCCGCCCAGTAAAGCGGTGGCGTCGCCGCCGCGCAGGTGAGGCATAGAGGGGATATACTTGGTGAGAATCATCAGGGCTACTATTGCGATAAAAGTAACGGGGACAAGGATCGCCATTGTACGGGCATGCGGAGATGTTTCAGTCTCCGATGTTGCTGCCATCAGGCTGGTCTCAGCCACAAAAGTACCGCTTTTTACTTTTGCATAGTTGGCTGAAATTTCCTTGTGCATCATCATATAGGCGACACCGATGGCAACAATACCTGCCACCCAGGAAAGAATAGCAACGTCAGTGAGCATGGAGCCGCTCACCAGGCCTGCGGTACGCTCGCTCAGGCCGGGTGCGCCCTGGATAATCAAGTCACCGGAGAGGCCCATGCCGTGGCCAAAGATGTTGACAGCCATGGCGGCAGCCATGGCAGGCAGGCCTGCACTGATAGCGACCGGCACCAGCATGACGCCGACAAGGGCTGTGGCGGGAGTAGGCCAGAAGAACAGGGCGCAGATATACATCACGCTGCCCAGTGCAAAGAAACCGATATGAGGATTTTTCAGCAGCCGGCGCGCCGGCGCCACCATCAGATTATCGGCGCCTAATTTGGACATAGCTTTAAGCATGGCCACCATGAGGGCGATAACCAGCATGATATCAAACAAATCCTCACCGGCGGTCAGCAGTGCACGGAAAGAAGTCTGGATAGCGAAAACAATCTGGCTGACCGCAGACCCCTCGGCGTAAAGCAGGCCGAGAAGAAAGATACCCACAAGACTGGGCATGACTACGTCACGCCTTTTAATCATAGTAATAATAACAACAAGAACAATTAACAGGTACAGCCAATGGGAAAGTGTCAATGTTACATCCATTTTATAACCTCCCTCTTTTTTCTACTGTGCTCAAACGAGTTTCCCGCTTATAAATAACTTCTCCTCACATCCTTTCTTTTTTTCACATCTGTACACGCCTACGCCACGCAGGAAGTAAATACGGCAAGCAGGTCGCTTATGACTTTTTATGGACACGCATTGAGTATTTACTTTCAGGTTAATCACAGTAGTTAATATATTTACTATTCAGTATATTTACGGTGCCAATATGGTGTTTAGGCCATGGGTCACTGTTAATGGCTGACGAGCCGGCTGTCAAAGACATCCGTCAGGCCGCAGGCCTCCACGCGGTGGCGGATAGCAGTCTTGTTTATGGTATAAAGGTCAAGTGCTTTCAAATGGTCAAAGAGCACTGAGCCCGAAAAGGTATACTTTAGGCCAAGGCCACCTGGAGCTGCCATTTGTTCTTTAACCCAGGCAATGGATTCACCGACCATCAATGTACGCGGCAATTCGAGAGGCTTTTTCCCAAGTTCAAAGCGCACTGCATTATGGCCGGCAAGAGTCCCTGTAATAATCGCTTCGGTATGGCCTACCAGCAGGCCGGCTTTTTCACCACCGCAGAACAGGTTGTCCACGCCTTCCACCTGCAGGCAGTTATCACGCGGCGAGAGCGCAAGGTATCGCATTGAATTGCCCATGCCTCCGCTGTAAGGATCTTCATAGCGAGCTTCCTCGAAGCCGGGAATCTGGCGCAGCACTTCCAGCGGAAAGAAAGGACTCATTAATTTGGCATGACCGGTGTCAAGTAGAATAACATTGGCTGCATACTCCGGCAAAGCATACTGCTGGCACGCTTTTTTGTCCAGAGAATCTCCCTTTTGCAATTCTTCGGGGACAGGTATCACGGCAACGCCGTTTCTTTCAAGTGTTTCGATAATATCTTTGCTCAGTGATTCCTTAAAAAGCTTGCACGATCCACTCATGGCGCCGATGGTACCGTCAGACTTCTCGCCCATAAACTCCTCAACACCGGCTTTGGCAGCTATGCTTACCCGGGTGCCGAAAGTGGGGCAGCGCAGTATACACATGGCACAGCCTTTGCCGTACTTGGTACAATTGGCCATGCCTCCCGCAGTACCTGTAGCCTCAACAAACACATCCGCCTCCAGGAATGTTCCATCCTTCAATTTCACTGCCTTAATTCGCCGGCCATCCATCTCCACGTCACGCGCAGTGTTCACAAGAATTATCTTTACGCCCAGTTCTTGCAGCAGTTGCTTTACAGCAGGCTCAATTTTGGCCACGTCGTACAGTGAAGCATGTTTGTGGCCCGGAAACTCCATATCGCGGTGCCGGGAAACTCTGTCGGTAACATCAAACAGGTCTCCGCCACCCAGGGCAATGGCTTCTTCAGTAGCTGTCCAACGGCCATTGTTGCGCATTATTCCCCCGACCAGTCCAGTCCCAAGCAGCATGTCAGTCCTTTCCACAATACTTACCCGGGCGCCGGCCTTGGCGGCTGAAACCGCCGCGGCCGTTCCACTCCACCCTCCACCGACAACAACCATTTTTACCACTTAAACTGCCTCCTCTCTTTCCTCCCTGAGAGCTTAATTGTAGGCGTACTTACAGACGATTTCAATCAGCCTGACAAGCGCCTTGATTGCCAGGCGAGACCTGTCCTCAAGCAGGCGGCCGTGTTCATCTGTGGTGCCAAGCCCCGGTGAAATATAGATATTGGCGTCATAAGCGATGGTCGGTATAACACCCATTTGGGCAAGACCTGACTGCAGGATGTTTGATCCGGCATACATATCTTCGATGGTAAAAATGGGTATACCCTGTCCATTGGCCCATGTTCCTTCATAGTTAACTTCCACTGCTGTTGAATTGTGGCTCTTGCTGATAATAATGCCCTTGCGCAATGATGCATCAAGCTGCGCGAATTCCTCTTCCACCACACGATACAAATCATCTACTGGCTGAGTTACCACTTCCGGTTTAGCAAGAAGAGCCTTCATTGCAGCGATTTGGCCCAGTAATGCTTCCTTGCCTGGATCTTGTGTCACATAAGCTGCCTTGCCGTAAGATGCTGTTGTGCCCCAACGGTCGCCGTGCATGCCAAGGGCCCTGCGGATAGGCACCATGTATTCTTCCTTACCGATAACCAGGCCGCTGGTGGTAGCGCCGCTTGCTTTATCCATGCTGTAAATAACCACATGCGCGCCTGTCTTGCGTATATCAGTGCCAACAAAGGGAATTCCCCAGGCATTGTCTATCACATAGGGGATATCGTATTGATTTGCCAGGGCGGCAAGTCTCTTTTGCAGGATTGGGGTGCCGTCTTCATCTTTTTGTCCATAGCCGTAACCCGGAGTTTCATAACCAAGTGAAGTGATGCCCGTTAGTTCTCCGGCATGACGCCCGGCCACTTCCGCCATTTTTAACGCTGTCTTTTCAGCGTCGACACCGGATAACAAGGGAACAGGCCAGTACTTAATACCGTGTACAGGATACTCGGCTCCGACCATGGGAACTATCAGTGTGTCCATATTATTCTGGCGCTTGCCCGAAAATCCGGCTTCACCTGCTGTGGAACCGCGGTCTGCAAACACATCTTTGAAACGGGGCGGGAAAGGACGTCCATAGCCGCCGTGATGATGCAGGTGTTTCTCCGCAGGTATTAGGTAACGGGTGCGGTAGTTATCCCCCCTGCCCATGCTGGGCGGTGTGAACAGTGAGTCGAATGTCACCCAGAGGCCAGCTTCACAGGTATTTACCGGTGCTGCGTCATATTCATCACCATAGTAAGTTTTAACCAGTTCACGGATTTCATCCACCAGTTTGGCCAAGGGTGTGACTTCTTTGCCGCCCTCTTCACAGTAGCGCGAGATATCTTCGCGCAAAGGAGCAGGACAACCGGAGATGGCCCCAGTCAGCCCGAATTTTCCCTTCAGATTATCTGGTATCCCTATTGTGGAAGCAACTTCCCTCGCTTCCTGGTAGATTGAGCCAATATTCGCCTGTAGTTTTTTATACATCTGAAACTTAAACATTTCACCACTCCTATCTTTATTCTTTGTGCTTGCTCCTCATCATTGATGAGTATACGTTCTACAACATCACCGGGAATTCCTTTTTTAAATCAAAAAAAAATCCGGGAATTATTCCCGGTTATTACAATAATTAAAATAATTTTATCCCGCCGCACAAGCAGGCCAGTAAAAACAGCATTGTTGTCCACACTAAGCCCCCTGCCAGATAAACATACGCGGAAACGCCTCCGGTTGTATTTTTCAAATCGCCAGACTCCTTTCTTCAATGTTCAAGTGTAAACAACCTGAGCTCGAGCTCTTCCACGGGAAATGCCGGCCCTGGGCAATCGCGCAAGTGTGTTACAACATTATAAAAAGGTATGTTATGTTTATTCATGAGTGTATAAATCTCTGCAACGAGGGAATCCATCTCTTTTACAGTCACATGAAATTCGCCGGCAAAAGCTTGGCGGCATTTCTCATTGTGAACAGTAATTTTTTGCATTTTTTTCATCACTCCCATATTTAACATATACTCTCACGACTCTAAGTGTGAAACACTGAACTTAATCCTACTGGCTTTGTCAGCCGGTGTTTAGGAAACTGCCCTGAAAAGCCGGCTGCAGAGAAAGGCGGAAATGGGTATAATATACCTCCCGCGACCATCCCAACCGATTGCGACATCAGGCCGGGAAAAAGGAACGTCATACTTTTTTCCCTGCTCGTTTATAAGACGAACGCCAAAACTATCCGCCAGTATTGCCGGGTCCAATATCAGGTTAGTCTCCACAACAAGGTTTACATCGTCGCACACGACCGGCAGGTCAATATTCTTACCCGGCCTCGCTTCCACCGGCCCCAAACCCGCAGGTAAAGACGACAGGCTGTAGGTATATGTCCGCCCAAGGCCGGCAACCCTTTTTTCACTGCCAATGAAGCACAGGAAAGTATACCGATCAAGACCCTCACTGCCGGCGATTGGCGTGCCGCTCTGCACAAGCGCTGTTTTAAAGTATGTATCAAGCTTTATTGACAATGGTTTTTCGGCATAGATTTCAAAAGCTGCTTTCAAACCGCTCACCTCTTTTAATATTTTTCAGGATATAGATTATGCGAGTGTGCAGTAGTTGGTGATTGAATAGGATAAAAAAAAGACCACTATTATTCAGCAGTCGCGTCACAATAATATTTTCATAAAAGAATCAGGCTTCTTCGCCAAGACAAAATTCTAAATGCAGTGACTTTACCGCATTCGCCACATCCTTTTGTGGTATAAGGCATGAAATACTGATGTGAGAATCCACAGTCTGCAAGATCTCAGTACCCACCTGATTTAATGCCCTTACTACCCGGACCATTACACCGGAATTGCCGCGCATACCGGACCTGACAACCGAGACTTTGGCAAAACCTGCTCTTACCTCCGCAGGACACCCTGCGGCATTAAAAGCATCCGCCACTCTTTGTGCCTCCGTGGCGGGGACGGTAAAAATTTTTTCCTGTGGGGAAAAACTGATTAATTCGAAACTGATGCCGGACGAAGATTGCTTGCGCAGTATTTCCTCTATATCTTTAGCCTGCGGGTCTGCCAGGCGTACCTGCGCCAAGCCCTCAACATGGGTAATACCACTGATAACTTTTTCTCTGGAAATATAACCTTTTTCATCACAGATTTTTTTATGTGTCACAAGTGTCCCTCCATTATACTCACCGGTTTTTTTAAATAGCAGGGGCAGATTATACTGGAGGGCAATATCTACGGCTCGTGGATGTATAACTTTTGCGCCTTCCCGCGACATCAGAAGGACTTCCTGGTACCCGATATTTTGTATAGGCTTAGCCTCGGGTACCAGGCGTGGGTCAGCAGTCATTACTGAGTCCACATCCGAGTAGATCTCAACCCGCTCGGATTCCAGTGCTGCGGCCAGGGCAACAGCCGTTGTATCTGACCCGCCTCGACCCAATGTATTTACCTCACAATTTTCACTTATTCCCTGAAACCCTGCTACGACAACGATAATGCCTGCCGAAGCAAGCTTGAGAATACGTTCTTTTTTTATGCGCAGAATTTCGGCATGCCCAAACACACCGTCTGTAATAATCCCTGCCTGCCATCCTGTGAGGGCAACCGCCTCTGCACCTGTACCGTTTATTTGCGCCGCAAGCACAGCTGCTGCCATAAGCTCTCCGCAGGAAATCAGCAGGTCAATTTCCCTTGGCGAAGCCATGGGGGAAACATTTCGTATCATGTCAAGAAAAGTATCGGTTGCATAGGGTTCACCCTTTCTGCCCATAGCGGACACCACAACCACCGGTTGGTAGCCATCATGTTTTGCAGCCAGAATGTGTTCTTTTACAAGCTCACGCATTTTATGACTGCAAAGTGAAGAGCCCCCGAACTTTTGGATAATTAGCCGCACTGAGTCCACCTCTTTTTTTGTCCTAATACTTCAGCACTAAGATTACCTTATTATTTGCTCCAGCAAAGACACACAACTTCAGCTTTTGACAAACCCAATAAATCTTTCAACCTGATAATTAATATATTGAAAACGGCTTAAAAGCGTGACTCCACACAGTAAATCTAAAACCAGCCAGCGCCCATGCCGGGAGTAAGATATTTTTTAAATATTTAGTAATTTTTTAAAAAGGATTTTTAATAAAAAGGTCGAAATATGAGTTTAAAGGAGACGGTGGTGTCAAACGTGCACATGACTCTTGGAGAATTGAAACAGAGCATTATGCGGATTTACAATACAGTTAACCAGGAGATCTTTGAGATCGGGGTTAAACGTCTGCGTGTGGATGTGGTCGGTAATAAAATAGTCATCTTAGCCGAGCATCAGAGGCTCGCCGGCCTGAGATCACTCGATATTACCAATAGGTTCGTCACACGCATGGCTGATGTTGCCCTGCTTGATGAAAATAAAGCCAGAATGAAAGCAGCCCTAGAGAAACACTTCCCTGAGATAAAGATAAAAACCATACTTAAAGATTACGACCCCTTCACAGAAACTGCAGGTATGATTATTGTCACTGAACAGTTACTGGAAGAGTTGTATATGTAGGCCAGGGGCAGGCTGTCTTAAGCAGTTCTATTGCAAAAAGTAAAACAGTGGTTGCGGGAACTCCACTTGCGGAGAGCCCAGGAAACCGCCGGTTTAGGTGTATCCAATACAAGGCTCTCGGCCTGGTATTGCTGCGCTTATACTCGGCGTTTTTATTTTTAGAGCTGCTATTGTCAATACGCTACCGGGGGGGTGAAAATGGCTGATATCTAAAATAAAGAAAGGAGGAAAACTATGCCGCAGACTGTTGTCGCCGACGTTGTGGCCGCCCTCGACCGCATTACGGGCGGACGGGTTATCACAGACGTCTCGGACCTGACATCGGGCAAAAATCCCTATGTAGTGATCAAGTCTTCCAACATTCCCGGCAAAGCGATTGCGGAGCTTCCGGGACTGGTCTTTGGTGATTTGAACAAATCTGTAAAAAGGCTGGCTGTGGCTATGACTCTGACAGAACAAAGCATAGAACTGGCTGGCGCCACAGGAGTTGACGCCATCGTCGCTCATCACCCGGTGGCTGACGCAGCCAGTTCCGGTGGTGTCCCCCTGAAGTTTTACCTTTCCCTCTATGGCCTGGCAGTGCTTGAACTGCACGAGGCCTTTCACGGACTCCATCCAGGCATACCATTCATACACGGGCACCGCACGTTCAGGGTGGACGTGGCTTATGGCGGTATCCCCGGCAATGTGATTTTCTTTGGCAAAGCGCTGGAAAATGTAAAGACTGTGGGTGATATCCTGCGGAGGCTGGAGACCTTTTCCGGGCGCGCGCAGGAAAGCAAACTTCTCAACAGCGAAATGGAAATCAGGGGGTGCCCTGATATCCAGGAAACAGTTATCGCCAACGGCCCCCTTCTCTTCAATGGTGAAGAGAGCAGCGCCGTTTCGACCATTATCCATATCACACCGCATGGTGGCCTGACGCCTCAGCACCTGGAACAGGCGGTGCGTGAACACCCTGATGCTGATACTGTCATCTGCAGCATCAGCAGGGTAAAAGCTGACAGTCCTTTGGTGCAAAAAGCCAGGGAGCTTGGGCTTAATTTCATCGTCGGCAATACTCACGCCCTGGAAATACTGGAAAACGGGATGCCGCTGGCTTATGCCATCCGCTCCCTGCTGCCGGAAGTGGAAGTAGTCCTTTTCCGCGAACGCGTAACAAGTGTGCCCCTTGACAGTGCTGGATCAGAGGCAATCCGCGACTATGCGCGGGACATTGCCGGCAAATACCTGACAGTCAAAAAAGATTAATAATAAGGGAGGTTAACAAAATGACTCAACCGGAAGTTAAAACCACACCCGCTAAGCGGGCAATGACCACAATGGAATTCGTAGGAATTGGCTTGATTATCCTGTCACTGGTCGGTCTTCTCTTTAAACCCAACACCATTGCCGGTGTTTTTGATGCCATGGTCAACAACGCATATGTAATCTTCCGTGTATTTATCTTCGGCAACTGGAACAACGGAGTGTGGTCCCCCTCTACTGTTGGTGTAGCCATCATAGTTAGCGTAATGGTAGGACGCATCCTGGAGCGCCTCGGTTTCACCGACGCTTTGCTGCGCATCTTTGTCCCTATCATGAAGTACATCGGGGTAAATTCTGCAGTGACAATACCTGCGGTGTATAACATCCTTGGCGATATCAACGCTGCCGGACGTATTGCCGGCCCCATCCTGGTAAAAGCCAAAGCTACCAAAGATGAACAGAAAATAGCTATTGCCACCATGGTTCAGTCACAGCAATCATTCTCTACATTCATGCTTGGCCTCCTGGCCATGACAGCCGTGGGCATCAAAGTTTTTCCGGTAGTTATACTGGTGCTGTTCTTACCATTAATTGTGGTGCCCCTTATCCTTCGTTTCACCATCTATCGCGATACAAAAGCAGTCTCTCTTGACGATCTACCGCATTTTACACCAGCCACTCCTCCTATCCCCACACTTTTCGGCGCTGCCAGGGAAGGCGCGGAGCTTTTATTCATGCTCATTATTCCTGCCGGAGTTGTGATTTTTGCCATTATCGGCGGCCTTGATTTCTTAGGTGTGTGGGCTCCTGTCAGGGATGCGCTGACCGGCATGCTAACCGCTTTTTCCATACACCCCGATACCGGAATATTATCCATCCTGGTCTCGCCTACTTTGGCCATGGGTATACTGAGCGGAACATTGGCCGCTAACGCTGCCGCCGTTGCGCCGCGCCTGGTGCTCGGTTCCTTTGTTCTTGCCTCATCAGGCTTTCCCTTCTCCGTAATTTTTGGGCAAATCCCCGCTGTGTGGGGAAGCTGCACCGACTTAAACGAGAAAGAAGCCATGGGAGCAGCAGTGCTTGGCGCCGTAATGCGGCTGGCAACAGCGGCTGTCATCGCCTTGGTCCTGGCCCCGCTATTCCTCTAAAACACAAGTTGCGAATAAAACCTGAAACAGTAAAAGAGCCGCGGAACAATCCGCGGCTCTTTTACTTATAGTTTATAATTCAATTCAGCTCTTTTAGCGTGTGCCGAGCAGTATGAGTGTTGTGCCTGCCAGCAGCATCGCCAGTTTACGGGGGTCCAGCTGGGCGCTGAGGCCAATCAGGCCAATGGCGCTGACGGAAAGAAAAACAAAAGGACCAATGCTTCCCAATATCCCGTTAATGCGGACAGACTGGCTTAGGTCGTTGAAGTAAAACATCAAAAGTCCTCCTCCCAGGCTCAGTATCCCGAAGAAGACCCTTGTCAGCCCCATTACAATAACTTTACCATCCACAGATACTTAATCCTCCTTGCTTACCATTTTTACTGCTGCTGATTAAGTTCCTACCATGTCGCTGATAGTGCAGTTTGGCGGTACCATAGGATAAACATTCTCTCCGGCTTTAACTCTAAAATCGATAACTACAGGGCCTGGAGTTTCCATGGCTTTGCGCAGAGCGGGTACTACCTGGGCTGAGGTTTCCGCCCGCAGACCTGTTGCGCCGTATGCCTGTGCCAGCTTGACAAAATCGGGCAATTGGTTTAAGTCCACTGATTGGAAGCGGCCGCGGAAGAACATTTCCTGCCACTGTCGGACTAAACCGAGGCATTGATTATTGAGGATGGCGACTTTTATCGGCAGATTGTAGGCCACAGCCGTAGACAGTTCTCTGGCATTCATTTGAAAGCTGCCATCGCCTGCCACACAAAAGACAAGATCATCGGGCCGGCCGGCCTGGACGCCGATAGAGGCTGGAAAGCCGTAGCCCATGGTCCCCAACCCTCCTGAGGAAGCCAGAGAACGCGGGAGTGTGAAGCGGTAGTAAAGGGCGGTCCACATCTGGTGCTGCCCCACATCAGTGGTGATAAGAGCTTTACCGCCTGTCTGTTCATAGATTTGTTCAATCACATACTGTGGGCTGATGATACCATCGTCCTGCTGATAGCGCAGGGGAGAAAAGCGGCGCCATTCTTCTATGCGAGCCAGCCACTCTTTTGTTTCCGGAGGCTCCAACTCACTTAGAAACCTGGTAAGCACAGTTTTAACATCACCGACGATGGGAATATCCACGCTTACATTTTTACCGATTTCCGCCGGGTCTATATCGATATGAATAATTTTCGCATTGCTGGCAAAAGTGCTGGTTTTACATGTAACCCTGTCGTCAAAACGGGCTCCTATTGCCATAATCAGATCGGCTTCATGAACAGCCATGTTGGCCCAGTAAGTGCCGTGCATACCCAGCATCCCCAGAGCCAGGGGGTGGCCGCCGGGGAAACCCGGCAGGCCCATGAGGGTAGTCGCCACAGGTACCTCTGCCCTTTCCGCCAACTGGCGCAGCTCGTCATACGCTCCGGAGTAGATTACACCGCCGCCGGCATAAATAATAGGCCTTTTTGATTTTGCCAATAATTTGGCAGCCCAGCTTATCTGGCCCGGATGACCCTGGTATGTAGGGTGGTAACCGGGAATAATAACTTTTTTCGGGTATTTAAATATGCCTGTAGACTCCTGAACGTCTCTTGGTATATCGATGAGGACAGGCCCGCACCTGCCTGTGGTGGCTATATAGAAAGCTTCTTTGATTGTTCGCGGCAGCTCGCGTACATCCTCTACAACATAGCTGTGTTTTGTCACCGGCAGTGTCATTGCATTGATGTCGACTTCCCGGAATATATCGTTGGATTTTGGCGATGTGGCGTCTTCACCGGTAAAAACCACTATTGGGACGGAGTCCATAAAGGCCGTGGCGAGGCCGGTTATAAGGTCCGTGGCAATTGAGCCTGAGATGGCAAAAACAATACCGGGCTTGCCTGTAGCGCGCGCGTAGCCGTCAGCGGCATGCGCTGCTCCCTGTTCGTGTCTAGATATTATATACTGAATTTTAGCGGCGAGAAGCTGTTCATGCAGGCTGAAGGGCACTCCGCCCGGAAAACCAAAGATAGTATCCACATTCTCCTGCTGTAAAGCTTCTATCACCATCTGGCAGCCGTTGATTCTCATACTCTGCACCTCGTTGCATCGCTATTGTGTTTACTGGCCTTTTTCCTTGGCTTCCCCGTTTCTGGTAGTCTTGTTCCCTCGCAGCAGCGATATCTTACCAGTCCGCACAATTTCAAGTATGCCGTAAGACGATAGCAGCATAATTATAGCTTCTATCTTTTCCTCATTCCCGGTGACCTCGGCAATGAGAGATTGATGCGAAACATCAACTACCTTGGCACGGAAAGTTTCAAAAATTTGCTGTATTTCCGCTCTGTTTGCGGAGTTGGCGCGTACTTTGATCATGGCAAGTTCCCGGTGCACTGAAGGTTCATTGGTCAGATTGGAGACTTTAAGCACATTAATGAGCTTGTAGAGCTGTTTTATTATTTGTTCCAGTGTTGGCTCATCAGCCTCCACCTCAATGGTCATGCGGGAAATAGTTTTATCCACGGTTGTGCCCACAGCAAGGCTCTCAATATTAAAGCCGCGGCGGGCAAACAGGCCCGCTACCCTGACAAGCACGCCCGGTTTATTGTCTACAAGCACAGCCAGTACATGTCTCATTTTTTTGTCCCCCTAATCATCTCGTTTATCTGGGCACTGGGAGGCACCATGGGAAACACATTTTCATCGGCCTTTACCCTGAAATCTATTACCACAGGCCCCGGTGTCTCCATGGCACGACGCAGTGCAGGCGCCACCTCGGCCGGTTTATCAACACGCAGGCCAACGGCGCCGTAAGCTTCGGCCAGCTTGGCAAAATCAGGGCCTTTCTCCAGCTGTACTGAATGGTAGCGGCCGCGGCAGAACAGTTCCTGCAGTTGGCGGACCATGCCAAGATAGCCGTTATTGATAATGGCCACTTTGACAGGAATGTTATAGGCCACTGCTGTTGCCAGTTCCTGAGCGTTCATAAGGAAGCTGCCATCCCCGGCTATACAGAAAACAAGCTCGTCAGGGCGGCCGACCTGTACTCCCAGAGAAGCGGGGAATCCGTAGCCCATAGCGCCCAGGCCGCCGGATGATGCCAGGGAGCGTGGACGCGAAAAGCGGTAATACTGGGCAGTCCACATCTGGTGCTGGCCAACCTCGGTGGTGATAAGGGCCTTTCCTTCTGTTTGCTCGTAAATCTGTTCTATCACAAACTGCGGGGCAATCTCCCCGTCCATATCCTGCTCGTAGTGCAGCGGCCCCTGCTGTTTCCATTCTTCTATCTGTTCAAGCCAGAGCGTTGTGTCGACGGGCTCCACTTTCTTTACCAGTTCGCAAAGCACCAAATTGGCGTCGCCTACTATAGGGATGTCGACACCGATATTTTTTCCGATTTCCGCCGGGTCAATATCAATATGAATTATCTTTTTCCCCTCGACAAAGCGGCTTACATTGCCGGTGACTCTTTCATCAAACCGTGCGCCCACTGCTATGATAAGGTCTGCTTCGCTTACAGCCATATTGGACCAGTAATTGCCGTGCATACCCAACATACCAAGCGACAGGCGATGGTTTCCCGGGAAGCCTGTGAGCCCCATCAGAGTGGTCGTAACAGGGATATTAGTCAGCTCTGCAAGCTGCAGCAGGTAATTATCGGCTCCGGAAAAAACGATGCCTCCGCCAGAGTATATGACAGGCCTCTCGGCCTGCGCTATCATTTTGGCGGCACGGGCAATTTGACCGGGGTGGCCGTGGTAAGTAGGATTGTAACCCGGTATATTTACTCCGGCAGGGTAGTCAAACTTACCCTCGGCTGCCTGGATATCTTTGGGCAGGTCGATAAGCACAGGGCCGCACCTCCCCGTGGTGGCGATATGAAAAGCTTCTTTGATAATTACCGGCAGTTGGTTGACATCCTTTACCAGGTAACTGTGCTTTGTCACCGGATAGGTAATGCCTGTTATATCTGCTTCCTGGAAAGCGTCTGTCCCAATCAGGGAGATAGCTACCTGGCCGGTGAAGATTACCATCGGCACTGAATCCATATAAGCAGTGGTGATGCCTGTTACCAGGTTGGTGGCGCCGGGCCCCGATGTGGCAAACACAACGCCGGGCCTCCCGGTGGCACGGGCATAACCGTCTGCCGCGTGCGTTGCCCCCTGCTCATGGCGGGCCAGAATATGCCTGATGTCGGAATCATAAAGCTGGTCATAGAGGCTGAGCACCGCACCGCCGGGATAACCGAAGATAGTATCGACTCCCTCTTTTTTTAAAGAATGAATAACCATTTGTGCACCATTTAATTTCATATCTCGTTCACCTCTGTCTTGGCGCCATGCCTGTTTTTTTGTAAGTAATATAAAAAAACCTTACGCCCAATCTGGCAAGGGGCGAAAGGATTTTCCTCCGCGGTACCACCCTTATTCTCCGGCTAAAACCGAACTCATGGCAATATTGCTGTTAACGGAGTGCTCCGGCCAGGCTTACTCGATACAACTTTCAGCTGGCGGCTAAAAGGCGATTTTCCTCCGGTTGTTTTACCGGTTCGCAGCTAACACCGGTTCTCTGAAAAAACTCTTCCGGAATACTCTCCTTGTCATTGCCTTAAATATAAAAATATTGTTTTCTATTATAAACATACAGAAGGAGATTGTCAATATATTTTACTATTCGTGTTGCTCTGGGGCTCTGTCGTATTTTAAACACTTTTATACTATATTTGCCGGGTTCAGTCACCATCCTCAACATGAGTCAGGCCTTTAATGAGTAGCATCTCCTGCATTGTAACAGGTACTAGCCCTTTTTCTTCCAGGCCGGCCAGTATTTTGGGCAGTGCTGCCACTGTATTGTAGCGATTGCCCCCCTGTGCCGTTATTAAATTACCGCTGTCGTGAAACAGCAGGATATCGCCGCCGATGACACTATCCAGAATTTTCTGAGTAATTATCCGACTGCTTGACTCACGCCAATCCTGTGAACTTATGGACCACAGAACCATGGTATATTGCCTGTCAGCAACTATATCACGCACAACCTGGTTGTACAAGCCGCGGGGGGGGCGGAAGAAATATACTTTTTTCCCTGTTACTTCCTCGATTATTTTTTCACCGTAGACTATCTCTTCCAGTATTTTATCAGGAGATAGCGGCACCATGCTGCGATGTGTGTAGGTATGATTGCCAATGTCGTGTCCCTCTGCCACAATGCGGCGGGCAATGTCGGGGTACTGCCTGACGTGCCGGCCTACCATAAAAAAGGTGGCTTTTACATTATGCGCTGCCAGGATATCCAGAATGGCGGGTGTATAAGCAGGGTCAGGACCGTCATCGAAAGTAATTGCCACAAAAGGTAGTTCCGGGTTGCCCTGGCGAATCATATCAAGCTGGATGCCAAAACCACGGTAAACATAATTTGTAAAAAAACCGGTTGTCAGGAGAGAACTTATTAAAAGCACAAATGCAGCCTGCCGCACCATTCTCTTGCGATAGCCGTTCTCGCCAAGCAGGTGGTAACCTACCAGCAGGGCTGAAAAAATGCCGAAAACGATGTAGAGATCAAAACCCTTTACCTGCCACAGTGATACAGGCAAAGCCAGCATAGTTAATATGCTGCTTGGCATTACACTGGAGAAAGAAAGATAGCTAATCAACCAGATAGCAATCAGGTAAGGCAATACCTCGGGGGCAAAGACTAAAAGGATGCCAAACAGGACGCCAATGCCTGTCCCGCCCCGAAAACGTGTAAAACACGACCAATAGTGGCCGCAAAGCACAGCAATGCCGGCCAGTGCCTGAGCCATGGCCGTACCAATGAGTACCCGGGCCAAAAGTACAGCAAATGCACCTTTTAACAGGTTGGCAAAAAATGAAGAAAAATATTTTTTATCCCCTGGAAATTCCCATAGTAAGGGGAAACTGCTGTGGCAGATATGCCTGCACACCTTCTCAGTTGGCAGTGAACCCAGAAAATAGCCCAAAAGCGCTATAAATAAAAAAGTGTCCCTGGCAAACAACAGTACTCCCCCAGGCAATATTTATTTGTCTTTTCTTAAATTATATCTTATATATTGAAATATGGATACAATAATTTTCTATACATTCTAATGCTTTACAAAAAAATAATGCGTGGAGACCACGCATTTACTCATTTTTAGGTAGATTTTAGAGAATAATGGCTATCAAACCGCCGCTGCCTTCATTAATGATCTTTTCCAGAGTTTCCTGGAGCTTTTCCTGGGCGTTTGGAGGCATGTTGCCCAGTTTGTTGAAAATACCGTCTTTGACAACAGCATGGAGTGACTTGCCGAATATTTCTGACTGCCATATTTTTTCAGGATTTTCCTCGAATTCCCCCATGATATAGTTTACAAGTTCTTCGCTTTGTTTTTCAGTGCCCACGATTGGAGAGAATTCTGACTTTACATCAACACGGATTATGTGCAAGGACGGGGCGCTGGCACGCAGCCTGACACCAAACCTGCCGCCCTGGCGGATTATTTCCGGCTCCTCCAAAGACATTTCATCAAGCATGGGCGGAACAATACCATATCCGACCTCACGCACCTGCTCCAGGGCCTCTTCCAGCTTATCGTACTGGCGCTTGGCAAATACGCTCTCTTTTAGAATCCGCAGCAAATCTGCCTGATCCTTAATCTCAATTTCGCAGATCTCGCTCAAAACCTGCTCAAAAAGGGCTTCGGGCGCCTGGATATCTATAACCGCCTTGCCTGTGCCCAGATTCATTTCCTTTAGCTGGATAGATTCTACAATGTCATAGACGCTGAGGTCTTCCACCATTCCGTCTATGTCACGCAGCCTGTTGATTTTAACCACATTTTCTTTGATACTGGCTGAATAGCGTTCGCGCAGCCAGTGGTCCTCATCAAGCACTTCCACCCAGGTGGGCAGATTAATACTGACCTCACGCACAGGAAATTCATAGAGTACTTCCTGGAATATTACATTAATGTCCTCTTCCATCAACTGTACAACATTTAAAGGTATGACAGGCACATTGTATTTCTCTGCCAGTTCTTCTTTTACCTCTAAAGCTTCCTGGGAGTAGGGACGGGTTGAATTAAGCAGGATAATAAATGGCTTCCCCAGTTCCCTTAACTCGTCTACGACGCGCTGTTCAGCTTCAAGGTATTCGTAGCGCGGGAGGTCAGTGATTGTTCCGTCGGTAACAACAACAACACCGATGGTGGAATGATCGTCAATGACCTTTCGTGTCCCGACTTCAGCGGCTTCTTCAAAAGGTATGTCATAGTCAAACCATGGCGTGGTTACCATACGCGGTGCCCCTTCATCCTCATAACCGACAGCGCCGCCCACGGCATAACCCACACAGTCAACAAGGCGTACCCGCATTGATATATTGTCGCGAATGGTAATCTCTATAGCTTCGTCCGGAACAAACTTTGGTTCGGTTGTCATAATTGTCCGTCCGGCACTGCTCTGCGGCAGTTCGTCCCTGGCTCTCTCCTGGTCAAGGGGATCCTTTATATTGGGGATTACCAGCAATTCCATGAATTTCTTGATAAAAGTTGACTTTCCGGTACGGACCGGACCCACAACACCCAGGTAGATATCTCCACCTGTTCTCTCTATTAAATGGTTTAACAGATCAAATTGTACCAAATCCTTCCCTCCTTTATCAGATAGTTGCAAGGTAAATAGATCCCTCCCCTTCCAAACTTTTGTGGTCCTAAAGTTCTAAACAAAACTGCTATGCAGTGCTGCATGCAGGCTTTAACAATATATTTATATGAGGCAGTCCAATGATTATTACCTTATACAGGGGAAAAACGGCAAAAACACAAAAAAAAACACTCGTCAAGAGTGCTTTGTTTCACTGCCTGCATTTTTTTACCAGTCATAGGAAATAATATCCTCTTTTTCGTGGGTCTTTCCTCTCTGCATCAGGTCTCCCACCGCTTGGCGCGGATCTTTTCCGTTAAAAAGCATCTGATTCATTTCATATGTAATAGGCATTTCCACATCGTACTGCTGTGAGAGGCTCCAGGCCGTGTGAGTGGTGCGTACGCCTTCAGCCACCATCCGCATCCCTGCCAGCAGTTCCTGGAGTTTTTTCCCCTGGCCCAGGGCATAGCCGAGATTGCGGTTGCGGCTGTGCTTTGAAGTACAGGTTACCACCAGGTCTCCGATACCTGACAGCCCGGCAAAAGTGAGGGGGTCCGCTCCGAGGCGGACGCCAAGACGGGCGATTTCTATTATCCCTCTTGTCATCAGGGCCGCCTTTGTGTTGTCCCCGAAGCCAAGGCCGTCCGATATGCCTGCCCCAAGCGCAATTACATTTTTTAAGGCGCCACCAAGCTCAACCCCAACCAGATCTTTATTGGTGTAAACACGAAAATAGCGTGTCATTAATAGCTCCTGCACTCTCTCCGCAGTTAGGCGGTCATTTGCCGAAACAACCGAAGCGGAAGGAATAAACCTGCTCACTTCCTCAGCGTGGTTTGGCCCTGAAAGCACAGAGACTAAAGAAGAGGGAAGTTCTTCATTCAAAACAACTGACATCCGCAGCAGGGTTTCCTCTTCAAGCCCTTTGGCACAGTTCACAACCACTGCACCCTCTCTGATAAAAGGAGCAAGCATCCTGGCCGTTGTTCTGACAGCGTGGCTTGGCACAACCAGGACCAGGAAATCCTTTCCCCGTACAGCCTGCTCCAGGTCTGCTGTAGGAAAGACATTAGGCGGCAGTATGAGCCCGGGGAGATAGTCCGGGTTCTGTCCCGTCTCCCTGATTGCAGTGCAAAGCTCCTCACGCCGCGCCCAGAGTGTGACTTTCTCACACTTGCCCGCAAGCACCAGTGACAGTGCCGTCCCCCAACTCCCCGCCCCGATAACAGATACATTACTCATTTTTGTTTTTCCACCTTTTTGTCAATGGCCACTCTTTTACCCAGCTTGTTTTCTGTGCCGCTCATGAGGCGTCCGATATTCTGTTTATGACGCCAGACTGTAAGCACAGCCAGCACAAAACCAAAGAAAATAAACGCCGGTGGCTTTTGAAAGGCAACCATCAGTGTCGGGACAAGGACGGCGCCTGTAATGGAGCCAAGAGATACATAACGTGTGAGTGCAATAACAGCAATTGCTGCAATAAATACAATAAGCATGACATCAGGAGTGAGCCCTGCCAGGACCCCCACAGTGGTGGCCACCCCGCGTCCTCCTTTAAAACCAAAGAAAAGCGGCCAGTTGTGCCCGGCAACTACCGCTACCCCGGCAAGCATAACCACCAGCGGCATTTCTGTCAACATGTCCGCTATATAAATAGCAGAGAATCCTTTTGCCACATCAAGTGCAAACACCAAGAGGCCGGGGCCAGTCCCCAGGGTCCGCTGTACATTGGTGGAGCCCGTGTTTCCACTGCCGTACTGCCGGATATCCACTCCTTTCAGCAGACGTCCTGCCATGTAACCAAAAGACACAGAACCAATTAGATAAGCAGCAAGCAGGGCTATGATAACATTCAAGCGCCTTCCTCCTTTTTTGTTCTCTTTCGCACCAGTATGCGCAGCGGCGTCCCCTCAAAACCGTAACTTTCACGCAGCCTGTTTTCTATAAACCTCATATAAGAAAAGTGTGCCAGTTCAGGTTCATTGACAAAAACTGCAAATGTTGGTGGTTTGACTTTCACTTGAGTCATATAATAAATTTTCAGCTGCTTGCCTTTTTTTGTCGGCGGCGGCGTTACAGCCATGGCATCACTTAAAAGATCGTTTAGTTTGCCGGTGCTGACGCGCAGAGCGTGCTGCTCGGCAACATAGTCCACAAGTTCAAACACGCGCTGCACCCGCTGCCCTGTCAGCGCCGAAATAAAAAGAATTGGCGCATAGCTGAGATAAGCCAGTTCCCTGCGGATATTCTCACGGTAATCATCCATTGCTTTGTCATCTTTTTCCAGCTTATCCCATTTATTAACAACCAAAACCAGCGCCCGGCCCGCCTCATGGGCAATCCCTGCAATCCGCTTATCCTGTTCTGTTACGCCTTCCGCCGCGTCAAGCAGCATCAGCACCACATCAGCGTCTTCAGCCGCCCGCATGGAGCGGAGTATCGAATAGTACTCCACAGACTCTTCCACCTTACTTTTACGGCGGATGCCGGCAGTATCTACAAACTTGTAGCGGCGCCCCTCACGCTCAATCAACAGGTCGATGGCATCACGTGTGGTGCCGGGGATATCGCTTACTATCACACGCTCAACGCCGGCAAGCCTGTTGACAAGCGATGACTTGCCCACATTGGGCCGGCCGATAACGGCGATACCCAGATCATCCTCATCCGAGGGCATTTCAGCTTCAGGCAGGAGGGCAATTACTTTATCCAGCAGGTCGCCGGTGCCAAGACCGTGGGCTGAGGAAACGAGGCTGGGCTCACCAAGGCCCATACGGTAAAACTCAGCCGCACTGGCCTCACCGATGCCGGAATCGGCCTTGTTTGCTACCAGAATGACATGTTTTTCAGTTTTACGCAGCAGCGCTGCCATCTCAACATCAAGTGCCACCGGACCGGTGCGCACATCAACCACCAGCAGGATTACCTGCGCCTCATCAAGGGCCAGCCTGACCTGGCGCAATATTTCCCTGGAAATATTATCCTCCTCAAACGTTAACCCGCCTGTATCGATGAGCCAAAACTCCCTCCCTGTCCATTCCACCCGCCCGTAAATACGGTCCCGGGTAACCCCCGGTGTACTCTCTTCAATGGCGAGCCGTTTTCTGATCAGACGGTTAAAGAGTGTCGATTTTCCCACATTAGGCCTGCCTACGATGGCTACTACGGGATGAGACACATAAGTCACCTGCTTTCAGTTTCAAAAAGATTAAAGAGAAAATCATCAAGAGAAGAAACTATCCTTAATTCTTTTCCCAGTTTGTCCGACAATTCATCTACAGTATACCCATCGAGGAAAAGGTTTTTGCCCTCCCTCAGCATAACGCGGGGAAGGTAAACTGTGCCTGCCTGCATATGGTTTTCCAGTGAAGCCAGTATGTCATGGCCTGTTAAAAGGCCGGCTACCGTAACGTGGCCGCCGAAAAATGTGTTGGCAGCCAATACCAGGCGAAGTGTCAGATTTTTAATTTCATTTAGGCGGTTGACAATGGGCTCGAGGTAATGACCGGCGGAGACGCCCGTAACCACCGTAGCAGTTGTCTCTTTTGCCAGTGACGGCGGCAGCCTGTTTTGCCAGGCTTCCCAGTCGTTATAAAGCAGGCGCGCCAAGCCTACTCCGTTTTCAAGCTGGGGGTATTCTTCATACTCTTGGTGAGACGGAATAACTTGCCCCGCCAGGGTATAAAACTCATCGGAGGCAAAGATAAACCGTCCTCCTCTTTCTTTCAGGCTCTTTAGCTGCCAGCTCTTTACCTGCTGTAGTAGTTTTTGTGCCGCCATCCCGTCACAGGGGTAAAGATTGTAAAGTCCCTGCCGGTGGCCTGTAAGGCCCACCGGCACCACAGCCAGGCTGTGTACCGACGTCAGGTTGTATAAATCATTAATAGTGCGCTCCAGGTGCATACCGTCATTTATGCCTGGGCACAGCACCACCTGTGCATGAAAAACTATTCCCGCCTCCGACAATTTTTTAAGCACATCCATAATCAACCCGGCGCGGTTATGGTTTAAAAGGCAGCGCCTAAGCTCTGGTTCCGTGGCATGGACTGAAACATAAAGCGGGGAAAGATGCAGGCGCATGATTCTTTCAAGGTCGGTGTCTGTCAGGTTAGTTAATGTAACGTAGCTGCCGGAGATAAATGACAGGCGGTAATCGTCATCTTTTAAGTAAAGCGAGCGGCGCAACTCCTTTGGCAGTTGGTCCACAAAGCAAAACAGGCAGCGGTTCTGGCAGGGACGGACAGCATCGATGGTGGGAGAGTCAAAGACAATACCCAAAGACTCATCATAGTCTTTCTCAATTTCATATTCCGTGAGCCCACCGTTTTTACCCGCCACTGTCAGGATAAGTTCCTCGCAGCCCTCAGCCAGCCGCCAGTCCAGGATGTCTCCTGGTTCAATCCCGTTTATGTAAATTATGTGGTCTCCGGGACTGATACCAAGTTCTTCGGCAATTGAGCCCGCAACCACACTTTCCACCTGACTGCCTTTTTGCATGTGCACACCCATTTCCGCTATACTTACATCATTATCCTACAAGCAGGAGACAGTGTCAAACAGAACGCTCATTCCCACAGGGCCATTTAAGTAAATTTCACTATGCGCGAAATATATTTTCATAATGCGATTTTTTTATTGACAGATGACCCCTCTATTGCTTAAAACTTTTTGTTCGTGACAGTGTGGGTTACCGCGTCGGCATTCATATGAAGGAATATAAGGAATCAAAGCCTGCTGTGGTAATCGGCGGCGCCTGCGGCGATTTCCTCGGTGAATACATGGCCGGGGGCACACAGCAAGTTTTATTACCCCACATACCCGGTCCATACAGGCCTGAAACCAACTCAGGTTGAAATGGCTTCCCCCTGCGAAGCATCCTGCCCGGTAGGCATCCCAACCGGACGCTTCCTGCGCCACCTGAGGTTGGGGGAAAACAAGGAAGCCCTCGACCTCATTGACGGTTAACGAGAAGAGCCTCAGCGCTGCACTGTGGGCTATGCGTGATGTGCGATGACTGTGTTAACGCCTGTCCACGCCAGGCGCGCAAACGCGATGGTGACAGTTTCGAAGTAGACCTGACACTCTGCGGAGGCTGCGGCAGCTGCGCCGCCGCCTGCAAAGGCGGCGCCATCCGCATGGTGCCCCGCTAACAGAAAAAGCCAGGGGGACGTTCTTCTTCTGTGCGAAGATGAGCAAAGGGCCGTCCCCCTGGCTGTTTTAGTTTGGCTTATCTGTATCATTGAAGTAAAGGAGTCGCATACCGTTTGCCGTGACCAGCAGAGATGCCCCCATATCGGCCACGATGGCCAGCCACAAAGTCAGCCAACCCGGGAAAACCAACAGAATTGCCAATCCTTTGATGAGCAGTGAGAGGGCGATATTCTGCCTGATTACCGATATGGTACGCCGTGAAAGTTCAAGCAGGAAGGGAATTTTCTCCAGTTCGTCGCCCATCAGCGTTACGTCGGCCGTTTCCATGGCCGTAGGGTTGCCGGCGCCGCCCATGGCGATGCCCAGGTCGGCTGAGGCCAGGGCCGGTGCGTCGTTAATGCCGTCTCCCACCATGGCAACTTTCCCATAGGCCTGGCGAAAGTTCTGCACCATGGCTTCCTTTTCTTCCGGTAAAAGCTCAGCAAAAACATCGTCCAGCTCAAGGCCATATGCCATAGCCTCCGCGACGCCTTTACGGTCACCTGTCAGTACAGACAGCCGTATTATGCCCATTTTACGCAGCCTTCTAAGCACAAGAGAAATCTCAGCCCGCAGAGTGTCTCTTACCAGTAGGGCGCCCAGAATATTTTCCTTTGACGCAAGGTATAGTGCTGTCTCACTTCCTGCGCTGATCTCACGGGCCCTCGCCATATCAACGCCCTTCTCCGCCAGAAAAGCCTCCGTACCGAGAAAGTAAGCAGAATTACCTACTGTTCCTGAAACGCCTTTGCCCGGGTAAGCATGAAAACTGTCCACAGGCAGAAGCTGCAAGCCCAATTCGACAGCGTAGGCGCGTACAGTCTCTGCCAGCAGGTGCTCGGAATACGCTTCCAGGCTTGCCGCTGCACGCACCACATCATCTTTGCCAAAGTCCTCAAAAGCCTCCACCCTCACCACTGCCGGCCTGCCGGTTGTAAGTGTGCCGGTCTTATCAAAGACCATGGCTCTGACAAGGCCTGCCTGCTCCAGGTATGCTCCGCCTTTAATGAGAACACCGTGCCGGGCAGCATTGGTCAGGGCCGCAGCTATGGATACCGGCGTTGACACCACCAGCGCGCACGGACAAGCCACAATTAGCAGGGCCAGACCGCGGTAAATCCACGTATGCCAATCCCCTGCATCAATGAGCAGGCCGCCAAAGATTATTGCGCCCGCCAGGCCAATCACAGCCGGGGTATAAACGCGCGCAAAACGGTCGATAAACTGTTGGAATGGAGCGCGGCGCAGCTGTGCTTCTTCCACCAGTCTCACAATCCTTGCCAGTGTGGTATCCGCCGCTGTGCCCTTTACACTGACACGCAGTGACCCGCTGCCGTTTAGTGTACCCGCGTAAACCGTGCTTCCTTCTTGTTTGGCCACAGGCAGCGACTCTCCGGTGATGGCTGCCTCAGTCACAAAAGAAGAACCCGACAAAATCGTGCCATCTAAGGGTATCCTCTCGCCGGGGCGGATAACAATTTCTTCTTCAGCCAGCACTTCATCAACGCTCACGGTTTCCACCGCACCCTCGCGCAGGCGGTGAGCCAGCTGAGGTGCTGCATTCATCAGCGCGCTGATCGACCTGCGGTTTTTTTCAGCGGTGTATGTTTCAAGAGCATTACTGGCCGCAAACAGAAAAGCCACAGTGGCTGCCTCCCACCATTCACCGATGATAAGCGCCCCGGCCACAGCAACTGTCATCAAAACATTGATATCAAATGTACGGCTTTTGAGGGCGTTAAACCCTCGCCTGAATGTAGCATGGCCGCCAACGGCCACAGCTATGAACAGAAATACCCCGCTTAAAGTACCGCTAACCCGGGATAACAGCAGGGCAGCTGCCAGGGCGGCAGCGGAGATAATTGCATAAATAACCCTTGTTTTAGCCAGTGTCCATTTTTCGCTGTCTCCATCGATTGTCGCCAGGCGGTAGCCGCTGGCGGTGATTGTTTCATAAACGCCGTCAAGCGATCCGTGAAAGAATATATAGAGCTTGCCTGTGGCAAAGGAAATTGCTGCCTCCGACACATTTTCCAGTCCCCGTATTCTCTCTTCAAGCTTTTTTGCACAGTCAGGGCAGTCCAGGCCTTCCAGGAGCAGTGTTTTCCCCTGCCGGCGCTGTGCTGTTGCCTCAGAATTTGCTGCCAAGATGCTTCCCCCAGTTTAGCTAATATTTTGATCTGAAGCTGTGCTCCACATGTGCCAGCCCTGTCTCAAGCAGCATATGGATATGGTCGTCATCAAGGGAGTAATAGACAAGCTTCCCGGAACGCCGTGCCCTGACAAGCCCCAAATCTTTAAGCATTCTCAGGTGATGGCAAACAGCAGGAGCACTCATAGCCAACACTTCACCCAGCTCACATACACAGAGCTCCCCCTCATAAAGTGACAGTAATATTTTAAGACGGTTTGTCTCCCCCAACGCCTGAAATGTCCTGGCCAGCCTGGCCAGCAGCGCATTGTCAGGAGCTCTTTCCCTGGCAGCGTCCACTGCCGTCCTGTCAACCGAATACATCTCACATCTTTCAAAATCATCACTCATTTATCTCACCACCATTAAACGTTTGCTTAATCGTTAATATTATATTAACTCCCACGTCAAAATGTCAACACAAAAAAGGCAGCTTCTTAAACGCCGCCTTTTAAAGCAGACAGGATTAAAGACAGCGGAACCGTCCCCTGTCTTAATTTTTGTCTTTACCGCTTATTTTTACCAGGTCGGTGAAGCGGTTTTGTGCAAAGCGGCAGGCAAGACGCAGTTGCTGCTTTTTCAATCCCGTTTTGCCAAAAAGGCGTTTAAGAGTTACTACCTGTGGGTTTTCTGGCAGGCAGGGCCGTACCTGGACTTCCCTGGCATTAATACTGTAAATAGTCAGCAGGCTCATAATCGCGCGCTCTACCACGTCTGGCTGAGCTTTTGCGCATGTGATATAGACCTTGTTTTTTGTCTGGTCTTCACCCACGCAGTAAAGTTTCCCGTCATCTTTTTTACCATCTCTGAAATGGTGGAGAGCTAACAGCGCTTCGAGATTCGGCACCTCTTTTGCGTCGAGGCGTCCAAGGTGAAGGGCGGCTGCCACAGCCGGCAGGTAGAGGTCACCGAGCCCAAGGTATATATAATTCATGGGCCTACCTCTTTTTTTGTCTGTGCCACCAGTTCAACAAGTTTCGGGTAGGCCTGGCGCGTACCGTTTAACACTATGGGCCTTCCCAGTTTGACCAGGCCAAGGCGCCGCGAGATATAACCGCCCACACGCATTTTGATATTGACACAATGCAGAGTATCCTTAAAATGCAAATCTTTTTCTTTATCAAAGATTTTTGCTACTTCAAGCAATGTTTTTTTCACTGTTTCGCCTGCGTTTCTGCAGCCGACTGAATAGACCTGTCTGCCTTCCTCATCAAAGTCAAAAAAATGAATCTGTCCATGGGCTTCCTTACTCTGCCTGTCAAAGAGGGTCAGTTTCATCAGTTCTTCATTATCAATCTCTTTGTCGCTTTTAAATTTACCAAGATGAATGGCGGCAGCGACAATGGAAGAATGCGCGCCGCCATAGCAGTGATAGATAATTTTCTTTGTCATATAGTCCTCGTTTGTGTAGAAATGGTAATTTTAAGATTTGAGTTTTAGTGCTTGACAAGGATATAGATCCCATTGGCAAGCTCATGGGCCACTGCTTCCAGTACCCTTGACAGCGTGAGGGCCATTATTTCTTTTTCATCCTCGTCTTTGGCATAAAAAACAGGGACGCCGCGAATTTTACCTTTTTCTGTTGTCACGGCGGCCAGGATAAGTTTTTTAATGGCTACTTCCACAGTTGTTAAAAACCCTCCTTAATCGGATGCACACCTGCCGGCCTTGGTGGAGAGAGGCCTTACAACCGCGCTTTCCAGTACAGGCACATTTTTTACCGCCTCCACCAGGCATTTCCCATCCGGCTCGATTGGCACAATAATCATCGCTATCCGCCCTGTTTCCAGGTTGCGACGGACAAGGGGCGTGAATTCGGCGGTATCCACGTCGCGGTGTATACCCAAAATTCGCGCCGCACTATGTGCTATTGCCTGCCGCTGGCCCACACTGGCCAGGATTTCGCGTGCATTATCATCATAAGGTTCAAGAATGACAGCTCTGGCCCTTTTATTATAGATTTCCTTTACTTCCGGCAGGCCGAGGTTCATAATGTGTATCTCTTCGATAAACAGGTTTGGCCCTTCAAAGCGGAACTGTGCCTGTCTTACTTTGGCTATGTCTTTAATAATCATGCCGCGCATGTAGCGCCGTGTAAAAAACAGAGCCGCCGCTCCGGCCACAGCCCCGGCCAGAAACCCCTGCCAAAAAGCAAAGACAGACGAAACCAAAGCAACAAACATTACCAGATAGTTGCGTGCTTCAAAGGTCCTGGCAATACCCTCGATAAAATCTGTGCCGCGCGCGACCATCTCTGATTTTTCAAATTCCTGCAGCATCTGCCTTTCCATGTTTCGCACTTCCCTGAACTGAGTGGCAGCCAGGGCCAGAAAGGTTACAGCTGTGTATTCCTCAGCCACAATAGCCGGGACGGCCACCGCTCCGAGGGTGGCCGCCACAAAGCCCAGGGCAAGATGGTTAATTACCGCATGCGGGTAAGAAGGGTACTGGCGAATGTCACGGCGCATCATCAGGTACCTGGCTAATGAACCCATTACCACGCCGGTAATTATAACAACCAAATCCCTGCTCACAGGGTCAACTCCCTTCAGGACCTGAGTCATCCTGCTCTTCTTTTGTTTCTTCACTGCTGTCCTGCTCAGACTTGTCACTGGGAGCTCCCAGGAAGTTCATAAACTCCTTATTTTTGAACTGCCGCAGCTTTTGCTTCATTTCTTCGATACCGCCCGTGCTGATCATCAGATAGGCAGCCACAGCAATAATGGAAACAAGTATCAGCCAGAGAAATGCGCGCAGCGCTGTCCCTCCCGGTCCGCCCGGTGTGGTGGGGCCGCCGGCAAATTCTCCGCCCTCATCAGTGCCGTAGAGGTAGATAGAAAGCACATCGGCGAAAAGGTCGACTGACTCCTCCGCCTGGCCTTTATCGTTGGTATGCGAACCTACTTCAATTAGTGTGGCGCGCGGCGACATATCCTGGTTGTAGCTGCCCCTGGCCAGAAAGATCCCTTTAATCAGGCCTGGATACTTCTCGTCGGCCACTTTCTTCAGGCCTTCGGCAAATTCACGGTTGTTGGCCATATTCTGGTTCTGGCGGCCTACCACCAGCTGTATCTGCACCCTCTGCTGCCCTTGTACCTCAGCCAGGTACTCGCCTTCCGGCACCGCATCCCTGTGCACATCAACCATGGCATCAGGGCCCTGCTTGAGAGCTTCTTCAGCAGTGCGGCGCGAACGCTGATAGGCGCCGGCATCGTGGGGGGTGTGGGGTTCTTCGGAACGAACGACCTCAATGCCTTTCTGTTCGAGTGACTGGGCCAACGAGTTGCCGACGTCGATAATTCCGCCGCCTGGGTCTTTGCTCTCTGTGCCGTCACCCTTAATATATGATTCAGCGCCATGCGAATTATAGATTGCTATTTTTCTTGCCTGCCCTCCCCGCTGCACCGGTATAGCATTGCGCAGCAGGCGCTCAGCCCTGGCAAACCATCCTTCATCCGCACTGCCGCCGGGTGCGGCCAGAACCACTCTTTCCACCAGTTGTGCCGTGGCCTGGCCTTCTTCCACCGCAATTACCCTATAGTAGTTGTTGTCGGAGTTGATATATTCATCCCCGGGGTGGATACGGCGAGCTGTCCTCATAATGACTGTGCCGTCCCCGTCAACCATGGTGTAGACAGTGTCACTTTTGTGCTCAAACTCATCAAAAATATCTTCAAGATCAACCGCTGCCACAGTGACGCTGAAAATGAGCAGGCAGACAGCAAAACAGAGGGTTAGATTTCTTAATGTCCTATTCTTCATAACCGTCCCCCTCCTTTCCTTCCCCGTCTTCCCTGTCCAGTTCCTCGGCAAACTCCTCATCGGAAAGTCCCCTGCGCAGATTTTCCGGTCGGTCCATGGACGGACCCCCCTGTACGCGTTCCCTTGTCTCTCCGATTATCTCGGCCAGGAGCAGTGCAAGAATACCACCGATTACTATACTGTCAAACACACCGGCTCCCCCGATAACCATCCGCCCCGAGCCGCCCCTTATCATTATCTCAATGCGTGAGAAAATGTCTGTCAGGAGCAGTCCCATTGAGCCTGCAATAAAGGCGGAGCGACGGGAACGGCCTGCCAGATAACCGACTACACCGGCAATAATTGCAAAGAGATAAATCGGGTCAAGGAAGAAATTGTAGGTTGGCTCAAGCGGCATTATCTTCATTGCCGCATAGACGACTGCCGCGGTTACAAGCGTTGCGACTATGGCCCTGATTTTCTCCTTGGCAGTCCCTGCCCGCACTATCAGGTAAACGGCGAGGCCAATGGGGACAATACCGCCCCCGATGTTGATTAATACATTGTCGCTTAGTGGAATATCGGGCAGAAAACCACCTACCAGCAGCGCCCCCACAAAAAGCAGCGCCGCCCTGTCTGTCAGGCGCAACCTGTCAAGCACCCGCTGAGCCGCCCCAAGGTAAATCAGGATAGCTGCAGCAAGCAAAACGATCATGCCTATGGTCATAAATCCATACACCTCCAGAGTTGGTTAGATAGCGGTGTATCGCCATAATTAGCGTAACCGAAAGCTATCAATTTATGCTATTTAGCAAACGTGAAAAAAAGAAGACAAGGGGACGGTTCCCTTGCCTTCTTTTTGTCTTCCCTTTGGCAGTTAAGATTAACCTGCCTGTTCCATTTTTTGAAATCTGTTCTGTACCGGGCCGAGTATCTGCTCCACTTCCTGGCTGTCAACGTCCATCACATAGGGTAAACCTGTTACCTGCGACCCTTCCTGTGTCAATGAGACCAAATCTTCCCTGGAAATATGGTCCGGACTAAACTTACGGGCACCGCACATCAGTTGCTGCAGGCCTGTGGTGAGGCGGTCCAGATAGGTGTAAACTCCCACAGCTCCTGCCGGGATATCGTTGAAGCGTTGGCCGTACTTTGCTTTTAGCTTGTGTGAGGCGGCAAAGACCTGTTCCGTCGACTCCCCGTGTTTGCGCAGCTCAGCAGTCAGTTTGCCATCACTGCACATCCTGCCCACAGTCTTGCCAACCATGGCTGCTGTAAGAGGTGCACGGGCCATGCCGATAGCTTTATTGAATTATCCACGCCAACGCCTGTTTCCACATTTACTAACTGAGGCCTTTTAGGGAAAAGCAGGCTATCCGGCTGCCTGCATGCTTTCAGAGGCTGCGACTCTGCTTATTGTTTTAACAAGCAGGTAGACAAGGGGCGTGTCGCAAAGGGCGATAGTGAGCTTGATAATATATTGGCCAATAATCATGGCAAACAGTGGGGAACCGGTCCCGTAAAATGCAAGCACAATAAAGATTGCTGTATCGATAAGCTGAGAAACAGCGGTGGAAAGATTGTTCCGCAGCCAAAGGTGGCGGCCGCGTGTTTTATCCTTCCAGAATAAAAACGCCCAGATATCGTGGTGCTGGCTGATAAGATATGCCGTCAGGCTGGCCAGCACAATCCTGAGGTTGCCCCCAAGTATCAGTTCAAACGCATCCTGATGCCCCCAAAACGGTGCCGCCGGCATCAGAATCGATATCCTGATAAAAAGCGCAGAAATAATGGTGACAACAAAACCTACATTTACCACAAATTTTGTTCTTTCTTTCCCCCACAACTCCGCCATTGTGTCTGTTGCGGCAAAGGTAAGAGAGTAGCAGATAACGGCGGCCGGGGCGAAAACTCCTGCCACGGCAATAATTTTGCCCGCAATGATATTGCTTACCACCAACAACACCACAAAACTGCAACTTAAAAGAAGGAAGATTTTCTCCTGCCTGGCAAGCCCGTTATTCATTCCTGCTTCCCCCTGCATACGAAGTGGCTGAAATGCGGATGCCGCCGCGGGGTTTTTGAATCACGGTTGCTTTGCACCAGAGGGGGCTGCAGGCTGCAAACACATCAAAAGCAATCCGGCTGGCCAGGGCCTCGCAAAATACGCCTTCATTTCTGAAGCTCCACAGATACAGTTTGAGGCTCTTGCTTTCAATGCACAAATCTACGGGCGCGTACTCAATCACCACAGTTTCCCAATCGGGCTGCCCCGTTACAGGGCACAGGCTGGTCACTTCATCGCTTTCCAGCACAACTGTTTCCAAACCTGCCGGCTTAGGGAACACATCCAGCCTGCGGCTGGGCTCTTTTACTTCTTTCCCCAACGCGTGAAACTCATACTTACTCATGGCAATACCTCCTTTGTTTTGTTAAGGCGGGTAACTGCGACCGCCGAAAACTTCTTATAAAAACATTATTCCTGAAACATCTGCACTTCTGTGGGGCCTGCTAAGGCATCTCCGATTGCCTGCCGAAGCGCTTTCATGTGCGACGTCTTCCTGTGAAATTCAAGGGCCTCCATGTCCACATAGATTTCAACAAAGACAATTTCAGTGGGGTCCTCTATGGACACATAAGGTATATACTGCAGGCACTCCTTTTCATTTGCCCTAACCTCTTTTGCCATTTTAACGCACTCTTCCGCCAGCACTTTTTCCATTCCCGGTTTTGCCTTCAGCTTTGCCACCAATGTAATCATTACTAAAACCCCTTTCATTTTTAATTATATATAACATTGAAATGCACCCTTATACATGCAGTGAGCGGTTAAGGGCCATCATAGCCGCTTCTTTTAATGATTCGGCAACGCTTGGATGTGCGTGAATGGTGGCTGCCAAGTCATCTAAAGTCGCTTCCAGGGAAATTGCCAGCGCCGCTTCACCAACAAGCTCCGAGGCTTGCGGACCCACGATATGAATCCCAAGTATCCGGTTAAACCTTACAGCAGCGACTATCTTGACAAAACCGTCATAGTCTCCCAAAATGATTGCTTTTCCGCTGCCCCGGAGAGGGAATTTAGCTACAACAAGCTCGTACCCCCTCTCTCTCGCCTCCTGTTCGGAGAGGCCAACAGACCCTATTTCCGGAAAAGTAAAAATTGACTTTGGGACACTTAGGTAGTTCATCGTCCGGGATGAACCCAGGGCGTTTTCCACAGCTACTGCAGCTTCTTCGTATGCCACATGGGCAAATAATTCCCTGCCGGTAACATCGCCGGCTGCATATATCCCTTCTGCAGAAGTACGCATGTATTCATCCACCATAATGCTGCCGTTGTTGGTCTTAACACCAACTGCATCCAGGCCAAGATTGATTGTGTCAGGAACACGTCCTGCGGCAAGCAGAACTTTATCAATTGCCAGCTTCCTGCTGTCACTGCCGCTTTTATATACAATCTCCTTTTTACCGTCAGGCAGATCCGATATATTTTCAATATCTGCGTCCAGGCATACTTCTATTCCCTGGAGAGTCATGTTTTTTTCCAGGGCCCGCCCGCAGTCAGCATCGCTGTTGGCAATTAAACGGGGAAGCATTTCAATTACTGTGACTTCACTGCCAAAAGCGCGGAAAATTGAAGCGAACTCGCAACCGATGACACCACCGCCGATTACTGCAATCCTGGCAGGAAGTTGTGTCAAAGACAGTGCTGCACTGCTGTCGATAATATTGGCGCCATCGATACCCGGTATTGGCGGCAAAAAATTTTTTGAGCCTGTGGCAATTATAATCCTGCCTGCCTTGATTCTTAACCCGCTTCCTTCTACCGCGAGCGTTCTGCTGTCGGCAAACTCCGCCCGCCCCCAAACCTGTTCCACATTACCCCTTTTTAAAAGTCCGCCTACTCCGTCTGTCAGTTCCCTGACAATCTGGTCCTTGCGCTCGATAACTTTCTTTAAATTAACCCTGCAGCCGTCAACCTCGATGCCAAAGAGATCCGCTTTCTCCATTTCCCTTATCATCTGAGCACTTTTGTAGAGAGTTTTGGTTGGGATGCAGCCGGAGTTTAAACAGCTGCCGCCCACTTTTTTTTCTTCAATCAGGCAGACTTTTGCCCCCAGCTGAGTGCCCCGGATGGCAGCAGCATAACCTGCAGGGCCTCCGCCTATGATCGCCAGGTCAAAATCTTTTTGCATGGTACACTCCTCAACAGTCATCGCACAAAAACCTCGCCCCTGCCGGCCCGCGGGGCATCAAGCTCAGCAAAATGGAGGCCGGGCCCAGGTTTAGACTTAACAATTGCTTTCAAAATTAGGCCTCCCCCTTTTAACTGAGCAGCATTTCAGGCTCTTCAAGCAGCCCCTTGATTGTGAGCCTAAACTCGGCGGCAGGCACACCCTGTATAAAACGATGGTCATAAGTCAGGCACAGGTTTGCCATATAGCGGGCGGCAATTTCTTCGCCAATGAATACCGGGCGTTTTACAGCTGCGCCAATACCCAGGATTGCCCCCTGAGGCGGGATTATTACCGGTGTAAATATCTGAACCTGATACAGCCCCACATTGGAGATGGTAAAAGTCCCCCCTGTTACATCATCGCGGCTCAATCTGCCTGCACGGGCCTTATCGGCAAGCAGCCTGATTTGCCCGGCTATCTGTTTTACAGTAAGTTTGTCCGCGTCCCGAATCACAGGCACAATTATTGTGTCCACAAGCGACACTGCCAGCCCGATATGATAATATTTCTTGATAACAACGCTGTCAGCTGCCAGCGAGGCATTGAGCATGGGATGTTTTTTAAGGGCCATTGCCACCGCCCTCACAAAGAAGGCGTTTAATGTGAGGTGGACACCGTCCTTTTCCCAGGCGGGCGTAAGCCTCTTGCGCAGTTCAATCAACCCTGTGAGGTCAACTTCAGTGGTGGAAGTGACATGAACGGCAGTATCATGGCTGTTCCGTACATTGGCCGCCAATATCTTTTGCGCACCGGTTAAGGGAAGAACCACTTCCTCACCTGCCGCAGCCGAAGACGTGATGATTTTATCAACTGTCTTTGTCTCCGTTTTCATTGACTCTAGATAGTTTAAAACATCTTCTTCCTTAATCCTGCCTCCCGGCCCGCTGCCGGAAAGACCGGACAGTTTTATCCCGTGCTCTTTGGCCAGCCGTTTTGCCACCGGTGTGGCCCTGACAAAACCATCATCTTCTGCCTCCCCCCGGGCTGCGGTATTTTCCGGTATTTCTTCCACAGTTTCGCCTGTCAGCGCAATCACTGCTATATCCTCATAAACCGGGACAGTGGCCCCTTCTGCATAAAGCACCTTTATCAAAGTTCCCGTTGCAGGGGACTCCAGTTCAAGTGTCACTTTATCTGTTAATATTTCCGCCAGCAGTTCACCCTTTTTCACTGCCTGGCCTTCCTTTTTATGCCACCGTGCGATAACCCCCTCTGTCATTGTCATGCCGCTCTTGGGCATGGTTACATTAACAGGCATCTTATCAACTCCCTGTATGCTTTACGCAAGTAAGGCTTTTGCCGATTTAATTATCTGCTCCTCGCCCTGAATAAAGAATTTTTCCATGGTAGGGCTAAAAGGCACCGGTATATCAGGCGCTCCTATTCTTGTTACAGGTGCGTCTAAATAATCGAAGGCCTCAAGCGCTATTACTGCTGCTATTTCTGCACCGGCGCCGCCTGTGAGGCAGGCCTCATGAACAATTAACACCCGTTTTGTCTTACGTACAGAACGTAATATAGTATCCTTATCCAGGGGCAGGAGAGTGCGCGGGTCTACAACCTCGGCGCTGATCCCGTCTTTAGCCAGTTCTTCCGCTGCCCTCTGTGCTTTTAACACCATTTGGGAGGTGGCAATAATGGTGATATCACTGCCCTGGCGTTTAATATCCGCTTTGCCAAGAGGAACCAGGTACTCTTCCTCGGGGACAGGGCCCTTGGTGGCATACAATAATTTGTGCTCCAGGAAAACAACAGGATTATTGTCCCTGATTGCAGATTTCAGCAGTCCTTTGGCATCATAGGGGGTGGAGGGCAGTACCAGCTTGATGCCGGGGATATTCATCAACCAGCCTTCCACACTCTGGCAGTGGTGCGCGCCCGAGCTGGTACCGGCGCCCTGTGCAGCGCGCACCACCATGGGCACCGATATTTCACCGGCTGACATGTAACACATCTTAGCAGCGCTATTGGCGATATGGTCCATCACCAGGGGCAAAAAGTCTGCAAACATAATTTCGGCAACCGGCCTCACCCCAACCATTGCCGCTCCCACCGACGCGCCCGCAATCACCGACTCAGACAGTGGGGTGTCTTTAACCCTGTCTTCGCCAAACTCTTCAAACAGCCCCTGTGTAACTTTAAAAGCACCACCATAACAGGCAATATCCTCACCCAGCAGGAAAACCCTGCTGTCGCGGTTCATTTCTTCCCTCAATGCTTCACGCAGTGCTTCACGGTATGTAATTTCCCTCATTTGAGCTCTCTCTCCTTTTACTACTCGTATTACTACAGTGAAAATACATCCCCCAGGGCTTCTTCCGGGGCGGGAAACGGGCTTTCCTCGGCAAATTTTACCGATTCGTCAATTATTTTTTGCACCTGCATTTCCATGATGGATACCATCTTTTCGCTGAGGACACCTTTCTCAAGCAGGTATGCCTCAAAGCGCTTAACAGGGCAATCACTGCGCATTGCCGCCGTTTCCTGCGCACAGCGATAGAGATCCTTATCATTCTCTGAATGGCCGCGCCACCTTTTTGTCTTGCATTCCAGGAGCGTGGGGCCCTCTCCGGCCCTGGCCCTGGCAACCGCCCTTTGCGTGGCTTCAAACACAGCTATAATATCGTTGCCATCAACAATTACACCGGGTATGCCGTAACCGGGTGCGCGGTCGGCCACATTTTGGATTGCCATCTGTTTTTGCTGGCAGGTTCCGATGGCATATGCATTGTTTTCACAGACAAAAACTATGGGGAGTTTCCAGACAGAGGCCAGGTTTAAAGATTCATGAAAATCACCCCTGCTGCTGGCGCCGTCGCCAAAAGTGGTGATAACCACACTATCCTTGCCCATTTGTTTAATCCCAAGCGCCGCGCCTGTTGCGATGGGTATTGACGACCCAATGAGGCCGGTGCCGGGCAGGACTCCAAGCTTCAAATCCCCCATGTGATGTGAGGTGGCTTTGCCCCCGGCAGGCCCGGTTTTTTTGCCGAACATCCCCGCCATCATCAAATTGGCTGACACTCCCTTTGTATAGAACATCCCCCTCGCCCGCAGGGAGGGTAAAACGTAATCATCCTGCCTCAGCTTAAATGTGGTGCCAACAGCAATAGCTTCCTCGCCGAGACTAGAATGATGAAGTTCCGGTAGTCCGCGACTGGCGTAAATCTCGCAGATCTTTTCATCATTTCTGCGCGCAAAAAGCAGTAAACGGTACATTTCCAACAGTTCTTCATTACTTAGCGTCAATGTAATCCCTCCTGTATTAAAGCATCAGACTGCCGCCGTTTACATCCACAGTCACTCCTGTTATATAGCCGGCGAGGTCAGAGACAAGAAATAGAGCTGTGTTGGCAATATCTTCGTGTGTCCCCAGCCTGTTTACCGGAATCTTCTGAAGATATAGTTCGTTAATCTCACTTGGCACATCTCTGATCATTTCGCTTTCAATCCGTCCCGGCGCAATGGCGTTTACATTGATCCCGTAAGGAGCCAACTCACCTGCCAGCGCCCTGGTCAGGCCGATAACCGCCGCCTTTGATGCCAGGTAGTGCGCCCCGGGAATGGCGCTGTAAGTTCTGCCTGCAAGCGAAGACATATTAATGATTTTTCCATAGCCCTGCTTAACCATTTCCCTGGCACAAGCCCGGGCGCAATAAAATGAACCGTGAAGATTAACCCCAATCACTCTCTCCCACTCATCGGTGTCCATCTCCACAACAGTTACTTTGGCCCCGTCTTTTTTTGGCGACACTCCCGCATTGTTGATAAGTATATCCACGCGGCCAAAGCTGCCAATAGTGTCCTCTACCAACCTGTTTACCTGTGCTTTATCGGAAACATCCGCTACTATGGCCAATGCTCCCACACCTTCTGCCTCCGCTTCCCGGGCAGTCTTTTGCGCCTGTTCCGCCAGCACGTCGGCGATAACCACATTTGCCCCCTCTCTGGCCAGCGCCAGAGCAATACCTCTTCCTATACCCCTGCCGCCGCCCGTAATGACAGCAATCCTGCCCTTTAGCCCATAATCAGCCACTACTGCATCCCTCCCTGTAGAATATTGTTTAGTATTTGTACAACCCGTTCACCTATTTTTTCTTTGCTGCAGGGAATCAGGTTAACAGCCTCACCTGCCACTGAAATCTCCGGGATACAAAGCTGTGGGCGGGTGGCACAGTCCACAGCGCAGCCGCTGATTACAAGAAGCATGGTAAGGCCGCCGGCATCCCATTTCTCAAATTTTGCCTCCGGCAGGACACTCTCTGCTCGTTCTTTTATCTGCAATAGAATATGAGCTGAAGGTATTTGCGGATTGCAGTTGCCGCAGAGCTTTACACCTATGGCCATTTTTTTCTCCATTGGATTATGAGCCGGTCTCCCTTTCCTTTCCCTCTTTGTCGAGACTGGCAAGCCTTTTGGCCAGCCCAATCTTATGAGGAAGATGCCCCCTGGCGCACATATCGGGGTCCTGCTGCCTGCCAGGCGGCAGGCCCCTGTCGCCCTTGGGGTCAGTCATAGAACCTGCCACCATTTTATCAGTGTCCTGCAGGTACTGCACATATTTTTTAATTCTTACATGGTAGACGGTACCCAGTTTATGGTCTATATCATATGTAGTGCTGTAGAGGGCATTTATCCCGTCAAAACCAACACAGCGCTGAAAACATGAGCCTGTGCGCTGGGCAATGGCCCGCAGCATTTTTACTTTTTTCACAAGGTCATCGGCGCTCTGGTGGATGTGGGTAAAGCGGTTTATCTTTCTGCCTGTAAGGTGTGAGAAAGTCGAGACAAGGTCTTCAAACTCCGGGTCATGGGCCATCTCGTAAGTAAGCGCGGCAGCGTTGATATGGGGACGAAAAAGTTCATGTTCGGCAATACTCCCTATTTTCTCCCCGAACGCATAAACCACTGTTTTTAAATCGCGCAGGCTGTCGGGTATATTCCCGGCCGTTCATCATAAAAAACACTCCTTCCCGGTTTACATGTGCGCAGTATCTATCTATAAAGAAATTTTAACATGCCTGCGCCAAGGCGTCCACAAGAAAAACGCTTCTTGCTTTTTAACGGAGGTCGCGTTTTTCTTGTCCGCTAGGGGCTGCCGCCCCTTCGGCGGGTCTGCGGACCCTGAGCACCCCGCAAGATTAAGGGGGAGTCCCCCTTAACAACCCCCATCGTCAAGGAAAGAAAGTTAAAAGGTATTTCCTTGACGACAAGAAAGCCCTACTTTTAAAACCGAGTTTTAAAAAAAGAGCTGTATATATACTGTATGAGGTTATTATAAATTATTTTTTAATGCCGCGCGCTTCCAGCCACTCGCGTGTCTTGCCCGTGATAACAACAGGTACTGAGCGCAGTTCGTCAATTGAATTGGCGCCGGTCATTACCATCACCGTCTTTAGCTCGCACTCGATGTTCCTTAAACGTGCTATCAGCGCCTCTGCTCCCTCGGAAAGCAATATTTTAACAGCAAGCCCTGCAATACCCACGGCGCTTGCGCCAAGAGCCAGCGCCTTTGCTGCCAGCAGGCCGGTGTTTACTCCTCCTGAAGCGATGATGTCAACCCCCGGCGCCCCTGAGGCTGCTTCAAGCAGAGCAATGGCCGTGGGGATTCCCCACTCGGTTAAGTCCTCGTTTGTCTTCAGGTGGGCACGGCGCCTTTCGATCTGCATGAAGTTTGTACCGCCTTTACCCCCCACATCGATGGCCGCCACACCAATCCCTTTGAGTATCGCCGCCTGCTCACGGGCTATACCAAAGCCCACTTCTTTGACAACCACCGGCACCCCGACGGCGCCAACAATTTTTTCAATGCGCCTGATATAGCCTCTGAAATCGCTGTCGCCTTCAGCCATCATTAATTCCTGCGGTACGTTGAGATGCACCTGCAGTGCATCCGCACGCACCATTTCCACAGCACGGCGGGCCATATCCGGGTCTGCATAGGCGCCGATATTGGCGAAAACCACTCCATCAGGATAGGCATCTCTTACAACTTCGAATGTTTTGCTGTAGTGCGGATTCTCCAGGGCCGCCATCTGCGAACCCACAGCAAATGGCAGGCTGCATTCTTTAGCAACCAGGGCCAGTTCGCGGTTGATGCTATCGGACTCTTCCACGCCGCCTGTAATGGCATTAATAAATACAGGGCGGCTAAGTTTTAACCCCGCCGCCCTTGTAGACAGGTCAAGCGCACAAATAGCTGTTTCCGGCAGGCAGTTATTCACCAGGTTAATATCACTGAAATCGGCGTTCCTCATTTCTGAACGCACCGCATGCCATAGGTGCTCAAGCTTTCTTGCCTGGCGTGTCATCTTTACTCTTCCTTACGATCAAACAGATTGCCGAAGACATCACCCAATGTCAGGCCGCCCGTATCAACCGGGTCCTGCTTAGGAGCTGCCTCTTTTTTAGGGCGCGGGTTAGCATCACGGATGCTGAGGCTGACTCTTTTCGCCTCTTTATTAATGTCAAGTATTTTGACTTTGACGGATTGGCCTTCCTGTACCACTTCCGAGGCCTGCTTTACATGGAAGTTGGCCATTTGTGAAATATGGACAAGCCCCTCAACGCCGGGAGTAAGCTCTACAAAAGCGCCAAAGTTGACCAGGCGGGTAACCTTGCCTTCTACCACATCACCGGCCTTAAACTTACTGTCCACTTCAGTCCAGGGGTCCGGTTTTGCCTGGCGCAATGACAGTCCGATGCGCTCACGGTCAGGGATTACCTCGATTACTTTGACCTTTACTTCGTCACCTACAGTGAGCAGCTCAGACGGATGTTCAATACGGTGCCATGAAATCTCGGAGATGTGAATAAGGCCGTCAATGCCGCCCACATCGACAAAGGCGCCGAAATTGGTTAATCTTTTTACAATACCACTGATAACCTGGCCGGGCTGGAGAGAAGCCAGGGTCTGGCCCTTCTTGCCTGCTGCTTCATCTTCCAGTACCTGCTTGCGGGAAAGGACTACTTTTTCCTTTTCCCTGCGCAGCTCTATTATTTTGAAGCTGACTTCCTGGTTTAAAAATTCACTGAAATCGGGGATATAGCGAACATCTACCAGTGAGCCGGGCATAAACCCTTCAAAACCTGCACCAAGATCGATAACCATACCGGCGGGCACTGCTTCCCTGACCCTGCCTGTCAGTACTTTGCCTTCCTCAAACGCAGACTCAAGCTCCTGCCATTTGTCCTTTCTTTCAAGAACCTTGCGTGAGAGCAGAATCATGCCTTCCTGCATATCAACTTTTTTCACCACCAGCTCAAGTTCTTGTCCCACACTAACCGCGTCAGACAAGCTCTGTCCATCTTCAACTATCATTTCCTGGCGGGGGAGGACACCCTCGCTCTTAAATCCGATATCCACAAGAACTTCACTTTCATCTACCCTTGCCACAATACCCTTAACCACATCCCCCACGGAGTATTCCCTGATTTCCTGCTGTGGGTATTCCTCCGCTGCCTGTTCTTCTGTCACATGCTCTTCTGTCGCCTGCTCTTCCAGTAAATCCGTGTTCTTTTCTTCATTTTCCATCTTACAAATAACCTCCTTTATCGTCCAGTCGGGGGTTGATGCTCCGGCGGTGACCCCGACTCTTCCCGCCCCGCGAAGCTGCTCTGTGTCCAGTTCACCGGCTTCAGTAACCATAATGGTCTTTACACCGCTAGACCTGCATATTTCCTCCAGTTTCCTGGTATTGGAACTCTGCTTGCCTCCTATAACCACCATTACGTCCACCTGGCCGGCCAGACAAGAAGCGGCTTCCTGCCTCCGTGCAGTTGCCTGACAAATTGTGTTGTATATTTCAACCGCCGGCTCCAGCTCTTTTAGTTTTTCACTAATTTTGTCCGTAATACCCTGTCTTTGCGTGGTTTGTGATACCAGGGCCAAATCACCGCTAAAAGCAAGTTCGTCCAGCTGAGCAGGAGAGGAAACAACACGCGGTTTGCCCTTTCCCCACGCCACCAGCCCCATTACCTCCGGATGCAGCGGGTCACCCGCAATCACTATGTTTTTCCCGCACTCAACCAGTTTAGCTACCAGCCTCTGCAGTTTTTTGACATAAGGGCATGTTGTGTCTATTATTTTCAATCCCTGCCTGGTGGCTTGGACAAAAACTTCCGGCGCAGCGCCGTGGGTGCGGATCAACACTGTCCCTCCAGGGGGAATCTGGTCAAGCGCCTCCACAGTAGTAACACCGTTTTCCTCCAGTTGACGCAGAAGCGCCTCATTATGGGCGAGCGGGCCTAGCGCAAAAACCGGACCGTCTCTGGCCGCAGCCAGGGCGCTCTCCACCGCACTGTTCACCCCACCGCAAAAACCGGCATATTCTGCCTGTACGATTTCCAATCAATCACCTTCTTTACTGCGGCGCACCGCGCAGGCTGTCAATTTCTGACATAATCCCGACGGCAATCCGCTCCAGCAGTTCCGCCCGCGCTTTTTCTTCATAGTATTCCGAAAAATTAAGCGGCTTACCAATCCTAACCCTGATGGGCACAAACGGCTTGTAGGGTCCCATAATCGCCACAGGCAAAACAAGAGCTTTGCTCTTATGCGCTATCAACCCCACTCCCGGCTGCGGCGGCAGCAGTTCTTTTGTCCTGCTCCTTGTTCCTTCGGGGAAAAGGCCCAGTATTTCGCCATTTTTAATCACATCAATGGCATATTTAATGGCCCGCCGGTCGGCGCTGTCTCTTTTGACCGGGAAAGCTTTTACTTTGCTTATGAGGTAGCCAAACACAGGGATGTGAAAGAGTTCGTCCTTGGCCATAAAGTTTATTTTCTGCGGCCAGGCGACACTGCCTACCAATGGCGGGTCCAGCCAGGAAATATGGTTGGCGCAGATTATAAACGGACCGCTCTGCGGCAGGTTTTCCCTGCCCTTTATTTCCCAGCGGCAGACAAAGCGGAAATACTGCCTGAATATCCAGCAGACAACAGTATAGAGCACTGCTCATTCCCCCAGCTTTATTATTCCCCTACCCGGCTGATAATTGAAGTGATAACCTGCTCTATTGTCATTTCAGTAGTATCGATATGAATCGCATCCGGGGCAGCACGCAAAGGAGCGTGCTCTCTCTCTGAATCTATTTTATCCCTGGCGGAAATTTCATCCATCATCTGCAGCAGCTCGATTTTTTCACCCCTGTCAACAAGTTCTGCCAGCCTCCGCCTTGACCTCTCCTGCAGAGAAGCTGTGAGAAAAAATTTATACTCGGCATCAGGCATAACATGGGTTCCGATATCACGGCCGTCCATGACTACTCCGCCCCTGACGGCAAATTCTCGCTGCAGTTTGCCCATGATTCCGCGCACAAGCGGTGAACACGCCACATAAGAGACATTCCTGCTCACTTCGGGTGAGCGTATAGCGTCTGACACATTTTCACCATCTATATAAATCACATTATGGCCGTTGCTGTTTTCATTTTTTATGTCCAGCTTTACACTTTGCGTCAGGGCCTCAAGGGCCTTATCGTTATGTAGGTCAAAATTGCGGCGCAGCGCTGCCAGGGTAATGGCACGGTACATGGCTCCTGTGTCAAGATAAATAAGTCCCAGCCTTGTGGCCACTGATCTTGCCACAGTACTTTTCCCCGCCCCGGCCGGACCGTCGATGGCAATTCTCGGCTTCATCACGCAGCCCCTTTTCTGTCATTATTAACAACAAAAACAACACCTAAGTGTTGTCCATGGCAAGATCGGCCCTCAATGCCCGGGCCTCCCTCAGGTATACATGTTTAATTTCCGGCTGGCTGATTTCAGTATTAATAAGCATTAAGACACGAATACACAGCTGCATGGAATCAGGGACGGATATTTCCACCGAACAGAGCAGGGGAACATTTATCCAGCCCAGTTCACGGGCAGCCGCTGCCGGAAAAGCTGCATTAAGGTCGGCGGTGACAGTAAAAAAAATACTTGCTATATCTTCTTTTTTTACGTAGTTGGCCTTAGCCATTTTAATAAGCAGTTCACGCGTCGATGAAATTATTTCACACTTACTGTTTTGTGACACATTAATGGCCCCACGAACCCCCCTGAACACACTACGACCCACAACAACGTCCTCCCACAAACTTCCGCTTTAAGTATGATAATATATTATAATACTTCATTTGGCAAGCCCATTATCCTAGTCAGCGGCCATTCCAACCGTGCCCACCACTTCCAGTACACCGTTAAAAACAACCGTTTTTCCCCTGACAGGTGAAATTAAGTCACTTGAAACCGAACTTACCACAACTGCTATCTCCTGTGACGGAAGGTCCCCGTCTATCTCTACCAGGTCGCCTTGCTTCACTTTAACTGTTACAATGTGTGTGTCATTGAAGTTGGCCACCGGCTGTTTGTTGACCAGGACTTCAAGCAAACTTCCTTCAGTCCGTGTTGCCTGCAAGACCAGATAATGCTCCTCCCCGCCCGTTTTGGACCTGACACCGACTTCTTCTCCCGGGGGTACGTAAGGTACACCCTCAAGCCGGTCAACCAGGCTCAGTACCTTGCGTGTCTGAGGTATAGCCTGCAGCACCTGTGCTGCCAGCAGCAGGCACAGGAACAACACCACAGCCCGCAGCAGCAGCAACTCGAACAGGCGCGACTTTTCTCTGAACCACCGTTCAAATTCCACAGTAATCCCTCCATCCTCTTCTACAGAGTATGCCAGGATTGGTAAATTTTATTCCTGCCGGGCTGCACAGAGCCCCGCCAGGTATCCTGTGGAAAAAGCGGCCTGCAGATTGTAGCCACCTGTGTTGCCGGCAACATCAATTACTTCTCCGGCAAAATAGAGTCCTTCAACCAACTTTGATGCCAGTGTCTTTGGGTCGATCTCCTTTGTGGACACACCGCCCGCGGTAACAATTGCCTCGGAGATGGGACGAGTCCCCTTCACTGTCAGTGTCAGGCCTGAGATGACTTCAGCCAGACGCTGCCTTTGTTCCCTGCTTATCTGGTGCACCGCCAGTTCGGCGTCGATGCCGCTATTGTCAATCACCGGCTCTATAAGCTTGGCGGGCAGAAGATCGGCCAGGCCGTTTTTAAACTGCTTGCGGCTGTATTTATCGAAATCGCGCAGAATTCTGGCAGCAAGCTGTTCACTGCTCAGTGCCGGTTTAAGATTAATATGAAGACAGGGTCGCTTGCCGGCGGCCAGGATATCCACTGCAATTTTACTAAGGGTTAAAATCACCGGTCCGGAAACACCGTAGTGAGTAAACAGCATCTCCCCAAACTCAGCGGCCGCGTGCCTGCCGTCCACTGTGAGGGCGACATTTACATTGCGCAAAGCAAGCCCGGTGGCTGACCTCACCCAGGACTCTTCAGTCTCAAGCGGCACCAGCGCAGGACGTGCCGGCACAATTGTGTGGCCAAGCACTGCCGCCATTTTAAAGCCATCGCCTGTGGAACCTGTGGCCGGGTAAGAAGCGCCGCCGGTGGCCAGCACCACTTTCTGTGCGGGATAAGTACGTCCAACAACGGTGACGCCGGACACCCTGCCATTTTCTGCGACAATAGACGCAGCGCGCTGCTCAAAGATTACATTCACACCCGCCTCCCGTAAATATCTCTCAAGCCCGGATACCAGGTCAAGCGCTTTTTCTGAACGTGGGAAGACCCGCCCGCCGCGCTCCACAATTGTGGGCACACCAAGGTTGTGAAAAAAGCAGCGCAGGTCGTCGTTGCTGAAGCGGTGGAGCGGGCCGTAGAGAAAAGCGCCGCTGTCGCCAAACTGCGGAATGAAGTCGGCAATGTCGGCGCTGTTTGTCAGGTTGCCTCTCCCCTTGCCTGTGATGGCCAGTTTTTTGCCAAGACGGCTGTTCCTTTCCAGAAGGACAACGTCAGCCCCCTCCTTGGCCGCCTGACCGGCTGCCATCATTCCGGCCGGCCCGCCTCCGATTACAACTACACGCACAAATTGCCCCCCTTGCAAACAGGGGACTCTTTATGCGCCCCCTTTCAGTTATTCCTGATCAGTGCTAGTTTCCCCTGATTTAAGTTTTTTTAAAATAATCTTTAATTTTTTCGATGTAACATTGCCGTGATATTCCCCGTCCACTTCCACCAGCGGCCCCCGGGCGCAGGCGCCAAGGCAGTTCACTGTGGTGAGCGAATACTCCCCGTCAGCTGAAGTCTCACCCCTGCAAACGCACAAAGAACCGGCAATATCTTCCACAAGCTGCTCGCTGCCGCGGACATGGCAGGCCGTTCCCGTACAGACTGTAACCTGGTGCCTGCCTTTCTTCTTAAGCGAAAAAAGCTTGTAAAAAGTTGCAATACGGTATATTTCTATCGGTGGTTTATTTATTTTTACTGACAGTTCCCTCAGCACATCCTCCGGCAGATAACGGTAGTGCTTCTGAATCTCATAAAGTATTGCAATTATCCTCTGCTTATTGTCGCTGATGACCAAATCCAGATCCAGCGGCTCTTTTTGGTGTCGGACAGCCATTTTATTCCCTCCCAAATCCGTATTAAAGCTGCATATTCAAGATTTCGTCGGCTTCTGCGCTGTCCAGTTCTGTGACAAAAGTAATACCGCTGATATCACTTGCTTCCCTGGTTAATGAGCACAGGTCATCCCTGCTCATATACTGCAGGCCAAACTTGCGGCTGCCGCACATCAGCTGCCGTACACCCTGCGCCAGGCGCTCGTAGTAAGTGTACAGTCCAAGGGCGCCGGCAGGCACTTCTTTAAACCTGTCGTCTCCCAGCCTGTGTTTCATCTCCGCGGCTGTAACAAAGACATCTTCAACACTGTTGCCGAAGCGCTCCACGTATACAGGCAGCTTACCCTCATCAATCTTTTTGCCGATAGTCTTGCCTACCATCACAGCGGCGATGGGCGAACGTGCCATACCGATAGCTTTGACATAAGGGGCGCCAAGCGACAAACCTTTGACGATCTGGTCTTCCATTGTGAATCCGCCGGCGAATACTATGTCGGGGATATAGTCGCCTCTCGCTTCAAGCTTGCGGCAGTATTCATACGTTAGAGAATGGAGTTCCACAGGAGGAACGCCCCACTCGTTCATCATCCGCCACGGGCTCATGCCTGTGCCGCCGCCGGCGCCGTCCACTGTCAGGTAATCCAGCTTGGCCAGTGAAGCAAACTTGACCGCCCTTGCCAGATCCGCGGGACGGTAAGCCCCGGTCTTTAATGTAATATACTTAGCGCCCGCCTTGCGCAGTTGCTCAACCCTCTCGAGAAATGTCTCAAGCTCCACCATGCCGACGCGGGAATGGCGTTCAAACTCCTTGAAAGTGCCTTTCTTAAACGAGTCAATAACCACCGGGTCATCCGGGTCAGGCAGCACCACATAGCCGCGGGCTTTTAAAAGCTGCGTTTTGGCTAAATCATTGATTTTTACCTCGCCGCCGATATCTTTGGCGCCCTGGCCCCACTTGAGTTCCACCACTTCCACGCCCAGCTCGCTGATGGCATATTCCTGTGCGCCAAGGCGTGTGTCTTCAACATTGGCCTGGACAACAATGGCGCCATAGCCGTCTTCCTGCCAGTCCTGAAACAGCTTCACTCTTCTTTTCAGGTCCACAGTATCGGTAACTTTGCCGTCTTTGATCACCGAGTTTACGTCCATCCCCACAACATTTTCCCCGATTGTGAGAATTGTGCCCGCCAGCGCTGAGCCAATGGCCAGGCCTTCCCAGTTGTTTTTGGCCACATTGGTAGAGCCTATGCCCGGAATGATAAAGGGAAGTTTTAATTTAATGCCGCCGTCGCGGCCGAGTCTTGTTTCAAGGTTCACTGCCGGGAAGATTGCTTTATCACTGTCAGCTTCCACGCCCACAGCACCCACAGCGGTACCCATGATGGAAAAATGCGAATAGTCCACTGGATATTGCTTTTCGGAGGCAGTAGTTATGATACCGAAAGGCTGCGGATAGATTGTCTCATGTCCGCGATAAGCCGATTTCCCTATCTCGCACATTCCCACGCAACCGTCCACGCAGGTTACGCACATACCGCTAAACGGGCTGACAGAGCCTTCTGTCCTGTTTTTGGTCAGCGTCGCTGCTGACGCATTGAGCTTGGAAATCGTCATTGATTTTCCCTCCCGGATTCTTTAGGTTGTTTTTATATGTTTTAATTCTCTATTTTTTACAAGCCCGATCGCTTTTTTCTTCACAGGCCACGCAGGGATCCATGTAGCACATCACATCATCAAAGTGTTCGAGGCAGGGTGGAGATAAATTCAGGCACGCATTGCAGACAGCTTCTTTTTCCGACGGGCCCTGGCAGCGGGCCTGGCAGGCGGGGCAGATGTACATGCAGCCACCGCAATAGCGGCATTCCTCGCTCTTCTTATCAAAGAAGGTGCTGATCCGGCGTTTGTCGCCCCTCCCCACGTAATCAATAGCCTTCCCCTGCATCTGCTCATCGCACATGCGTATACACAGGCCGCAGAGTATACAGTCCTCATGTTTCTGCTTAAACCTGACCCTGGTAACATGGTGCTTGGAGGCCAAGTCCTGGATAACCTTGGACGAAGGGCAGGTGGCCAGATACATTTCTATCAGAACCTTCCTCACCTGCACGACGCGGCTTGTATGCGTCCTTACCACCAACCCTTCGGTGGCCCTGTAGGTGCATGAGGACACCAGGCGGGACCTGGATGAAGTCCCAATCTCCACAAGGCACAATCTGCAGGCGCCGTATGGACTGAGGCTCTCATTATAGCAGAGTGTAGGTATCTCAATGCCGTAAAATTTAGCCGCCTCAAGCAGCGTAGTGCCTTCTTCCACGCTAACTTCAAGCCCGTTTAGCTCAAATGTGACCATCATTCTCCCCCTAACTCTTCAAAACAGCGTCAAATTTGCATGTAACCAGGCAAATCCCGCACTTGCTGCACAGCGTACCGTCAATTATATGGGCTTCTTCCTTATTGCCGCTAATTGCTTTTTCCGGGCATTTTCCGGCACAGGCGCGGCACCCTGTGCAAAGCTCTGCGTCAATGGTGTAGCTGATTAGCTCCCGGCACACACCCGCCGGGCATTTTTTATCTATGATATGAGTCCTGTATTCATCAGCAAAATATTTTATGGTAGAAAGCACCGGGTTGCCGGCCGTCTGGCCAAGTCCGCACATGGAAGCGCTTTTAACCATATCTGCCGTTTCCATAAGCAGTTCAAGGCTTTCCGCTGTCCCACGCCCCTCTGTGATGTCTTCCACAATTTCCAGCATGCGCAGGATGCCCTCCCGGCAGGAAAAACACATACCGCACGACTCATCTTTAAGAAAATTAAGGAAATACCTGGCAATATCCACCATACATGTTTCCACGTCCATGACAATCATGCCGCCCGAACCCATCATGGACCCTGCCTTTGCCAGCTCTTCAAAATCGGTGGCCATCTCCAGCATTTCAGCCGGCAGGCAGCCTCCCGACGGGCCCCCGGTCTGGACTGCTTTAAACTTCTTGCCGTCCTTGATACCGCCCCCGATATTGTAAATAATATGGCGCAGCGGTATGCCGATGGGTACCTCCACCAATCCTGTATTGTTAACTTTTCCTGTCAGGCAGAAAATCTTGGTGCCGCTGGATTTTTCAGTGCCCCTCTGATTATACTCCTCAGCGCCCCCCCGGATTATGATGGGGACATTGGCCAGTGTCTCAACATTATTGATTACTGTGGGTTTCCCCAGGTACCCCCTGTCGGCCAGATGAGGCGGTTTTTGCCTGGGCTCGCCCACTTTGCCTTCCAGGGAAGAGATGAGGGCGGTAGATTCACCGCAGACAAATACGCCGCCGCCAACAAATACTTCCACATCAAAGCTAAAGCCACAACCAAGGATATTTTCACCCAAGAGGCCAATTTGGCTGGCCTGCTCAATGGCTATTTTTATCCTTTTGGTAGCCAACGGGTATTCCGCCCGCACGTAGACAATGCCGTGCTCCGCACCTACAGCGTAACCGGCAATGGCCATCCCCTCCAGGATTGAATGGGGGTCGCTCTCCAGCAGGTATCCGTCCATGAATGCTCCCGGATCACCCTCGTCGGCGTTGCAGACAATGTATTTAGGCTTGTTCTTCTGGTGGCTGGCTTCATTCCACTTGGCGCCGGCGGGAAAACCTGCGCCTCCGCGCCCGCGCAGTTTAGAGAGGGTGACCTCTTCAATAACCTCCCGCGGAGTCATGGTCAGCAAAGCCTTGGCCAACGCCCTGTAACCGTCAGCGGCAAGATATTCCCCAATCTCCTCGGGATCTATCAGGCCGGCCTTTGTCAGCACCTGCCTGGTTTGCAGATTATAGAAGGGGATATCTTCCTGGGTACGGCAGGCCGGGCCATCTTCGTTCTTATAGAGCAGCCGCTCGGCCACACTGCCATCGGTAAATGTATTGACTATTTCTGTCACGTCTTCCGGGCTGACGCCAGTATAAAGAATACCTGACGGTTCAACGCGGACCAATGGGCCTTTCTGGCAGAAACCCTGGCACCCGCTTTTAACAAGGCCTACCTGGCCTGCTTTGCCTTCACTTACCAGCGACACATCAACTGTCAGATTTTTCTGTGCCAGCACGCGCCCAAACTCTTCATAAACTTTGAGTGATCCGCTGACTATGCAGCCTGTGCCGGCGCAGACAAGGACACGTGTCCTCTGCTGGCTTAGTTTCTGCCGATGTCCCTCAGCAAGCCTTGTCAGATCATCCACAGACCTGATAATATCTGTCACGCCTGTACTCATTCCTCCCCGTCCCTTCATGCTTGTTTAGTCGAGCCAAAATTTCACATCGTGAAATCGTAATTCAAATACATATACATAATGTTATTTATATTGAAAGAACTTGTCAACAAAAATTTTTCATAAGAAAAAGTGCGGCGCCAAAACTCTTTTGGCAGCGCACTTTATTGTACAAAAAACGGCCGCAGCCGTTTTTAGTCAAGGTATTTTTTTGCCTTTAAATACTTTTGGGTTTTAATTTGTTCATGCATTTGAAAGAAAATCCTCTCCATCTCCTGCCTGGGCATAACAATGCGCTCCGGCTCCCGTATCTGCAGGCGCCGGAATTCTTCCCTTGCCGCAAATAAAACAAGGTTTTCAAGGCAGTCAGCCACAACATCCAACTCAAGCGGCGCAAAAGCCACATCATCATCAACCTCTTCATCAAAAACCGTATAAATTTCGCCAAGTTCGATATTTTCCACCAAGACTCCCTGAATAGGGACATTACGCCAAAGTGCGGCTTGCTGGTAGCGCAGCTCCCCGGCAACTTCCTCTGTACTTTTGCCGCCAAAGAAAAAACGGGACGGCCTGGGCTTGCCGCGGTAGTCAAAGCGGACTTTAGCTCTGATGCGTGTAATTTGCATAACTTTTTCTTCCTGAATTTTTGTCTCTTCTATTCCAACCTTTTCAAAACCTGGCTTGAGCATCCTCTTCCCCCCTGAGCACTGAATAGGCAATTTCTGTTAGAATTTCCCGATTTACGTAAATTAATTCGTGCTCAAAGGATAAAATCCTTCAACCGCCTTTAGATTATTGCTGCATCAGGCCTCTTTAATCGCCCTTGGCTTCTCTCACCCTGTCCCAGACAATCTCCGCCATCCTCTCATCCACACCAAGCACAGGCGCCAGCACCAGGCGTATATGCGGGCGCCTGGCGGCTTCCCGTTCCACAAATTCGCGTATGTCCTGGCTGAAATGAACACCTTCATAAAGGAAAATCGGCACCACAACCACTTCGCCCACCTGCTGCGCATCAAGGTTAGCTATGGCGCCCTCCAGCGCGGGAGAGGCAAACTGGAGATAGGCGTGGGCAACTACCTCGCCGGCTGCAGCTTTTTTTTCCACCAATCGGCATAGTTTGTGCAGCGCTTCATTGGCCTGTTCCACTTTGCTGCCGTGGCCCACAAGTAAAATCGCTTTTTTCATCACTGCTTAAACCTCCGCATTTTTAACTTGACTAAAGCCTATTTGAAGAGTATTATATACCCTAGTAGGGTATATAAGGAGTGCTGGCTGTGAAAAAATTTGCTATTAACCCCAAACGCTGCGACAGGTCCCCCTATTGCGCGGTACGCCGGGAATGCCCGAGCCGTGCTATCCAGGAAGTGGATGGCGTATTTTATATTGACATGAATGTCTGCCGCGGCTGCGGTCTCTGTGTCAAGGCCTGCCCCAGGGAAGCGGTAGAGGAAAGCGCGTCCTAAACTGTATGCCGCCTCAGTTTCCGGTAAAAATAGATTTAATGACCGGGATGGAGGTGCAGCCGTGACTGAAATACCACTGCTTTTCCTGATACTCGCCATGATTGTGCTGATTGTGGAAGTGGCCACTGTAATGCTAAATATGACAGGGCTTGACCGTGACACAGCGCGCTTCCAGGCAGTGTCCATCATCACCGCCTCCGGCTACACCACCTCAGAGTCAGAACTGGTGACACGGCACCCCGTAAGGCGGAAAATAGCCATGTTTCTGATGGTCCTTGGGCCCATTACACTGGCTTTTATTATCTCCATAATCATACGGCTGCTCGGTACCGGCTTCGCTGGCCCGCAGGACATCCTGACGGCAAGCGGTGCGCTGCTTTTACTCTATATCTTCTCCCGCAACCCAAGATTTGTGGCATTTTTTGACCGCCAGCTTGAGAGGCAGCTGACAAAGCAACCCGGACTGCGCAAGCGCAGCGTTGAAGAAATCCTGCGGCTTGATAATAATTTTACCATAGTCGAGGCCAAGCTGGCTAATCCTGCAGTTCCTTTCGTCAATAAATTGCTCAAAGATACCCGCCTGCGCGACAAGGGGCTGATGGTACTTTCCATCCGTCGCGGAGGCAGCATAATCCACGCCCCGCGCGGGACAGAAGAACTGCTGCTGGATGATATACTCCTGGTCTATGGCCGCTCGGAACAAATTACACAGCTGATAGAGCTGACAGAATAATATTCAAATATCTGTCAAAGCCCGGTAGAGCCGGGCTTTTTCTTTATAACGGTAAAAGCGAGACAGTGGGCGTCCCCAACACAGGGTGTGGCGTAACAAGCACCCTTGTGCGGTAAACCTGACCCACATTGTGCGCTGTGAGTACATCGGACGGCTTTCCTGCAGCAAACACCCTGCCCGCCTCCAGCAAATAGAGCAGATTGCAGTAGTAGGCTGCCAGGTTCAGGTCATGCAGCACAGCCACCACAGTCATGCCTTCGGCAGAGTTGAGGCGCCTGACAAGGTCGAGAATCTCCTGCTGGTAGCCGATATCAAGATGCGAAGTAGGCTCGTCCAGGAGCAGCACTTTTGGCTGCTGGGCCAGGGCGCGCGCTATCACCACCCTCTGGCGCTCGCCACCGCTCAGTTCAGCAACAACGCGGTTCTTAAGATGCAGGCAGCCTGTCATCTCCAGGGCGCCGCGGACAATTTCCCGGTCCCTTGCGCTCTCAGACTGAAAGCGGCCAAGATACGGCGCTCGCCCCATTGTTACCACTTCTTCCACTGTAAACAGGTAACCGGCGTCGCCATCCTGGGAGACCACCGCCATTTGCCTGGCCAGCTCTTTTTGCGTGATAACAGCCATGTCGCGGCCGCCAAGAAATATTGTGCCGCGTTCAGGTTTGGCCGCCTTGCTTAAAAGCCGCAGCAATGTTGTTTTGCCGCTGCCGTTGGGGCCGATTAACCCTGTAAAAGAGCCCTCGGGGATATGCAGCGAAAGGCCACGCAGGACTCTTTGTGCCCCGTAAGAGAAATCCACGTCAGAAACTCTTATCTCCATCATAAACCTCACAAATCCGCTTAAAAACGGATGTCCCGTTTTTTCTTACGCAGAAGGTAGATAAAAAAAGGCGCGCCGACAAAAGCAGTGATAATTCCCACAGGAACCTCCTGGGGCGCCATCACCGTCCTTGCCACAACGTCCGCCCAAATCAGAAAGATAGCACCCACCACCGCCGATGCAGGAAGCAGCACACGGTGGTCGGGCCCGCTCACAATACGTACGGCATGGGGGATTATCAGCCCCACGAAGCCGATCATGCCGCTCACTGAGACAGCAGACGCAGTCACAAGCGAGGCAGTCACAAGCAATATTTTTTTTGTCCTTTCCACACTGACACCCAGGTTGTGCGCCGCTTCTTCCCCTAACAGCATAATGTTGAGCTCGCGGGCAAACGAGTAAAGGACAAGGCCGCCAAGCACCAGGTATGGAATCACAAACCACAGGTGCTGCCAGGAACGCATCGTCAGGCCGCCTGACAGCCAGAAAAAGATACCCTGCATATTTTGCCCGGCAAGCACCATGGTCATGGAAATTACAGCCGACAGAAAGCTTGATACCACCACCCCGGACAACAGCAGCGTCACTACCGGCACAGTGGCGCCTATTTTCGCCAGGTTGTAGACAAAAAACATGGCCAGCACAGCCCCCACAAAGGCAAAGAGCGGGATCATGTGGGGCAGGTTGAGCCCGACCAACTGCCGCAAAAGCAGTGCCAGGGTGGCTCCTGCGGCGGCGCCGCTGGACACGCCTATGGTAAAGGGGTCGGCCAAAGGGTTGCGCAGCAGGCCCTGGAAGGTGACACCTGCCAAAGCAAGCGACGAGCCTACCAGCGCCCCAAGCAATACACGGGGCAGGCGCAGGTTCCAGATTATACTCACAGTACCGCGCGGGATACCGGCAAGGCGGCCCGGGTCCCGGGAAAACACAGTCCTGGCCAGGACTATGCGGACAGTATCAAGAGGCGGCACAGCCACGGCTCCCATAGCCGTGGCCAGTACCACCGAAACAACAAGTGCCGGGAGCAGAAAAATATAAAAGAGGCGCCTTTTGCTTTTTTTCATCACTACTGGTGAATAGCCCGGTAAAGCTCTTCAAGTCCCAGTATCACCCTCGGTCCGGGCCGTGAAACAAGATCATCCTCAACATCAAAGACCCTGCCGTTTTTGACCGCGGAGAGTTCCTTCCAGGCGGGCTTGGCCAGAACCTGCCCGCTCATGGAGAAAGTGCAGATTATAATATCGGGATCTAACTCAAACAGCACTTCCTCGGAAAGCATCAGGTATCCCACGCCCTGCCCGGAGGCCGCATTTACTGCACCGGCGGCTTCAATCAACTCCGACAGGTATTCACCGTCGCCAACGGTAAAAAGATAATCCAGGTCAAGAAGTATAAAAGCACTGGGCCGGCTAACCTGACCGGCAGCGGCCACGCGGGCAGCAAATTCTTTGCGCTGCATTTGCAGGCCTGACACCAGGTTCTTACCGTTGACATCCACGTTTGCCATGGCGGCAATTCTTGTGATTACATCCTCTATCTCATCTATTGTCTTGGGGTCATAAACGAGCACATTAATCCCGTTTTGCTCCAGGAGCGCTACCGCTTCCTGCAGAACTGAGCCCCTTGGTGAAACTACCACATCCGGCGCCAATGCAATCATCTTCTCTACATTTGGCGTGAAGGCATTGCCGATTTTTTCAATCTCCAGTGCCTGCAGCGGATAATTGCAGAAATCACTCACACCGACAACCCGGTCCCCCAGCCCCAGGGCAAAAAGCATCTCTGTCAGGTTGGGCGCTAAAGAGACAAAACGCATCGGCTCAGTGTCAATTACCACCGTCCGGCCATCATCATCCACCACAATCATCGGGTAGGGGCCTGTCACCTCCTGAGGCGGCGCGTCACTCTTTGACACACCGGCACAGCCGGCAGCCAAAACCAGCAGTAAAGATGCCAATACCAGGATAACTACACTTTTTTTCATCTTTCTCCCTCCAGTTTTAAAATAAAAAATTCTCAGCGCCCGGAGCCTGAGAAAGTACAAAAACACAGCACTTCCCTTTCACTCGAGGGCATAGTACCAAAATGGCAACAGGCAGGTTTCCTGGCTCCCGGTCATTATCCGACGCGCCTTCCTCCCACAGGAGTGGCTCAGTGCGGCTGGATTCCCGGTTACAGTGGCGGGACCGCTCAGGTATTGCACCTGATTCCCTTTTACCCCTAACGGGCACCTGTTACCTGATATTAAACTGTCTATATATTACCAAAGCAGGCGTAAAAATGCAACGGCTACTTTTTAGACTCTCTTTTTACTGACCATGATGTGGCAGGGCCGGCCCCGCCTGCCGCACATTCTCGGACACTTCTTTAAACCTTGTAAAATTTTGGGCAAAGGATGCTGCCAGTTCCCCCGCTTTCAGGTCGTACTGTTTCTGATCGGGCCAGGTACGTCGCGGGTCAAGCAACTTCCACCGGGTATGCTGCCCCTGATTCTTATTTATTTAATATCCTCTTTTTTTGTCGCTTTCGGGACAGTGCCGGGACAGGGAGCTCTTCCCCTGTCTTGCCCTTGTCTTTGTCAGTTGTTCCGGTTGTACGGCGCAGTTCATCTGCTTCACGGGCTGACAGGCGGCGCCACTGGCCGCTGCGCAGTCCGACAAGTGTCAGCGGCCCCAAACGGACCCGTTTCAGGCTTACCACCGTATGTCCCACAGCCTCCAGCATGCGCCTGACCTGCCTGTTGCGTCCTTCCCTGATGGTGAGGGCTACCACAGACGTAGGGCGCCCTCCTTTTACCAGCCTGGCTTTTGCCGGTGCAGTCATACCGTCTTCCAGTTCCACCCCGCGCTCCAGTTGTGATAAAACCTGTGCCGTAGGCAACCCCTGCACACGGGCCAGGTATTCTTTTTCAGTACCGCAGGGCGGGTGTGTCAGTCGAAATGCAAGCTCACCGTCGTTAGTCAGCAAAAGCAGCCCGCTTGTATCCATGTCCAGGCGGCCTACTGGATAAACACGCGCATTGGCATCCTTTACAAGTTCAATTACTGTGGGCCTGCCGAAGGGGTCATCCCGTGTAGTCAGGTAGCCTGCCGGTTTGTAAAGAAGCAGGTATTCCTTTTTTTGCTGCGGCCTGACAGGACGGTTGTCAACCTGCACCTTGTCGTGCAGCGGGTCCACAATCAACCCCATTTCTGTAACTGTGTTGCCGTTTACTTTAACCCTGCCCTCTTTGATCATTGTTTCCGCCGCGCGCCGTGAACTGACTCCGGCGCCGGACAGGAATTTCTGCAGTCTCATGGTTTTTCCCTCTCATTTGCGGCCCGGGCTGCGCCGTCATTTTGTAATAATAAGTTGTCCTAAGGCCGCAAAAGGTATGCCACCGCCAGCCCCAGATAATTGCCAAGTGCATAACCAACCATCGCCGTGGTCAACCCTGAGACCAGTACTTCACGGTTTTTCAGGACTCCCGCGATGGGCGCAATGAACGCCGGCCCGTAAATGCCGGCAGTGGACGTGATTATTACAGTGTCAGTGTCAATGCGGAACACAGCTGCCAGGGCAAAATGGAGAATAACCGCCCCTGTCATCACCACCGCTGTATATAAAAACAGCTGTGGCGATGCAGTTACCATAGGGCCAAAGTTAACAGTGGAACCTATGGCCAGGGAAAATACCAGCAGCAGGTAATGGCCAGACTCGTAGGAGCCCGGCAGGCTGCGGATTTTTTTATTAAAAGAAGCTGCCAGGCCCAGTGTGGTAAAAGCCGTTGCAGTGAAAAAACATTTTATAGGCATCTCTTAGCACTTCATCGATTTCCTCACCGGCATAGTAAACCAGGCTCCACGTCCTGCCGTCTTTCCAGTTGGCGTCCTGCTCCCGCAGTGATCCCATCTTTGCCAGCAGTTCTTCCCTGGCCGTACCGTTGGCCGGAAGTTTCACCTGCCCTGTTGACATCAAACTACCCCCCTCACGTCAGATGTGCTGCCTCTGTTTAAATCTATCTATTCCAACCAATTAGGTAAATTCCTGCTATCCACTGAAAAAATAGGCAGGGATTTCTCCCTGCCCCAGTTTGTTGAGAGCCCCAGGCCCGTGATTAGCCATTAAACACACCTGAAAGTCCCGCCCTCTCCACCCTCGCCGCCGCCACTTCCCTGTCAACAGTATATAGGTCAAGGGATAACATACGCTCAAAGTATTCAGAACCGGAAAATGTAATCCTACGCACCTTCTCTTTCCTTTTGGCCTTGGCTGTGTTGGCGTAATCAATCAGATCCCCGCAGGCCAAAGTTACCGGTAAAACCAATAGTTCCCTGTCCGCTGCCAGTGCTGCAGCATTGTGCCCTGCCAGTGAACCTGTGATTATTGCTTCAGTATGGCCCACAATAAAACCGGCTTTCTCACCGGCGCAAAACAGGTTTTCCAGCCCCATCACTTTCAGTCTGTTGTCCCGCTGTGAAACAGCTGTATAGCGTATGGAATTGCCGATGCCCCCGGCATAAGGATCTTCAAAGCGCGCGTTTTCAAAACCCGGCGCCGTGCGCAGTTTCTCCAGCGGGAAAAAAGATGACATCAGCTTGGCGTGCCCGGTGTCGAGAATAATCAGATTTTCCCTGTAGGCAGGCAGATTATACTGCTGGCACGCTTTATATTCAAGCTCAGCGCCCCGCAATGCCGGCGGCAGGGGGATGACCAGTACCCCTTTTTCATCCAGTTCCATGCGCAGCAGCGGGCTTAGTGAATCCTTCAATATTTTGCAGGAACCGCTCATGGAGCCTGGGCGTCCATCGCCTCTTATGCCCATTAGCTCCAGCACGCCGGCTTTGGCGGCAATGCTCACCCGCGGGCCAAAAGCCGGGCAGCGGATAATGCACATCACACAGCCATTGCCAAAGCGGCTGCAGTTTGACTGCCCTCCCGCCGTCCCTGTGGCATCCACAAACGCTGAAGCTGCCACAGCATCGCCGTCAGCGGTTAGTACCTCAAGAATTCTGTCATCCTTCAGTGTGACATCAAGTCCCCGGGTACAAAATCTGATATTTACTCCTGCTTCAGTGAGAGTCTGCCTGACAAGCGGTTCAACCAGGGCCACATCATAAAGTGAGGCATGGTTGTGGCCGGGAAATGCAATATTTTGATGGCGGGCGGCACTGTCCATAACACTGAAAAGTTGGCTGCACCCAAGCGCCTCGGCTTCCAGAAGCGCCGTCAGGCGGCCGTTATTGCGGTATATCCCCCCGACCAGGCCGGTGCCAAGCAGCATATCAGACCGTTCCAGCAGCGTCACCCGGGCGCCCTGCCGTGCTGCAGCCAGTGCCGCCGCACAACCTGCCCAGCCACCGCCTATAACAATTACCCCTGCCACCTGGGTGACGCCCCCTCTGCTGTTTATAATTGCTTTATCGAGCACAGCTTCTTATCTATTATATTAGTATGCAGACTGAATGTTCACTGATTATCTATACGTACAGAGAATACCCGTATGAAGCTTTTAATGAGCCCTGCTGGTAATGCAACAGTATATATAAAAGGATAATACAAAAAAAAGAGACAGCAGTTCAGTTTGAACTCTGTCTCTTTGAATATTTTCTGTCGATGTCATACGTTAGTCTGCGATTTCCACTATCATTTCCACCTCGACCGCCGCGTCAATGGGGAGTGCTGCTGTGCCCACGGCGCTGCGGGCATGTCCCTCGCTAAAAAGCTGCCCCAGCAACTCGGAAGCCCCGTTTACCACTTTGGCCTGTGCTGTGAAATCAGGGGTGCTGTTGACAAAACCGGTTACTTTAATCACTTTTTTAACTTTGTTCAGGTCGCCAAGCAGTCCTTTGAGCGCGGCCAGTGCGTTAATGGCACATATTTTGGCCGCTTCATATCCTTCTTCAATACTTACATCGGCGCCAAGCTTTCCCTTGTAGCGAAGTTCCCCCGCCACCAGCGGTATCTGCCCCGAGGTAAATGCCTGGTTGCCTGCACGGACCGCAGGTATATATGCGCCAACCGGTGCCGCAGCTTCAGGCAGCTTTATGCCAAGCGTGTTGAGTTTTTCTTCGATATTCATATACATTCCTCCAGTTTTTTTCACTATATATTAGTCTAGCCCAAAAAAAAAGAAATATCAAGATTAAATGGTATTGTCAGGAAGAATGAGTAATGAGTTAGCGGAAGATGAAATTGCATACTGTAATAGCCGCCAGGAAGCCTGCCATGTCGGCAATTAAACCAACGGCCAGGGCATGGCGGGTGCGCCTGATGCCGACGGCGCCAAAATACACTGTCAGTACAAAAAAGGTTGTATCGGTGCTGCCCTGCATGGTGGAGGCCATCCTGCCAAGCAGCGAGTCAGGCCCTTTAGATTGCAGTATTTCAGCGGTGATGCCAAGCGCTGCACTGCCTGACAGGGGACGCATGATAGCCAGGGGCACCACTTCGCCTGGAATATTAAAAAGGGCAAGCACCGGTGTCAGGAAAGAAATAAAAAGGTCAAGCGCCCCTGAAGCGCGCAGGATGCCGATAGCCACAAGCATTCCCACCAGAAAAGGAATCAGCTTTACCGATGTGGCAAACCCTTCCTGCGCACCCGAGACAAAAGTGTCAAAAACATCTACTCTTTTTATAAAAGCATATATCAGCGCAAGGCCCAGAAAAGCCGGTATTACCCATTGTGCCAGAGTCCCTGTCAAAACCTGAAGCACTGCCGCTCACCCCTTATTCAAATTTTAGACAGCCGGCGGAGTATCCGGTCTGTAATAATAGCTACAGTTACTGCGCACAGCGTGGCCACAATGGTAGTACCTACTATTTCTGTGGGGTTGAGTGAACCTGTTGCCGCCCGCAGTGCTATGACAGTGGTAGGCACCAATGTGAGGCTGGAAGTGTTTACAGCCAGGAAAGTACACATCTCGTCGCTGGCAGTGGACGAGTTGTGATTGAGCTTTTGCAGTTCCTGCATCGCTTTCAGCCCAAAAGGTGTGGCCGCATTGCCCATGCCGAGCAAATTGGCGCTCATATTCATTAGTATGGCATGCATGGCAGGGTGGTCTCTTGGCACCCTGGGGAAGAGAAAATTGACCAGCGGGCGCAAAACCCTGACAAACCAGTTTATCAGCCCGCTCTCTTCAATTAATTTCATCATGCCAAGCCAAAAAGTCATCACACTAACCAGTGAAAAAGCAATACTGACCGCTTTTTCAGCGGAAGAAAAAACGGCCGCTGTGACCGCTTCCACCCTGCCGGTCAGCGCCGCCACCACCAGGCCTGCAAACATCATCAGAAACCAAATCAGATTTACCATTGCGCACCGCCCGCCTGTTAGTCTGGTTACTACCTGCCGGGCACCGGTAAAGCGGAAAGTGCCCGGCGCTGAAAGAGCTTGCGTATAAAGTGGATAATCCCCCGTTTCTCCACAGTTTCTCCCGCCAGGAGAGGAACCGAATCCACAAGCTGGTCGCCAAAATAAATATCCAGGCTGCCTGCTTCCCGGCCCACGCGCAGCGGCGCGGCCAGAGGTTCATTAAGATTAAAATGGAATCTCAGGTATTCTGCTTCGTCTTCTTTAAGGGGCAGAGCCACCTCTCTGCCTGCCACCAGTGAAACTCTGTCTGTCGTCCCGCCTTTAACATCTGCAGTCTTAACCGGCTGCCCCGCCGCCAGGACAGTATGCCAGCGGTAAAAGCTGTAGCCAAAATCCAGCATCTCTTCGGTGTCTTCCCACATCTGCGGCGCATTGAGGACTACTGAAATAAGCTGCCACCCGTCTCTTGTAGCTGAGCCGACAAAGCATCTCCCTGCCGGTGTGGTCCATCCTGTTTTGACTCCGTCGGCGCCCTCGTAAGTTGACAATAACCTGTTTTGATTACGCAGCAGCCTGTCATAGGGACGGCCGGGCCAGGAAATTCTGATTTCTTCTGTTGTGGAGATCTCTTTAAACTTGGGAATAGTCATGGCGTGGGCAGTGATAACAGCCATATCGAAGGCCGTTGTATAGTGGTCCTCGTGATGCAGGCCGTGCGGGTTCATAAAATTTGACTGCACCGCTCCCAGCACTTTCGCTCTTTCAGTCATTTTACGGGCGAATTTTTCTACCGAACCAGCCAGGTGTTCGGCAATAGCCGTGGCAGCGTCATTGCCCGAACGTAAGATTAAGCCATATGCCAACTCCTCAAGCGTCTTTTCTTCACCGGCATCCAGGTCCACAGAGGACCCTCCGATGCCGGCGGCATACTCGCTTACCTTGACCACATCACTCAGCCTGCCTGACTCAAGCGCCAGGATAGCAGTCATAATCTTGGTGGTGCTTGCCATGGGCAGCTGTTCATAGGCGTTTTTACTGAACAGGATTCTGCCTGTGGCCTGGTCGAGCAGGATAGCAGAACGTGCTGTAATCTTTGGAGGTTCAACGGCGAGTACCGCCGCTGCCTGAAAAAAAAGCAGCAATACCAATGCACCCGCTGCCAATCTGCGCATAATAATCTCCTCCCCGCTGGTAGATAAAAATAAAAAAAGCCATGCTAATATCTATTCGCATGGCTTTGGGATTATGAGAAAATAAGTAGCCTAGATCTGATAATTACCCTGGTTCTGGTTTTTGCCCCCGTCAATCATGTTCTGGACCTGGGTAATCAACTGCGGAGCAAGGTCAAGCAGGCGGTCCAGCATGGCGTGTCTGTCCACAGGAAGCATGCGCACCTGCCCGTTGCCCACCACCAGGAACGCCACCGGCTGCACTGTAACACCACCGCCGCTGCCGCCGCCGAAAGGAAGGCTGCCATTGCCATCCTTGGCTTCTTTTTTACCTTCAATTTCACCGCTCTCAAATTCGCTGCCCCCGGCCGCAAAACCGAATGACACCCGTGAGATAGGAATAAGTATTGTACCATCCGGCGTTTCCACAGGATCCCCGATAATTGTATTCACATCCACCATATCTTTAATGTTTTCCATGGCGGTTTTCATTAAACCCTGGATAGGATGGCCTTCCATTTGTTTTCATCACCCTTTCTGATTTTAGCCGCCAGCAGAATCAGGCCAACAAGAGAAAAATGGCCGATGCGAAACGACACAGTTGTGTCCAGACGGACTTTAATGACAGGATTATGGCTGAAGTCCGGATTTGCGCTGATAAGCGGGCGTTTGCGAAACTTTAACAATTTCTCAGCCAGGCGGGTCAAACTGCCCACCGTCGACCAGTATAGGCCATAGAGAATCCCTGTTTGCGCGGCATCCGCCGTCCCGCCCTCCACACGCAGGTTTAAGAACTCCACAGTGACAGCCCGCGCTAAAAAACGTGCAATAAACCACAGCAGTTGGCGGTTTTTCTCAATATAAGCCAGGTACTCTGCCAATTCTTCCAGGCTGATATCAAAAATGGAGACTTTACCGCGTTTTTCGCGAATCAGTTCATCCTCTCCTGCTTTGGTTTCTGCTTCCAAAGTAAGATCAAGGGGCGCAGTCTGCTTTAAAAAGGGCACCTCAACCTGAAAGCGCAGCAGGGAGAAAAAAGTGTTGACACGAAGTGCTATAAAATCATCTTTATTTTCTCTTTGCAAAAAGAGATTTATACGTACGGGAATCAGGAGCATTAAAAACCATATCACAAAATAAAAAGGAGAAAGCTGTAAGATTAGCGCCATTTCACCACCACGCGCATTTTCTCTTACCTTCTCCTTAATTGTATAAATCATGCATTGCCTTAACTGATTTTGCTGCTGTTTTGCTCAAAAGAAAATAAATTTTCAGTTTGGGTCTGTAATTCTTTGTCCGCCGCTGAGTTTGGAAGTTCACTCAAATCTTTAAGTCCAAAGTACTTAAGGAATTCACGGGTAGTACCGTATAGGATAGGCCGCCCGGGAGCGTCCTTACGGCCGCAGGTCCTGAGAAAGCGCCTCTTTAGCAGCGTATCCACCACTCCATCCACTTTGACACCGCGGATAGCTTCAATGTCCACACGTGTTACCGGCTGGCGGTAAGCCACAATGGCCAAAGTTTCAAGGCCCGCCTGAGACAGTGTATAACGGTTTTCTCCTTTAAAAAGCTTTTCCACCACAGGCGCCGCCTCGGGTTTGGTTGACAGCTGGAACCCTTTGGCTATTTCCGTCACCTGCAGGCCGTGCCTGTTGCCTGCCAATTCTTTCTGCAAATCATTAAGGGCGCGCCGTATTTCTGTGTTTGGGAAACCTGTAATCTCGGCGATTTTTTCCGCCGACAGCGGCTCCTCTGTGACAAAAAGCAAAGCTTCCACCAGCGCCATAAGCTCCATTTAGTTTCCCTCCACTTATCTTTTAGGTCCTGCGCATTATTAACAGCTCACCGAGCGCGTTGGGCTGCCAAATGCGGATTTTACGCAGGCGGACAAGCTCAAGCAATGCGAAAAATGTGGCGATAATCTCCTGTACACTTGTTTTCCCCGGAAACAGGGACAGAAAATCCACGCCTTCCTTATTCCTCAGCAGAAGCATTACCTGTTTCATTTTTTCCTGGATGGGAATCTCGTCAACAGTCACTTCCTGCGGCTGACGGTTGTGCTCGGCAAGCAAACGCTGAAATGCCTGCAAGAGCCCCGGCAGGGTAACGCCGGCCGCTGTTAATTCGTCATCGGGGTTGACCAGCAGTACCTTCTCGCCACTTAGGGAACGGATGAAGACACGTTTTTGAGCTTGTTCAAAACGACGCAGCTCGTCTGCTATGGAGCGAAAATGACGGTACTCCAGGAGCCTTTGCACCAGCTCTTCCTGGGAGTCGATGGTGTAAATGCTCTCATCAGCCTCGGCAGCAATATCAAATGTACCGGGCAGCAGTTTTTTTGATTTTAATTTTAACAATGTTGCTGCCATCACCAGGAACTCCGAGGCTATATCAAGGTCAAGCTCCTTCATGGCTTGCAGGTAAGCAAGGTACTGTGCAGTAATTTCTGCCACGGGTATTTCGTAAATGTCCACCTCGGCCTTTTCAATCAGGTGAAAAAGCAGGGCGAACGGGCCCTCAAACACATGCAACCTGACCTGATAATCCACCGGCCGCCCTCCTTTGGCTCTAAAGTGAAAGACCCATCACTGCGCGGACTTGTTCCATTGTCCGCGCAGCTTCTTCTTTAGCCCTCTTTGCTCCCTTGCGCAGTATTTCCCTCACATAGTCCCTGTTTGCTGCCAGCTGCAGGCGGCGCCTGTAGATGGGGTCAAGATATTCCACCAAGCTGTCGCTAAGCTGCTTTTTGCACTGCACACAGCCGATTTCTCCCCGGCGGCAGACCTCAGCCACGGTATCCTTGCCGCCGGCTGAAAAAACGCCGTGGAATGCAAACACCGTGCACACATCAGGGTTGCCCGGGTCATTTTTTCTGATTCTGCCCGGGTCAGTAATCATCTGGCTCACTTTTCGGCGCACCTCTTCCGGCGGCTCCGACATTTCAATCACATTGCCGTAAGACTTGCTCATCTTGCGCCCGTCTATACCAGGCAGGAGTTTTACCTGGTTTAATATGGTGGCCGGTTCGGGGAAAACCTGTTTATTGTATAGAAAGTTAAAGCGCCGGGCCACTTCCCGCGTCATTTCGATGTGGGGCGCCTGGTCCTCACCCACAGGCACAGCATCGGCCCGGTAAACAAGGATATCGGCGGCCTGCAGCAGCGGATAGCCAAGAAATCCGTAAGTTGCCAGGTTTTTCTCCCGCAGCTGCTCAATCTGATCCTTGTAGGTAGGACAGCGTTCCAGCCAGGAGAGCGGGGTAAACATGGAAAAAAGAAGATGCAGTTCAGCATGCTCCAAAACATCAGATTGGCGGAAGATTACGTTTTTTTCCGGGTCCAGGCCGGCTGAAAGCCAGTCAATCACCATTTCATAGACGTTCTCTTTCAACCCTGAAGGGTCATCATAAGCTGTGGTCAGCGCATGCCAGTCCACCACAGAAAAAAAACATTTGTATTCATGCTGCAGCTTCACCCAGTTGTCGAGCGCGCCAAGCAGGTTGCCAAGCTGCAGCTTCCCTGTGGGCCGCATGCCGCTTAAAATTACTTTTTGTCCCATAGTTTGTTACCCCTTTCAAAATACGTTGGCCAGTAAGCCGGCCAAGGCCAGGATTATATTTGCTGCTGCGAATGCCATCGGCATCAGAATTCTTCCCAGGACACCGGTAAAAATGAGCAGGATAAGAATCATCGGCCCGTACTGTTCAATCTGCCCGAACGCATGAGCAGCGCTGCGGGGCAGCAGGTAGGCAAAAACCTTGGAGCCGTCCAGAGGCGGTACAGGCAGCAGGTTAAAGACACCAAGCAGAGCATTATACCAAAAAGCTGTGATGATGATTTCCCGCACCACACTATGCACATACAATGCAGGCACGACTGCAAGCAGCAGCGCTATCACAAAAGCAAGCAGAAAATTGGTCAGCGGCCCCGCCAGGCCGACCAGAAACATGCCGCGGCGGCGGTCGCCCCTGAAATAGTAGGGGTTTACAGGCACAGGTTTTGCCCAGCCAAAGCCCACCAGCCAGATGGCCAGAAGTCCCAGCGGGTCCAGGTGAGCTAAGGGGTTCAGAGTCAGCCTGCCGTGGCTTTTGGCGGTGTCATCCCCCAGCCTGTGGGCTACCCAGCCGTGAGCGAACTCGTGAAAGGTGAGTGCGATCAGCAGGGCGGGTATACGGTAAAGAAGGTTATTTGTCAGCATTGGCGGAGAGCTCCTTTTGGGTTGCTGTTAGTGCGGCAAAAAGCTTATTGACAAGTGCCAGTTCTTCTTCACGGTTTGTAATTTCCCCGTTTAAGCGGGCCTCGTGCACAGCGCGCAGGACTTGCTGGAAGTGTGGCCCCGGTTTGTAACCGAGTTCCACCAGGTCGTTGCCGTTTACCAGCGTTTGCTGATGGCGCAGTTTCTCCCAGTAGAGGGAAGTCTTCTTCCAGATGCGGCTATCCCCGCTCTGTATCTGTAAAAAAAGCAGTGTCTCCACCGGCTGGCTGGCCAGCGCGCGGTAAATGCCGCTCTGAGAGGGCTCTTCCCTGCTCAGAAACAGTGTAAGCAGGCGGGGAACTGATTCAAGTACTGTAAGTACCTTTTCTCTCTCTTCACGGGACAGGCGCAGCCTGCGGCAGGAGTGGCGGGCTTCCTGATAAGAGAGGTCATAAAGGACCGCGGCGAGATAAAGTACACTTGGCATCGGCTCTGCGTCTTTCCAGTTGCAGAGCGACCATTGCCTCATCTCTCGGGCGGCGTATAGCCGTTTAATCAGCGACTGGGTTGGGCGGATACCGGGAAAGAATGTTTCCCCCAGGCCAAGCTCAAAATAGCGAGCCAGGATTTCCGGAGCTTTCTCCTCTGCCAGCGCCAGCGTTATCTCCTCATAAAGCCGTTCCTTACTGACTTTCTCCAGCACCCTTGTCTGCGCGGCGTTTTCAACCAGCGACAGCGTTGTTTCCTCTATCTTAAATTGAAAGCGCTGTTCAAAACGTATTGCCCGCAGCACCCGCAGCGGGTCTTCCACAAAACTTAAATTATATAATACCCTGATCAGGCCTTTTTCTAAGTCTCCCACACCGTGGAAAAAATCATGAAGCAGGCCGAAATGCTGGATATTAAGGCTGCAGGCCAGTGTGTTAATAGTGAAATCCCGACGGAAAAGATCGTTTTTCAGGTTGCTCTGCTCCACTTCAGGCAGTGCCGCCGGGTGCGAGTAAAATTCCTGGCGCGATGTTACAAGGTCAATATTTGACCCGTCAGGAAGCTCGATTGATGCTGTTCCGAATTGCTCGTGTTCTTTGAGCTGGCCGCGTAAAAGTTCATTTAGCTTGCGGGCAAAGGGTATGGCTTCATGTTCAACCACCAGGTCAAGGTCATGGTTTGGAATGCGAAGCAGAAGGTCCCTGACAAAACCTCCCACGGCGTAGACGCGCACATCCTCCCTGTCAGCAGTCTGCCCCACCAACAAAAGCAGGCTCTGCAGTTTCCTGGGCAGAAAAGAGTTGATAAGGGGGGTGAGGTTATCCCCGGCCGCCGGCAGGCAACCGCCCCCGGAACATGATATCCTCTGGCCGCCCTCCAGGTTGCGCAGCACATCTGTACGGGTGACGATTCCCACAATTGAGTCCCCGTCTGTGATGGGGAACCGTCCCACGTTGTGCTCCATCATCAACTGCTGTATTTTTCTCACAGGAAGGTCGGGCGGGGCAGTGAGCGGAGTTTTGTTCATATAACCCCTCACCGGGGCATGGCCGAGCCCATGGTGAGAGGCTTTCTCCAGATCGCGGCGGGAGATGATTCCCACCAGCTTTTCTCCATCAAGCACAGGGAAACCGGTGTGCCCGTAGCGTATCATCAGTTCGCGCGCCTTATCCACACTTGTTCCTGATTCCACAGTCCTCACCGGGGAAGACATTATTTCCCTGGCTGTGGGCACAGGGAGTATTTCGCGGTAGAGACAGCTGACCAGTTTTTCTCTCACTTCAGTCAGTGAGACACCTTTTACAGTGGCTGAGGCGGCAAGGGGATGTCCTTTGCCGTTAAATGCCGCCAGTGCTCTCAGCAGGTTGAAATGGTCAAGGCGGCTGCGGCCCACTATATAGATGCGGTCTTCCATTGACACCACTGAGAAGACAACATCCACGTCTTCAATCTCAATCAAGCGGTGTGTAAGGAGCGCCAGTCCGTCAACATAATCAACACTGTCGGCGAAAGTAATTGCCACACGTACGCCGCGCAGCTCGTGATATTCGGTAGAAGTAAGCAGCTCCTCAAGTATGGAGCGCTGCTCCCCGCTCAGCGGCCTGTTTAAAAACTGGTTTACTACGCGCAGGTTCACACCGGTCTGCCACAGCCTGTAAACAGCCGCTGCGTCCCTTGCCGTTGTGGAGGCATAAGTAAGGCAGCCGGTGTCCTCATAAATACCAAGTATAAAAAGACTGCATTCAAGCGTTGAGAGCTGAATATTTGAAGCCGCGATTTTTTCCAGCAGCAGCGTGGTAGTGGCACCCACCTCTTCACAGCAAAGCTCTGTTGCTGAGATGTCTTCCTCAGTGTCGGGATGGTGATCAAAGATATGAATTTCAGGCACGGTGTCCACCAGCTTGTCCAGCGCCCCCAGCCTGCTTTTTTGTTTTGTATCGGTTATGATTAATGTCCCTACTGCGGAAAGGTCCATATACTTCGGCGATTTAATATTCAGTGCGTCTTTATAAAGAGCAACAAACTCATGCACATTTCTGTTCATACTGCCTGAATAAACCAGGTGTGCATGGGGGTAGATTTTTCCCGCAGCAACCATGGACGCCAACGCGTCAAAATCTGCGTTCTGGTGTGTGGTTATGACCTGCATAACCTGCCTCCTCTCAAATCCTTCCCCATTATACCATAATTAACCGTCTTAAGTGAATAAAAGGGAATAAAAAAAGGCTCCCTGCGCACTATCCGCTGACAGCCTTTTTTTATCACCATTAGATACGCCGGTTTATCACTTCATTGTCTTTGTGCCGGCTGTTGACAGCCTGCGCTGGGCAAGCAGATCCAAAAATGCCTCCAGCCTGGTTATTATGCCGGCCTCCCCCGACTGTTCGTCCAGGGAAAAAGAGATGACCGGTATGCCATGCTTTGCACTGACAGCAGGGAGAATACTCTGGGCCACTATTTCAGGTGTACAGGTAAAAGGAAGTATATGTATTACGCCGTCAAAACCACGGCGGGCGTAGAGCACAGTTTCTCCCACCGACTCCCAGCCGTGGCCGCCCACAAAATGGTTCAGGAATGGCGCGGCAGCCTTTTTAATTTTGCTTTTTCTTTTTAGCGGCAGCGAGCTCAGTACCAGGTGCTCCTTAATCCAGTCAGATATATGGATTGAGCGCTCCACTTCCACACCCATTTCACCCAGTGTTTTCTCGAGATGAAGATTGGCGCATGGCTCAAGCAGCATATATATTTCACCCACCAGCCCGATGCGCAGGGGTACTCTGTTGTGGTCGCAGTCAACGGTGTTAAGCCCTGCCATCCCGCGCTGCAGTGCGCCATCCACCTCATCGCCGCTTTTGGCTGCTTCCACCCTGGCAAGCGCTCCGTCCAAAGCGCGCGTAGTGCCCCCTCTCTCCACTTCCCGCGCACGAATGTAAAGTGCACGCGCGTGCAGGCTGTCCATGGCCTTAATTTTGCGCCATGTCAACAGCAGCTCACTCATAACATGGCGCCATGTAACGTTGGCTGTCAGTTCCTTCATCCTGTCAAGGAGCAGGTTCATCTGCCCCTGCGGCGGCTCAAGCACAATCATTTTAAAGTCAAAACCCAGGTCGCGCAGTATTTCTCTTTGCACCTCTGCGTAATAACCAAAACGGCACGGACCCGTACCACCCGCCATGATAATGGTGTCGGCGCCCGCATCCAGTGATTCAATAAAGTTTCCCATGTTAATCTTAAGCGGAAAACAGGCAAATTCAGGTGAGTGCAGTACTCCCAGGTTGATGGTACGCTGTGTGATGGGCGGTGGCGGCACAACCTCAAGGCCCAGGCCTGTCAGCAGGCTGTGCATGGCTCGTGAAAGTGACCCCATGTGAGGATAAGTAATTTTCATTGAGCTTTCCTCCAGTGCAGCATATCGCAAAATGCTTCCAGGCGGGTAACCACCCCGGCCTCACCGGTATGTTCATCGAGAGTCAGCATGAGAACTGGGATCTTTTTTCCTCTTTTATAGTGGCGCTCCACCAGTTCACAGGTCAGGGAATCGGGGCCGCAGCCAAATGATGCAACAAGCACAAGGCCGTCAATACTCCCTTGCTCAAGCAGGTAAAAAGCGGCGCCCATCAATTCCTTGCCAAAGGTCCAAAATATCTCTTTTTGCAGGCACGCGGCGCCGCGGCGTATATCCTGCGGCCGCAGCATTTCCGCTGTTACCACTTCCACGCCGAAATCACGCAGTTTGTCCACCAGGTTCATACTTATGAAAGGGTCATTAAGGTTATATGCATGCCCAAGCACAGCGATACGCGCTTTGCCGGCAGCCTGCGGCGGGTCTTTGCCACACAGTGCATCCAACGGAGTCGCGCCACAGCGCAGCTTTGACTCATATATTTCCTGTGCCAGCTTCGCTCTTTTTATGGCCTTCCCGGCAACCCACGGCCGCCGGTTAAAACGGGAAGCAAGACGGTAGATATTTCTTTTTGTTTTTTCGTAGCTTTGATTAATATTAATTTCAGTGTCTAAAACCTGCGGCAGGCCAGGCAGGCCAAAGCGCGCGATTTCAGGCAAACCCAGAAACTTTGGGCAGAGATACTTTTTTCTTTCCACAGAAATCACGCGGGGAGAGAAGATAAAGTCCACCCCTTTAGCATGCAGGTCTGCCAGGTGCCCCAGATAAAGCTTTACGGGCAGGCAGGCCTCGTCCACCGCGGCGCGCACACCATTGTCAAGAATAGTTTTAGTTGTTTCACCGGAGAGAACCACCTCGGCGCCCAGCGCAGTAAAAAAAGCATTCCAGGCGGGATAATAATGATAATAGAGCAGTGCACGGGGGATACCAACCTTTACGCTCATCGCAACCTCCTGTTTACTGTTTTATACAATCATTTCAGTTTTTCTTCTTTTCATTTTCTTCCTTGCGTTTGCTGGTGTTGCCCACTTGTTTTCCGTCGTCGCTGGTTATGCGGTCTTTATCCTTTGGCCGCAGTGCACTGGGTCGCACTTTCTGCACAGGGATGGGTTCCCTCAGTGCTATGCTCAACAGGGCTTTCAGATTAAGGGGAATCAGCGGCCAGAGGTAAGGCACGCCAAAAGATTTATCTGAAACAAGCCTGATAAAGACAATTAAAAGCCCGGCGATAAAGCCAGGGAGCCTGAACAACCCTGTCAGCAAAAGCATTAAAGCGTGCACCAGCCTGTTGGCCTGCCCCAGTTCCCAACTCGGCGTTGCAAACATGCCCACAGCCACCAGGCCGCCGTAGAGGAGAGCTTCCGGAGTAAAAAAGCCCACATCAATGGCAATCTGTCCTATCAGCAGTGCCGCAATCAGGCCCATGGCGGTGGCCAGGGGCGCCGGGGTATGAATTCCCGCCATACGGACAAGGTCGATACCGACATGGATGATGAGAAACTGGATAAATAGCGGCACATTGCCCACATCCTTGGGCCCGATAAACTTCAGAAATTCCGGCAGAAGGTCAGGCTGCAGTGATACCAGCAGGTAAAGCGGCGCCAGAAACACAGATAACAGGATCCCTATAAAACGGACCCAGCGCACATAGATGCCTGTGAGCACATTCTGCCTGTATTCTTCAGCATGCTGGACATGATGGAAGAAGGTTGCCGGCACAATCATTGCCGCCGGCGAAGTGTCTACCATCAGTATAATATGGCCCTCAAACAGGTGAACAGCCGCCACGTCCGGGCGTTCTGTGAACCGTACCAGCGGAAACAAACTCCAGCGACCCTCAGTGATAAATTCTTCCACAGACTTTTCCGCCATGGGCAGGCCGTCGATATCTATATTTTCCAGACGGTGCTTTACATTATCAAGAAGCTGCTCGTTCACTATATCGTTAATATAAATAATGGCGATGTCAGTTTTAGAGCGTCTTCCCGCCTTCATCGCCTCCACGCGCAGGCCGGGGTCGCGCACACGGCGGCGGATAAGGGCGATATTAAACATCAGAGTCTCAACAAAGCCGTCACGGGAACCACGCGTCAGGCGCTCGGTATCAGGCTCGTCCGGCCCGCGTACCGGGTACTCTCTGGTGTCAAGAGCGATGGCCTCAACTGCACCATCTACAAAGAGGAGCATTTGCCCGGCCAGCAGCTCATCCATCATTTCTGAAAGCTGGTCGTTTGCCTCCATCTCCATATAAGGGATTTTCTGCTCCATCAGTTTGTGAAACGGGTCGGGAAGCAGGTCAACCCTCTCCAAGCCAACAAGGGTGCGCAGAAGCTGTGTAATGAGCTCGCCGTTGGCAAACCCGTCAATAAAAATCAGCGCAATTTTTTGCCCGCCGATTTCCATCTCCCTGACCAGAACATCAATACTTGTGCCAATACCGAGCTTCTCTTTAAAAAAATCAAGGTTCTCCTGCAGATGAGGGCTAACCTTTTCCGGCGGCCCCTGTTTTCTTCGCATCAGCTTTCCACCTCACGCAGCATTTAATCTTATTATAAGTGCGGCTTGCTATTCTGTTAAAAGCCCTCCGTCAGGAGGGCTGAGTTTGTCAACAAACTCCTATTTTTTTGCCATAAAAACAAATTAGCGTTCATTTACCCCAAAAGCAAGTTTTACGTTGGCTTTATAATCAACTATCTTGCCATTGTCAATATTGGCTGTCAGGTTGTAAACCTCAACCCCCCGTATATTATCAACTGACTTTGAAGCATCGGATACTGCATTTTTCACGGCATCCTCCCAGCTTACATTGGAATGGCCCACAAGTTCAATAATCTTGGCAACTGTCATCTTTTAGTCACCTCCTCATTTTTTGATATTTTACCCTGCGGCAAAGTGAACTATTCCCGCGTCAAAAAGTAAAAAACGGCACCTGGCCGTTTTTTAGAATTTGTTGAAAACTCATTCCATTAAATTTTTCTTAAGTTCAAAAAGCACTTTTTTTTCCAGCCTCGAAACGTGAACTTGTGAAATCCCCAGCATCTTTGCCGTTTCCTGCTGCGTACGGTGCTGAAAAAAACGGTAAAGCACAATCTGTCTCTCCCTTTGCGGCAGGTTAGCCAGCGCCTCGCGCAGCGCCACCCGGTCCACAACTTCCTCTGTTTCCCCACTGGCGGCTGCAGCTGTCTGCGCCTGCGAATCTTCAGCGTCCAGGGAAAGAGGCAAACGCAGGACATCAAGCGCCACCAGGATATCCCCCCTGTCAAGGTTGCTTGCTGCTGCCAACTCACCCAGGGTAGGCTGCCGCCCCAGGCGCTGTTCCATTTCTTCCTGCAGCCTCCTGATGCGCATGGCCTGGACTTTAAGGGCACGGCTGTATTTAAGCGCACCCTGCCCGCGCAGATACATCTTTATTTCGCCTGCTATTACCGGTACCGCATAAGTGGCAAAGGCAAATCCACGCTCCGGGTCAAACCCCTTCAGCGCTTTCAGCAGGCCGATGCAGCCTACCTGGAACAAATCATCGCCTTCACTGTAATCACTGCGGTAGCGTTTAACCAAACTTCGTACCAGGGGCAGGTGTCTTTCAAACTGCAGCTCATCCATCTTTGCCCCGCTACGACTCACAAGGTTGCGTTATCCCGTTAAAGACTTTAACCATTGTCACAGTGGTGCCTTGCCCCGGACTGGAAGTGACTGTGAATTCATCCATAAAATTTTCCATGATTGTAAATCCCATCCCTGAGCGTTCCAGTTCTGGTTTGGTGGTGTAAAGGGGCTGGCGAGCCTGTTCAATATCTGCAATCCCGGTGCCGTAATCAACCACTGTTATTTCCAGCCTGCTTCCAGTGAGAACAGAACTGATCATTATAATGCCGGGGCCGTTTTCATAACCATGGATAATGGCATTGGTCACCGCCTCAGAGACCGCCGTCTTGATATCGGAAATCTCGTCGATGGTGGGGTCAGCCTGGGCAGCAAATGCCGCCACGGCAACGCGGGCAAATGCTTCATTCTGCGACTTGCCGGGTATCTCCAGTTTCATATAGTTGTCCACGTCTCTCCCCCCCTAAACATTTCTCAGGGCTTCCTGCTCTGTGTGAAAAACAGGAATCCTGTTTTGCAACCCGGAAAGTTCAAACACCCTCTGTACCGGGGGCTGCAGCGAGCAGGCCAAAACACGGCCGCCCTTTTCCATAACAGCCCTGTAGCGGCCAAGGACCATCCCCAATCCCGAACTGTCCATAAAATTCACTGACTGAAAATTAAACAGCACATTATTAGCCTGTCCGCCTGTAACTTTCTCATCAATCTGTTCGCGCAGTATATCCACTGTATGGTGGTCAAGTTCCCCCTGCATACGTACGACTAACGTTTTTCCGGCCATTCTGAGCTTTGCCTGCACGGACCTCGCCTCCGTTTGTCGATTAATTATACATGCAGTTAATTCTACGCATGATTGGTAAGTCCTGCCTGCAAAGGTAAAAAAAGCAGAAATAAATGACCCGGGCGGAATTGAAACCCAAGGCTGTTCAAAAACGAGCAGGACGCGAAGCAAGAAGCCCCGGCACCGCAGGCGTATATATAATACGTTGAGGATGCCGGGGCTTCGCAGCGACAAAGTAATGCGAAGTTTTTCAACAGCCTGGGTTAGCGCCCAAAGCGCAGCCACCTAAAAACAATGCGCTGAAAAAAGTCTGCCAGTGTAGCCCTTGGCACATCCTGTGCCGGCGCCAGCGCAATACGGGCCAGTTCCTCGCCGTCAGGCGACTTGACTGCCAGAGCGCCTGCCTCCTGGCCTGCCGTCAGTGGAGCAGCAACGCGATTTGGCACAATCAGTTCTTTTTCCAGCTCACGCGAGCTTCCCTTTTTAAGCAGCACAGACAGGTTATCCGCTGCCACCAGGTCCACAAACTCCAGTGCGCCTTTGTCTACAGCCACTTTGGCAAGGACTTCGCCTTTTTTTGCAATGAACACACTGGTAAAATTAGCAAAGCCAAAGTCCAGAAGTGTTCTTGCTTCATCAAACAGCGATGGCAGCCCCGGGGCGCCCATTACCACTGCCAGCAGCCTCGTGTCGCCGCGCTTGGCGGTCCCAGAAACGCAGTTGCCGGCTTCACTGGTATAACCTGTCTTCAGCCCGTCTCCGCCGCTGTAGTAGCGTACCAGCCGGTTGGAGTTGCTGAGATAAACTCCTTCACTTTTTTTGATCTTACCTTTCAGGAACTCCTCATCCATCCAGATGGTAATCCATTCGTGGATTTTGGGGTAACGGAGAAGTTCAAACGACATAAGTGCCACATCATGAGCGGTGGTGTAGTGGTTTTCATCGTGGAGGCCGTGCGGGTTGACAAAAACTGTGCCTGACATGCCAAGTGCAGCGGCTTTTTCATTCATCTGGTCAACAAAAGCTTCCACCGAACCTGCCAAAAACTCTGCCATGGCGACGGCGCCGTCATTGGCCGAACCCACACCAATCCCAATCATCATCTCCTCAAAAGTTATCCTGTCACCCGGAGAGAGAAAGATCTGAGAACCACCCATGCGTGAAGCGCGCTCACTCACAGGCGCCATGTCTGTAAGTGAAGCCTTACCTGATTCGAGGGCTTCCATGGCCAGGATCATGGTCATAATCTTTGTTACACTGGCGGGGTAGACCTTTTCATGAATATTGTGCTCGTAGAGCACCTGCCCGCTCCCCACATCCATCAACAATTGTGACTTGGACTGAAAATCAAATTCCTGGGCTGCCGCCGTTGAGGTAAAAATCAGCAATACCAATACTGCGCTCAGCAGAAAAAGCGTCCTTTTGAACAAATATCATTCCCCCTGTCAAGTTAGTATTATTATTTTCCAGTTAAGACAAAAAAATATACTGTCACAATAAACGGTATATTTAAATTTTCTAATTTAGCAGCAACACCCTGTACTGTTTTCCGCACAACCTCGCCAGTGCGGCTCCGGCCGGGCAAGCAGTAAATTTAAGAATACTTTGCCGGCATTTACTATACAATGTAGTAATTACACCTGCCGGGAGTGATTTGATGGAATCATTGTTTCACAGGCTGTTGGCTGTCATCACCGGGAGCGCGTATTTTCACCCGCTCTTCTTTCTTTTTCCTGTGGCCGCCGGTTTTATTGCCTTCTTTAATCCGTGCATGCTGGGCATCGCCCCGCTCTTGGCAGAACGTGCCGGGCACTGGAAAAACGGGTACAGAGCTGTTATCCTTGGTCATATCGTGATGTTCTCCGCCGGTTTTCTCCTCTCACTTACATTCTGGACGGTCCTTTTTATGGCTTTTTTAGGCGTGGCAGGATTCTGGACGGCCTTGTGGCCCCGGTTGCTGGCTTTACTTTACCTGGCTATTTCCCTTTATCTCTTGGGGCTGCGGCTGCCCCGCCGCTGCCTCCCGCAGGCGGTAGGTTTCTACAAACCATCCCGTGCACCTCACCCGTATCTTGCCGCTACTGCGCTTGGCTCTTTGTTCGGCCTGGTACCCTCGCCCTGCACTACGCCGCTGATCCTGGCGGTCACCGGCCTGGTGGTGCCCAATCTGGGATTTACGGCAGGGCTGGCTGTGGTTCTGCTTTATGGCCTGGGGCATACGCTCCCTTTGGCGCTCCTTGCTATTCTCTCCAACCGGCTGGGACTGGCCGAACGCATGAAACGCTGCCACAGCACCTTTCGGCTGTTGTTGGGCATACTGCTATTTGCCCTGGCAGTCTGGTTCTTTTTCTACCAGACTGCCATACCTCCTGCAGAACTGCATAAACCACTACATCCTTAAGTTAAGGTTGTTTGAGGCTGATTGTCAATCTTATAAATTTTAAATAATGCTATAGTGAATTCCTGTCCACCCGCTCATAGATAAGTGGTGTAAGCAGAGGAGGGACAGTGCTGTAAGTGTAAGCATCCGCCAGATATACCAGGGCGCCGGCCGCAGCTTCCCCGCTGCCGGTATAAACTTCAGCCAGCAGGTCGCCTTTGCGCACCATATCACCTGTTTTTTTATTAAGCCTGATGCCGGCCATGAGGTCGATTTCATCACCTTTTTTACTGCGCCCGGCGCCGAGGAGGACCGAAGCACGTCCCACCATCCCAGCGTCAAGGCCCAGGATATAGCCATCCGTTGAGGCGAGCAGCTCCCTGGCAGGGTGCGGCACACCCAGCTTTTGCGGCTCATCAACCACGCCTGCGTCTCCGCCCTGGCGGACGATCCACTGCCGCATTGCCTCCAGTGCCGAGCCGTCGGAAAGTTTTTGTGAAAGCCTGACGTATGCTGCCTCGTATTCCCTCTCCACACCTGCCGCCAGCAGCATTTCCGCTCCAAGCTGCAGGCAGAGCTCTACCAGGTCCGCAGGGCCCTGTCCTTTTAGTGTCTCAAATGCTTCGATTACTTCCAGGTGGTTCCCTACCGTGTGTCCCAGTGGCTGGTCCATGGCGGTTATCAGGGCTATTGTGCGGCGATTTAAGCTCTCCCCGATGGCTACCATGGTTTTTGCCAGAAGAACTGCATTTTCCCTCTCTTTCATAAAAGCGCCGCTGCCTGCTTTTACATCAAGCACAATGGCGTTAGCGCCGGAGGCTATCTTTTTGCTCATCACCGATGAAGCAATGAGGGGTATACTGTCCACGGTGGCGGTAACGTCCCGCAGCGCGTAAAGCATGCCGTCAGCGGGAGTCAGCCCTGGCGACTGCGCCATGACGGCAAGTCCGCTCTCAGCCACCTGGTTGATAAATTCTTCCCGGGACAGGTCGGTGCGGAAACCGGGGATGCAGGATAATTTATCTATTGTACCGCCCGTGTGGCCAAGGCCGCGCCCGGAGAGTTTTGCTGTGGCCGCGCCAGCAGCTGCCACCAGGGGCAGCAGCACCAAGGTGGTTTTGTCGCCCACACCGCCGGTGGAATGCTTGTCCACAACTTTTCTGCCTGCAGCAGAAAGGTCAATTTTCTCCCCTGAATCTGCCAGTGCCATGGTGAGTGCGGCAGTCTCAGCCGCATCCATGCCGCTAAAATAAACAGCCATCAGCCAGGCGGCAGCCTGGTAGTCAGCTGTTTCACCATTTTGGAGCCCGTTGATAAAGAAGTTTATTTCTTCTGCGCTTAAACTTATGCCGTCACGTTTTTTTTGGATTATATCGACTGCGCGCATCAGCAATCAAGCCCCAATTCTTTACAGAAATGCTGCCCGGCCAAAAGCCCCGGCGCTTTCAAAAGGCAGCTGATTGTTGCGCCTAGATCGGCAAAAGTGTCACGTGTATCCAGCCGCAAAGGCCTGACATTTTCCCCGTAGGCCAACATCGGCACATATTCACGTGTGTGGTCGGTATGAGGGAATGTGGGGTCACAGCCGTGGTCCGCCGTGATAAAAAGCACATCTTCTGTTCTCATTTTTGCCATCAGTTCTTTTAAACGCAGGTCAAATTGGATTAGGGCTCCGGCGTAACCTGCGGCATCATTGCGGTGACCGTAAACAGAATCAAAATCAACAAGGTTGGCAAAAATCAGGCCGCTCTCATAATTATCCATGGCCTGCAGGATCATATCCACCGCGTAGTCATTGCTTTTGGCACTGAGAGACGCAGTCAGGCCGCGGTTGGCGAAAATATCTGCTATTTTCCCCACGCCTATCACAGGCATCCCTTGTTTTTTCAGAATATCGAGCAGTGTGTCAGATGGCGGTGTCAGCGAATAGTCTCTGCGGTTTGGTGTACGGCGAAACTGGCCGCTCTCCCCGGTAAAAGGACGGGCTATAACCCGTCCCACAGCGTGTTCGCCCTGCAGCAGCCCCCGGGCTTTAACACACCAGTCATAAAGAAGTTCCAGCGGCGCCACTTCTTCATGGGCTGCAATCTGAAACACACTGTCAGCAGAGGTATAGACTATGGGACGGCCGCTTGCAAGATGCGCCTCTCCCAACCGTTCTATGATTTCAGTGCCTGAAGCTGCAACATTGCCCAGTACTTCCCTGCCTACCGCTCTTTCAAAGGCGCTGATAACTTGCGGGGGGAATCCGCGCGGGTAGACCGGAAAGGGCTCATCCAGCACTACCCCTGTCATTTCCCAGTGGCCGGTGGTGGTATCCTTTCCCTTTGAGCGCTCAGCCATTTTAGCAAAGGCAGCAACGGGACCGGAAGTACAGGGCATCCCCAAAACTTCAGTCAGGCAGCCAAGGCCAAATGACTCAAGCATGGGAAGCTTCAGGCCTCCGGTTGCCTTGGCGATATGGGCAAGAGTATTGCTGCCCGCATCACCATAAAATGAGGCGTCGGGTAACTCCCCCACGCCCAGACTGTCCAGAACAATTAAAATAACCCGCTTGATATTCATGGTGCCTCCTTTAGGCCCTGGGATGAGTTTTTTCGTATACATCCTTCAGCTTGCGTTTTGTCACCTGAGTGTAAATCTGCGTTGTGGAAATATCGGCATGCCCCAGCATCTCCTGGACCGACCTGAGATCAGCTCCGTTTTCCAGCAGGTGTGTGGCAAAAGAATGGCGCAGTGTGTGTGGTGTAATTGCCTTGTTTATGCCGGCTTCCCGTCCATATTTTTTCAGTATTTTCCAGAAACCCTGCCTCGTCAGGCGTTTGCCGTGCTGATTTACAAAGAGGGCGCTCTCACCGTTGTGGCGTACCAATTTGGGACGGGAATCAGCTAGGTAGTTCTCTACGTTGCGGACGGCCATGGAGCCAAGCGGAATAATACGCTCTTTGGAACCTTTGCCCGTGCAGCGGATAAATCCTGCTTCTGTGTTAATATCGTCAATATCCAGCGACATCAGCTCGGAGACACGTATCCCCGTGGCATAGATTACTTCAAGCATTGCCCGGTCCCTTATGCCTGAGACCTGAAGGCCATCTGGCTGCTCCAGAAGTACGCCTATCTCAGATGTGCTCAGCACCCGGGGCAGCTTTTTGTCCAGCTTCGGAGACTCAAGGTCGATGCAGGGATTATCACAGATTAGCTTCTCCTGAAAGAGGAACTGATATAACGACCTGATGGATGCCAGATTGCGGGAGAGGGTAGCTTTGGCTTTTCCGGTTTTCTGTAGACTAAAAAGATAACCTTTTACATGGTCCCTTGTGCTTTCTTCAAAACCTTTCACGTCATTTTGCCTGAGATAACCGCAAAAACCACGCAAGTCACGCAGATATGACTCCAGAGTGTTGGCAGCCAAGCCCTTCTCCACAGAAATGAAGTTAATAAAGTCTGCAATCGCTTTATCCATTCAAAGTCTCCTTTTTTGGTCCCAGAAAAAATAGAACTTTCTTCACAATTATTCCACAACAAGGAAAAGAAATCCTCTTACTCCAACAATCTTTTACAATTTATTTTGATAAAATTCGCGAATATAGTAGATTACCCGACTCAGGACGGAAGTTTTTCCCTCCTCCGCCCCTTCGGGAAGAAGCACCTTGATGGCATCGCCCAGCGGTTCCTTAAACTGTACGCCGGCCGGATTGGATGCGCTTATAAAAAAGTAATGAAGCAGGGGAAGCACCAAAATCAGGATTAAAACTATCAGCAGCAAGCGGTATAAACGCCTGCCCAGGATAAATATTTTCAAAATTATCCCTCCTCCCTACAATCTATGGAGGGTACAGTAATTTAAGACCTATAGGACTGTAACCACGGCTCTCATGAAGACCGGGGTTATTATCGCTTCAACTATGCTGCCCAGGGCAAATAGCGCGGCAACTATGAGCATAAGCAAGGAATACTGAAATAAATACGAGCCGTAAGGGATTACCTTGCCGGCAAAGCGCCGCCGCAAAAGAATCAGTGAAAAAATCACGGCACAGACTGAGGATAAAATTGTCATAGGCACATAGATCAGGTTTTGGGGCAGAATGGCCCCAATGGCAAACAGCACACCGCGCAGCGAATTCTGTTCAGCCAGGAACCCTACTGAAAAGCCGATGGTAAAGCCGCGGTAAAAAAGAATTCCAAGCACCGGTATAATACCAAAAAAAAGGTTTCCCAGCACCCACAGAGCCAATACAAAAATGCCGTTTTGCAAAAGTGCCCGCTGCATTATCAATCCCTGGTTGATTGGCTGACGCTCAGACAGGTAGTCTACAAAGCCAAAGAAAAAATCATTTAATTCACGTACCTGAATTTCTTCAAGAAACCTGACAGATAACGCCCCGGCCGCAATTCCTGCGGTAAAAACCATGGTAACCAGCAAATATATGCTGAACTGCTCCCGCACATGTTCCGCTATTGCCTCCTGAAACCTCTGCCACACCGGCCCTTCCCCCTCTTGCGCTCTTGGGACAAGTGTATGCAGGGACTGTACTGTTTATGTTAATTCAGACCCTTGCTGCAGGAATATTTTTCCTTAATATGCATAGAATAGCCATAAGTCATATTCAGATGGAGGTAAATATGCAAATTTATTTACAGAGGGACAAGCTGTATTTTCACGGCACAGTCCGCGAACTGCGTGAATTTCTGCAGAGCCTCCCCGCCGGCAGCCTCACGCTGCGTGAATATATCCTGGGGAAACTCCACTAGCAGAGCATGGCGGCCGCATGCCGTGCGGCCGCCACAGCAGCCAGGTAAAAGGCTTCATCCTGGTAGAGTGTGCGGCCCATGGTTGAAAAATCTATGCCGCTGTCTGCAAGGTGTCGCAGTGAAAGATTATCTAACCAGACCACCCTGTGCCTGACGCACAGGCCTGCAGACTGCAGTTGGTCTTTTAGTATGCTGTCCTGTTCCGGCGGCAGCACCGGCAGCGGCAGGTCAGCAGCCGCCAGCGCCACTCTGTTTAAGGCAGTCAGTGTATGATGAGACAGTCCGCGGTGCCTGGCGCGAGCGTCACTGAAACTGAGGCGGGGAAGCGCCACTGCGCTTCCTTCCAGGGCATGGATACGGTTAATGTTTTCACCCATTTCTATGCCAGAAAAGCCAAAGGCAGTTGACGTGCCTGCCACTCCGGGGCCCATACAGGCCACAGCCACATCTGCTTTTAACACATGCCTGGCAGCCAGCAGGCCACTGTAGACATTAACAGCTTCCAGGTCGCCGCCAAAAGAATGGCCGCTTGTAATCACCGCCTCAAGCAGGCCGCTTTGACGCAAATTACGTATAGTATTGCTGAAACAGGCAGGCAGAGCCCCACCGTCAGTCATCAGGTAAACAACACGGGCGGAGGGTTTTTCCTGCTTTAGCGTAACCACCGCCGGCGCCAGCATGCTGTGGAGTTCAGCGGCAATCACAACCAGGCCCTCCAGGCTCACGGCCTCTTTTAATTTAAGATGGTGAGGGGAGGCCTCTTCTTCCACAGACAGCGTGCGGATTTGGGACGGTGTGTAGCGGAGCTTCATAAGGTGCCCGTCACCGGAGATAGACCTTTCAATCTTAGCGAGGTTAAGATAGACAAAATGATAGCCGCCGCTGCCAAGCCCCAGTTCCACAGCAGTTGTATTAAGGACGACCCGTTCCCCCGGCGAGGCCGTGCCTGTTAAAGCTACATAATTTATAGCACGGGCTGTATCCTTGCCCAGTTTTACCAGCAGTTCCTCACACTGTTGTGACAGGGAATCTACTTTAATCACCTCAGCTACTCGCAGGCTAAACATTTTTCACTTCCCATACTTCTATTCTTCTGCACTAAAATTTATTTTCCTCGTGACTTTAGCCCTAATTCCAATCTTTTCTTCCCAGCATGTCCAGATAGTTAAGAACAGGGTTTGCCGCAATCAGCTCTGTCAGTGATATGCGTTCCGTTATAATGTGGATCAGCACCAGGAATAACATGTAGACAGACTGGAGCCAAAGCGGCGCTGTGAGGACAATAACCAGTCCCAGCAGTCCGCCCAGTATATTGGCGCCTGCATCGCCCAGCATGCCATAACTGCGCAAATCGTAGGGGAAGTAAGCCAGCAATGCCAGCCAGCAGGGGAAAAGAAGTAAAATACCTATCTCTGATGCTGCCAGCCAGGCATAGATTAGTGAAAGCAGAAAAAATACTTTCAGCGCCCGCCCCGGACGTAAGTCCAGGATGTTGAATAAGTTGGCGGAAAGGGCAACCAGGGCCGCACGCCAGAAAAGAAACAGGAAAAAGCCCGGCAGCCCTGCCACTGCCCACATGGCGAACAGAAAACCCGCTGCTGCTTTAATAAAGCCTGTTGTAATTTCACCATGCGCAAGCACACTTCGAAAGTGGCCGGCAAATCCCCTGGCCCTGTCGTCGCCAAACATATCATCTGCAAGGCCTGCCAACCCGAATCCAAAAACTATGATAGCGGCCCGCAACACAAGCCCATACGGCAATAGCCCGGTGAATAGCGCCCAGGCTACAGCCAAAGCATAAACAGGCATCAGGACGCTGCCCATACTCTGAGGAATGTCCCTGCCTGTATAATTTTTTTGTAAATGGCCGAGATAACGAAGTATATTTAACAGAAAAGGTAAAATCAGCAGCGCCGCCACCAGGGATATGGCGAAAAAAATAACCAATGCCATTATTTTAAACCCTCTCTTTCCTCCGCCACAGAAGCCATAATGTACGCGTCACCTGTACAAACTGTCTGCCCCTGTGCAAAAAACCGCTTAAATTGCGGCCTGTCTCCCTGTGCCGCATCACCACCGGCACTTCAAGCATCCGGCAGCCGCTTTGCAGGCACTTCACTGTGAGGCCCACTTCCACACCAAAACCGCTGCCGGCAAATGAGCCGGCCTCCCACACTTCCCGCCGCAGCACGCGCTGCCCCGACAGCGGTGAGGACGGCCGTATCCCTGTCAAAAATCTGATGCCGGCGGCCGCAATCCCCTTCACCAAGCCAAATCCACCTTTTTTCTCCCCCTTTGGCCAGGAGGCCACCACCATGTCGGCTTCGCCCTGCAGCACAGGGATAAGAAGTTTGTTAAATTGAACTGCTGAGTGGCCAAGGTCTGCATCCACAAAGCAGAGCACATCGCCCTGCGCTTCCTCCACCCCGCGCGAAAGCGCTCTTCCCTTTCCGCTGTTTTCAGTCAGCACTATAACACGTCCTGCGCCCGCCAGCTTTGCTTCATTTGCGGTGCCGTCCACAGAACCGTCGTCAACAACAATAATCTCGTCAATACCCTCAACCTGCCGCAGCGCCTCAATTGTGCCTGCTATCCTGTCTGCTTCATTAAATGCGGGTATAATTGCCGATACTCTCAAATTACCTGCCTCCCGGACTTTATCTTGCTGCTTAGTGCTAATCTGAAAAGGGCGCCACAAACTTGTCCGCGCCTGGCTTAGAGCCAAAATGTCCTTCTGCGCCCTGCAGCACCGCAAGCAGGGAAACCTGGCCAAAAACTGTGTCTGCATTGTCTATCGTAGGCAGGCCCATCTCTTTAAAGTCGGCAAGCAGTGAATCAGCAGTGGCGCTGGCTTCCACAGCCACAGCAAGAATTTTTTCTTCTGTTATCAGGCGTCCAAGTTCCAGCACAAAACGCCGGTTGGTGCTTTTTTTATCCCCAAGCAGAAAAATTATAGCTTCAGGTGGCGCCGCATGGCTTTCCCGCAAAAATATTTTTTCATTAAGCAGCAAATAATCAATCAGCTCCTTTTGTTCCCCGCTAAGGTTTTTTCCTGTCAGCAGCGCCGCCGTGGCACTGGCCATAAGCCCGTCCCTGTCAGTCCACCCCTCATCGGGATCAATTACTGCCAACATGGTTAACTGCGCGCCGGCATCACTGAGGATATCAACTATTCCCTGTATAAGGGGAATACCATGACAGATAATGGCGGCTTTTTTATTTTCCAACATACCATTAACCAGCCTGGGATACAAAGCATTCTGGTACTGGCCCCAGAAATACAAATCACGCGTCAACAGCTGGACACGTGCTTCTAAATCCATTCTTTCAGAACGCAGTGAACGAAAATCCTTACTCATCTGATCAATAATCAGCCGCTGCTGTTTTACAAGCATATCGTCACTCATGCCTGAACCGATAAGGATGCCAAGACCCAAGGCCAAAAATACAGCTACCAGGGAAATGATGTGGTCTTTTAGTCTGAACATAGCCGGCCTCCTTTCACAGCATGCGCAACCTCAGAATAAAAAGCCTGAAAATATGCCGAATTGTAGGGTTAGTCATAATAAGGACAACAACGGGAATCGCTGCAGCCACGGTGATGAGAAGAAGAGAACGGCCCGACACACCGCCGCGGTAAAGCTGGCTTATGCCACGGGCATCGACCAGCCTGCTGCCAACTTTCAGTCTGACCAAAAATGTACTGGCCATACCTTTGCGTCCCTTTTCCAGAAAATCGATCATATTTGAATGAGTCCCCACCGCGGCAATCAGCTTTGCTCCTAATTCATAAGCCATAAGCAGAGCGATGTCTTCACTTGTGCCCGGCGCCCTGCACACCTTGGCACTCTGCCCCAGCTTTCTCAGCCTCTCCAGGCCGGGCGCACGGCCGTCTGTATAGGCATGAACCACTAATTCACCGGCTATGTGAAGTGCGTGGTCACTGACACTGTCCATGTCGCCAACAATAAGGTGCGGTGTTAAACCAAATTCAAGCAGAGCATCAGCTCCACCGTCAACACCTATCAGTATAGGCCTGACTTCCTCCAGATACTGCCTGATTGCCAGCAAATCCTCCCTATAAGATTGTCCCCTTACTACCACCAGGGCATGCCTGTCTTTAAAAACAGTTTCAAGAGCAGGAAAATCAAGCTTCCCGAGAATCAGTTCCTTTTCCCGCATTGCATATTCCAGCGTATTCTGGACAAACCCGTCGAGCAGCCCGTTTAGATTGTTTTGCGCCTCGCTTAGCTTACTGTCGATTATTTTTTTATCCACCAACCTGCACCCGGCCAGCACAGCACTGTCTTTATAAATACTGCATCCACGGACAGTAAGTATATCGCCTTCACGCACACGTTCAAACAGGTCTTCACCCGCTTGGTCAAGATGATAGATGCCGGCCTCAGCCAGCTTTAACGGGCCGTTGTTGGGGTAGCTGCCGCTGATGGAGCTTTCTGCATTAATAACAGCTTTTACGTTCGCCCTGCACAGAGACAAGGCAGCCATTTCATCCAAATCACGGTGATTAATCAGAGCAATGTCACCTGGTTGCAACCTCTCCACCAGGTTTTTTGTTTTCCTGTCCAGCTTTACAGGACCTTTAATTTCAGCTTGGTAGGACTGACGTCGCCTCATACCACCGTAACCTTTCATTTACTCTAGTATGCGTGTTGCACTGTTTTATATAAGCGCTGTAAAAAGAAAAAACCGCCTGCAGGCGGCGGTATGAATCTAAGTTACTCCTGGATTAGACTTGAAAGTACAGAAACTCGTGCAATTATCCCCAACAACCTGTTACTATCATCAATAACTGCAATGGGATACTTGGAAGCGGTAGCTTTGGGGATAAGATCCTGCAGATATGCATCAGGTTCAATGCTGTAAAAATCGTGAATCAGGATTTGGTTTAAAGACTTTCCTTCATTAATGGCTGTTATTGTATCATCAATTGTAACCATCCCCTGCAATTTCCTGGCATTATCAACCACAAAAAGACTGGAAATACCGGCCTTGCGCATTTCATTAACCGCAATTTTGGGCCCGTCTTTTAACGATATTAAAGCAGAAGGAAAATACATCACATTTTTCGCCTGCAAAACCTTAGTCCTGTCAATATCCCTGATAAAATCACGGATATAATCGTTGGCAGGCGACGCAAGTAATTCCTCAGGTGTGGCAATCTGCTCTATTTTGCCGTCTTTCATTACCGCAACGCGGTCACCTAGCTTAAATGCTTCGTTCACATCATGAGTAATGAATACTATGGTTTTTTTAAGCTTAGCCTGAATGTCCAACAGCTCCAACTGCATTTCCCTTCTGATTAGAGGGTCAAGAGCACCAAACGGTTCATCCATTAAAAGGATATCGGGATCATTAGCCAAAGCGCGCGCCAGGCCAACCCGCTGTTGCATCCCGCCGCTTAGCTCGCTGGGATAGTTATTCTTCCAACCTTCAAGCCCTACAGTCGAGAGGATACTTTTTGCTATCTCATTTCTTTTTTCCTTAGCTATGCCTTTTATTTCCAGGCCATACTCAACATTTTTAATTACAGTCCTGTGAGTAAAAAGTCCAAAGTGCTGAAAAACCATTGCAGCCTTGTTTTTTCTGAAAGAGCTGATCTCCTCCCTGCTGTATTCAACAATATTATCACCGTCAATAATTACCTTACCTGCTGTTACTTTGTTTAGCTGGTTAAGACAGCGAATCAGTGTGGATTTTCCACTACCTGACAAACCCATGATCACAAATATTTCACCTTCGTTTACTTCGAAAGAAACATCATTTACACCTACAGTGTGCCCTGTCTCAGTAAGAATCTGCTCCCTGGACATACCTCCGCTCAATTTCTTATAAATCCCCTTAGAGTTGCGGCCAAATATTTTAGTCAGATTTTTTACTCGTATCTTAACAGCCATGCTATCCCCCACTTCTAACAAATCGTAAAAATTACTCCGGGTATCTAAACCTGTCGGCAACCCCCTGGGATATGCGGTCTATAATTATTGCCAGGAAAACAATACTTATCCCTGCCTCAAAACCGCGTGCAATATCCATCTGATTAATTGCTATCAGAACTTCCATGCCCAGTCCCCTGGCACCGATCATTGAGGAAAAAACAACCATGGCCAGTGCCATCATTGTTGTTTGGTTTACACCTGTCATGATAGTTGGCAACGCCTGAGGAAACTGCACTTTAACCAGTGTTTGCCAGGCAGAGGCACCAAAAGAAAAGGATGCTTCCACCATTTCCCGGGAGACACGCCTGATTCCCAGGTCTGTAAGCCTGATTACAGGCGGAACAGCATATATAGTGGTTGCAAACACAGCAGGGACCCTCCCCATGCCAAACAGTATAACGGCCGGTATCAGGTAAACTAAACCCGGCATAGTCTGCATAAAATCCAGAACCGGTCTTATCAGGTTATTTAGTTTGTTACTATAAGCCATAATAATTCCGGACGGAATGCCTAAAATCAAAGAAACAGCCACAGAAGTCAGCACTATGGCCAGTGTTTGAATCATATGAACCCAAAGGCCAAAAGCGCCAATAAAAAAAACCAGAAAAGTAAAGAATAAGCTTAACTTAATATTTTTCTTAGCCTTCCAGGTGATGATCAAAATAAATAAAAGTACAAACCACCATGGCAGCCAGCTCAGAAAAGTTTCAACCCTTATTAAAAACCAGATACCGAAGCCTGTAATCCCATCAAAAAAGCCGGCAAAATTGTCAATAAGCCAACTAACTAGCATATCGACATAAATCCCCACTTCAAAACGCAACAATACAGGAAATTTACCAGCACCCAATATATCACCCCGCTTTATACCCAGTAAAACATCTCCCTGCTTGACAATAGAAGTCAAAAATCTATATCAACAGGGAGATGTTTTTTTATTCCCAATTCATGTATCCCTAGCTGCTGTTACTGCAGTGCAGCCTTAACTTTGGCGGCTACTTCGCTGCTTAGCCAGCCGGTCCAGAGCGCTTCATTCTCTTTGAGAAAATTGATTGCAGCATCCGCGGCATCAACATCATTCTCCATCATATAAGCCAGTGCTGAGCTTGTCAGTGCTGAGCTTGTCCTGTAGTTGCTTAAAAACTCCACTACTTCCGGTGCCCGTTTAGTCATATCACTGTGCACAGAAATTGTCACCTCAGTGACAGGGAAAGCGCAGCTGTAACCGTCAAGCCATTTTTCATCGCTGTATTCCGGCTCCTCCAATAAAGTCATGTCAAATTTACCCATAACCCAGGTGGGATCCCAGTAATACCCTATCCACGGCTCGCTTCTTTCAAAAGCTCTGGCGATAGAAGCAGCGAGTGTTGCATCTGAACCGGGCCTGAAATAGTTAAATGTATCCTCAAGAGAGTAACTTACCATTTTCTCACTGAGGATTTCATCAGCGGCCCAGCCCGGAGGTGACCCCACAATACGTCCTTTGGTTGGGTCTTCCGGATCTTTAAAAAGCTCCCAGTAATCAGGCAGGTCTGAAACAGATTTTAAGCCGGGAGCCATGGGCTCGATACCCTTGGCCGGGTCGCCCTTGATAACAAAGGTGGGCACCCACAAACCCTGGGCGTTATCGTCAAAATTTACTGATACAACAACAATTTCTTCTTTTTCTATCGCTTCTGCATAAGCATCGGCGAAATTGTCATGCCATGTCTCCATATATATGTCAATATCACCGCGCCTCAATCCGGCAAAGGTAACAGGAGTTGAGCCAACCATAACATCGGTTTCATAACCAAAACCATGCTCAATAATAAACTGAGCAACACCATTATGAAACTGTATGCTGTCCCAGCCCGCATCACCAAATACCAAGGGACTGTCATCCTTGGCTCCACAGCCGGCCAAGGCCAGTAAAAGCGCAGCCACCACCATAACTAAAATAATTCTTTTCATTTTCTTTTTATACATAAGGCCCTCCTCAAAATAATCTTTTATATATATCTTATCACAAGACTAAAATTTATTCAAAAACTGGACGCTACTGTTATCAGCAGTATATTAAAGCATATGTCAAGATACTTTTCTTTACAAACTTTATATATAGATGAGACGCCATAATGGCCCCAGATGGTCGGATATGAGATTAATTTAACTTTTTTTCATAATTTTAACATATAATGCCAAAATAGAAGTTTTCTGTTTAAAAAAAACAGGAACCCCGAAACAGGGTTCCTGCTGGTAATCTATAAATAAGCAAATTTAGCTTACACTCTTATTAAAAAGCCTGAGCCTGTCCGCGACAAGGGCAATAAATTCTGAATTGGTCGGTTTGCCGCGCTCTGTATTAATGGTATAGCCAAAAAATTTCTTTATGGTTTCAATGTTATTCCTGGACCAGGCCACTTCAATAGCGTGGCGGATAGCCCTCTCAACCCTTGAGCTGGTGGTGTCAAATTTACCTGCTATGCGCGGGTATAGCACCTTAGTAACAGAACCAAGCAGATCAACCTCTTCCACCACCATCATAATTGCCTCCCTCAGGTAGTGGTAACCTTTGATGTGGGCAGGGATACCAATCTCGTGAATAATATTTGTCACATCCGCCTCCAGGCTGTTGCGCTTGAGCGGGCGCGATGCAGATATTGTGGGCAGGGGTGATTTTCCGTTGCCCAGCATGCGGATTCTTTCAAGCAATATATCCATATTAAAAGGCTTAAGTATGTAGTATGACGCACCCAGCTCTACCGCTCTGCGTGTAATGTCCTCCTGTCCGAAAGCTGTAAGCATAATAACTTTGGGCCGGTGGCTGGTATCGAGGCTGCTTAGCTCCTGCAAAACACCAAGCCCGTCAAGATGGGGCATAATGATATCGAGAAGCAGCACGTCCGGAGGATTTTTCGCGATTAATTCAAGAGTCTCCTTTCCGTTGTACGCGTTGCCGACAATGTTAATATCGGGCTGCTGCTCCAGGTACTCTATAAGTAGATCGCTGAATTCCCGGTTGTCGTCTGCCACAAAAACATTTAGCATAACTTCTACTCCTTCCTAATATTTGAGAATGTCTGTAAGCTTACAGCATGATTTATTCGACATTTGGATAGATATTCCTTTTCATTTTTTTAAAAAAAATAAAAAAAAACACGCTGGCCAACGACAGCTTTGTTATAATTGAATCAATGTACAAAATTATTCAAAACCCTCTATATTGACATTATGAAAAAAAAACACCCATGAATAGGGTGTTTTTGATGGTCATGAGGCTTTTTCAAGTTCATCTTTGAATGTGCCTAAACCGCTTATTTCATCGAGCAATCCCGACTCCTGAATCATCCATTCTATGAAAATCCCGTATCCTCTGGACGGGTCATTGACAAAGACGTGGGTTACGGCTCCCACCAGGCGGTTGTTTTGGATAATCGGGCTTCCGCTCATACCCTGCACAATACCGCCTGCAGCCTCCAGAAGCCTTTCATCTACTATTTTAATAATCATACTTTTATCAGATGGGCTTGTCTGGCTGTAGACCCTTTGTATTTCAATGGCAAACCTCTCAATTTTTTCTCCTTCTATTACGGTAAGTATTTCAGCCGGCCCGGTCTGCACCTGCGCCATAAGGGCAATGGGAATCGGCCGGGGGTAGCTGCCGGGAGAATCATTGATACTGCTTAGTCTGCCAAATATCCCAAACATACAGTTTTTTACTATGGTGCCCACAATATCCTGATCTTCCTGAAATATACCTGTCTTTTCACCGGGTTGGCCGCGCCTGGCGATTTTAATGCTGACAATATTTGCTTTTACTATTCTCCCGTCACGCACTTCAATTGGCTGATTGGTATCAATATCGGTTATCACATGGCCAAGCGCCCCGTAAATTCCGGTATTTGGGTCAAAAAAAGTCATCGTACCCACTCCTGCCGCCGAATCCCGGATATAGAGGCCTACTCTGTAACGGCCGGTTTCCTGGCACAATAGCGGGGTGACTTCTTTGGTAAGCTTACGTTCTGCCCTTTTAATTACAAAAGTAAGCGTTTTACCCGCCTTACCCTGCCTGTTGATAATTTCCGCGACTTGGTTGGCGTCATCCAGCCTTACCCCGTCAATGTCAATGATAACATCTCCAACCTCAATCCCAGCCTCCATGGCAGGTGATGATGATATCCCAGCGCTGTTAACCAAATGGTGGCCTACTACCAGCACTCCCTGGCTGTGCAGCTTAATACCGACAGAATGTCCGCCGGGCAGGAGCTTGATTTCAGGCAGGACACTTACTGTAAGCTGGCGCAGCGGTATTAACCCGAACAGGCGAAACTCGACATTTACAGACCCCAAGCCCTGCGCACTTAACATAAGTGGTGAACGTAAATTTATTTTGCTGGCCTCTGTGGAAAGAGGGTTCCCGTTAAACGAAATAACCCCGTTCCTGCTGCCCTTGATATGTACCGACCAGGGGGAGGCGATGTTAATTAAACGCTCCTCACCTTCCATGATGCGCAGTTCCTGATGCAGGTCAATCCAGATACGCCAGGGAAAAGCCGCAATGATTAGCACAAGCATTCCCAATGCAAACAGGGCTAGCTTTTGCCTGGTGCTTCGGTTTTTCACGCAGTTATCACTCCTTGTCATTCATCAAAAAGGAAACCTCCTCCAAAAGATTTTGACTTAAAACTCATTGGTGTAATTTTAAGATTAACCTCAGGCAGTTTTTTTATGCTATTTTAGTTTACATAATATGCTTGCATCATCTGGCTATAATGACAGCAAAAAAAGCCGTTAATTGAACGGCCTTTATTGACACAAAATATCTGTAACTTTTAATAAATTCATGTATAATACTTCTAAGTAAAATTGACAATGGATACAAACGGACAGATTGGAGGAGAGAAAGTGCCTGACAGCAACGCCGAAGACAAAAAAAAATACAGGAAATGTTTGATTCAATTGCCGGCCGGTATGACCTTGTCAATTCTTTGATGACACTTGGGCTTGACAGGACCTGGCGCAAATTTATTGTAAATCAGTCGGAACTGAAAACAGGTGGGCTTGCACTGGATGTCTGCTGCGGCACAGGCAGGTTGACAGTGGAGCTGGCGTCGTCAGCTGCACCCGCGGGGCGGGTTGTCGGCCTGGACTTTTCAGAAAATATGCTGGCTGTTGCCGCAAAATATGTTAAACAGTTTCCGTTTAAAGAAAATATTACACTTGTGCATGGTGACGCGGCCAAACTACCCTTCCCCGCAGACACGTTTGACTGCGCCACTGTGGCCTGGGGGCTGCGCAATGTGCCTGACATTTCGTTGGTTATTAAGCAAATGGCCAGAGTTGTCAAGCCCGGCGGTAAAGTAGTTTCACTGGATATGGCCAGGCCCACAGTCTTCGTTTTTAAGGATTTATACTGGTTTGCGCTGCGCACAGTCATTCCTGCCCTTGGCAGGTTTCTGGGAAGGAACAAAGATGCCTATGAATACCTTTACAGCTCTGCCCGCCTTTTCCCGCCACCGGAAGAACTGGCAGCACTTTTTTCTGAAACAGGACTTACAGAGACAGCTTACTACAACCTGTGCGGTGGTATTGTTGCTGTGGTGGAGGGCAGGAAAAGATTTTAACTTTCGTTTTCCAGTATTTTTACGTTCAGCCTTTTATCAAAAAATGTTACAATAACAAACACAGCACCTTTTTTATATGCAATCATAAAATATTCCAGGGAGGACATTGATACCATATGACTACAAACAATTTATATTATATTCCGGAGGCCACCGCCTCTGACGGGCAAAACACTGCCGCAGTCAATTACCGGGACTGGATAGTAGCTGCCCGGCCATGGTCCTTTATCATGACAGCTGTGTCAGTAACCGCAGGCGCCATCCTGGCATTAACAATGTCAGGTCGTTTTTACCCTCTGCTTGCCCTTCTTACCCTGGCAGGCACAGTCGCTGCCCATGCCGCCACAAACCTTGTCAACGACTATTTCGATACTGTTTATGGGGTGGACAAGCAGGGTGCTCCGACTACACAGTACCGCCCCCATCCTTTATTGGATAACGTTTTTTCTCCGCACAGGGTTATCATGCTTTCTGTGGCCCTCTACGCCTTTTCTGCATTAATTGCGACTTACCTGACAGTGCTGCGGGGCTGGCCCGTTGCCGCCATTGCCCTGGCCGGAGGCATCATCAGTGTCACCTACACTGCAGGCCCAGTCAGCCTTAAATACCGGGGACTGGGTGAAATTTTTGTTTTTCTGATCTGGGGGCCGATTCTGACGGTTGGCTCTTACTTCGTGCAGACAGGCAGCTGGAGTGGCTCTATAACAGCCCTTTGGACCTCACTGCCACTTGGTATCTGGGTCGCCCTTGTGCTCCTGGCCAATAACTTAAAAGACCTTAATTATGACGCACAGACAAAAATTGTTTTTACTACCGCCATCAGGCTGGGCAGAGAAAAAGGCCTTAAACTTTTTACACTTCTCCTTTTTTCTGCATACTCTCTGACCGTGCTCGCAATTGTGCTTGGCCATCTCCCGGCTTTGGCCATAATTGTCTTTTTCTCACTGCCCATGGCTTTAAGACTGCTTGGCAGCTTCAGAAATGCGCGTGACCTGCCTGCAGACGCCGATCCACAAACAGCACAGCTATCGGCGGTGTTTGGCGCTCTCCTCATCTTATCTTTACTCATGGGGTACATCATCTCGCTGTTTTAAGCTTTAATAACCAGACATTGTTTGTCTCACTGAAGGAGGAAATCTAAATGAACAGAAAAAAAGGCCTCCACACGGCCGCCACGGTTATGCTCGCCCTTATTCTATGGTATTTCAGCTTTGTTGTGGTATGGGGCAACTTTTGGCTGAAAATGGCCTTTTCGGCTTCATTGCTGGCGGCAATTTCCGTGGCTGCCATGGGACCTGAAAGAAAAAAAGAGTTTAAGGTTACACCACGCGGGATTGCGGTGGGAGTGGCGTCAGCAATTATTCTTTACTATGTTTTTTTAGTGAGCGGTTGGCTGCTGCCAAGGATTTTACCTTTTGCCTCGGAAGAAATTTTCTCTGTCTACGGTTATGGAGAAGGCACATCAATGCGCCTGATATCATTTCTGCTCCTGTTTGTCACCGGTCCGGCAGAAGAGATTTACTGGCGCGGTTTTCTCCAGAAGCGCCTTGTGAAGCGCTTCAGCCCGCTGGGCGGATTGCTGCTTGCCACAGTTATTTATGCACTTGTCCATGTCTGGACGCTGAATATCAGCCTCATACTCGCAGCTTTTGTCGCAGGGCTTGCCTGGGCTATCGTTTACAACAGTGAAAAAAGCCTGGCGCCGTCAATAATTTCTCACTCGCTATGGGGGTATATTATCTTTGTACTCTTCCCGGTAGTCTGAGAGTACAACAAAAAACTGCTTTCAGGTCATTTTATATGCCTGAAAGCAGTTTTTTTCTTACATTATGTTGCTCTTGTTTTAAGTTTTATTTCCAGGGTTCGGCACCGACAAAGGTTTTCTTACCGGCAGCATCATGTGCTTCTTTCTGCCACGGCCAGATTCCCACCCAGTCAGCTTTAGTCTTGGCGTCGCCGCCGTCTTTAAGCACCCAGTGGTACTGCTCAGGCGACAAGCCGTATACAAGTCCGTCCGCGTTCAGATTAAACACGTGCTGCTTTGTACCGCCGCGGCCTGCTTCAGTGGCCCAGTTGGGGAATGACGCAGCCTGCCAGCCCTTAGCACCGTTAAAAGCGTCTTTGGCATCAAAGGCGTGACAGCTTGTGCAGGACGGAGTATCGTCCTTCAGGCGCAGGTTGTCGGGTTTAACTCCAACACCATGCGGGTTGTGGCAGTCAAAACATGCCTGGTCGGCATGGTACCCACCGGGATGAATAAAACGTGAAATCATCATATCCATGTCTTGCTGGTGGCCGCGGCGTCCTTTGCCGTCAATGGATACGTCGCGGGTACCTACACCCCATCTTACAGGCAGCCATTTTGCAAAGTCGGTGTAACTGCCTTCTCCGAGCCTGTAGCCGCGCAGGTCATTTGACATACTGGAGAGAACACTGCCGCCGGTGCGGGTGTGACACTGCTGACAGGTTAACATGCGGTCTTCATAGTTATCAAATTTTGCCGGGTTAATGATATCTTCTTTTTTCGCACTCTTTGCGTGGACGCTGCCTGCCCCATGGCAAGCTTCACAGCCTATGCGCAGATCGGCGACAAAGAGGTCGCGCAGGTCGTCGCGCTTTCCGTCTACAAAGTCGGCTTTGGCGCTGTCCCAGGCCTCGTTGTCAAAACCGGTGGTATGGCAGGCAATGCAGCGCTCCTGCCATGAACGCCATTCTCCATAGTTGTTGTTGTTTATTGTTTCGTTGGGACGGACTTCAATGAAAAGGAAGTTGTAACCGGCCCGCTCCTTGTTTCCAGGAAAGTCATAAGTTGCATCTTTATTCAGGGTCCAGGAAATCCCGCCGTTTTCAGTCGTGGCCTTGAAAACTTTAAGCGGGCTGCCATCATAGTAAACCGCGTAGCGCTGCTTGGTAACTTGGCCGATAACATAATCAACATCCTGCCAGGCCACCTTTTCCGCTGCAACAAGGATAGTATTGCTGTCTTCACGGTCGACGATCATGTAAGTATCCAGTTTATCCCAGTCCCTACGGACCCACTCGTAGATATTGCCGACGTACTTGTCGCCCAATGTTGGGCCTTGCGTGGCTTTTAAGGTGTGCCAGGAGTTTTCCCACTCTTTGTATACTGCACTGTGGCATCCCCTACACGAATCAGAGCCAACAAATTCTGCCACGGCAACAGTATCTGTGGGTGGTTGCACTGGCGGCTGCGCCGGCGGCTGAGCCGGTTCTTTTTTACCGCAGCCCGCAGCAAAAATCACTAACAGCAAAAATACTGAGGCGGCAAGAACAAACTTTTTGGACAAATTGTTTCCCCCTTATCTCATGTCAGGATTCGGTCAAGGCAGGCGGCTTGCCACGGCATGTGACAATTGTCACTTCTAAAGCCTGCTGCCTGTACCTCATTTCACTATACCTTTCTTTTCTGCTCAAATCACTTCGTGAAATGTACCAATGAGGGGGGACATTTGCCCTCATATCCCCGCATTTCTATTGTTATTGTATAATATATTTATTATAAATATTAAAACCGGATATTTAAATCCTACCCGATTGCTTATTGACAATATTTCGCCTGGCCATATATAGCACTGCCTGGGAACGGTTACGAAAGCCCAGCTTATGGAGAATCCGGCTCACATGGTTGCGGACAGTGTTTTCGCTGAGGTAAAGAAGCCTGGCAATTTCCCTGTTGGTTTTACCGCTCGCAACCAGTGCCAGGATCTCCTCTTCCCTGCCACTCAGTTTAGCGGCGAGCGGCTTTTCTTCTTCCGGGCTGCGTATTGATTTGAATACCCGTTCGGTACTTTCCGGCTCAAGGTAGACTTCACCCCCGGAAACAGTCCTGATTGCCCTAAGCAGATTGTCACTGCTGATATTTTTTAGCACATAGCCGGAGGCTCCGGCTTCAAACGATGCCTCAATCTCCCCTGGTTCATAGAAAGAAGTAAGCATTATCACATGAGCTCCCAAAGCTGTAAATAAGCGACAGGCTTCAATCCCGCCCATGCCGGGTATAAGAAGATCCATAAACACAACATGTGGCCTCAGTATTTCTATTTTTTTTATGGCGCTTTCAGCGTCCCCGGCCTCCCCCACAACTTCCAAATCGTTAAAATCAGCGAAAAGCCCACTAAATCCGAGCCTGATAACTTCGTGGCTGTCAACTATAAATAACCTTATTTTATCAGTTGCCATGATGCTCACTCTCCACGCTGTTATTTTTCTCTTTCTTAACCTCAATACGGTAAAACGCGAAGAAACTCTTTAAAATCATAGGAGTATAGACGTAAGAATCAATTGTGTTATAATAAAAACATAACATAATAACAGGGCAAAAGGAAGCTTTTTGTCTGAGGAGAGGCGTAGCAACATGATCAGCGACTTTTACAGGGACAACAGGTTGATTATGCTGGTAATCTACAGCATTATGTTTTTTTTGATGGCTTTTGCCATTCTGCTCAAGTGCAACAGGAAAAGCGGTTTGAAAATGGCAAGAAGCCTGTGGCTGCTTGCGGGCTATGGTATTACCCACGGCTTAAACGAGATTGTTGTGATCGCGGTGCATGTGAAGGAGTCTCAAATGTCAGACTCCGTCCTGTTTGCTCTGCACACACTGGAGCTGGCACTTAAAGCCCTTTCCTTTATCTTTATCTTCTGGCTTGGTATATATCTGGTTCTTGGCTACTATAAAAAATACGATTTTCTTAAAATTATAGGCGCTGCCATGAGTATAGGGTGGTTTGGACTGGTTGTTTATGCGCTCATGTTCCACGGGGAACCTCTTTACCTTGCACTGGCTGACAACCTGTCAAGATATATGTTTGCCGCCCCCGGTTTTTTGCTGTCCGGGGTCGGGCTCTGGCTGCATGTGCGGGAAGTTGAGGCATTCAGGATTCCCTACCTGGTAAGGAATTTAAAAGCTTTGGCCCTTACTTTTTTTATAGCGGTGTTTGCGGTGGGACTTGTGGCCAATGAACCTGTTTTGTGGCCTGCCACAGTCCTAAACAGGCATACATTCCTGGAGACTGTGGGTATACCTGTGATCTTTTTCAGATCATTATTTTTGTTGTTTACAACCTATTTTGTGATCCGCATTGTGGATGTGTTTGAGGTGGAGCGCGAGTTCAGGCTGGAGGAAGCCTTGCGCAGGCAGGTGCTGTCCCATGAACGTGAGCGTATAGCCAGGGAACTCCACGACGGCATAATCCAATCTATCTATGGGGTGGGGCTGAAACTTGAACAGGCAACCATACTTGCCGAGAAAAGGCTCAAGGAAGCAAGGACGCAGATTAACTCGGCTAAAGATGACTTAAACAGTGTAATCCGCGACATTCGTGATTATATCGAAGAGCTGAAGCCGGTCGACCTGTCCCCTGTATCCCTGCGTGAAGGTATCATTCATATGGTGGGTGAATTCAGGGAAAGGGCCATTATGCAGGTGGAACTTGTTTTTGAAGGTCAGCAGGGCAGTGAATTAAACATCATCCAGATTAATAACATCATCCATGCTCTACAGGAACTCCTGACCAATGCAGTAAAACATTCCCGGGCGGAAAATGTCGTGGTCAATGTAAAATTTAACCCTGAAGAAATCATTATCCGCGTGGACGATGACGGTGAAGGATTTGACCCGGACACTTTAAAAGCAGAAGCCCCAGGCGGCGAAAAACAGGGTTTAAGGAACGTATTCAACCGCGTGAGCATGCTGCAGGGCACCGTAGCTTTTTACACTTCCCCCGGCCGGGGGGCTCATTTTGAAATCTGCCTACCCTACAGAAAGCTGGGGTTGTCAGGCGGCTTTTTTATCAACGACCCTGAATACTTTAAAAGGCAGGCAAATTGACAGCAAAAGAGGTAATCAGATGATAAAAGTCCTTATTGCCGACGACCATACCGTTGTGCGTTTAGGATTAAAGGCACTCCTTGAACTTCATGAAAAATTTTCCATAGTGGGCGAGTGTGCCACCGGTGAGGAAGCAGTTATTATGGCAGACACTTTAAAACCCGATGTGGTGGTGATGGATATCCGCATGCCCGGCAAGAACGGAATTGATGCAAGCCGGGAGATACTGGCGGCAAACCCTGGTACCCGGATTATCATGCTCACCTCCTATGCTGACGATGAAGCTGTTTATGCGTCTATACTGGCGGGCGCATCAGGGTACTTGCTAAAACAGATTGACAGCACCAGGCTAACTGACGCAATTGAACAGGTGGCACAAGGTGTGTCGCTGCTGGACCCCAAAATAACCCTGCGGGTATTAAACCAGATGAAGACTCTTGCCGGAGAGAGAACAAATGAAAATAAACTGACAAAGACTGAAAGGAAAATTTTACTCCTAATTGCAGAGGGTAAAACCAACAAAGAAATTGCCGATGCTGTGTTCCTGGCTGAAAAAACAATACGCAACTATGTGTCAAAGATATTCACCAAATTAAACCTGTCAAACCGGGCAGCGGCGGCAGCTTATGCCGCCAGGCATAAGCCGGGGTATGGGGACGAAAATCAGTAATCGGGTTGGAAAAGACCGTGCGAACACGGTCTTTTTTTTATACCGGTAATTATAACGCTTTGCATTCAGCAAAGCTGCAGCGGAAACCGGTACTGAAATGCGCGCGTTGAGGGAACCGAATAAGCGCGCATTTCTTGTATATTAAGTTTTGGGTAAAATACTCCTTGCATGTTCAAGCGCCGCCCGGTCTCCTTCTTGGCCGCCCAGCATGCGCACAAGTTCAGCTTCCCGCTCCTCCCTGTCCAACATGGACAGGCGGGTTACTGTGCGGCCGCCCTCGGATTGTTTGAAAATAACAAAATGGTGGTCAGCTGCGGCTGCTATTATGGGCTGGTGGGTCACACAAATCACCTGACGGTGCCTCGCCAGAAGCTGCAGCCTTTCAGCCACGGCTTTGACAGTCACGCCGCCGATGCCTGCATCAACTTCGTCGAATATCAGCGTCGGCACATTATCCTGCTCGGCCAGCACACTTTTCACAGCCAGCATGAGGCGGGCTATCTCGCCACCCGAGGCAACCCTGCTCAGAGTCTGCGTCGGCTCCCCCGGGTTAGCCGAAAACATAAACTGCACACGGTCACGCCCATGCGCCGCAATCGGGCCTTCTTCGTCGAGCTGGACGCTGAATTCTGCTCCCTGCAGCGCAAGCCCAAAGAGCGCTAGGGTTATTTTAGCCGCCAAATCAGCAGCCGTACGGCGCCGGGCGTGGCTTAAGGCAACAGCTGCGTCAGCCAGCCTTCTCCCCACCTGTCCCAGCAGAACCGCGGCCTGCTCCCGCTTCCCTTCACGCGCCGACAGCAGTGCAAGCTCACTTCTCAGTTTATCTGCCAATGCATTCACATCTTGCACGGAGGGCCCGTATTTTTTTTTCATTTTTTTATATTGCTCCAGGCGCTCTGTTACTTCGCGCAGCTGGTCTTCGTCGATATTAAGCGTCTCCTGGTAGTCAAGCAGCCTGCGGGCTGTTTCTGCAAGTTCGCTTTGAACCTGAGAAATTTGTCCTGCCGCCCCCCCCAGTGTTTCATCAAGCGCCAAAGCAGCGGCAAGTTCTTTTTCTACCTGCCCCAGGCGGTCAATAATAGCTTCTGCCCCGCGGTCGCCTTCAAAAAGTTGTTTGTAGGCCCGGGCTGTACGCTCAAGCAGCTGACCGGCATGGGTCAGGCGGCGGAACGCCTTCTCCAGTTCTTCTTCCTCTGCATTTGTCAGCGCAGCGCTTTCAATCTCTTCAAGCTGGTAGCGCAAAAAGTCCGCCCTGCGCGCGATTTCAGCCTCGTCCCCGCCCAGGTCGTCCAGCAGCCTTTGCAGACGGGTGCGTTCACGGTAATACTCTGCCACCTGCTCCAGCGGCTCCGCCACAGCGCTGCCTCCATACGCGTCCAGCAACACACGCTGCGTCTGGCTGGAGAGGAGCGACTGCTGCTGGTTTTGCCCGTGCAGGTCTACCAGCCTGCGGCCGATGGCGCTAAGCAGCGCCAATGGCTGGACACGCCCTGTAATCCTGCAGATGTTGGGTCCGCTGCGGCGTATCTCACGTGACAGCAGCAATTCACCCTCATCGTCACAGCAGGGGCCGCAATCCTCAGGCATAAGTTCAGAACAATCCGAAAAAACAGCTTCAATACAGGCCGAGTCTTCACCGCCCCGTATTACATCAGGGCTTGCGCGCTCTCCCAGTAAAAGCTGTATCGCTCCAAGCAGCATTGATTTGCCTGCCCCTGTTTCGCCACTGATTACGTTGAGTCCCCTGCCGGGGTAAAAGGAGAGGTTATCAATCAGGGCCAGGTTTTTAACTTCAAGCAAACGCAGCATTAATTTACACCCTTTCCGGCTCCCTGCGTATAACTTTCATTAACTTACTATGCAGCAGCATATAAAAGTCGGTGCCTTCCAGTTGAATAAGCGGTGTGGTCAGCGGCGCCCTTGTCGCTACAACAACGTCGCCATCCTGCAGTGTAAATCCCACCTGCCCGTCCACTGTGAGGACCACTTCAGCCTGCCTTGTCCTGACTTTCATCAAAACCCTTTCACTGCTTGCCACAACCACTGAACGGTGGTGAAGCAGGTGGGGACAGATGGGCGTTATTATCATTACATCAAGCGCCGGGTTTACTATGGGTCCGCCTGCCGAAAGTGAGTAACCGGTAGACCCGGTGGGTGTGGATACAATAATACCGTCGCCGGGGTAAGATTCCAGGGGCTTGTTGTTGACAAAAGTATCAACATAAATGATACGGGAAAAAGGCCCTTTACTAATAACAATATCGTTTAAAGCGGTGTATTCAGCCACCGGCCTTTCATCGCGCAGGACACGGGCCGAAAGCATTAGCCGGTGCCTCACTTCGTAGCTCCCGGTAAGAAGTTTTTCCAGTGATTGCTCAAGCATGACAGGCTCCACTTCGGCCAAAAAACCCATCTGCCCCAGGTTGACACCCAAAATAGGTACATATTTGCCGCTTAACTCCCTGGCCACACGCAGAATGGTGCCGTCACCGCCAAGGACGATTACTATATCCACAGTACCCGGGAATTCTGAAAGAGGTATAGATTCTACGCCCACCTCGCCGGGAGTGTCATTGTGCTCACTTAAATACACACTAATCTGTCGTACTGTAAAAAATTCAGAAATGCGTCTAACCATCTCCAAAACTTCCTGCTTTTTATGCCAGTTGGCAACTAACCCAATGGCTTTCAACTTTTCACCTCTAATCAGATCTGAAAATGGACTTCAGAGATTGTTTCTTTACCCAAATCAAGGACAAGAATACCATATGTTTTAAAAAGAAGCACATCCCGGAGCAGTGCATTGCGCCAGACCTTGGAATGCAGCCTCACAGGCTTTGTTTCCCGCTTAACACGCACCAGGTAGTTGCGCCCGCCCTTTGACACCAGGTAGTCGCTTTTCATCTCAAAGCGATGAGGCCTGCCCTGGATTTCCATGGTCACATTAATGACAGGCTGGACCTGCAGCAGTGAAAAGCCCTCTTCTTCCATGATTTGCTTCGCCTTGTTGTCGGTATGTCCCGGTTTTTTGCCCTGTACACTCGTGCCCCTGCGGCTGCGCTGACGGACCTGGTAAATAACCATGCCAAGCAGCACAATGCCAAGCAGCAGCCAATCCAGATTTCTCAAAACATAACTCACCCGCCTCAAAGGCCATATTCGACACAGCAGGCAGGTTTCCTTTTTTAAATAAGCTCACTGTGAGCCTCCTCCACCACTTTCCTGCAGTCGCTGTCATCCAGCACTTTCTGCTGCAAAGAAGCACCGGCTTTAAGGTGGAGCAGATATTCTATATTCCCCTGGGGCCCACGCAGCGGTGAATAAGTAAGCCCTGCCGGCAGATATCCGGAGCGAGCTGCATCGGCAAAAGCTTTGTGCAGCACATCCTGGTGTATCGACGCCTCACGCACTACTCCTTTTTTACCCACCAGTCCCTTACCTGCCTCAAACTGGGGTTTGACAAGAGCCACAATTTCCGACACACCAAGTTTAGATAAGACGGGAAAAATAAGAGCCAGAGAAATAAAAGAAACGTCAACCACAGCTAAATCTACAGGCTCCGCTATGCGGTCTGCATCAAGGTAGCGTATGTTTGTCCGTTCAAGTGATACAACCCTCACGTCCTGGCGCAGCCTCCAGTCAAGCTGCCCATAGCCCACATCGATGCTGTAAACCCTCTTAGCCCCGGCCTGCAGCAGGCAGTCGGTAAAACCACCGGTGGATGCTCCCACATCCATGGCCACTCTGCCGCCAGGGTCAACGCCAAAACAGCAAAGCGCCTTCTCCAATTTCAGCCCGCCGCGCGAGACATAGCGGGGCATCTCACTCACCGTGATTTTGGCATCGCACGTCACCATCGTGCCCGGCTTGTCCACCCTGCTGCCGCCGACGGCAACAAGGCCGGCCATCACCGCTGACCTGGCCGCAGATCGGCTGGAGAACAGGCCAAGTTCAGTCAGGAGTAAGTCTAGTCTCTTCCTCTCTGCACCCATGGCAGTTTCTTCCCCCTGTCACCGGCCAACTCACAGCAGGTTTCTACAATATGGTCAACAGTCAGCCCCAGCTCTCCCAGAAGAATTTTTTTGGCGCCGTGCTCCACAAAAGCGTCAGGAATGCCCAGTCTGCGCACAGACACGTTCTTAGTATTGTTTTGCTCTAAAAATTCCAACACCGCCGAACCAAAGCCGCCGGCAAGCGCATGCTCTTCCACTGTAACAAGGCCAAAGCGCGAGGTGCGCGCCGCCTCCAGGATCAATTCCCCATCAAGAGGCTTGACAAACACAGGGTCAATGACACTTACAGAAATGCCACGCCTTGACAGTATCTCCGCCGCCTCCAGCGCCGTCTGCACCATGGTACCCACTGCCAGAACGGCCACATCCCGCCCCTCACGCAGTGTCTCGCCCCTGCCCCAGGCAAGCTGCGACGGTTTATCCAACACCGTTCCAGTCCCCTTACCGCGCGGGTAGCGCACAGTTACCGGCGCCCTCCGTGCCAGGCCGGTCACAATGGCGTGCTGCAGCATATTTTCGTCACGGGGGGCCATAATGGACATCCCAGGAATATGCCTCAGGTATGACAGGTCAAACACCCCCTGGTGCGTTTCGCCATCTTCACCCACGATGCCGGCGCGGTCAAGCGCAAATAAAACAGGAAGCCCCTGCATACACACATCATGCAGCGTCTGATCATAAGCACGCTGCAAAAAGGTGGAATAGACAGCAATCACGGGATGAAAACCAGCTGTAGCCAAACCCGCCGCAAATGTGACTGCATGTTGCTCTGCAATACCCACATCATAAAAACGATTGGGGAACTCCGCGGCAAAAGCGTCAAGACCGGTCCCCGTTGACATGGCCGCTGTCACCGCCACCAGGCGCGCATCATCCCGCGCCGCGGCAACCAATGTGCGGCTGAAAATTTCAGTATAAGTAGGAATATCATTGATCACATGCAGCGGTGGCTTTTGCGGATCAAACGGCCCAATGCCGTGGAAAAGGTCGGGATTGCACTCCACAAAATCAAAGCCTTTGCCTTTTTTGGTCAGCACATGAATCAACACCGGCCCTTTAAGCTTTTTGGCGCCACGCAGCACGCTAAAGAGAGCATCAAGCTGGTGGCCGTTTACAGGGCCCAGATATGTAAATCCCAGTTCCTCAAACAACATCCCAGGCACAAGTAAAAATTTAAGCGCATCTTTAACCCTTTCCACCGACTTAAGAACCTTGCCGCCGATGGCAGGAATCCTTTTCAGAATATCTTCCACGTCTTCTTTAAGCCTGAAATACTTGGGATCAGTGCGCAGCCTGCCGAGATACGCCGCCAGGCCGCCCACGTTTTGCGAGATGGACATCTCGTTATCATTGAGCACCACCAACAGGTCAGTGCCCATGTCGCCGGCATGGTTCAGCGCCTCAAAAGCCATACCCCCGCTCATGGCGCCGTCGCCGATAACTGCAATCACATGATGCTTGTCTCCCGAAAGGTCACGTGCCCTTGCCAGGCCCAGCGCCGCCGAAACAGAAGTCGAGCTGTGGCCGGTTTGAAAAATATCGTGCTCGCTTTCCTTCTTTTTGGGGAAACCGCTCATACCGCCATAACTGCGCAGAGTATCAAAGTTATCCCTGCGGCCTGTCAAAATTTTATGTACATATGACTGATGTCCGACATCCCAGATAATTTTATCACGCGGGCTGTCAAATATTTTATGCAGCGCCAGTGTCAGTTCCACAACTCCCAGGTTGGCCGCCAGGTGTCCGCCTGTTTTCGAGACTTTTTCCAGGAGAAATGCCCTTATCTCAGAGGACAGATGCTCAAGCTCCTGGACGCTTAAATTTTTCAGGTCCTGGGGTCCGTTTATCTCATACAGTATATCTTCCATTCATTGACCTCACTTTCTTCGGGGCGGAAGTTGACGGCCGAAAAAAATCCGCCCGGGCAGAACAGCTTCTATTTTTGTCAGCACAAAGGCAAACCAAAGGATAATCTCTGTAGATTGCTCAATGGCAATAGTCTTGCCAAAAGCCTTCCCTCCCACTGTTAAAGCAGAAATTATGCCTGTGGCAACAATACCAAGCAGAGGGTTCTCCTGAAAAAACCCGGCATAAACCAGACGCAGCACCAAAAATGCGCCTAGCACACCACTAATGATGCCCGCAATATCTCCAACCACATCATTGCAGAAATTAGCCACCTGGTCGGCATTGCGCACCAGATAAACTGCTTCCCTGGCTCCGACCACCTTTTTGGCCGCTTTTGCCAAAAGAGGCACTTCGTCTGCGGCAGTGGCTGCAATACCTATCATATCAAAGACTATCCCTGTAAAGATGATAACTAATAGTATAAGCAGGGCGATTAAAAAGGATTCTACTACGCCTGAAATAAGCTGGGTGATAAGACTAAGCAGTATAGCAAGCACAAACGTCCAGACAGTAATCATTGCCACCCATCGCAGGCGCTGCGGTTTCTTACGGTTCTGTCCCATTAACGCACCTCAATATGGTGAAATTGACTTTATTTTCTCCCACATACAAAAAAAAAGACCTAAATCTATTATAAATTATCTCCCGTAGGTGAGCAACCCATCAAGTAAACGTTACGGCTTGAGGTCCAGCAGGTTTTCCCAACCAATCACCAAAACGTCACCGTCTTGGCAGTTTCCTTTTCAGACCGGCTCCACTCTGTCGCCAGAAGCGGGACTGGATTGCCACTGAGTCCGTACTTTAATCCCTGATAAGTCTCCCTGTAAGGAACAGCCTAGGAGTTTTCCTCAATAAT
>JAGXRN010000055.1 GCA_018335875.1 Dethiobacter sp.
AGCATGAGTGCTAAGGGAGACTGCTATGATAATGCCTGCATGGAATCATTTTTTGCCACATTGAAGAAGGACCTGGTTCATAGAAGGCGCTTTAAAACCCGGGAAGAGGCTAAAATCGCTATCATCAACTATATAGAAACCTGGTATAACTCCAGAAGATCCCACAGCAGCTTAGGTTATATGTCGCCTATGGAATATGAAAGATATCATAGCCAGGATCACTTTAAAGCAGCTTAACAGTCGTGGGTTGCCGCCCATGTCATCGGCGGTCAAGGGCCGGCCCAAGCCGGGCGGAGCTTTACCCTTGACGGCCTCACAACCCCCATACCCTATTGTCATCCCGTCATGTCAATCATGGCGGGCTGCCTCCCGGCGAGGGTGGGTGTGGGCAGAGCCCACGAGAAATCAAACTTATGTAAAATTCTAAGAGAATCAGAGAATGGAGCACTTATTCGTGTCCAGCTGGGCTGTGCCACTCCAGTTTTACAACCGCAGACATTGGTTGCGAGCGTGGAAATAATATTATAAACCCTGTCAATAAGATGTTCGCGCCTTTGTCAGGCGAGTACATTCGTATGTTCGATCAAATATGGAACGACAAGAACCTGCTTGAAGATGTTACCGATCAGGTCGTCGACGGTATTACCGCTGCATACAACGAAAACTCTCCTGAATTTGTATATTTTGTTGCACTTTATAATATTTTCAATGAGTTTCTTGAAGACATCTCCGAGGACGTGTTGCCAAATGAGGCGACAGGTTTTAAGGAAACAAAAATATGGAACAAGCTGTACGACTTCCAAAAGGATGCAACCCTTGCAATTATAAATAAACTTGAAAAGTTCAATGGATGCATACTTGCTGACAGTGTTGGTCTTGGAAAGACATTTACCGCACTTTCAGTTATCAAGTACTATGAATTACGCAACCGTATGGTGCTCGTGCTTTGCCCGAAGAAGTTGGGTGACAATTGGCATACATTTAAGGAGAACTACCTGAACAATCCGATAGCAGGTGACCGCCTTCGCTATGATGTCCTTTACCATACAGATTTGTCAAGGGAACGAGGTTTTTCAGATGGCATCGACCTTTCTAAACTGAATTGGGGCAACTACGACCTTGTAGTCATCGACGAAAGCCATAACTTCCGTAATGGTGGAGACTATTCAGGAAGAGGAGATGACAAACGTGAAAACCGCTATCTCCAATTGTTAAACAAGGTAATCCGCAAGGGCGTGAAGACAAAAGTTCTCATGCTTTCGGCAACGCCTGTGAATAACGGCTTTTCCGATCTTAGGCATCAGCTTGCACTTGCATATGAAGGCAATCCCATGCTAATAAATGAAAAACTCGACACTGCGAAGCCGATTGACGTTATCTTCCGAAACGCCCAGACTGCCTTTAACAAGTGGAGTAAACTCAAACCTGAAGAGCGAACGACTGAGGAATTGTTGAGCTCTCTTGATTTTGACTTTTTTACGATGCTTGATAGTGTAACGATTGCCCGTTCGCGTAAGCATATTGAAAAATACTACAACATGGCTGAAATAGGCAAATTCCCTGAAAGAATGAAGCCACTCCTGCTACGCCCGAGGTTGACTGACCTCGAATCGGCAATAGACTACGATGAGATTTACGATCAATTAATGAAGCTGAACCTCGCCATCTACATTCCGACCGACTTCCTGCTTGAAAGCCGAAGGGCTAAATATATAGATCCAAGTAAGAACATTGATCGTGCCGGACGAGAAATCGGTATCCGTCGTTTGATGTGTATCAACCTCCTGAAACGGCTTGAAAGTTCGGTCTACTCCTTCCGCATTACGCTTGGTCGTGTTAGGAATTTGATCAACAGCACAATTGCTGATATCGACGATTATGTGAGTGGAACACAGCGAATGATCAACATGCAAGAATTTTCAGGGGACGACTTCGACAGTGATGACAGCAACACTGACTTCTTTGAGAGCACAGTCAAAAAGTTGGACATCGACCTCGCTGACATGGACTATATTTCATGGCGGGCCAAACTTGCCGAAGATTCTGAAATCCTGGAACTGTTAATGATTTTGATAGAGGACATCACGCCCGATCATGACACTAAACTACAAACGCTGTTTCAGCTAATAGCTGATAAAATCCAGCACCCGTTCAATCCAGGCAATAAGAAGATTTTGCTTTTCTCAGCGTTTTCTGATACGGTAGATTACCTTTATAGAGAGGTCGCTCCGATCGTTAAGGAGAAGTATGGTCTTGACACCGCGATGATAACTGGCACGACCGATGGAAGGACGACTGTTAAGCTAAAGCGTGCTGATCTGAATACAATCCTAACGTTGTTCTCGCCAATGTCCAAAGACAAAAAGCTGTTGATGCCAGACGATCCTGCCGAAATCGACATTCTGATTGCGACTGACTGTATATCGGAAGGTCAAAATCTGCAAGACTGCGACTACTGTGTCAACTACGACATCCATTGGAACCCAGTTCGTATCATTCAACGGTTTGGACGTATTGATCGTATCGGAAGCCGTAATGACAAGATACAACTTGTGAATTTTTGGCCTAACATCGACCTTGATAAGTACCTTGAACTTAAAGGACGTGTGGAAACCCGTATGAAGGCTACCGTTATGACATCAACGGGAGATGACAACCCCATCGACCCTGAAGAATTAGGTGACCTCGAATACCGTAAGGCACAGCTTGAAAAGCTACAGAACGAGGTCGTTGACATTGAGGAAATGCAGTCTGGTGTTTCGATTATGGATTTAGGGCTGAATGAATTTCGGCTCGACTTGCTCGAATACGTTAAGAACCACGGGGAACTAGACAATACCCCGTTCGGTCTTCACACAGTGGTGGCAGGCAACGGCGAATCGCCCAACGGCACGATATTCATACTTAAGAACAGGAACACCAAAATAAACGGCAAAAATCAGAACCAACTGCACCCCTTCTATATGGTCTACGTTCGAGAAGGTTCGGTAATTCATATAGACCACCTGCAGCCAAAGAAACTACTCGATACTTTCCGGCAACTTTGTAAAGGTAAGGATAAGCCCGAAGTGGAATTGTGCAGGCTGTTCAACGCCGAGACAAAGGATGGCAGAAATATGCGGCACTACTCTGACCTGCTCTACTTTGCCGTGAAGTCCGTTGTAGATTTAAACGAGGACGATTCCATAGATAGCTTTCTTTTAGGAAAGCAAATTTCCCTTGCCGCGAACACAATCGATGGATTAGATGATTTCGAACTGGTCTGTTTCGTGGCTGTAAAGTGAGGTGGTTTGTATGTTAGGTCTGCCAAAGGCAACTGAGCTTGCAAAAGCCCTTCCCAAGAAGGCGATATTCGATAGGTTTAAGCCGTCGCCGATCGACCGCAAGCTTTTTGACGATCAGATAAACCGCCTATCGATTGTGGCGGAAATCTCGCCGCAGACAGTGGCTATTAAGGCAAGCGCAGACGTTTCGGCGGTTTACGTTGTTCTGGTCACGCTGAAGACTGTAGAGTGTGACAAGAAGAACATTTCACTTTTGTCGAAGCTGATTGACCAACGGATGCTGTTTGTGCTTCAATTCGGTGATACGGCGCGGCTCGCTGTTTACCGCGCTGAAAAGGTGCTTATTTCCGAAAGCAAGCCCCTTAGCGAATGGAAACTCTCCTTAAGCGGACTTGATCTCAAAGCAATATGGGAGAATGTCATCGCGCAGATTGGCGGCATTGACCTTACAGGCGGTGTAGACCTTGACGCGACCATAGCCGAGAATAGCCGCAAAGAGATGTTACAGAAACAAATAGCCGCCCTTCAAAAGAAAGCAATGACCGAACGCCAACCCCGTAGGAAGTGGGAGTTTGCTGAGGAGATAAGAAAATTGAAGCTAGAATTAGGAGGAGAATCCAATGAATAATGCTGAAAAACTCGCAATGTGTACACCATCCAATGCGGATACGAACTTTGCTGCCCTGGCAGAATTGTTCCCAAATGCTGTAACAGAAACTATAGATGAGAACGGTGCGGTCGTCCGTGCCATCGACAAGGATGTACTGGCACAGGAAATCAACGCCTATGTCGTGGAAGGACGAGAAGAGCGATACCAGTTTACCTGGCCGGATAAGCGTAAAAGCATATTGCTTGCCAATTCACCGATTGCCGCCGCTTTGCGCCCCTGCCGCGAGGAAAGTGTGGACTTTGACACGACCGAAAATCTCTACATAGAGGGCGACAACCTTGACGTGTTGAAACTCCTGCGCGAAACCTATCTGAACAGGGTAAAAATGATATACATCGACCCGCCGTATAACACAGGAAACGATTTCATTTATGAAGATGATTTTTCTGAGAATGCAAATGAGTTTCTGCGCCGCGACGGGCAATTTGATGAGCTAGGAAACAGGCTCTCGCCTAACCTCAACAGCAATGGACGGTTTCACACCGATTGGTTGAATATGATTTACCCGCGTCTCCGCATTGCAAAAGACTTGCTTAAGGACGACGGTGCGATTTTTATAAGCTGCGACGATAACGAAGTTAATAATCTCCGGAAAATCTGCGACGATATTTTTGGCTCAAGTAATTTCATTGCCCAAGTTATTGTGCAGACAAACCCTCGTGGCAGAACTTTCGACAGATTCATAGCAAAGACGCATGAGTACGTTGTTGTATACTCGAAAAATATTGAGTTCGACGCTTTACGGGAAATTCCTAAAGACGAAAAGGCTATAGCAGGTTATCAAAAAGAGGATGGAAACGGCAAATATCGTTTGTTGGAATTAAGGAACAGGAATCCAGTGTTCAATCGCACGAATCGTCCATTAATGTTCTATCCGTTCTATGCAGACCCTGACAAACTGGATGTTTCCCTAATACCTACGGAAAGGCACACCGTTGAGATATATCCCCGCAACTCCGAGGGAGTCGATGGTTGTTGGACATGGGGACTCGAAAAAGCCACAAACGAGATAAACCTTTTGGTTGCGAATCTTGCCAATACAGGCAAGTGGAGTGTGTTTAGAAAAGACTACTTGGAAGGTACAAGTCTATACACTAAAGCGAAAGGTCTATGGCTTGAAAAAGAAATGAACCATGAAAACGGAAAGGAAATGGTCAGGGAGTTGTTCGGGGTGACCCCGTTTGACTTCCCGAAATCTGTAGACTATATTAAGAAATGTCTGTTATTAGGTACGTCCTCTTATGCGGATGATATCATCCTCGACTTTTTCTCCGGCTCCGCCACGACCGCCCATGCTGTTATGCAACTAAACGCCGAGGACGGCGGCAAGCGCAAGTTCATTATGGTGCAATTGCCTGAGGTCTGTGCTGAGGGGACGGAAGCCGCCAAAGCGGGCTACTCCACCATCTGTGAAATCGGCAAGGAACGCATTCGCCGTTCCGGCGTGAAGATCAAAGCGGATAGCCCACTGACGACAGGCAACCTTGACGTGGGCTTCCGCGCCCTCAAGCTTGACAGCAGCAACATGAAAGACGTGTACTACACGCCCGAAGAGTTTCTGACAATGGCTCAGAAGCAGCAAAGTCTTTTCGGCTTTATGGATAATATTAAGGAGGACCGCTCGGACGAGGACTTACTTTTCCAAGTGATGCTCGATCTTGGCATTCCGCTTTCGGCGAAAATCACGCAGAATAGCGATGTATTCTCGGTCAACGATAACTACCTGATTGCCTGCTTCAAACAGGTTGATACTGATCTCATTACGGAAATAGCTAAGAAGAAGCCTTACTATGCCGTGTTCCGCGACAGTAGCTTCGCAAACGACAGTGCGATGGTCAACTTCGAGCAAGTGTTTGCAACCTACAGCCCAAATACAGTAAGGAGGGTGCTGTAAATGAAATTTCAATTTAAGATACAGCCTTTCCAGACGGAAGCCGCAGAAAGTGTCGTACGTGTGTTCGCGGGGCAGCCGAATGTTGGCCAGTCCAAATTCCGCCGAGACATCGGTAGCGAGAAACGACTAAGTGAAGACGAAAGAACAGCGCGTAGAGGATTTATGCCAATCTCTTATTCAGCCTTGTCTGTTGAGGAAAAGCGACTTGTCGAGGAGGAATATGAGACCGCCTACCGCAACGAAAACGTGCAACTCTCAAAAGAACAGTTGTTGAAAAATATTCACGCCGTTCAGACGGCAAACAATATTAAGTATTCCACCGACATAGCTGCTGGTCTTGGAGCGGTATCGCTTGACGTGGAGATGGAAACCGGAACTGGAAAGACTTATGTCTACATTAAGACTATGTTCGAACTCCATAAGGCATATGGGTGGTCCAAATTCATCGTGGTCGTACCGAGTATTGCCATCCGCGAAGGCGTGAAGAAGTCCTTTGAAATGCTGGAAGACCACTTTATGCAAATATACGGACTTAAAGCACGCCATTTTATTTACAATTCTTCGAATCTTCACCAGCTTGATGAGTTTTCACAGAATAGTGGCATCAATGTAATGATTATCAACACACAGGCGTTTAATACTACGATGAATGAAGAAAAGAGCATTGAGGGCAGGAGCGGCAATGAGGCAGCGAGGATAATCTACACGAAGCGCGACGAGTTTGGCAGCCGTCGACCGATCGACGTTATTAAGGCGAACCGTCCGATCATCATTTTCGACGAGCCACAGAAGATGGGCGGAACGGCGACACAGAACGCCCTGAAAAAGAACTTCGCGCCACTGTTCTCGCTAAACTATTCGGCAACACACAAGACGAGCCACAATCTTGTTTATGTCCTTGATGCGCTGGACGCATTCAAGAAGAAGCTGGTTAAAAAAATAGAGGTCAAGGGATTCGAACTAAAGAATCTCGGAGGCACAAATCGTTATATGTACCTTGCCGCCATTGTAATTGATAAAAAGAAGCCGCCCCGTGCCCGGTTGGAATTTGAAGTCAGCCGTGTAGCGGGTTCACCAAAGAGAGAAACGCACCTACTTGAAGTAGGCGACAGTCTTTATACCGCTTCAAAGGGATTAGAGGAATACAGAGGAATCTCCATCGCCGAAATTGACCCGATACGCGCAACGGTCACGTTTTCGAATGGTGATAGTCTAGCTGCTGGTGAAGCAAGCGGAAACGTCAACGAGGAGGACATTCGCCGTATTCAAATCCGTGAAACAATCAATTCCCATTTTGACAAGGAGGAAAAACTATTTGAGCAAGGCATCAAGTGCCTATCGCTCTTCTTCATTGATGAGGTGGCGAAGTATCGACAGTACAGTGACGACGGTGAGGAAATACTTGGTGAATACGGACGCATCTTTGAAGAGGAATATACTGCCGCACTGAACGAACGGCTAACATTTTTTCCAACGGCATATCAATCCTATTTGCGTGGTATTGAGACAAATGATACGCATCGGGGATATTTTTCTATAGACAAGAAAGGTCGCGCTGTGAATAGCACAGTCAAGCGCGGCTCCGAGGGATCCGATGACATATCTGCTTATGACCTTATTCTCAAAAACAAGGAGAGGTTACTTTCTTTTGAAGAGCCGACAAGGTTTATCTTTTCTCACTCAGCTTTGCGCGAAGGGTGGGATAATCCCAACGTCTTCCAGATATGTACCCTGAAACACTCTGACAACGCTACGGCAAAGAGGCAGGAAGTCGGACGCGGTTTGCGCCTGTGCGTGAATAGCCTTGGCGAGCGTCAGGACTTGGAGGCTTGTGGTGAATCCCTCGTTCAGAGTGTGAATATGCTAACCGTTGTTGCAAGTGAAAGCTATGCAGGCTTTGTTGCTGATTTGCAGAGTGAGATTAAGTCAGACCTATACGAGCGCCCAACAAAGGCAAGTGTGGAATATTTCTCCGGCAGGACAATTTATCTCAGCGACGAGCAAACACATACACTCACAGTTGCAGAAGCCACAGCAGTCTATAATTATCTAGTCCGCAATGATTATGTTGACGACAATGGCGGTGTAACAGACAACTATCGAGCCGCGGCTGAAACAGGAAGCTTCGCACCGATGAAGCCTGAACTTGCTCATCTTGGCGAGAGCGTCCACAAACTGGTACAGGCTATATTTGATCCACGCGTTCTCAAAGATATGGCGGGTAATGGTCACGACACGAAGGTTAAAGATAACCCGCTGAACAAGAATTGGAAGGACTTCAAGGAACTCTGGGAGCGCATTAATAAGAAATACGCCTACACCGTTGAATTCGACGGCGATGAACTCATTAATAAGTCAATTGCAGCGATCAACACAGAGTTGAAAGTCGCTCGCCTGTCATACACCCTCACCAAAGGGTCGCAGGAAGGCACGGATTTCAATGTGGAGCGCACCGAAACAAAGAAACTCGACAGAGCGCAGGGCGGTCTTGCGACTTATGATATTATCGGTAAGATCTCCGATGGCACGAACCTTACGCGAAGGACAGTTACAGCTATCCTTGAAGGCATGGCAAAAGAAAAACTCTGGTTATTCCGTGAGAACCCAGAAGAGTTTATCGCCAAAGTAGTCGTCATCATAAACAAACAAAAAGCTTCAGTGGTTGTTGAGCATATCACTTATGCTCCGAGTGCAGAAGAACCCTATACGCAAGATATTTTTAATATGAGCCGCTCCTCAGAAGAGTATTCTAAGGCATTCAGGGCGAAGCATGCCATACAGGACTATATATTTACGGATGGATCTGCAACTAACAGCGTGGAGCGTCGATTTGCCGAAGACTTGGACGTAGCCGACGAGGTAATTGTATACGCCAAGTTACCGAGGGGACCACGTGGCTTCTATATACCGACACCTGTGGGCAACTATTCTCCAGACTGGGCAATTTCGTTCAAGAAAGGCGCTGTGAAGCATATCTTCTTCATTGCTGAAACAAAAGGGTCGATGGACAGCCTCGAACTCCGTCCGATTGAACAGGCAAAGATTTCTTGTGCCAAGAAGCTGTTCAACGAAATTAGCACAACCGGCGTTAAGTACCACGATGTGGACAGTTATTCGAGTCTACTCACGGTGATGGAGACGCTATAGATTAAATAATTTGCTTTCAGGGAGGGCTGAATAATGAATTTTGATAAACAAAAAATTGGTGACAAAAACTTCATCGCACACGCCCCGAAGGGTTCGGATTGGGATAGTGTTGACAATGTTCTCTCGTCATGGATGGCAAATCAATTCAGCTTTCCTGAAAGTAAATCTGAAGGCGAAGTTGGATTTCGTTCTGCGCAATTGGGAGCTGTGTTCGCTATTAAGTCACACTGGACGGTATCTACTTCCGCTGCAACAGTTGTTATGCCCACAGGGACAGGAAAAACCGAAGTTATGATAGCGACCGTAGTATCGGAATGCCAAGGAAAGACTTGTGTTGTAGTGCCAAGCGATCTATTACGAAAACAGACAATAAATCGCTTTTGCACTCTGGGGAAATTGCGTGAAATAGGAGCAATTAATAATTCATTTTGTAACCCCATAATAGGTTGCCTTATGTCTTCACCGAAAGATGCATCCGAACTGGAAGATTTGCTTAGCAAAAGTAATGTTGTTGTCACAACAATGTCGTTACTGAATTCAGGTCACTTCAGAGATGAATATATTAGGATATTATCAGCCAAGTGCGATACTCTGATTATTGATGAAGCCCATCATGTTCCTGCAAGTTCATGGAGCCGTGTAAAAAAGTCATTTGAAAAGAACAGATGCCTACAATTCACTGCCACTCCTTTTCGTAACGATGGCAAAAAAATAGATGGGGACATTATTTATAACTTCCCGCTTCCACTCGCTCAGGAACGTGGCTACTTCAAGCCAATAAACTTTTATCCGATATACGAATTTAATAGCGACAGGAAGGATTACTCTGTTGCTGCGAAAGCTATCGAACTTCTTGAGTCGGATATTGCGAAGGGATTTTCTCATTTATTATTAGTACGGGCATCAACACAGAATCGTGCAAAAGAATTATATGAGAGCGTTTATGCACCTAATTATTCAAGGCACAGTCCTGTCCTTATTATAAGTGGCAATTCTGCCACAGAGAACAGAGCAGCTCTCCAAAAGGTAACGGATGGTGTTGCAAAGATTATTATTTGTGTTGATATGTTCAGCGAAGGTATAGACATTCCGCAGTTGAAAATCTGCGCAATTCACGATAAGTATAAATCTTTACCAATAACAATGCAGTTTATAGGGCGCTTTGCTAGGACACAAACGAACCTTGGTGAGGCTTCTGTTGTTGCAAACATTGTTGATGACGACATACAAGATACCTTGGAAGAGTTATACTCTCAGGATGCAGATTGGAATAAGATTCTGAAAGAAGCATCTGAAGAAAGAATCGGACGAGAAATTGAACTGCAAAAACTCGCTCGTGGGTTTACAGGGACTGAAGTTATACCACTTAATCAGATTAGGCCAAAAGTCAGTATGTTTATGTACACAACGACCGAAACAAGCTGGCATTGGCAGAGATGGAGCAAAGTCTTTAACGAAGAGCATAGTCGTCATTTTTTGAATGAGCAAGAGAAGATTCTGATAGTAACGGAGCTTCGCACAAGTAATGTCGATTGGACGACTTGTCGAGATATTTCCGACGAAAACTGGAATTTACATATATTGTACTGGGACGAAAGAAAAAAGGTCTTTTTCATTAACACGACAGATAAAGGAGTCGCTGATCGTTTAGCAGAAGCCATTTTTAGTAGTTACAAGCGTATAGCAGGTGAAGACGTTTTTCGCTGTCTTTCAGGAATCAATCGTCTTATGCTCTCAACTGTAGGTCTAAAAACAGCGGTATCCAATCATCACATTAGGTATAGAATGTTTGCCGGAGTTGACGTAGCGGAAGGTATTACAAGTGCAATAACAAGTACAGCTACAAAGTCAAATCTATTCGGCATAGGCTTTGAAGATGGGCGCAGCATAAGTATTGGCTGCTCATATAAGGGGACGATTTGGGCAAAGTGGGTTGAAACAATAAACTACTGGAAAAGTTGGTGCGACAAACAAGCAGTGAAAATTTTGGACTCTACTATTGATACAAAGGCTGTGCTTAGTGGAGCCCTTGTGCCAGAAGTGATAAATAGTCGTCCGGCTGTTGTCCCCTATAGAATTGACTTTCCACTTGAGATTGAAGCCGAATTAAGAGGTTCGATCCGAATGAAAACAAGTCTCCACGATGCGAGGCCTTTCCTTGTAGATATTGGATTATCAGTTTTTGATGAAACATCCCCGCTATCATTCTATATTGGGAATGAAGACTTCAGAGAAGATTTCACCCTTGACGTCAATGCAAATGACTATACAATTTCACATAAGAGCGGCTCCAGTATTAAAATAGTTTTGAGCCGAAGTAGAGAAATGTCTCTGACAGAGTTTTTGCGTGAAAACCCACCAACTATATGGTTTGTCGACGGGTCTTCTCTTGAAGGCAATTTGCTCGTCAAACTAAAAAATAGTCCTCCTGCAATGTTTCCTACCTCCAATATTGTGCCTTGGGATTGGAGCGGAACAGATATTCGCAAAGAATCTCAAGGATTACAAAAAGAGAATGATAGCATTCAGTATAGGCTGATATCTGAACTAAAAAGTAGTAATCGATACAGCCTTATTTTTGACGATGATGGTCCTGGTGAAGTAGCTGATGTTATTGCAATACAGGAAGATGATGCGAATGCACGATTAATATTTGAATTTTACCATTGCAAATTCTCAGGTGCTGCCCAAGCTGGTTCGAGGGTAGATGATTTATATGCCGTTTGTGGGCAAGCTGAAAAATGTATCAAATGGACAAACGACGCTAAATTGTTAGCTGATCGCTTGATGAAGCGTGAAAGCGATAGAACTGGTAAAAGCAAGCCATCCCGATTTGAGGTGGGAGACAATAAAGTACTGTTTACGCTTAAAAATAAACTAAAATTGTACTCGGTGGAGTACAAAGTCTTTATAGTTCAACCTGGTGTCGATAGTAATTCCATTACATCACCGATGCACCAAGTATTGTGTAGCGCCTCGGCCTACCTAATGGATACTTACGGTATTCCACTACACCTGATATGCTCATAAGAAAACTAAAAGGCCTATGGTAATTATTAAATATGTTAGGTATATGACCTAATTAAGTGGAAAGAGAGGAAACAGCGAAATGAAGATTGAAATGGGAGAATCGTTGTTTTACTCATGGCTTCGCCACGTTAAAGAGTGTCAAGTGGTACAGACAAATTGGAAACCGTCCCCCTCTTGGCAGCTTCATGGCGAAGAAGAAATAAAGCGATTCATGAGCATTACAGATGAACACTTTCAGAATAAATACGGATATGCAATTTATAAGAACAATTCACTTTCTCAGCTTCTAATGCAAGCGGAGGTAGATGCACTCGGTATTTCAATGTCAGATGACAAATCAGAAGTATATGCCATCGATGTTGCTTTTCATGAAAGTGGGCTCAATTATGGGGACCGACAGGAAACAGTCATGAGGGTTATAAAGAAATTTATTAGAACAGCCCTGTGTCTAATCGGTTATTTCGACATCACAAGAGGTGAGATTATTTTTGCGTCTCCCAAAATACATAATGCCATAATAAACGATTTAGAGCCCTCTATTACAGACTTGAACACCTTACTTATTGAATACAATTATAATTTAACGGCTCGAGTTATCGCAAATGATGATTTTAATGAAATAGTGCTCGAGCCTATAATTATTGCAAGCAACGGGATTTCGGATACATCTGAATTGTTTATGCGTGGGTACCAACTAATAAAGATGTTTGGTGACGAACGGCGGTCATCAAAATTGCGTGTTCCGAAAATAGCGGATTCGAAGGGTGTTTCCAATGACAAACTATCAGAACTGAAGATAGGTAAAATCGCGCAAACCTTTTTGCGAGAAGCTTTGGAGAGCGGTAAAGCTGATGACGAGGAGATCAATCTGATGCGCTCAAAAGAATACTCGAAGAGTGTTTTCGGCATAGACTTTCCACTTCTCGTTCTGGCAAGTGAAGAATTTGACTCGGTAAGGTATTATGCAAAACCTCTTGTTATAAATGGTGTGCAATATCACCTTTGCTCGCAATGGTATGAAGTGCCAGCAAACAATGACAGACCGTTTTTATTATCATGGCTTGAAAGACATGGTTCCATTGAATAACATGAAAAAATATAGCCTACTAAGGAGGTGAACCCAATTATGATAAAACCATTGTATTTAAATGACTTGCTGCAATTAAGCTCAGAAGACTTGAACAGGGCAAAAATCAAGTTTAATCAATATAATGGTGAAATAGCACCTATGGAAGTATATCTACGTAATCCCGATGATGTTAATAACGGATGGCTGTTCTGGAGGGCAAAGCGTCGCTATTTTAATGTAGGAGAAATAGCTATCTGCCTTTTTCAATTGTCCTGGAACACATGGCTTCTTTCAACAATAAAGGAAGTTACACGTGAGTTAGGGATAAACAACGGCATAAATTATGAAGGTACGGAGTTGGAGAGCTATCAGCCGTATTTCGGGAGAGTTGTCGTAAAATACCGCAAGTCTCACCAAACACAAGTTGTTTTTGCGAGCAATATTATAAATGAACTGGAAGTAGAGCAGATTTTGCCGAGCGTGTTTGATGGGATTGATTTTCCTGGATATGATAAGGTTCGTCTCTCATATAGTCAACTTTCTACGATAATTCATCGGCACAAAAGGGACTGGGTAGCTGCACTTGAAAATCAGAAGGCTGTATATCTTATAACTGATACAGGCAGCGGTAAACAGTATGTCGGTTCGGCATATGGAGAGAATGGTATGCTCCTTCAACGTTGGACAAATTATGTGAACGACGGCCATGGCGGGAATAAATTACTCAAGGAAGCTGTTGCTGAGTCTGGTATTGAATATGTCGCACAAAACTTCCAGTATGCGATTTTGGAAAACTATAATGCTAGGGTAGAAAAACATATTATTTTGGAACGAGAATCTTGGTGGAAAGAAACATTGGGAAGCCGTGCATTTGGGTTAAACGCCAATTGATTATATCACTTTTCAAAGATAGGTGCTTAAGATGGGGAAGAAAGAAAAAGAACTCGTAAGTATTCTCACAAAGAATGGAGCTTGCAAAATAGGCAATATGCCGATACCAGCATTAGCAGATAGACTTCTATATGGAAGCCTAAAAGAAGAAGTATTAGATGTCTACAGAAAGCTTGGCGGTATAGAAGGAGAATATGCTTTTAGGGGTAAATGGGACATCGTCACTGAAAAATATATAGTCGAATTAGATGAGCAACTTCATTTTAATGATTATAGATTAACCACTTTGGAATCGCCTTTATATGATGCAATTAAGAAGTTTCCATTGGAAGCATATAGAGAATATTGCAGGAGATATAAAGAAAATTGTTTAAGAGCTGGCTCTAACGGAGGAAAATGGACAAATGCCAGTTGTGAGAAGATGTTTGGGCCTGCTCAACAAAATGGTGATTTAACTGGATATGGTAGCCCGAGATGGAAACAAAGAGCTTTTTATGACTATTTAAAGGATATATCATATCTGGCAACTAATATCCCGGTTGTGAGACTTTCTATTTATGACTCGATCGACTACCGTGGACGAAAATATGCACTTGGGGATTTACTTGAAAGTAATCACACAATAAGTGATGATCTTGCTGTTGTTATTCAGGAGCTCATAGATATGCGATTATAATATCGAGAGAAGAATTCCAGTCGTATGTAGATATGTTCCCTTGCACGGATAATACCTCAGATAAAGGAAGGCTGACATGTTTCCGCGAACAGAAAATGCAACCAAAAACACCATTGACCTGTTCCCTCGGACGGACAAAACGAAAAATACAGACCAGACATCAAGGTGAGCCTATCGTTCCATCGAGTGGATGGAAAAACATCAATATCGACGTCTCAACCTATAAGCGTGGACATATTCCCTTGAACGTGGAAAATCAAAAAAACTGTATCGGCGTATTTACTTGTACGAGAAAACTCAAAAATACACGTAAGACATCAATATGAACGGTCCGTGCCACGTTGAGACGGTAGTATTGATGTCAAGGGTTTAGAATGGGGTGCCTGGAAAGGCTTGATATAAGCCTTTCGCGCATTTTTAGAATCGAAAACCAAAGGATGAGAACTGCGATTTTTGATTCTTGGTAACACGTCCAAGATGCTATGAAACCAGCGTACAGAGCGGATTAGATGTCATAGCTTGCTGACAGAGCAGGTTAGATGTCAGAGGTTTGCGAGTGGTCAATTTGGATGTTTTTCAGATTTTTCAAGGTTGAAAGAATAGCTTGGATGACGAATATTGATCCATTATTTTCAAGGTTTTAACGGCAAAAATCAAGGTCAAAAGCAGTTTAGACCACTTGTCATTCGGTAAAAATCTTGCTAAATGCGACTTATGAATTGATGTCGTTCAGATCTGCTCGGATATTGTAATGCTATATTTATGGAGGTTTTATAAATGAAACTTGTTAATGAATGCTGTTGTGGATGCAATACAAAAGTGACAGATTTGGCCAAGGTAAATAAGTGCCCTGTTTGTGATAACGAAGGCATATCTGTTAGCAAGGTACCGGTTGAACATTTAGTGGCAGACGACTACCGCATGACCGTTGAAGGAGATGGATATTGGATTTGTATGAATGAGGACTGTAGTGTTGTATATTACAATACCGATATTGGAATAAAATTCTTGAAAGATCAGGTCAGTGTTCCTATTTGGTTCAAAAAAGATGCAAATCCTAGGTACGCATGCTATTGCAGCAAAGTCACAGAAGAACAGGTAATTGAAGCAGTAGTTAAGAATGGGGCAAAAATGGTTAAAGAAGTGAATGCCATTACTGGAGCGATGAAAAACTCTAATTGCAAAGAGAAAAATCCGCTTGGCGTTTGCTGCCATAAAATTATTCAGGAAGCTATTGATAAAGGATTGGCCATGAAATAATTCAGTCGATACCTTGCCTTCATGTAGGTGGTATTATGGAAAACGAAACTCCTAAATTTAAGGTCACGGTAATTCCTGCCGCCCGTCAGCCGGTGAAGAGGGTTGCCATATACTGTCGCGTAATGTGGCCCGCCACGGATTCCAGAAGTTGATTTTTGACTGCTACGAGAGTCGGATTGATATTGTCTTGGTGAAAACCATCAGCCGATTTGCCAGAAATACAGTGGTTTGCTCGAAACAGTAGATTTTCAGGGTTGAAATGAACAAAGAGGAAGTGACAGAATTGACTACGCTATCGCAGGGTAGAGGATGACCCAAATCTGACGGATAAAAAGTTCCCAGGCAATCCAACAAGGTCCTATCGCACTCGACAGCCACTGAGAGTAGCGGGCGAAGTCTTGGACTGGGAAGGACACTCCCCTGAAGAGCTACAGAAAATGAGGGATCACCTTAACGAGCTTAAGCGGCTCGGCATCGAGGCAATTAACGACTGACTCTGTGATAGTCGATAAATCCCAATTTAGCGAAGTGATATTTTTCTTTCGTAACAGAACGGATTGGCCTCATTACTGCTGGAAGGCTGTTAAGGGTGATCCTGCTCTACAGAAGTTGGAGGCCATTGCTCTGGTTAATCGTTTATTAACGGAGCAGGCTGATTTTAACGCTGAAGAACAGCAGTGGAAAGCCAAGATATTAAACTTTTTAGCCAGGCCCTGAGTAATGACGATAAACTTATTAGTCAACGCTTGTCCACTTTATCAAGGATACTGAAGGAATTGAGGTATTAATCCATGGACAGAAGAAAAGAGCTAAAAGAACAATACAAGCAGATGCACCGTAGGGCATTTTATTATTGTGAATTGGTTAATCTATTTTTACCAAGTTTAGTGAAATAATCGCAATTGATGTAAAGCAATTTTATAGTAAGGATTTTCCTGACATATCAGCTCTTAAAAAAGAAAAGAGGTAGCCAAAAGGTGTCAAATGATTTTTTGTCTATGGGTATCAGAACTGAACTGAATGAAACCTTAAAACAATTGGGGGTAAAAATTCCCACTCCTGTGCAATTACAGGCAATTCCTATTTTACTCTCTGGAAAGGATATAGTGGCGCAAGCCCAAACAGGGACAGGGAAGACGTTCGCTTTCTTACTGCCAATACTGGAGAAAGTAAATGTAAACAAGCCCCATGTGCAGGCTTTAATAGTTACTCCCACAAGAGAGCTGGCTTTGCAGATTACTACTGAATTAAACAAACTCGCCTTTAAGGTCGGTGCGAATGTACTGGCTGCCTACGGTGGTCAGGACGTGGAACGACAGATTAAGAAATTAAAGGGTTCAATTCATATCGTTGTTGGGACACCAGGGCGAATTCTGGATCATATCCGGCGAGGGACCCTAAGCCTTGGCGGGGTGAATATGTTGGTTCTCGATGAAGCCGATCAAATGCTGCACATGGGTTTTTTGCCTGATGTTGAGCAAATAATTATGCGGACATCTCCAAAACGCCAAACCATGCTCTTTTCTGCAACAATACCGGTAAGCATACGTAGTCTGGCAAGGCGTTACATGAAAACACCTGTAGATATTCACATAGAAAGCAAAAGGATTACATTAGAAGAAATTAAACAAGTGGTTGTAGCTACCACTGATAGGGCAAAGCAAGATACTTTATTTAAGCTGCTTGATGATCTCAGGCCATACTTAGCACTGATATTCTGCCGGACAAAAAGAAGGACAGCTGCACTTAATAACGCCTTGCTTGAGCACGGGTATTCATCTGATGAATTACATGGGGATTTATCCCAAGCCAAAAGAGAGCAGGTTATGAAACGCTTTCGGGAAGCTAAACTACAAATACTTGTGGCTACAGACGTGGCTGCTAGAGGCTTAGATGTGGAAGGTATTACCCATGTGTTCAATTATGATATCCCTCACGATGTAGAAAGCTACATTCATCGTATTGGCAGGACCGGACGGGCCGGAGAAAAAGGGTTGGCTATTACTTTAGCAACTCCAATGAATAGCTCAGAGTTACAAGCAATCGAAAAAGGTATTGGCATGACTATTAAAAGACAAGGGACAATTGCTGATGAAGGTAAAGCTCAACGAACTGGCTCTAATAAATATCGCAGCAAACCATCAGATACTCAAGGGGCAAAACCAGCAAAAGAGCAACGAAAAACTCAATTCAGTAAGCAAGATAGTAACAAAAAAAGAAAGCAGCATCCTAATACTGATAACCGAAGCAGTAGTAAGACCACTAGAGGCAACCAATTTCAAAATCGCAAGGGAAGGGCAAGAGCTTAACAGCTATTTTGGTAAGTAAACCTGCGCACCATTGTCATGTTTTATAAGAAGAAAGCAAGTGGTATGTTTTACACCTATTCGAACTCACACCAACAAATATGGTAGACGTATCTTTAACCTATGATGAATATTTAGAAAGCATTGCTGTCTAGAGAATAGATGCCTTCAGGTGAGTCAGGGTCGGGGGATGGAATATGACTGGAAATAGCCGTGAAACTCTAAAACCAGGTATCCGGGTTATGATTGTCCAAAAACAAGATCAGCGTACCGGAAAGTTGACGGAGGGAGTAGTTGAATCCCTTCTTACAAATTAAAAGTCCACTCCCTAAATTGCTGGGGGAGTGGACTTTTCCCCGGGACAACCTACTTAATAAGATTCTCTACCATTGCTGCTGTATCTATTGCAACCGCCTCCATTACTTCAGCAACTACTCCTCCGAAAGGAGCAGCCATTTCACCTGCATTCAGCTGTGCAATATAGGTTTTGCCATCACTTTTTTCATAAATTGAAATGGTGCAAGGCATTAAGGGAGATACCATACGCTCGTGATCAAGTTCTAAAATTGCAGCTGAGTATTTGCCTGAGCACAGTGCAAAGATCTTAATATCGAGTATATCAAAGCCCTTCTGAGCCAAAATCTCTTTATAATCATAAACTCCGACTACGGACCAGCCGGCTGCCGCAACATTTTGTTCAAACAACTCCACTGTTTCAGCAAAACCATACTTGCTTTCATTTTCCAGGATCATTTGCATTTGAGGCTGTTCAGTTTGATCATTCACTCCAAACGGGTTACTGTTACCTCTACCCGGAAAGACAGCTGGAGAACCAAAAGCAGAAGATAAAACCAAGCCAAAAACCAATGTCACTGCCAACAATGTGCTAGTCCCAAAAACTTTCCAATTCTTTTTCATTATGTTCTCTCCTTTGTTTTTTTAAACTTTTGTGTGCTCCGGAGCTACACTGTAATTAGATAATACAACATCAGAGAGGTTAGTACTGTGACTTAGTCACAGGAACAGATATTTTTTAAAGAATCCAGGGATAATATCTGGACTTGAGCTCGGGAAAGCCCGACAATTCCTGCGTCCTCTAAGTTTTTCAGCGTTCGGCTGATAACCTCACGGGATGAGCCTATTTCTAAAGCTATCTCCTCATGAGTAATCTTAAGCGTATGGCTTGAGCGTTGGTTTGCCATCATCAACAGAAACTTGGCCAGACGTTGTTTGATACCGGTGAAAGTAATGTTCTCTAATACTACTATCACGTCTTTGAGCCTGTTTAAAGAGCTTGTAAAAATAAAGCTCTGGAGTTGCGGATTTTCTGTTAAGATATCTTTGAAAATCATGGCCGGCAAAGCTATCACTTCTGTTTTTTTCTCCACTTGAGCAATAGCCGGAAAGTCTATGTCAGTCATGATGCTATAGGCTGTCATCAGGCAGAAGTCGCCCTTGTAAATCCGGTATAAAATAACTTCTCTGCCCTCTTCTGAAATCCTGGAGATCCGAACCGAGCCTTCTAAGATGAAAAAGATATTGTTGCCGCTAAATCCATCTTCCAGAAGAATGCTTCCCGCTGAATAGTGGCGACTAAACATATTAGTGATAAATAATTGTTCTTGATCAGTGTTAAAATATTCCATGAAGGGGTAAAGTGATTTCATCTTATTATAAATAAGCCTCTTATCCAAAAACTTCACTTCTCTTTCCCATTATAGTCTCTTTGGCAAATCGTCGGCAAAAAGGCTTTTTAATTCGAAGTACAACTTGGTAAGGTAGGCCGGTTTTGCATTAAAAACAGATGGTCGATAAGCAACAGTAAATCCTGGATAGAAACTGGTGATTTAGGTTATCAAGATGATAACGGGTATTATTTTTTGTGTGGTAGAGCGGATGATATGGTTGTTTCAGCTGGTGAGAATGTTTATCCGATTGAGATTGAGCAGGTATTAATAAATCACCCTCAGATAGCAGATGTGGCAGTTATAGGTGTCTGTGATGAAGCTTTTGGACATAGGTTGAAAGCATTTGTACTCCCGGTTAAAAATGCTGATATTACAAAAGAAGAACTTTTTGTATGGCTGCGCCCCAGGGTCGCAAGATTCCAGCTGCCAAAAGATATAACTTTTGTTGACAATATGCCATACACGCCTTTGGGGAAACTTGATAAAAAGCAACTTAAAGAGTCGCTACGATAACTATTTGAGAAGGACTTTACACTAATTTTCCTCTACAAAGAATAGGGACCTCATGCAGTACCTCTCCGCGGGAAACCAAATACGCCTTGTTATACAAATTACACACCGGGCATATATGATTTGGTATTATCTCAATTTTATCGCCAATCTCCACCTGACTCGCAAAATCTTTATTATAAATCAGCCCATGTTCGTCATATACGCTACTCAACCTGATACCGTCAGAATTTTTAATTACCCCGTTTCCCGGAGCATAACAGATTCCTTCGCCACGGCTTTGGGCGGTTAAGGCTTTGGCGCCGGCATCAACAACAACCCTTTCATCTGTGGGTTTGCTTATCACTGTTACGATAACAGTGGCGGCACATCTGGCAAAGCTGTTTATTGCATTTCCCTGTGCTGCATCCATTAATATATATGTACCAGGCCGTATTTCAGTTATTCCATCGATGATTTCACAGTTCATCAGTGATGGTGTGGCCCCTATACTGACAGTGTCAATGTTTATCCCGAGCTCTCTTATGAGATTAGCTGCCCTTAGAGTTTTTTTCTGCGCTTCTGTGGAAACCCTGATACATTCTTCTGTGTCCTTTGCCCTATAGGAGTGGCCTTCATGTGAGAATACCCCTTTTAAAGTCACACTTCTTTTTTCATCTATGTATTGGGCGAGGCTTATCAACTGTTCATCGGTAATGACACCAGTTCGATTTTCTCCAACCTCTACCTCTATCAACACTTCTATAGGTTTTTCTTCACTCCCAAATACTTCTTCCAGCTGATCTACCTGATACTGATTATCTACACCCAGTTTTACATCGATTTTCCTGTTTAGATCCCTGATTCTCCTTAACTTACTGATACCAACAATTTCATTGGCAATAAAAATATCATCCAACCCATTTTCAGCCATCATCTCAGCTTCACTGACCTTAGCTACAGTTATGCCCCTTGCTCCTTCTCTTACCTGCAGTTTCGCAAGTTCAGGCATCTTATGGGTTTTGGTATGGGGCCTCAGGCCGACATGAAACTGATTTGCTTTTTTCTGCATGTCCTGTAGGTTTTTTAACATGATATCATAGTCAATTAGCAATGCGGGTGTATCGATATAGGAATAAGGTGATTGATACATTTTACCATCCTCTCTTTCACTGAATTGTTATATTTATCTCCAATAGAAATGCCCCTGAGTAGTATTAAAAAAACTGAATTCAGGGGCGTTATCTGTGTGGCTACTTTATAAAACGGACATGTTTGGATATTTCTTCAACAATACGGTCCTTACGTTCATTAAATATTTTTTTGTTGTTCTCAAAAAGGTTATTGCCTTCTGTATCGATTGAGACAATCAAAGGGCCAAATTCTTTAACCCTGGAAATCCACAATGATTCCGGCATGCCGAGCTCGGTCCACTCGACGCCCTCTATCTCCTCAACCTCGGTGGCAGCCAGCACTGCACACCCTCCAGGAAACACACAGTGAAGCGCTTTTTGTTCTTTACAAGCTTGGGCTGTTTTAGCTCCCATACCGCCTTTGCCAACGACTAACTTAACGCCTGTTTGTTCAATAAATTCCTTTTCGAACTTTTCCATCCTCATACTGGTGGTAGGGCCAATGGAGATCATGGTATACTTATCTCCATCTTTTTTTACAATTGGGCCGGCATGAAAAATAGCAAGCCCCCTGAGGTCTATGGGTAACTCCATGCCCCGCTCTATAAGCCTGCGGTGGGCCACATCACGGCAGGTGATAATATGGCCATCTAAATAGATGACATCACCAATCCTGATGTCTGCAATATCTTCATTTTTTATAGGAGTTTTCAGGATTTTCTTCATAGTGTTATCCCCTTGTGTGAAATAATTTCATATGACATGTCGCCTTTTATACGAATAGTGCCTCTCCTGTGGGCCCAGCACCCCACATTAATTGCCACAGAGATTGTAGAAGGATGCCTTGCCGCGGACTCAATGTGAACTCCCATCACGCTAAAATTTCCTGAGAGTCCCTGAGGCCCGAGGCCTAATTCATTAAGGCCTTTCTCAAGTACCCTTTCCACTTCAGCGCCCTTAGGATTTGGGTGGGATGTGCCGATTGGCCGCAGAATTGCTTTTTTAGATAGAAGTGCCGCGTTTTCCACTGAACCTGCAATACCAACGCCGACCAGAAGAGGAGGACAGGCGTTAATCCCCCAATCTACCATTGTATCAAATACATACTTTACAACACCTTCATACCCTGCTGATGGCATAAGTGTTATGGCTCTTCCCGGAAGGCTGCAGCCGCCTCCTGCCATATACACTTCAACTTCAATCCCGTCACTGTCATCAACGATTTCCCAGTGAATAAAAGGAGCTCTTTCACCTGTATTGTTTCCTGTATTTACCTCATCAAATATCTGCACAGCATTATGCCGCAACGGTGAGTCAATTGTTGCAATTTTTACTGCTTCAACCAGGACATCCTTTAACTGTGCCAGATAAGGGAAGTTTGAACCTGCCTTTAGAAAATAGTTAATTACTCCTGTATCCTGACAGGCAGGACGGTCAAGTTTAATGGCCTGCTCCAGGTTCTCAAACATTGAGTTATAAACCACTTTGGAAAGATAGTTTTCTTCCTTATCCCTCAGCTCTTTAAGCTTATCCGTCACATCGTCGGGAAGGCGTTTACCGATTACAGAGGTGAATTTTGACAAAATATCTGTGAGTGCCTGTATCTGCTCATTATTAATCACTGTTAAATCCCCTTTTTTGCATAAGATATTGGTACACTAACCCATTTTCTACAATAATGTAAGCCATCTTGAATGTCAATAACAATAAGTGGAATGCTTTTGAGAGAATACATATAAGAGATCATGGAGCTAATTTATAGTCATTAAAGCTGTTCTGAAAATTTATAAGTTGACAAAGAACAGGCAGTTGCTATGCTATTAGTAAGAATGCAGTCAAGCGGTTCAGGGAGGTGCAATTTTAAATTTACAATCAAAGAAAAGTAGCGGAAGTCAATTTGGAATACAACAGGCCTACAGTAGAAGATGCGGTCAGGAGCATGAAGAATTCATTAACAACATTAAAAGGGCAGGGCTATAAAGCAGTTATCCTTATACACGGCTATGGTTCTTCCGGCAGTGGCGGCGCCATAAAGCCCGCAGTAAAGAGGTGCCTTGGCGAGCCTGGTATGAGGGGCATAGTAAGAACCTTTGTTGGTGGGGAACAATGGCTTGACAGGAAGCAAGAAATGTTGGGCATATGCAAGTCGTTGGAAAGTTATCAGCAAAGGATTTCAGGTAATGACGGGGTTACTGTTGTTATACTGAGGTGATTAATCACTGGTAAACAGCTCAAGTCAAACAATGCTAACTAAAACAAACAACCCGCACGCTCACCGGCTGCGGGTTGTTTATAAAATGAGTTTAGTCAATTCACTTGCTGATTTTGGCCCAGGAGTCCCTGAGGCCGACGATACGGTTGTAGATGATCATACCTTCTTTGGCCTCTTGCGGGTCCAGGTAGAAATAGCCCTTGCGCATAAACTGGAAACGGCTGCCAGGGCGCGCGGCGGCAATGGCCGGCTCTACCGGAATATCAGTGAGGGTTAGTAAGGAGTCAGGGTTGAGGTTGATGGTGAAGTCGCCGTCTTCCTCGGCCTCGGGGTTTTCCTTGGTGAACAGTGTATCGTAGAGGCGAACTGTAATCACGGCAGCGTGTTTGGCTGATACCCAGTGTATTACGCCTTTGATCTTTTTACCGCTGGTGTCTTCGCCGCTTTTAGTCTTGGCGTCATAGGTGCAGCGCAGTTCAGTGACATTTCCATCTTCGTCCTTAATGACTTCTTCACACAGAATCACATAGGCGCCTTTCAGTCTGACTTCCTGGCCGTGTGCGAGCCGGTGGAACTTCTTTGGCGGGTCTTCCATAAAGTCTTCCCGCTCAATAAAAATTTCGCGCCCAAAAGGAACCTGCCGTGTGTCGGCGCCCTCGTCGCCGGGCATATTCTCCAACTCCAACAGTTCGGTCTTGTCCGTGGGCCAGTTGGTGATTACCACTTTCAGAGGCTCCAGCACTGCCATCATACGCGGTGCTTTTTTCTCCAGGTCCTCGCGGATGCAGTACTCAAGCATCGCCAAATCCACTGTGCTGTCTGAGCGGGCAACTCCGACACGGTCTAAAAAGTCTGCGATGGCCGCGGGAGTTACGCCACGCCGTCGCAGGCCGGCGATGGTGGGCATTCTTGGGTCGTCCCAGCCCTGAACATGCCCTTCTTCAACCAGGCGTCGCAGCTTGCGCTTGCTCATAACTGTGTAAGAGAGGTTTAAACGCGCAAATTCTGTCTGCCGCGAGCGGCATTTAATAACTTCCGGCATCAGCTCCAGGGCATTATCCACCACCCAGTCATACAGCGGCCGGTGGTCGCTATATTCAATGGAGCACAGTGAATGGGTAATTCCCTCCAGGGCGTCGGTAAAGGGGTGGTCAAAATCATACATCGGGTAAATACACCACTTATCCCCGGTCCTGTGGTGTTGGGCGTGGAGTATCCGGTAAAGTACGGGATCGCGCATATTCAGGTTGCCTGAGGACATATCAATCTTTGCCCGGAGAACCCGGTCTCCGTTTTGAAATTCTCCTTTTCTCATCCTCTTAAAAAGGTCAAGGTTTTCTTCCACTGAACGATTGCGGTAGGGGCTTTCCTTGCCGGGCACTGTAAGCGTTCCCCTGTATTCGCGAATCTGTTCCGGATTCAGGTCACAAACATAAGCCCGGCCGGCTTTTATCAAATGCTGTGCAAACTCATACTTGGACTCGAAAGAATCTGATGTAAAGAAGAGGCGGTCTTCCCAATCTGCACCCAGCCAGCGGATGTCTTCAATAATAGAATCGACAAATTCCTGTTCTTCCTTGACAGGATTTGTATCATCGAAGCGCAGGTTGAACTTGCCATTAAAGTTCTTGGCAATGGTGTAATTAAGAAGGATAGCCTTGGCATGTCCAATGTGCAGGTAGCCGTTTGGTTCAGGTGGAAACCGGGTATGGACCAGGCCGTTGTTTTTTCCTTCCTCAAGATCTTTGGTGATTAAGTTGAAAATAAAATTGGATCTAACTTCAGACTCATTGTTCATGTCCTAACTCCCCTTTATATGCTGCAGCCTACCTACCGGCGCTGCTTGTGTACAGATTCGATGTCTACTCTATTATAGCAGACAAGCCAGGTGGAAACAAATCCCTGAACTGCTACTTTTCATAATGTTTGTATGGACCTCGGTGTTAGTATAAGAAGCGTTCTTTTCCCCATCTTTTTAGATACTTTTTTTTTCTTGAGTTGACAAACAGACGTGCGACATATTAATATTAATATATTACATATAATATATTACCACTGTAGATTTGTTGTATATAAAGGGAATAGAAAGGATGAGCATGTTGAAAATAACCGCTTTTAACGGCAGTCCCAAAGGTAAGAAAAGCGCCACACACATTATGGTAGAGGAGTTTTTGGCAGGCGCTTCGCAGGCAGGGGCGGAGGTGGAAAATATCTTACTGGCAAAGAGAAAGATAAAGCACTGCCTGGGATGCTTCAGCTGCTGGACAAAACATCTGGGTAAGTGTGTAATTAAAGATGATATGGCGGATTTGCTGGTCAAACTGAAAAACTCTGATATTGTTGTATTTGCCACGCCGCTTTATATTGACAATGTCTCAGGTATATTGAAGGTCTTTATGGACAGGAGCATTCCTTTGGGGACACCGTATTTTGAGAAGGATGAGCAGGGCGAATACAGGCACGGCGATCGCGAGGGCTATTCAGCCAGTTTTGAAAGGGTACCTAAGCTTGTGATAATCAGTAATGCAGGTTTCCCGGAGCAAAGCCATTTCCAGGTACTATCACTACTGATGAAAAGAGTGGCAAGAAACCTGCATTCCGAAGTTATAGCGGAGATCTACCGCGGCCAGGGGCCGTTCCTGCTCGCTCCGGTTAAAGAACTGCTACCGGTAATAGAAAAATATAAAACCCTTTTACGACAGGCCGGGCACGAGTTGGTAACAGATTTACGTTTGACTGGTGATACCAAAAAAGCGCTCAATGAGCCTTTAGTTCCTCACGATATGTATATCTACCACGTAACAAAATATTGGGATTATGCTATTAAATCAAATGACAGGTAGCACTCTGGAGGTATAAATGACCACTAAATATATTATTCTGGGGTTATTAAATTATAAGCCCATGCACGGGTATGAGCTAAAACAAATATTTGAGCGTTCTGTGAGCTATGTTTGGACTATTAACTACGGACGGTTATATCCCTTGCTTAAAGAAATGGAAAGAGAAGGGCTCATTGAAAGGGTCAGCATTAGGCAGGAGAATAAAAGAGGAAAAATAGTTTACAGCATCACTCAAACTGGAAAAGAAGACTTTGCAAAATGGCTGTCCGAACCGGCTTTTGTGAAGCAGATCAAGGATGAGTTTTACCTTAAAATGATGTTTTTCAGCTATACACCAAAAGAATCGGCTCTCAGTCTTGTAAATAACCAGATATCCGAAGTCAAGAGACATTACATTACACTGTCGGAAACTAAAAAAGAGCACGGAGAAGATATGGACCCTTTTCTTGCCCTCTATCTCGATGCGGGTATTATGCGCTTTGAAACTGATTTGAAGTGGCTTGGCATTGTAAAAGATAAATTGGAATCCAACAGTGATTAATATAAGGGGGTATGTTGATGGCCAGGCAGAGAATGCGCAAAAGCATCCTTTTCTTCAGTTTTTTACTGTTTCCCATTACATTTAACTATTTTTCGCCCTATTTAATGATTGAGGGCACATTAAATAGGGTAGTGTCTGCCAGCCTTATAACCTGGACTTTTTGGTTTATGGCCTCATTGCTGATCGGCAGGGCAGCCTGCAGTTACATTTGCCCCTTTGGTGGCCTGCAGATGTTAAAAGAGGCGGCAGCAGAGAAAAAACTCAAAGAAATAAACTACCTGAGAAGTGTTAAGTACCTTTTGTGGCTAGCCTGGGTTGGGTCAGTCGCTTTTTTGGCGTTTAGAGTGGGAGGCTACCTGAGGATAGATCTTTTATACAACACAGAGAATGTAGTCTCTCTTGACAGCCCGGCATCAAATATTACTTATTTCATGCTAATTATTATTGTTCTTCTGCCCACACTTTTAGGGAAAATGGGTTTCTGCCACTACTTCTGCCCTTTTGGTGTATTTGGAATACTAGGCACAAAGATAAAGGATTTTTTGGGCTATCCCTCACTGCGTCTGCAGGTAAGTAGGGATAAATGCACAGAATGCAAAAAATGTGATAAATCATGCCCGATGAGCCTGCAGGTCAGCACAATGGTGAGTGCGGGAGTTGCGTCAAACACAGAATGTACGCTTTGCGGGAGTTGTGTAGACAGCTGTAACCAGAAAGCTATTAGTTATTCATTCAGCTCGGGTAAGCTCCCAATCCCTGAAGATATTGCACCCGGCTCTGAATTTTAAAAGGTAATTAAATCTTTAATGTCTAATAGTAATATAACTTTTATAGCATACAAGGAGGCAATTAACATGAAAAGACCGAGAGTTTATGTAACCAGAAAGCTGCCCCAAGAGGCTTTGTCCATGATTGACAGTGAATGTGAAATGAAGATAAACCCTAATGACAGGGTACTGCAAAGGCCGGAACTCGAAGATAATATTAAAGGTATTGAGGGGCTGCTTTGTCTGATCACAGATGAAATTGACGCCGGACTGCTTGACCTCAATCCTAGTCTTAGGATGATTGCCAACTATGGTGTTGGCTTTAACAATATTGATGTTGAAGCCTGCACGCAAAGAAAAATTCCTGTTTCTAATACCCCAGGCGTTTTAACTGAATCGACGGCTGATTTGACGTGGGCTCTGCTCATGGCCTGTGCCAGGAGAGTTGTAGAAGGCGACCGGCTTCTCAGGGATGGCAAATTTGAGGGATGGGGACCCATGTTTTTACTCGGGACGGATGTTTATGGCAAAACCCTGGGTATCATCGGCCTTGGTCGCATTGGGCGGGCAGTGATCAGGCGCGCCGTAGGGTTTAACATGAAAGTAATTTATCACAGCAGATCTCGCCTCAGCCAGGAAGAAGAGCTAAAACTCGGCGTGGAATATAAGGATTTTGACAGCATTTTGCAGGAAGCAGATTATGTTTCTCTTCATGTGCCCCTTACATCCTCAACAAAACACCTGATAAGCGTGAGAGAATTAAAGATGATGAAAAAAACAGCTTTCCTCATAAACACTACCCGCGGGCCTGTAGTGGATGAGAAAGCACTGGTGGAAGCTTTGAAGACAAGAGAAATCGCCGGGGCCGGGCTTGATGTTTTTGAAGATGAGCCCAGGCTTGCAGATGGGTTGAGTCAACTTGATAATGTCGTGATTACGCCTCATACTGCCAGCGCTACCACCGAGACCAGGACCAAAATGGCGGTGATGGCAGCCACAAACCTTCTGGCCGGATTAAAGGGAGAGACAATACCGAATCTGGTAAACCCGTTAAGCCTGAAAAACCAGTAATAGCTCTGGTAGGAATATATAACCGGAAAGGATTGGGGAAATGAAGCGTATCATTGTGGCACCAGACTCTTTTAAAGAAAGCCTGGATGCAAGCCAGGCGGCAGAAGCAATAGCCGATGGCTTTAAACGCGTATTCCCGGACCTTGATATCGTCAAATTTCCCATGTCTGACGGGGGAGAAGGCCTGGTGCGCAGTCTGGCGGCTGTCTCGGGCGGGCGGCAGCTGAAATGCCGGGTTACCGGGCCACTGGGAACACCTGTTGATGCCTTCCTGGGGCTGCTTAGTGAGGGCGCCATCTGCGTGATTGAAATGGCTGCTGCCTCCGGGCTGCCGCTTGTTCCGCCGGAGCAGCGCAATCCGTTTCTGACCACAACCTACGGCACGGGAGAATTGATTAAATGCGCTCTTAACACCGGCTGTAAGAAAATAATAGTGGGCATTGGCGGCAGCGCCACCAACGACGGCGGCGCCGGTATGGCTCAGGCTCTTGGCGCACGCCTGCTGAGTGGTACAGGAAAAGAGATAGCTCTTGGCGCTAAAGGCCTAAGAGAACTATCATCTGTTGAGGTGGGCGGCCTGGATGAGCGGCTGAAAGATGTTGAAATTGTGGTTGCCGTAGATGTTAAAAACCCCTTATGCGGGCCGTCCGGTGCTTCTTATGTCTACGCCCCCCAAAAGGGTGCTACTCCTGAGATGCTGCCGGTGTTGGATCAAATCCTACATAATTTTGCAGAGGTCATAAAAAGGGATATTGGTAAGGATGTTAAAGACATACCCGGAGCAGGGGCAGCTGGGGGACTGGGCGCGGGGCTGGTGGCTTTTCTTGGCGCCGACATGCGTCCCGGCGTAGAAGTTGTACTGGAAGTGGTAAATATGGAAAAGGCCCTGCAGGAAGGAGCTGACCTGGTTGTGACAGGGGAGGGGCAGTTAAACAGGCAGACTACTTTTGGCAAGGTTCCCGTGGGCGTAGCCAAACTGGCTAAAAATTATAACGTGCCCGTCCTTGCCCTGGTGGGCTCACTTGGTGATGGGGCTGAGCTTGTGCTTGCACATGGTATTGATGCATATTTCAGCACAATACCGCGGCCAATGAGCCTTTCGGATGCCATGACAGAAGCCCGCGGCAACCTTGCTGATACAGCAGAGCAATGTGCGAGGGTGATAAAGATGTGTCAACCATAAGGGAGGAGATTTTTTGTTTTACGAGCAGCTGGCCAAATATTATGATGTGGTATTCCCATCTGAACCGGGCAAAATCGCTTTCCTGGACAGAGAGTTTAAGACCCGGGGAGCCGGGCGAATTTTAGACCTGGCTTGCGGCACGGGCACTTATGCGCTGGAACTGGCACGGTTGGGCTATGAAGCCTACGGTACCGACATTGAACCGCAAATGGTGGAGTTGGCAAAGGAGAAAGCTGCCACACACAAGGTGGCAGTTAACTTTTCAGTGGGCGATATGCGGGAGCCACAGTCACTTGGGCTTACTTTTGACGGCCTTTTGTGTATTGGTAATTCACTTGCCCATCTGCTTGATGAGGGAGACCTGGACAAGGCGCTTGCAGCCATGAGGAGCGTACTGCGGGACAAGGGCGTGGCTGTCCTCCAGATAGTCAATTTTGACCGCATTCTATCTCTTGGTGATACCGACCTGCCTCTTATAGAGCGAAAGGGTCTGCGCTTTTTACGCACCTACCGACCCCAGGGTTCAGAAAAGTTGGTGTTTGACTCTGTGCTGGAAGTGACAGCGGAAAACGGAGTCAGCCAACGTTTTAAAAACAGTGTGGAACTAAGACCAATAAGGCGGGCGGACTTGGAAGATGCTGTTCACCGGGCCGGATTCAGTGCTGTAAAAACTTTTGGGGATTTTAAGTATGGAAATTACAGTCATGGCTCCCAGGCTTTGGTGATGCTGGCTGAATGAAATAAAAAAACTCCCGTCCTCTAGGGACGGGAGATTCTCCCGCGGTACCACCTTAGTTGGATACAAATAAATAAGTATCCCATCTTTATCAGGTACGGACAAAGTCGATACCCTATCCTGTTAACGGTGGAAGCCGCCTGCGCCTACTAAAACTTCAGCACGGAACTCCGGGGTGAACCTCGATAACCCGTGGCTGCCGGCCTTCCACCATTACCGGCTCGCTGTAAGCCCGTTTGTCATCCAACTTCCCCATCATTGCTTTTGAGTATTTTATAACATTATAGACAGGGACAAGAGTTCCTGTCAAGATAAATCTTTCTCTAACTGCCTTAACTACATCTTGTTCTGGAAGCAGGTACGGCAGTACACCGGACGATCGTTGGTAGGATTAAAGGGTACCTGTGTTTCACAGCCGCAACCGGAGCAGGTCACGTCAAACATACGGCGTTCTGTGCGTCCGCCGCCGCTGTTGCCGCGCTGTTTGCGGGATGACCGGCATGATGGGCAGCGTGCAGGTTCGTTTTCAAAGCCTTTTTCTGCGTAGAAAGCCTGTTCTCCGGTAGTAAAAATAAATTCCTGCTTGCAGTCCCTGCATACGAGAGTCTTGTCCTCATAGCTCATAAAGAAACCTCCTTTGTTAGTGGTCCTCCTGTTTTCCAGACCTGGGCGCCTAGTGAAATCTAACCAACAAAGGAGTATAGATTCCTTGACCTTTCGGAGAAAACAGTCGGTAAACACATTATACACCGTAATTAGCAGAAAATGCAAATAAAAAAATGCAAGAAAGTCTTTGCGGGCCTTTCAGTGACGTGGTTGGCCCTGTGAGTTGGAAACTGTTGACTGGGATTCTGAAAAGAAGGAGAAATATAGCTTCAGCACTTTGAATAGATATTATGTAACCAAATTTTAACTCATTGAAAACATTTGATATCTTGGCTATAATGTTACTAACTCTTAAAGATAGGAAGGGCTTAAAATGCATGTACGCAGAATCCTTGAAGAAACCATAACCAGACGGCCCGTCCATCTCACACTTATCGACCCGCCCAAGCAAACGGCAAAGCGCGCTGAAGAGATTGCTGCTGCTGCGGACGGATTAGGCACTGACGGGTTTTTGGTCGGTGGCAGCACCGGTGTTGAGCAGGCTAACCTGACTGAGACTGTCTCCGCCATCAAGGAAGTAAGCAATAAGCCTGTCATTTTCTTTCCAGGCCAGAGCAAGGTTTTTAGTATGAGCTTTGATGCTGTTCTTTTTCTGACTCTTCTTAATTCCCGTAATGTGGATTTTCTGATACGGACGCAGGCGCAGAGCGCCCTGATCCTAAAAAAACTTGACGTGGAGATACTGCCTACGGGCTACCTGGTGATTGAACCGGGGATGAGTGTAGGTGAGATGGGTGAGTCCGACCTGATTGAGCGTGATAATTTCTGGACGGCCAGTGGTTACGCCGTGGCCGCGGAGATGTTGGGAGTTAAGTATATTTACCTGGAATGCGGCAGCGGTTCGCCTGTAACAGTTCCACCCGACATGGTGCGCGCCATAAAGAAAGTGGTAGATGTGCCTGTCATAGTAGGCGGCGGAATACGCACAGCTGCTGTGGCCAGGCAGTTAATCCTGGCCGGCGCTGATATTATAATCACAGGTACAGTAGTGGAGCGTCACGAATACAAGCAGCGCCTGTCCGAGATAATTAAGGCGGTGACAGAGTAATGCGCAAAATTACCCGGTACAAAGTCCCAGGCCCGAAAAACTCACTTTGTTACTGGACGAGCTATGTTTCTCCACTGCGCGTCTACTTTAATTTTGCCATTATCCATCTTTGCCGTTTTTGCCCTTCCCTCCGATTAAAAAATATACTTTACCGCCTGGTGGGGATAAAAGTCGGCAGGGACGTGAGGGTTGGGCTGATGGCCATGCTTGACCCTTTTTTCCCGCAGCTCATTACTATCCAAGACAACGCCATCATCGGCTACAATGCCACCATACTGGCCCATGAATTCCTCGTGGACAGCTGGGGCACCGGGGAAGTCATAATTGGGCGGGACGTGATGATAGGGGCAAACGCCACTGTGTTGGCGGGTGTCAGTGTGGGTGAAGGGGCGGTTGTTTCCGCCTGCTCGCTGGTGAACTGTGATGTAGAGCCGCACACCACCGTCGGAGGCATGCCGGCAAAGAAAATCCGGGACACAGATTAGTCCCGGATTTTTTAGTTGACTAAAGAGTCAGAGATAGAGTAAAAGGCCGGACACTGCGGACAGAAGCAGCACTAAAATAGGATGGAGCCGTGTAAAAACAAGCAGTACAAAAACTGCTGCGGCGATAACTGCTGACAATGGGTCGAGAATTGAAGCCCTGCCAACAAAAACAGCTGCCCCCACAATCAGCGCCACCACAGCAGGGCGCAATCCGCTAAAAGCCGCTCTCACCCATTGGTTTTCGTAAAAACGTCTGAGAATGCTGGCTGCCAGCACCATGAGGACCAGCGAGGGCGTAACAACTCCTGCCGTGGCTAACAAGGCCCCGGGTATGCCTCCGGTGCGAAAGCCGATAAAAGTTGCAGAATTAATGGCTATGGGCCCAGGCGTCATCTCTGCGATTGCGAGGATATCCACAAACTCCGGCAGTGTGAGCCAGCCGTGGGATTCAATTATTTCCTTTTGGATCAGTGGCAGCATTACATAACCGCCGCCGATACTGAAGAGGCCGATTTTGAGGAAGGCCAGATACAGCTGCAATATAATCATGATGTTTCTCCTTTAGCGGGTGCAATGCGGTGCAGCAGTATGCCAACAGAGGCTCCTGTAACGATGATAATTATCGGGTGCAAGCCAAGGCCGATGGAAAGCGCTATAAACATAAGAGCAAGGGCCATATTGCGGCGTTCTTTAAGCACTGGTTTGCCTATTTTTACAACGGCGGCGGCAATCAGCGCCGCTATGGCCGGCCGCACGCCGGCAAATGCGGCCACGACCGCCGGATGAGATGTAAAGCGGGCAAAATAAAGGGCTATGATAAGGATAATCAGGAAAGAAGGCATTATCACACCGAGGAGCGCAGAGAAGGCGCCAACAATGCCTCGCAGTTTGGTTCCTATAAACACAGCGGAATTAACTGCCACCGCTCCGGGAGAAGATTGGGCAACAGCAAGGACATCAACAAATTCTTCCTCTGTGAGCCAGTGTTTATCGTCTACCACTTCACGCTTAATGATGGGCAGCATGGCATAGCCGCCACCAAAAGTAAATGCTCCGATTTTAAAGAAAGTGGTAAACAGGGCGAACGGATCGCTTTTCCCTCTTTCCACCTCCGGATATTCCAGTGTCAGGTCATTTTTTAGCAAAGACTCTCCCCCTGTTCATATCCCTCTCCCTTACTTCATAATTATCATATAAAAGGGAGGGGTAATTTTGCGTATAGTCTGCCTGGCTGCCCGTAAAACAAAAATCGACCTTATAATTTTAATTTTGCTGGCAGTTGTTTTGCTGTTGCTTTTCTGGCGTGAAATATCAGCCAATGCCCATCCCGCTATCCGCCCGGGACTCCCGCTCTCACGTAAAACTATTGTTATTGACCCCGGCCATGGGGGTTACGACCCTGGTGTGTCAGCAGGCAGCCTTAAGGAGAAAGATATTACCCTGGCTATCTCGCTGGCTTTACGTGATTGCCTGCAGGCCGCTGGCGCAAAAGTGGTAATGACCAGAGAGGGCGACTACGATTTACTGAGCCTGCCGGCGGCGGGGCCAAAAAAAAGACAGGACATGGAGCATCGCAAACAAATTATTGATGCAGCCAATCCCGATCTGGTGGTCAGCATCCATGTAAATTCCATATCATCTTCCCGCTGGTCCGGTTCCCAGGTATTTTACTGTGACGATTCTTCTGAGGGGAAGCGACTGGCCTTGATCTTGCAGGAAGAGTTGGCGAGAGTTCTTAAAAATACCGACCGCCAGGCGAAACCGGGGAATTATTTTATCCTTAACGAATCGCCTGCACCCGCTGCCCTGGTGGAAGCCGGGTTTCTTTCCAATCGAAAGGAAGGGCGCCTGCTTGCCGACAAGCGCTATCAGGCTAAAGTGGCATGGGCTGTATTTCTTGGTATAAACCGCTATTTTACAGAATAACGCAGGGCTGAACTAAAACACACTTATCTTAATTCGCCGTTTTTTTATTTATTCCTACATAGGAATTCTATAAACCATGGAATTTAGGTTCCTGGTTTCTTACTTTTAGCAGTGCCGGAGCGCCTGATTGCTTTATCTATCTCCATCACATAGTCTTTCCTGCTCGTATTACCCGGGAAATGGGAACTGTTAGCTCGGCCAGTGCGCTGATTGCTTTTTCGGCTTTAAATTCCTGGGTGAAGCCGATAATGGCATTAATAAATACCACAGCCAGTATTACATAAGTATCGGTTAATTCCCCCAGCAGCGTAGTAACTGCTGCTGCAGCCAGCAGAATATATATAAGGGGATCCATAAACTGCTCCAGCATAATCCTGTAAATTCCTGTGGACTTTGCCGCTTCTATTTTGTTTTCACCGTACTTTGCCAGGCGTTCCTCCGCCTCTTGCGGGCTAAGCCCATCTTCTCTGCTTTTTAGTTGTGTAAATACTTCAACAATATCCATTTGGAAAATAAGTTTGTTATCAGTCGTCATCATAATCTCCTTTTTATAGAGAATTACCCTTATTTTATTACAATTTAGCTTAAAAAGAAATGAGTGCGCGGTGCTGGAGAAAAGATACGAAAAAATTGATTTAAACCGTATTTTGGATTATTATATAGTCAACAGGCGCACTGCCGCGCGCAAAGGAGGCAACCGGGTTGAATAATATTGTTTCCGCCGGGATTTACCCTCATCCCCCAATTCTTGTTCCCGAGGTGGGAGGGATGGATGTAAAAAAAGTCGCGTCCACAGCCGGTGCGATGGACGAAATGTCACGCCGTGTAAATAAAAGCGGTGCTGATACACTGATTATAATTTCACCCCATGGTCCGGCATTCAGGGATGCTGTGGCCATACTTGGCCAAGATAGATTAAACGGTACACTGGGGCGTTTTGGCGCTCATGGCGTTGGCTTTGAATTTGCCAATGACCTGGAGCTTGTTCGTGCTATTGCAGAAGAGGCAAAAAAAGACGGCCTGGCAGCAGTTGTTTTAGATGAAGCGGCAGCAGCAGCTTATGGCGCGGAGTTATCTCTGGACCACGGAGCTTTGGTCCCGCTCTATTTTCTGTCACGTGCAGGAGTAAAGCTGCCGCTTGTCCATCTTACCTTTGCTTTTTGGCCGCCGCCACAGCTATATAAGTTTGGCCGGGCACTGTCCCGGGCGCTGTCCAATCTTGGCAGAAAAGCCGCCATTGTAGCCAGCGGGGACCTGTCCCACCGCCTGACAAAAGACGCCCCTGCCGGTTATTCTCCGCAAGGCAGGGAGTTTGATACCCGCCTGACAGAACTGCTGCGCGACTCTGACGTGGACTCAATCCTGGCGTTGGACCGGGAAAAAGTGGAAAGGGCGGGGGAATGCGGTTACCGCTCACTGCTTATCTGTCTGGGCAGCCTGCACGGGCTGCGCCTAAAGCCCGATATCCTTTCTTATGAAGGCCCGTTTGGTGTGGGCTATCTGGTAGCAGACCTGTCGCCGCAGGCCAAGGAGGAGAGCGAGTATGTGCAGCTGGCACGCAACGCTCTTGAGTCTTATGTGAGAACGGGTAAAGTTATTACCCCTCCTCACGGCACATCCCTGAGCAAACAGCAGGCAGGCGCCTTTGTTTCACTTAAAATTGACGGGCAGCTGCGCGGCTGCATTGGCACTATTGAGCCGGCGCGTGAAAACCTGGGTGAAGAAATAATTGAAAATGCCATCTCCGCTGCCTCCTACGACCCGAGATTTCGCCCTGTAACGGTGCCCGAGCTGCCTGCTTTGGATTATTCTGTCGATGTGCTGTCTGAGCCGGAGGAAGTGTCCGGCACCGATGCGCTTGATCCTGCGCGCTATGGTATTATTGTTCAGAGCGGACGCAAGAAAGGCCTTCTGCTTCCAGACCTCGCCGGTGTGGATACTGTGGAAGAGCAGCTGTCAATTGTTCTGCAAAAAGCCGGTATTGCGCCGCACGAGCGCTACAGCATCTTTCGCTTCACTGTGGAGCGCTTTTATTAACCGGAGGTAATTTATGCACGAGGCATTGTTTTACGAAAAAAAAGAAAATGGCGTCCACTGCCATCTTTGCCCGCACCACTGCCGCCTGCAGAGCGGTGAAACCGGGCTTTGCGGCGTGCGACGTGAAGAGAGCGGCAGATTGTATGCCCTGAATTATGGGGTCTGCGCCGCCATGGCCACCGACCCCATAGAGAAAAAGCCTCTTTATCATTTCTTCCCCGGCAGTGATATTTTTTCCATAGGAACTGTGGGGTGCAATCTGGATTGCGGTTTCTGCCAGAACTGGCAGCTGGCACGCGGGCACCGCCAGGGTGAAAATGTCCCCATTGTGCCTGATAGAATTGCAGCTATGCTTGAAAAACAAAAAGGTCCTCACAATATAGGTGTTGCTTATACTTACAGCGAGCCTGGCATGTGGTATGAGTTTGTCAGCGACACAGCTCGCCTGGTCAGGGATAAAGGTTTTAAAAATGTCCTTGTCACTAACGGCTATCTGAACATCGAACCACTAAAAAAGCTTCTGCCGTTTCTGGATGCCCTTAATATTGATGTCAAGGCTTTCAGTGACGAGTACTATCGTCAAAACTGCCGCGGACGGCTTGACCCGGTACTTCGCTATGTGGAGACGGCTGCCAGGGAGGCACACGTGGAACTTACTTACCTGGTGGTACCCACACTAAACGACAGCAGGGAAGAAGTTCGCAGCTTCGCAGCCTGGGTTGCCGCCATTAACCCGTCCATTCCTGTCCATTTCTCGCGCTACTACCCTCAGCACCGCTTTACCCTGCCGTCGACACCGGTTGAACTCATGGCAGAACTTAGTAAGACAGCCAGGGAACATCTGCATTATGTTTACATAGGTAATGTGCCCGGTAGCGACAGTGCTCACACTTACTGCCCTGCCTGCGGCAAGGCGCAGGCAGGGCGGGACGGCTACAGAACACGCCTGCTGCTGTGCGGCGACTCCTGCGCCAACTGCGGCAGGAAGAGCGACTTCATCATGAACTAAAAATCAAACATGTTTTCCCCTGCCTGCGGCATACTATTTTATAGATGAGGACGGGGGAGTGTAAGTGATTTTTATCAACACACTTAGCGTTATAAATGATTTTCTGCATGATCTTGTGGGCGGCCCCCTCATGATTACAGCGATTATTGCCACCGGGCTCTACCTGACCTGGCGCGTGGGGTTCCTGCAGGTGAGAAAGTTCGGCACTGTCCTCCGGGAGACACTGTTTAGTATTTTTAAGCCGGCCAAAGGGGCAAAGGGTGACATCAGCCCCTTCCAGGCTCTGACAACAGCACTGGCGGCTACCATTGGCACAGGCAATATCGCAGGCGTTGCCACAGCCATCTCCCTCGGCGGCCCCGGTGCTATTTTCTGGATGTGGGTATCGGCTTTTCTGGGAATGATAACCAAGTATTCCGAGGTGGTGCTGGCAGTGCATTATCGCCGCACCAGGGGTAAAATGGTGGTTGGCGGGCCCATGTATTATCTGGAGCACGGCTTAAACTCCCGCCTCCTCGCTGTCCTATTTGCTCTCTTTGGTGCACTGGCTGCTTTTGGTATCGGCAATATGGTGCAGGCCAATTCTGTAGCCGATGCAGTAAACCAGGCTTTTAATATTCCGCCTCTTATCACCGGCCTTGTGCTGGCTGCAGCAACTGCTGTGGTTATCATCGGCGGCATCAGGCGTGTGGCATCCATTACAGATAAGCTGGTGCCACTGATGGCCGCATTCTACTTTTTCGGCGCCCTCACTATCCTGCTACTTGCCGCACCCCTCATACCGTCTGCTTTTGCCTCCATTATCGGCAATGCTTTTACCGGCCGTGCGGCTGTGGGCGGTTTCGCCGGCGCCGGTGTGATGCAGGCCATCCGCTTTGGTATCGCGCGTGGTATTTTTACCAATGAAGCGGGGCTTGGCAGTGCTTCCATTGCCCATGCCGCTGCCCGTACAGACCATCCGGCCCGCCAGGGCCTGTGGGGAATCTTTGAGGTTTTTTTTGATACCCATGTTATTTGTACCATGACAGCACTGGTCATCCTTGTCACCGGCGTCTGGTCGCAGGGCCTGGAAGGCGCGGGCATGACCACAGCCGCCTTTAACCAGGGGCTGCCCGGTCCCGGCGGCTATATCGTGGCTACAGGTCTTGTCTTTTTCTCTTTTTCCACACTTGTGGCGTGGTCGTTTTACGGGGAAAAATGCTTTGAATACCTGGCCGGTTCGCGCTCTGTGATGCTTTACCGCCTGGTTTGGATTCCGCTTATTCCCATTGGCGCCATTGGCGGCCTGCGCACTGTCTGGGCACTGGCCGACACTTTAAACGGGCTGATGGCAATACCAAACCTGATCGGACTGTGGGGGTTGAGTGGAGTGGTGATTAAGTTGACCCGGGAGTTCTTCAGTAAGAACTAGATATATTTTAAAAATTCTTTAGAATTAGCCAAAAAACAGGGTTTTGGCGCTGCTTAGCGAATATTCACAGAAATAAATAAATGGCTTATAATACTAAGAGAATAAACGGAGGGGGCGGTCGCATGACACAGCTTCTCCAGGTGCTGACCGCGTTCAGCTGGCGCAGTGTACTGGATATTGCCATAATCACATATGTTTTTTACAAGGCTATTATGCTGATTCGCGGCACGAGAGCGGAACAACTGGTAAAAGGTTTGGCCGTCCTTTTAATCGCCACTGTCCTCAGCGGGCAGCTTGGGCTGGTTACAAGCCATTGGCTGCTGAGAAATACTATGACTCTCGGCCTGGTGGCAATTCCCATTGTCTTCCAGCCTGAACTGCGCCGTGCTTTGGAGTCACTTGGGCGCGGAAAGATTTTTACACGCTCCAGCCTTCTTTATGGTGATAAAGAGTTTGAGCAAATGCTTGATGAAGTAATTAAAGCCGTGCAGGTGCTGGTTAAAAAGAAGCTCGGTGCACTGCTTGTGATGGAACGTGAAACAGGGCTTAATGAATTGGTTGAGACTGGGATTGGTATTGACGGGCAGGTTTCCGCCGAACTTCTCATTAATATTTTTCTTCCCCGCAGTCCCCTGCACGACGGAGCAGTTATTATCCGCGGCAACCGTCTGATCGCAGCAGGCTGCTACCTGCCGCTCACTGAAAACCCCAATCTCAGCAAGGAGCTTGGTACCCGCCACCGCGCTGCCCTTGGTGTTTCAGAGCAATCCGATGCTGTGGTCCTGGTAGTTTCAGAAGAAACCGGAGTAATTTCTCTTACCAATAGTGGTAAGCTAACACGCTACCTGGATGAAAAAACGCTTAAGCAAATGCTGCTTAAATTCCTGAAACCTCCTTCCACGTCCTTAAGTTTTTGGCAGTGGAGGTCACATTGATGATAGACCGCCTTCTTAAAAGCAATAATATTGTCAAAATAATAGCTTTCTTTCTGGCGCTGACGCTTTGGATTTATGTTGCCGGTGACAACCTGCGTACAAATGTGCAGGATGTTTCCCGTACCATTACAAATGTACCGCTGGCATACCGTAACCTCAACGACCGCCTGGAGCTGATGGAGATCCCCGCCACCATTGACATTGTCCTGCGCGGCGCAGCAGACCGCGTTTATGACATTTTGCCGCATGAGATTGAAGTTTATGTTAACCTGCAGGGGCTCGACGAAGGACGGCACCGCCTTACTCCAAATGCCGCCCTGCCACGAGGCATCAGGATGGAGTCATTCCATCCCCAGCAGGTAACTGTGGAAGTGGAAGAAGTTATCATGCAGCAGAGGAAGGTTTCTGTAATATTGACAGGAAAACAGGTTGACGGCTGGGTTGTGGGCGAACCTGTGGCCATCCCCGACCAGATATTTGTGCGCGGCCCCCGTTCAGTGCTCGATAGTGTTGTTGAGGTCAATGCCGAAGTAGATATAAGTGGTGCCGAAGACAATGTAATTCAGGTTGTGCCTGTGCGGGCTGTTGACCACTTGGGCCGGGAAGTGGGAAGGGCCGTAGTCAACCAGGATATGGTGCAGGTACAGGTGCCTGTCTTTTTACCACAGAAAGATGTTCCGGTCAAAGTGTCACTGGAAGGGGAACCTGCTGAGGGCTACAGGGTGGCTGCCATTAACATCAACCCCGGCGAGGTGACTGTGACCGGCCGTGAAAGCTATGTGCAGGCAGTGAGCGTCCTGACTACAAAGACCATAGACATTACAGGCGCCACAGAAAGCATAACCAGGGAAGTGGAACTTTTCTCTCCGGAAGGGGTGGAGCTTTCAAAAACATTGGTATCGGTGGAAATTATTATTGAAGAGCTGTGAATTGTCAAGCAGTTTATACTATGCTATACTAAAGTGTCTCCGGAAGGAGGGTAAGTATGGGCAAACTCTTTGGCACAGACGGCATACGAGGCGTAGCCAACCAGGAACTCACACCTGAAATGGCCTTCAAAATGGGCCGGGTTGCCGCCTATGTCCTTTCCCGTTCCCATGCCTCCCCAGGCTTCCTGGTGGCCAGGGATCCGCGTATTTCCGGCGAAATGCTTGAAGCAGCCCTGGTAGCCGGGCTCACTTCAGTTGGCGCGCAGGTATACCTGGCCGGCATAGTATCAACTCCCGCCGCCGCTTATCTGACTAAAAAACTTCCTGCCTGCGGTGGAGTTATAATCTCCGCCTCTCACAATCCCTACTACGATAACGGCATTAAATTCATCAGCGGTGATGGCTTTAAACTTCCGGATGAAGTAGAAGCTGAAATGGAAAGTCTTTATAACCTTGCACACGACAATCTTCCCCGCCCCCGCGATAATTCAGTAGGCCGCGTCTATCCTCTTGTTGATGCAGCCCGCCAATATCTGGACTATCTGCTGTCCACCGTCCATGTTCCCTTTGCCGGCTGCCGCGTAGTGCTTGACTGTGCCAACGGCGCAGCCTCCGACATTGCGCCTCTGGCTTTCCGAACCCTTGGTGCAGAGGTCATAGTTATTCATGACTCTCCCGACGGCATCAATATCAACCGCAACTGCGGATCTACCCACTACGGGGAAGCAGTTCGTGCTGTGCTCGACCATAAAGCACAACTTGGCTTCACTTTCGATGGTGATGCAGACAGGGTACTGGCTGTTGATGAGAATGGTGAACTGGTGGATGGGGATGCCATCATGGCTATCCTGGCCGGGTCGCTTAAAGAATCCGGCCGCCTGCAGAAAGACACACTGGTGGCGACTGTGATGAGCAATCTTGGCCTGGAAAAAGCTGTTGACAAAATAGGTGTCAACCTGTTGCGCACCAAAGTGGGTGACCGCTATGTGCTGGAGGAAATGATTGCCGGTGGATATAATCTGGGCGGTGAGCAATCCGGCCATATTATCATGCTTGACCTGAATACAACCGGTGACGGCCTGCTGACAGCACTGCAGCTGATGTCCATTGTTTCAGAAAAGGGAAGGCCGCTCCGAGAGTTGGCATCCTGTTTTACCCGCTACCCCCAGGTTCTTGTTAACTGCCGGGTAGAGAATAAAGAAGGCCTGGCTTCAAACAAACGAGTAGCAGACGCTGTAAACACCCTGGAGCGGGGCCTTGCCGGCCACGGCCGCCTGCTTGTCCGTCCATCAGGCACAGAGCCCCTAGTCCGTATCATGCTGGAGGGACCAAATGAAGTGCAGTTGCATACAATGGCAGAGGGGCTGGCGGAGGTAATCAGGCAGGAACTTAATTAAAGGAGGAATGCTGACACAAAACTTAATAGCAAGCGCCAGAGCACGCACAGCGTGCTGACGAGGAGGAGGTTTATCGATTTTCTCGGCGGATGCCTCCCGGCCGGGCCACGGCCGTAAGGACTTCTACAAAACCGGTGAGCAATCGCCGGGACAAAAGGAAGATTCCAGTGGCTTATTCGTATTGCAGTAAACCAATAAAAAATTGTGAAATATTTCCTAAAAAGAAAGGGGAATCTTAATGTGCGGAATTGTTGGTTATATTGGGGGGCAGCAGGCCTACCCCATACTGATAGATGGTCTTAAGAAACTGGAATACCGCGGCTATGACTCTGCGGGGGTAGCACTGCTTGATAATGGAGAACTGCACATGGTCAAGTCTGTGGGCCGCCTGTGTGAACTGGAAGATAAGATAGGCATTGGCTGTCCCTACGGCATGGTGGGTATCGGCCATACCCGCTGGGCCACACACGGCCGCCCCAGCGACACTAACGCCCATCCCCACAGCGACTGTACAAACCATTTTGTTGTCATCCACAACGGCATTATTGAAAACTACCAGGCCCTGCGTGAGTGGCTCACCTCTTTAGGTCACTCTTTCCGCTCCGAAACAGATACCGAAGTGCTGGCCCACCTTGTGGAGCACTACTACAGAGGCGACCTTAAATCCGCCATCAGGCAGGTCATGGAACAAGTCCATGGTTCTTACGCCCTGGTGGTTATGAGCCGCCATGAAGCCGACCGACTGGTCTGCGCCCGCAAGGACAGCCCGCTTGTTATCGGCCTTGGCGAGGGTGAGAACTTTATTGCCTCCGATATTCCCGCCCTGCTCAAATACACCCGTCAGACCTATATCCTCGACGACGGTGAACTGGCTGAAGTAACCAAAAACGATGTCAAAATAGAAAACGGCAACGGCGCCTCCGTGGAAAAACCAATCTTTAACGTGGAGTGGGACGCTGTGTCAGCGGAAAAAGATGGCTTTGACCACTTCATGCTCAAAGAAATACATGAACAGCCAAAAGCAATCCGCGATACCCTGCGCAGCCGCTTAAACGACACAGGCGTTGTTCTTGATGAAATCAAGCTTACGCATGACCAGGTCAAATCACTGCGCAAGGTAGTGATGGTAGCCTGTGGCACAGCGTATCACGCCGGCCTTGTGGGCAAATATGTCTTTGAAAAAATGCTGCGCCTCCCTGTTGAAGTGGATGTTGCCTCGGAGTTCCGCTACCGCGACCCGCTGCTTGGCGAAGATACCCTTGTAGTTGTCATCAGCCAGTCCGGCGAGACAGCGGATACACTGGCTGCCCTGCGTCTGGCCAAAGAGAAGGGAAGCCCGGTCGTAGCCGTCACCAATGTTGTAGGCAGCTCAGTTTCCCGTGAAGCCGACCAGATTATCTACACCTGGGCCGGCCCTGAAATTGCCGTGGCTTCCACCAAAGCTTACACTACCCAACTGGTAGTGCTCTATCTGCTTGCCCTTCACCTTGGCAATCTCACAGGCGTCGTTTCACTATCGGAGGCGGCTTCCTTAGTGGAAGAACTAAAGCTTCTCCCTTCCCACGTAGAGAGCATCCTCAAAAAAGAGCACGAGCTGCTGGAGTTTGCCCGCTTCATCAGCCGGTGGGAGGACACTTTCTTTATCGGCCGCGGCTTAGACTATGCAGTAGCCCTGGAAGGTTCGCTTAAGCTTAAAGAAATCTCCTACATCCACGCCGAAGCCTATGCCGCCGGTGAACTGAAGCACGGCACTCTGGCCCTGATTACCGACAACATTCCTGTACTGGCCCTCGCCACCCAGCCCGCCCTCCATGAAAAAATGTGGAGCAACATCAAGGAAGTCAAGGCCCGCGACGCTTATGTCATGGGCATCGCCATGGCAGGCGACAAAGGCACTCACAAAGAAGTTGATGCTATCTTTGAAATCCCGGCCACCATACCGCTTCTCGCCCCCATCCTCACAGTGATCCCCCTCCAACTCATAGCCTACCACGCCTCGGTCCTGCGCGGCTGCGACGTCGACAAACCCCGCAACCTCGCCAAAAGCGTGACGGTGGAATAGCTCGGGGTCAGGTCTAAACATTCGAACATTTAGATATAACAAGCGGCTTTTAAAGGAAATTTAAAAAAAATCCGGTTCTCATGGGCCGGATTTTTTGCTGTCAGCGGGAGATATTCTGGGTAGGCCTCTTTGCGCAAGGGATTGACAATCCAGTATTCTTTTATGCCGAGCCTGACTCTATTTTACAGGCACTTTTTTGTCAAGCCAGCGCAGGCTTTGCGCAGTTGTTAATCCCCACAACAAACCGCCGGCGTGGTTTGAAACCGTTGTTTCAAACGATACACTGGAAACAATGGGTGTCTGAAACAAGGTAGGGAGGGCATACATTAAAAAACCGGCGACTACACCAAATATTGCTCCTTTTAATAAATATCCCCTGGACGTTATCTGCGGTAGCAGGAATGCGAACGCTACTCCCAGCAAACCTGACCAAATAAGCTGCATCCATAAGGCGAAAATTCCCTGTATATGGTTTTGGGGTAAGCTGCCATATAAAAATACGCTTGCCCAATCAATAAAGCGGATTATCTGCAGGTTTAAGATGAAAACGGCTATCAGTGTCCATATGTTCATAGCCACTCCGCCAATAAATCCAGCAATAAATCCTCTGAAAAATCTATCCATGTTTTTTTAGTCTCCTCTGTCTTCGAACTGGTTTGTGTTTGCCGAGAGTAACAGATTTTAAAGAATAGTTACTTATACTCATATTGTGGCTTTAACAGCATTAAATATTCAAACTCATATATCCATCGTTTCAAGAAACTTTTTAATGTTTTGCTTGCACCATAAAAAATAACCACGGCATCTGCCGCAGCTTCTTAAAGTTTGTATTAATATTTTCTGTGGGGATGACTTCACTTGTGTATGCCGGGTCCAAGCTCAAGGTGCTCGGGCGGTGCATCGTTGAGTTGGTGAAAGACCGGCGATAGCAGGGCCAACGCCGGGACAAGAGTGGATATTGCTCCAAGCACCAGAAATAGCATTCTGATTCCCAAAAACTCTGCAAAAATACTTCCCGCAGCTGCTCCCAGGGGCATCCCGGCCTGTGCGAGCAGGATTCTGACGGCGAAAACCCGGCCTCTTAAGGACTCAGGGACTCTTCTCTGGTAGAAAGTAGTGTTGTTAATAGTAAATACCAGTGCAAAGAATCCATTTCCCACTGTTGCCGCCAGAGCCAGAATAAAAACTTGCAGCATTCCCAGGCTCCCCAGCAGCAGGCCGCTGATGAACAGCGACCACAGCATCACACTGCGGCGGTCTTTGGGCTCGCTTATTATTCCAGTAACTACTGAGCCAAGCAGCATACCGGCAGAGAAACCTGAACTAAAAAGGCCGTACTGCAGTGCTGTCCCCTGCAGATCTTCCAGAATAAAAGGTAAAAACATAGGCTGGGCGGCGCCACTGCTGAAGTTGGTGATCATGAGGATCATCCCCACCCAAAAAAGGACAGGGTAGCAGCGAAAGAAGAGCAGGCCTTCCCGAAACTGGGAAAACCAGCTTTCTCTTTGTTTGGGGTGGCAATCTCCACCGGGAATGAAGCAGAGCAGCAGCCCCGCCAAAGCGAGAAAAAAAATCATGCTGAAAAGCACTGTCCCGGCACCTATAAAAGTTACCATCAGCCCGCCGAGGGCGGGGCCTGCCAGCATAAGCATTTGGCCGGTTCCCTCCAGGATTGAGTTCCCTTTCATCAGCTGCTGCGGGGGCAGGATTTCCGCAACGAAAGCCATTCTTGACGGGCCATAGAGAGGCTCGACACTGCCTGAAATGATGGCAACCAGGTAAAGGTGCCAGACATCCAGCAGGCCCAGGGGATAGAGAACAGCGGGGACAGTAAAGAAGGCTGCCCGCACCCATTTGGAAAAAATCATCGCCTGCCTGCGGTTCCAGCGGTCCAGGAAAGGTCCCACCACAAGCTGCACGGCAATGCTTGGAATCATGAAGGAGAGCCAGATACCGCCCATGGCCAGCTTGGAGCCGGTAAGCTCGTAGACCAGCCAGGAGATTATAAAGGTTGAAAAAGTTTGGCCGAGTCCTGATGCTCCCTGAGACAGCCAGACGAAAATAAAGGAGCGGTTCCCAAATAGGGTTCTCAATATTTTGCCCCCTGTTAAGGATATATTTTTATTACCTGCTTTTTAGGAAGCAGCAAGAATGGCAACCAAATTATAACAATTAGATTATAATCTAACAGTCCTTCCATAGCAACATGATTCTGCACCTGTTTTGAAGATGGCAGGAAAATATAGTTGCATTCTAGAATATATAAATGTATTTTCCACCATGAACGGAGGGGCACAATGGCTAAATTACCAGAATATATAGGGCCGGCCGCATTTGGCATTAGAATGGGAGTGATAGTTCCAGGGTCTGATTTGTCTGGAATGATTGTTTGACCCGATGCCTGTTTTTGGTATGACTGACGGCTTCCCGGGTCGGTATCGGGCAGGCATAAAATATAAATACGTGGCAGATGTCTGCCACGAAGAAGGAAAAAGCATCGAAGAAATTGAAGCACATTTAGCACAGAAGTGCAAGCAGTCTTATGAACACGATGATATTATGACTGAGGGGACAACCCCAAGGCGCACAGAGGATGTAATCGCCAGCCTGGCTGACCTTGTAAGCGGCTCTGCCGATGCGGGTACGCCTGTTATCGTTGTCAAAGGTATACTGTGATAGAGGATGATAGAATGAAAAAAGGAGGCAGACAGTGATGGGATTATTTGGGTCAAGGCAAAAAAAAGTTCTTATGTATTCTTCGGATACATGAGGGGATTGCGTGGCGGCAAAGAGTTTCTTTGCACAAAACAACGTGGAAGTTGACTACAAGAGTATTGCTGAAGAAAAAAACCGTGAAGAACTGGTAAAAAAATACGGGCGCTTGGCCGTACCTACTATAATCATTGGAGACCGCGTTATCCTGGGATTTATACAGAATAAAGATGAGATAAAGAAGTTGCTGGGCAGTTAATACCCATTGCCTGTATCACTGCCATGTTGTAATTTCTGATGTAATTTCTACCTGACAGTTGTGGTAGCTTTAGAGGGGGTAATTTTTTGTTGGAGGCAGTCGGTATTTTATTGTCACTTGTTGTAATTGCGGTTATTATCCGTAAAGGCTATAAACTTTTATGGGCTATGTTGGCGGGGGCAGCCATTGTGCCTGTTTTCGCACTTATGCGTCCTGCAGAGGCTGTGGAAATAGCATTAAACTCAGTTATTAGCCCCGTGACAATATTACTTGCTTTAATGGTTGCAAGCATTACCATGTTAGGTTTTGTCCTGGAAAAAACCGGCTTAATGCATGAAATGGTCGAGAGTATGACACAGCTGGTACGCAGTCCGCGGCTACTGTTAATGATGCTGCCTGCTGTTATTTCTATACTGGCATTTCCCGGGGGCGCCATACTTTCAGCTCCCATGCTGGATGAAGCAGCCCAAAATATGGAGTTTTCCAAAACACATCTTTCAATGACCAACATTCTCTTCAGACACCTTTTTGTGCTTGTCTCGCCATTTTACCCGGCAATAATTTTTATCTCAGGCGTGACTGGTATCGGCATGACAAAATTTATACTTTTCAACCTGCCTATTTTTGCAGTTGGGACTTTAATTGCTAATCATTATCTTTTCAGAAACACTTCCCACATGGTTGCCGCAAGCAAAGAAGAAAGCCTCTCTCTTTCACCCAGGCTGGTAAACCTGTTTAGAAGCTTCCTGCCTTTTATTGTTATCTTGGTTTTCTACCTTGGCTTTAGAGTTTATCTGCCACTTTCCATTTTCCTGGCGGCAGTAACCGCCCTTTTTCTCAATGTGCCCAAAGGTGAGGCTTTGATGAATGCAGTCCGCTCCCGCCTCAAATATCTTTGGCATGGTATTAGCTGGCCTGTGGTGCTGACAATAGTCTCCATCATGCTCTATAAGGATTTTATTGAGAATACCAGTTCACTGCATACAGGGGTAAGCCTCATTTTGGCCCGTGGCTTTCCCATCACTATCATGCTGATAATAATACCTTTCATTACCGGGTTTATGATCGGTAACAACGCCGCCTCACTGGGGGTTGCTCTTCCCATCCTGCTTCCGGTTCTGGGCCAGGGCAATTACAATTTGGGTCAATTGGGTATTATCTTTGTCAGCTCTTTTTCCGGGTATGTGGGCTCGCCCATACATCTTTGCACATACCTCACCTGTGAGTATTTTAAAGCGCCGCTGAGCAAAGTGCTTTTAAAGGTGAACCTATTCGGGTTGTTTTTTATCGCCCTTGCGTTGGTTGTTTCACTGTTTTATTAAATTAACGTAAAATCTACTTCATAAACCAGTCCCAGCCCAATGGCATCCCCACCAGTGAGACAACTACCCTGTCTGGCGAGCCCGTGAGCAGGGTGCGCACTTTGTTCGGGGAGCCGCCTTTTCTCATTCGCAGCATCGCAGCAGTGCCTGAGTTTAGCAGGGAGATTTGGATTTATACACCCGGCGGCGAAGACCCTACCGGAGTATTTATCTTTTTTAAAGGCGGAAGAGTGCACGCGAGCCGCATCGATGAATTTGGCGGCCTCCACAATTCCGGGCTGCTGGATGATGAAAATTTCTGACAGAGGTAATATGCCGGCAGAAAACCAGCATTTGTGCTGGTTTCTTTGTTTTACTTGTTAACATTAACTAATCTTAATCTATTCTTAAATGATTATTAATTTTTATACTGTAACATTAAGCTGTGAAAGTTTTGTAAGTGTGTTGAAAGTGGGAGGGAGAACGAATGAAGTCCCGGAAATTTCTTCTACTGGTTGTGGCGGTGCTGCTGGCAGTTGCCGCAGCTGGCTGTGGAAATACAGTAAAGACAGTACCTGGCGGCACTGAAAACAGGCAGCCGCTGGAAGTGAAACAGCCCGATACATACAATCCGGCCACAGTGGTCCTAAGCGGGCAAGCGGGCCTGCAGCAGGACCCTGTGGGCAGTGATGCTCCGGCCTTCCCGCAAGAGCCTGTGATCATAATCGGCGAATCAGAGGATAAGCCGGGCTGGAAAGTGTTTAACTCAAGCGGGCATTATGTGTTTGTCACAGATGACTGGAGCGAATTTACTGTGAGTGAAGAAGCCGAAACAGCACCTTTTTCGTTCCACTTCCCCGGAGATTTTAACTTTGACGATG
>JAGXRN010000056.1 GCA_018335875.1 Dethiobacter sp.
GAAAACAAGACGCTGACGTAAATGAGTTTTGGTCATTAGCCCGATCATTTCTTAAAGTGTATTTACCAAATGCGCGAGAAGTCTCCCAGAATACTGTAAAAGCCTACAAACAGGCACTGGAGACTTTAATCAAATATCTTGAGGATTCTGGATTTACCAGAGACACTATCACGATTGGAACGTTTACGCCCGCGTGTATTGAAGGTTTTATGGTTTGGATGTCTAAAGAACAAAATTGCAAACCGCGAACCTGTAACTTAAGGCTTTCCGCGATTAAGACATTTCTTCGTTATTGTGGTCGTCATGTAATCACCAATGAATCGATCAGCCGCGAAGTACTCGAGCTTCCAATGAAAAAGGTTCGAAAAGAAAAGGTTGAATACATGTCCAATAAAGCTGCGGCTGCTATTATGAATGCTCCAGACAACAGGAGAGTTATGGGCAGACGAAACAAAGCCATTCTATCGCTGCTCTATGATAGCGCCGCCAGAGTTCAGGAACTCGTAGATATCAAGGTGGACGATCTGTATTTAAACGAGAAAGCCAGTGCGAACGGTGAGTCATTTGTTACTCTGCGCGGAAAAGGCGATAAGTTGCGGAACGTTAATTTGTCGCCCAAGACTGCTAAACTCATTCAATCATACTTGAAAGAGTTTCACCCCGGGGAGAATCGGGGCGCGCCGCTGTTTTATACAAAGAGGGCCGGTTCGCTGTGGCCACTGTCTGTAGACTCTGTTAGTAGAATTTTAAAGGAAAACGCGGATAAAGCTCGTTTGCGTGTTCCAGGCATTCCGGAAAGAATCCATTGTCACTTGGTCAGGAAGAGCCGGGCTATGCACTTATATATAGCAGGTGTACCTTTGCCTGCGATCATGGAATTACTGGGACACGCAAGCATGAATACCACATCCGGATTCTATGCCTTTGTCACATGGGAAATGGTGAGCGAAGCGATGAAGAAGGCGAATGAAGGTCACTTGGAAGGTGAAATGTTATGGAAGGATCCTAATGTCCAAAAAAAATTGTATACTTTGGATTAAAAATTATTCCGCACTTTTTAAATATGAAGCCGTCATTATACGGCTTTGCTGTATGCATCACCGATAATCATTTCTGCGGCATAATCCGGATTATACCGAATTCGGTATAATCCGGATAATCTTAAAACCGGGATTACAAAACACACACGAAGTGAAGTTACGATTAACAAGACCTATCAGGAATTGGCGGAGCATTACGGTACAGCTGTCATTCCTGCCCGTGTAAAAGCACCTCAGGATAAGGCAACGGTTGAAGGCTCTGTGGGAATCATCTCTACATGGATCCTGGCAGCGCTACGCAACCAGCAGTTTCTCTCCCTGCATGAACTAAATGAAGCTATCCGAGTGAAATTAACCGATTTTAACAACAAACCTTTTCAGAAGAAAGACGGCAGCAGAGCCAGTTTATTCGAAGAGGAGAGATCGTTCCTACTTCCTCTGCCGCCAAAGCCTTTTGAATTAGCCACATGGCGAGTTGCCACTGTCCAGTTCAACTACTGTTCAACTACCATGTTTGCGTAGATTTCCAGAATTATTCGGTTCCGTATGAATACATTAAGCAAAAGGTGGACGTAAGGCTCACGAAGAATGTCATTGAGGTTTTCTTCGGTGGTAACAGGGTCACTTCCCACCCTAGGTTGTACGGCCGCGCCGGCCAATACAGTACTATCGAGGCACATATGCCTCCAGACCATCAGAAGTATGTAACGTGGAATGCAGAAAGATTCACCAGTTGGGCTGAAAAGATCGGAGAAAACACGGCGGTTGTTGTCCGTTTCTTTCTCAATGCTCACAAGGTAGAACAGCAAGGGTACAAATCCTGCATGGCTCTGCTCAAACTTGCAGACAAGTATTCCGTAGAACGGCTGGAAGCCGCTTGCGCAAAGACGCTTTCCTATACCGTCCGGCCAAGCCTAAAAAATGTACAGGCTATCCTTAAATCCGGACAGGATAAACTGCTTGATAACAAACCAGCACCGGAAACACCTCCGGAGGCATCCCACTATGGTTTCACACGTGGTGCCGAGTACTACAAGCGGGGGGATAAGTAATGCTAAACGACAATACGGTGTCCAAACTACATGAAATGCGGTTCAGTGTCATGGCACAAGCATTCCGCGACCAGTTAAAAGACAGCTCGTTCCATGGATTATCGTTTGAAGAGCGTCTAGGCCTGCTTGTTGACGCTGAGTGGGCGGTTCGGAAGAACAATCGGATGGCGCGGCTCATAAAAAAAGCGGATTACGCTATCAGCGGAGCATGCGTCGAGGATATTGAATACCACCCCGACCGTAAACTTGACAAGGTACAGATCATCCGTCTGGCTACCTGCAACTACATTCAGGAGAATCACAATGTGCTCATTCTTGGCGCGACAGGAAGTGGTAAAACATTTCTCTCAAATGCCTTCGGAATGGCTGCCAGTCGTAACTTCTACGCCGTCAAATACGTAAGACTACCAGAACTATTAAGTGAACTGGCAATCGCCCGGGGCGAAGGAACCTACCGCAAGATCATCAAGCAATACAAGCAAGTGAAATTATTAATCCTGGACGAGTGGTTACTATTCCCTCTCAAAGAGAGTGAAGCACGGGACCTTCTTGAAATCGTTGAAGCCAGGCACAAAAAAGCCTCCACCATTTTCTGTTCCCAATTTGATATTGCTGGCTGGCACCTGAAAATTGGTGAACCGACACTTGCCGATGCTATCTGCGACAGAATCGTTCACGACTCCTACAAAATTGTGATTGATGGAGACTCCATGCGAAAGAAAAAAGGTATTATGGATTAAATTTAAGTTCTGGGGATCTGGTGTCGGGCAACCGGCACCCAGGACCCCGTGATCAGTTGTTCCGGAACCTATGCCCAATTTCAGCGGAAGGCGCGCACAACGTCAAACGGTCAACGTGCACTCACGCACCGTAATATTCAATATCAATAATGTTCTGCTGGTTCCTTCTGTTTTGATCCTCTTTAACTCCGACAATCTCATATGTCATGTCAGTTACTCCGAATATGATGTAAGCATCCCTGTCTGCTCTGTTGTTGGCCATACAAATAATATCATGAATCAAATCCGCCTTGTTTGTATGATGCTTCTCCTTAAAATCCCAATAATCATCTTCTCTTCTTGAATAGATGAGCATTTCTATTTCCGTTTGTAATTCATGATCATTCAAGGGGAAACACCTCCTCCTTTTAATGCTAGAAGAGAAAAAGCCCTGAATCTTTCAAGGCTTTGACCATCTGGCAATAAGAACCGACTACTTTAATTATAAAATATTTCCAATATTATTACAATATAAGTTAGCATCCCTTAATTTAAAAAGGCCGACCAGATGTTAAAACTCCAGTCGGCCCTTCTTGACTTGCTATTCATTTTCGCATTCAATGTCTGTTCCATCCAACAGGCTAACACCGTGGGAAGAAATCCATCGTCTGGCGGTGTGTCAGCCGCCTGGAAAACACCGGCCTGTTCTGCGACGCCCGCACAGTCTTGGAAAGCAACATCGAGCAGATTCTGGTCACCGCAATTAATCAAGCACTATGTTAACTGACTCCCCGGCCACAACAATTTCTTGAGGGATGCCCTGGGGTCTGGCCGCACAGTCTACAGGGCATTCACTAATTATTAGCATACATTGGCCTCCGGTGATTCCCAGGAAACAAATCCCGCCGCTGGGAAAATCCTTGCCGCTTTATCTTTGATCTCTTTTAAAATCCGCCGCCGCATATTTGTGGGTTACAGTTCCCGCAAAATTTGACTGCTATTCTCATAGGTCCCTTCATAGCAACCATGACAAAACTTATCTTTCGCTGCCAGATTTATCAAGACTGGCCAGCCTTTTAGCCAATTTAACTTTGTGCGGAAGGTTTCCCTGACGAAGTATCATTACGCGCTGTGCTTGGGGGGAACCAGCGCCATGCATACTCTCCACAAGGGCGGTACCACCTGTCATGTTTTCCAGCAATCTTACCATACGAAGGCGCTCAATCGCGGGTACAGAATCCACCCCTTTGCTATATTTCTCAACATACTTACCTATCTCAGGGTGGTTTAGGTCTTGTTCCGATGGTGTCGTAGCCAAGAGCCCGCCGGCGATATCGTGACTCAGGCGACAGATCTCATAAATATTTCTGGTAACATTAAGTTTTGTAACGTTTGCTAACAGCGGATCTACAAAGTATGAACCACATGGCAGCGGTCTTCCCTGGCTGGAACAGGCTACTGAGCCGCAGTAAATAGTTTCAGTGAGGTGGATCATCTCAATAATTTTATCCTTAATATGGGAAGCTTTAGCTACACCGTTCATTTCTGCCATGGCAGCTGTGGCCCCAATGACAATGTCACTGACACCGCCTTTGCAGCCGCCGTAATTCTGACGGTGGTAGCTGGCGAAACGCTCAACCATCATCCCGGCAAAATCATATTCACCGCACATAAACACCCGCTCCCAGGGCACAAAAATATCTTCCAGTACAGTCAGTGCTTCTCCGCCTACCACTCCAAAGCAAGCATTTCCCTGATCCATTTCATCATATTTTCGGGTATCATTGGTCTGTCTGCCAAAAATATGGAGTACTCCTGGAGCGTCTACTGGGATTGCACAAGCCACAGCATAGTCCTTGTCTGCTACATCTAGAGCAATAGTGGGCATAATCAGCATTTCGTGAGAATTAACGATCCCCGTCTGGTGCGCCTTTGCACCCCGGATGACAATACCTTTTTCATTTTTCTTAACAACACGTATGTACATATCAGGATCAGCCTGATTGCCTGGAGATAACCCTCTATCTCCCTTGGGGTCAGTCATGGAGCCGGCAACCATTTTATCTGTTTTTTGCAGGTATTTCACGAAGTCTGCCATTCTCTCATGGTAGTTGGTGCCATACTTCTGATCTATTTCATACGTTGTGGAATATAGGGCGTTAATACCGTCAAACCCTACACACCGCTGATAGCAGGAACCGGTACGCTGTGAAATAGCCCGTAACATTTTAACTTTTTTGATAAGATCCTCTGTGCTGTGGTGGATGTGAGTAAAGCGGCTGATTTTTTCCCCGGAAAGGTGTGATTTGGCTGTTACCAAGTCTTCAAACTCCGGGTCATGCGCCATATCATAAGTAGTTGCTGCCGCATTAACATGGGGCCTGATTAATGAGTGATCCACAAAATTATCCAACTTTTCTCCGAACGCATAAACAATTGTTTTCAATTCCCGCAAACTATCAATATATTCCTTGCCTGTCATCATTATAAAAGCACTCCCTCTCTGTTATTAAATGCTGTAATCGTAAATGTTTATTGCTTTTTATTTGCCATCCTGAATAAAACAACCCTATGCTTATTAGGTGATGTGCCTATATAAACTATAGGGTTATAATGTAAAGTCTAAACTACACCGATACCACTGACAGTCCCTTAATCAGTTACACCTTCTTCAGTAGCATACCTTCGTCCAACATCCATTCTGTCCCCTACAATTCCTTTTACCACCCAGATATTGTTTGGAGGACAGCCTTTAACATATGTCCCAAATTCGTGAAGATGTTTTACACATTTTCCAACTAATACCACATCTTCTTTTTTGCTCTCTGGCGGAACATTTGGTAACGGTCCGGCTATTACCGTTTTCCCTTCTAATAGGTGTTGGATGTTATCGCTTTTCATATCCATAATCGCACTCAAAACTGTATTTCTGCATCCTGTACATGCCCCTTCATCAAAGAGCAAATCAAAGGACGGTACGCCTTCAATCTCTACTTCGCAGGCTCGTTTAAATCTCCTTTTAACCTGGTCAATTATTGTTCCTTTAATTTCAATATTATTTATATCAATTTCACCCAAGCCCCGTTCAGCAGCAAACTTGGTAATTAGCACTTCTTCAGGATTATAGCCCATTATCACACTGGCCACAGCGTCAGCTGCTACCAAATCTTTAGATGCTAGAATTATCCCCAAATCCACCGGATCTCCAAAAATCGGCCCAAAACCTTCTTGTGCCACAGTACCATCCATAACAGTAAGCGACGGCTTAAGTGTTTGAAGAATATCGACTACGCCTTCTAATACTCCTAATGTATGAAATATCTTCTTTTGAGTATCTTCAATTAAACCTTTAAGATTTTTGATACTTAATGTTACTTCAGTTTGATCATGAGTTTTCATCACAGGAACGCTGACAATCACGTCGGCCGCGTTAACCAGTTCCCATGAATCCAATTCTTGAACAATCCTGCCATTAGTAACTTTGATCTTAGCTCGATTTGCCTTTTTCAGGTCAATTACTTTGTACCCAAGTTCTCGAATTTTCCCATAGTCACCAACCTCGATTACCTTTTCAGTATCAACTCCTGCAGCAGAGGATTCTGCGATAATCGGTTCGGCACCCATTTCCTTTACCAGTTCCGCAATTCCCAGGCATACCTCATATCGGGTTATGGCTCCGGTAACCCGCTCTTTTGGAGGTGCTACTAAATTGGGCTTAATCAAGACAATATTCCCGGGTTTCACTATATCCTGTAGTCCCCCGATTAACGCAATTGCCTGCTTTACTGCCGATATTACCTCCGATTCACTGTTTCCTGTGGTTTTAACTATTGAAACTTTGCTCACTTTAGCTCACCCCTAAATATTTTTCAATTTCTTAAGTTCAGCAATGCGCCTTTCTGCATAAACGTCTGCTGCCTGAGCAGTAGTAATCTTATCTTCTTTGGCAATTTTGAAAACCTGCTTTGCTGTATCATAGATTTTTAGTACATTTTTCACAGCGCGATCCTGATTATGAACTCCCAAAACTCCAAGACGATCAGTATCAAAAATAGTGCCCCCGGCATTTAGAATATAATCCGGAGCATACAGAATGCCTTTGTTCTGCAGCATTTCAGCATGTTTTTCCTCTTGTAATTGATTATTAGCTGCACCCGCAATAATACTACATTTGAATTTGTTAATAGTATCATCATTAACTACCCCGCCTAAGGCACAAGGTGCATATACATCACACGCAGTTCCATATACTTTTTCCGATTCCACACTATCCAGTTTATACTCCTCTTGATATTTCAGAACTAACTCTTCATAAATATCAGAAATTATAACGTTAGCCCCTTCTTCAACAAGGAGTCTTACAAGATTTCCCCCAACTTTTCCTAAACCTTGAACCAAGATAGATTTCCCTTTTAAAGAATCTGATCCGTATAATTCATTGACACTGGCTTTTATACCTTGGAATGTGCCAAGTGCGGTATAGGGAGCAATATCACCGGCACCACCACAAGACTCAGGTAATGTTACAATATGTGGAGTTTCCATTCTGATGTATTCCATATCCTGCATGTTGGTGCCTACGTCAGCGCCGGTTATATAACGTCCCCCCAATCGGTTAATAAACCTACCTATCATCCGAAACAATGCTTCACTTTTATCCTTGTAAGGATCACCTATTATTACCGTTTTTCCTCCACCCAAATTACTACCAGCGGCAGCATACTTGTATGTCATCCCTTTTGCGAGCCTTAGGGCATCCTCAATGGCGTCATCTTCATGTTTATATGTCCACATTCTGCAACCGCCCACAGCAGGACCCAATGTAGTATCATGGATAGCGATTACTGCCTTAATTCCAGTTTCCTTTTCTTGGCAAAATAAAATATTCTCATAATCATACTTCTCCATATAAGCAAACCATTTACCTTCCATTTGTCTATCCCCTTTTTTCTAACTTACGCCGCTTCAGATACACTATGTGTTTGAGCATTACATGACAATTGAATGTGCGACATTTCTGTTCAGTTTCTTTATAATGGCTCTTATCACGTATACTTCAAATACGCTATATTTAAATTTACAATTTTTTTTAGGGTTATTTGCTCTTAATATCGGAATTACTCTCTAAATATTACCAACCATTATTTTTCTTAATACTAACATTATATCATTTGAATTATAAATTTTCAGGTAGATATCTTAGCCTTATTTATAAAGGCATATATAAGAGACAGCATCTTCAACTTTAAAAATCAGATCAACCTTAGGTGGAGCAATGATAGTTTCCCCTTGATTTAACATAACCCAATCCAAACCAAGCAATTTTACCTGACATTTACCTAATGTTATAGTCACATGTTCTTCGCTATCTGTGGGAAAGGTATATTCTCCCGGCAATATTATCCCTACAGTAAATTTCTTACCATTACTTTCAGATCCAATACTCGTTACATTACCTTCAAAGTATTTATTAACCTTAATCATTTCCATACCCCTTTCTTGTCTGCCAAATAATGCTATTTCTTTACATCCCTTAACGCGAAAATATTATTTGTCCCCAACAAGTAAACTGTATCTATTCTATTTTTTTTCTGACTAGAATTGTGCATCCCTTGTCTCCATCCAAAACGTTTTTTGTATGCAAACATTCTATGTTTGGATTATACGATGAAAATTTGGCTTGATCCACATAACAGTATAGCCGACCCAGAACTGCCATTTCATTCGATTTCCAATGTTCTGCCAATGGACAATATGAGACATCAATTTTAAGTTCGCCTTCCTCCGGAGTTTCACTTTGCAACTCCCAACCCAACTCGGGCAAGTCCGGTACTTTAAAATAGTTTGCTAATGAATGTTCCAAACCCAGTTTTGTTACGCCTTCCCTTACTGTTTCACCACATTTGTCACCATAAGATTTAATTGCCAATGTGATTAGTTCCTTCGCTCTCTCTTCACCATATTCACGTAGCAATACCTCTGCAAACGCTCCATAAACCATAGCAAACCTTTTTGCCATCAAAACAACTTGATTTTTGGCCTCTTCTTTCGTAATAAATTCAGTCATTTATAAATCTCCTTTCCTATTTAATTAACTTGTTGAGGTTGAGCTCTTCAACTGTTGCTCCAAATTCCTTGGCTGCCTTGGAAAACTCTCTAGCAATAATCTTAGTATTCGCACGAGAGCGAGGACTGCCTAAAGCTACCAATACTTTCATTACTAAATCACTCCCTAGCTCTGCATTGGTATTCTCCCAGGGACAAATCATACCATAAGTAATTACCAGTGATCGGGAATTGACCCGATCCCTGGTAATAGTTCAACCATGCCAATGCCTAAGCTGCCTAAAATCCCGCAGCTGCTCTTTTCTCTAACCAGAATGGAGGGAATTCTCCTGCTTTTAAGACCTTCTTATCTGCCTCTTCTGTAACTTGCACCCATAATTTCTTTAAATCTTCCTGCCTTTGTAATCTTTCTTGCTGTAACACTTCCAATTCATCTGTCCATACATTTATTTCTTTAAGATAACGAATAGTTCCCGGGTGGAAGGGATTAGTTCCTTCTTTAAACAAGTGGAGATTTGTATCCATATCCCACAATTTTTTGAATGTTAGATCTTTCGCTGCAATAACATCATATTCTTCATGAATAACTTTAGTCATAAAATAAGCTATCTCATCATCTAACCAGTCATAAGTAAGTATCCTTGGAGAGGAAGCACTTGATAACTGTAAGGGCTTGTCAATCCCGGCACCCCAATCAAATGTATATGGTACCATTTCTGGGTGTACTGCTTTCAACCTTGCCCAGCCTTCTAAATCATCGTGCGGTAATTCAAGATAACGTATTCCTCGAGGGGAGGCAGCCATTTCAGTTGCTTTAAAAGCTTGAGGCATAGCTAAAAAAACAATGTCATCCCCTGCCAGAGCCATATCATAAGGGGTGTATAGACCAGATACTGGTACTAATTTGACATCATCAATATCAATGTTTGCAAAAGCTAAGTATGCTTTCTTGTAGAGAGTAATTGCATCTGCTCCAACATAAGTAGCTATCCTTGCGCCTTTCAGATCTGCAACGGTATGAATATTGGAATCAGCCGTCACTCCCGGTGCAAAACCCAATGAGGTTCCAAACCAAATTATACGAATCGGTTGTGGTCCCCAAGATCTGTCTGAATACTCGTATATACCTTCCTGCATTAACCAACCGTCAACACCGGTCATTGCCATTTCCGCTTCTTTCAAACGAACCGGATAATGCCTGGCAACAGCAGTTGATGAAGGAATAATTCTTAAGCTGATTCCATGTTTTTCTAAGATTCTTTCACCTATATAGTCTATTTGCGGATAAGTTCCCACATCATAAGACATCGTTGTTATTATTGTAGGTAACTTTGTCTCACCATTGCCGCCGGGCTCAGCAGGCTTACTACACCCGCTAGTAATAATCAAAAACAAGCCAATAACTAAAAACAAAATAAACATTTTTTTCATATTTTTTTTCATTTTTCTCATTCTCCTTTTTTAGATATTCAGAATGTCGGACAGAGCTCTTCTTTTTTCGCCCCAGCCTTACCCCCTCTATATTTTGATTTACATTACCTAAACACCTCCTTATTAGTTTTAAACATACCAGGTGCGAATTTGTGTTTAAAATTATCTTAATTGCTGTCGTTTACGGAGTTATTCGCTAAGGCGTATATTGCTTTAGTTTTAAAATTAGCAAAAACAATAACTATCACAGCTAACACAACACCGATAATTTTTGCTTGAAAATAGGGGAGCGCCATTGAAAATCCACCTGCAAGGATAATGAATCTGCTTAAATACTCCATGATACGGTTAGAAAGCGAATTACCAAAATGAAGGCGTCCCACTTTGTATAAATATCCGCTCATGGAACAACTCATCAGTATAACTCCAAGCACCGCCCACATAAATGCATATAGCACCGCTCCAATTTCTGCTTGAAAAACTAGGGCAGGTTCAAAGACAAATAAAAATGGAATTAGATAAATTACTCCGCCCATACGGGTAGCTTCAAATGCCACATTGAGAGAATTGGCCTTTGCTATTGAAGCTGCTGGATATGCGCCTAAAGCAACTGGTGGTGTAATATAAGAAATATTCGCCCAATATAGTATAAAAAAGTGTACTGCAATTATGTTATACCCTAAAGGAGTAAGTGCCGGAGCTAATATAATGGCCAAAAAGATATAGCTTGCTACAACGGCTAACCCCATTCCCATAATAAAACTTGCAACCGCCCCAAGAATCAATAACAAAGCCACGTTATCCCCTGCGTAATGAAGAATTTCCCTTGAAATAACAGGACCAACTCCCGTAAAATATAAAGCACCTAAAATCATGCCAATAGCCGCAACAATCGATATAATTTCAGATAAGCTTTGGCCAATTGAATATAGGAGTTCCCATACATTTTTTAATTTTAGCCTATTTTTACCTAACATAATAAAAACCAATAAAATAAGAATTGTAAAATAAGGGGCACGACTAACCACTCTAGTAGCAAGCAGGTAGTATATTAAAAAAGCTAATGAAAAAATGAATATCCAACCCTCTTTTAGAATGCTAAATAATTTTCTGATGCTTAATTTGTAATCATCGCCAACAAAATCACCACTTTGAATATTGTGAATCATAGCATAACTGTGTACTTGGACATATAATCCTAAATAATACAGAAGAGAAGGTATCAGGGCCGCTTTAATGATAGTTACATATGGTACTCCAATAAATGCAGCCATAATAAAAGCGACGGCACCCATAACTGGCGGCATTATTACACCCCCGGTAGAAGCGCAAAGCTCAATTGCAGCAGCAGTGGTTGAAGAATATCCTGTTTTTTTCATTGCTGGAATGGTAATGCTGCCTGAGGTTATAACATTTGACATTACGCTTCCATTCAAGGTTCCCATTAATGCACTTGATATAACTGCCGCTTTCCCCGCTGCACCTTTTGCTTTCCCTAATACGGCAAAAGCTACCTTAATAAAAAAGTCACCCCCACCGATATAAGAAAGCACGGTACCAAAGATCATAAATCCAATTAACGTATCGCCTGTAACTCTAAGTGATACACCTAATATTCCTTCACCACTTAAGGCATAATAAACAGCAGTTTTAGGAAAAGTACGCGATAATGCTCTAAATACTCCTGGCATATAGCCGGCATAGACGGGATATATAGAAATTAAAACGATAATGCTTGCCATTAAATAACCAACAGTTCTTCTTACAGATTCAACTATTAATACCCAAACAATTATAGAGAGGTAAATAAAATGTTGTGGAGGCACAATCTCCCAACCTTTAGTTTGGATATTATAACCATTATAGGCGAAATATGAAAAGGTAAAAAACGATACCAAAAAGAGGGTACAGTCTATCCAGAAAACAACTTTGCTATCTTTTTTTAACGGAAAGATTAAAAATACGATAGAAAAATATATAGCTAAGAGCAAGTATAAAAAAATATTATTTAAAAGTACTATATTGAAGATTCCTAGTGAGAAAATCTGGTTAACAATTAAAACCAAACCTATTAGACTTAGTACTATTACTACCCATCGCCATAATCCGGTTAATTGCCTTTCATTTCTTATTATATCTGGTGTTTCTTTTTCTATGCCTTGATACTTATTAGCCAATTTATGAACCTCCCTTATAAAAAATATTTTATAATTGGAGCAAGCAATAAAAGAATGGATTGCTCAGGACAATGGCCCCCTTCGCGATTATCTCTCAGCACTTCACTATTGTAAAATGTTAATTTATTCCCTGAAAATTCACTCAATTAATTTGAGCATATATTTTAATCTGCTGCCATCGCCTTCTCATTGCATGAGCAGTGTAGCACTCAAAGCTGCCACGCACTCCTACTTATGAACAACTTCGCTCCCCATAAAGAGGGCAAAAGGCTCGCGTAATGAACCTTTTGCGTTTCATTTCTTACTTCAGTTGGTAAATCATTATTTTAGGTTTGTAAATTGAATTCTGTTATTACAATATAATGCTTTCGATAATGGAATGCTGCTTTCTATTTTCTGGCTTATAAATAGTTATTCGATATTTAATTTATATATCCCTCTTTTTTTGTAAGACCCACTTCTTAGTTGAATTTGTTTGAGTTATAGATGAATAAATGGCTTAATTGTTGCACTACTTCAGATACTCTTCCTTCAAATCAATATATTCAGTAAACGGTACCGAATCATTCTCTAATGCAAGTTTACATTTTTCAATTATCTTATTTATACCTTTCATCGCAATCTCACGACCTCCCATACCCGCGATACAACTTAAAACATAAGGTGCTTTTTTGTTATAAAAAGCTGCTTTAAGATCTGATGCGAGTTGCCCCCCTTGTCCTACCGAAAGGCTTTTGTCGATAACAGCAACTATTTTTGCATCTTTTACCACATCTAGTATTTCTTCACCTGGGAAAGGTCGGTAAGAACGTACTTTCAATAATCCAATTTTAGTACCGCTTTTACGAATCTCATGAATCGCTTCTTTAAGGGTACCAATTACTGATCCCATAGCTACTATGACTATTTCTGCGTCATCACAAAAATAATGATCAATTATGCCACCAAAATAATCCCCAAATACATTTTCATACTCACGGGCAATTGAGTTGATTTTTTCTTTGGCTTTTTCTTGTGCAAAATGCATCATAAATCTGAATTCAGACACTTCATCATCAGCATAAGAACCATATGTTAAAGGGGCTTTACTATCAAGCATATATTTTGGTTTATATGAAGGTAAAAATTTATCTATAAGCTCTTGTTCTTCCAGTTTTACAGGCTCGTACAAATGTGTTAATATCCAACCATCCATGCAAACCATCACAGGCAACAATACATCATGGTCTTCAGCAAGCTTAAAAGCTTGGATGTGAGTCGCATAAGCTTCCTGTATGCTTTCAACATAAAGTTGAATAATTCCAGAATCTCTTAATGCCATAGAATCTTGTAAGTCTGGTTGTATTGTAATCGGCGCAGATACCGTTCTGTTAACACCCGTAATGACTACTGGCAAGCGTGTTCCTGCCATTGCATAAAGAACTTCTGACATTAAAAGCAATCCTTGTGAAGAAGAAGCCGTATAACTTCTTACACCAGTAGCGCTAGCGCCATATACAACTGAAGCCGCTGAAAATTCTGAATCAACTCGTATAAACGTTGATTTACAGGTATTGTCTGCTATCATTTTTGCAATTTCTTCAATTATATGAGTCTGTGGACTGATAGGGTATGCTGCTATTACTTGTGCCTTAGCAGATTTAATTGCATGCGCTACAGCTACAGAGCCTTCCATTACTTTCTTTTCATGCATAACTATTTCACCTCCTTCTCCATCATAATTGCATCTTTGGGGCATTCCTCTGCACATATTCCGCAGCCCTTACAATAATCATAATCAACTATGCTTACACTATCTTTTATTAAAATGCAACTATCCGGGCAGTAGCTCTCACAAATACCACATCCGTTACAATTATTAAAAGCTACATTGGGACGAAATTCCCGCCAACTACCGGTTTTATTCAACCTTGATTGACCGGGCTTGCATACTGCACCATGTGGCAACATATCTATATCACTCGCTTTCGTATAAATTTATAGCTACTATTACACACAGCTCTAAATATTGAATATCTCTATATTTTTATCACATAGTAATTGTATTTCGTTTATAATTTTTTCTCTTTCTTCTTCCTTAAACAAATGGGAGAATCTTCCCTGACTTAATAAGTATTCTTTAACAGGGACCTTTTTATTGATTCTTTTACTTACCAGCGATTTACCTTTTTCTTTTTCAAAAATAGGAACTAATCCTGTTTCCACAGCAAGCTTTGCAATTTTAATTGTTTTTGAAGGATCAAAACCCCAACCTATGCAACAAGGAGTATGAATTTGAATGTATTTAGATCCTTTAATATTTATAGCTTTAGTCACTTTTTTCATAAGATCATTAGGATAAGCAATAGAAGTAGTGGCGACATATTCTATTCCATGAGCCATAGCAATAGCAGGCATATCTTTTTTGTTTTCCAACTTACCTATGGAATATTGACCAACTGGGGTTGTAGTTGTGCTAGCACAATAAGGCGTTGCGCCGCTTCTCTGTACGCCTGTATTCATGTAAGCTTCATTATCATAACAAATATACGTGACATCAGAATTACGTTCAAACATTCCGGAAAGTCCACCAAACCCAATATCAAATGTCGCTCCATCACCACTAATAACAACAACTTTTGTTTCTTTAGATAATACTTCAAGAGCAGCCGAGACTCCAGAAGCAATGGGTGCAGAATTTTCAAATAATGAATGTATCCAGGGGACTTCCCAAGCAGATTGACCGTATGGTGAAGTAAAGGTTTCTACGCAACCGGTAGCCGAAACTACGATTACGTCTCTCCCAGTCGCTTTTAAAATTTGCCGAACACCTATTGCGGCGCCGCAACCGGGACATGCTCTATGACCAGAAGCTAGTAAATTTTCTTTATTAAAACCATTCATATGACTAGCCCTCCTCCCCTATAATTTTTAACCCGTAATTATAAGCCATCTGAGCAGCCTCAATGTTGCCTTCTGCCACTTTATCATTAAATTTCTCTTTTATTGCAGAAATGATCGCACCTATGGTAAACTCCTTAGTAATAGCAGCAAACGCACCCATCATAGCAGTATTCATTATTGGCCGCCCTATTGTTTCTAATGCTATTCGGGTGGCAGGTACTGTCTTAACTGTTACATCAGAGGAGTGGGCGTATTCTTCTGATGACAGCTCACTATTAATTATCACAATACCTCCAGGCTTTATTCCGGCCATAACATCTATAATACTCATTAAAGTAGTATCTTGTACAATAATATAATCTGGATTATAGATTTTACTATGCAATTGAATGGGCTTGCTATTAATCCTTACAAATGCTTGGACAGGGGCACCTCTTCTTTCTCCTCCTCCGCCAAGGTAAGGGAAGGCTTGGCTTTGTCTTCCGCTCATATACGCAGCAATTGCAAAAAGCTCGGCTGTCACAACCGATCCTTGCCCACCCCTGCCGTGAATTCTAATTTCTTTCATAAATCGAAACTCCTCCTATTCCTTTGAGCTTATTATGAATTAGCTATTCCATTATTAAATATAATATTCTGCTAATAATGGAATTAACCTTCATGCTAATTAAATTATTTTTGAATATTTTGATGAATATTGTAATCTCGATGTCCTACCTCCACATAAAGATTTCTTCATTAGAAGTAAAAGAGCCTATTATTTAAACTGCTTTCATTGTATAATACTTATTATGAAACCAATATTATACGAAAGGAGTAATTTCACTTTGGAATATGATGCTAAGTACTTTGTACAAACACTGGCAAAAGGCCTTTCAGTTCTAAATACTTTTCAATCTGACCAAGATGAGTTTGGCATATTAGAATTAAGCGAATTTAATAATTTGCCGCAAAGTACAGTTCAAAGAATAGTTAATACACTTGAAATTAAAGGATATCTAATTCAAAACCCTAGTTCAAAAAAATACCGATTATCATTGAAATTACTTATACTGGAAAATAAAATCGGCACTATGAAGATTTGGCTAGAAAAAACCAAAGCCCATATGATAAATTTGAATAAAAAATGTGGGGAAACCGTAAATCTTGCAGTACGCTCCGAGAATACATTGATATATTTAGATAAAGTAGATTCATCTCATATGCTTAGGCCTAACTTTATAGTTGGTGATAAATATCCGCTGCACTGTACAGGACTAGGCAGATGCTTAATATCAGATTTAGAGGAAGATCGTATTAATCTCTTATTAGGTGGAACGCTGGAAAAATTGACTCCTAAAACAAAGGTTACATTATCTGACTTAAAAGAAGATTTGAAAAAAATAAAAGATGATGGTTATCTTTTGGATGATGAGGAATTTAATTTAGGACTAACTTGTATAGCTGCACCAATATATGCTTTTGGCAATAAAGTAATAGCAGCAATTAGTGTTTCACTGCCGAAAGTAAGATTTGATTCTGAAATAAACCAAAAGCTCGTTCAATGGATAAAAGAAACAGCTAATATAATATCTGAAGATTATAAATATTTGCTTAACGGGGAAAAGTAATTGTCTCGTTGGTTGCGAAACATCTAAGGACAATGCGTAAATAAGGTGACTCATTCTCCTGGGCAAAATAATTAACCACTGTGGCTAATCCACTGTGGTTTCTTGCTTTAATGGTCGGCGCGAGAGATTTTAACTAGTTTAAATGTTCATTAATCCTCCGGCTTAACAATTGAGGATTCACCTCTGTTGCAAAAGGATAAATAGCCTCTGAACCTCGTATTGAACTTCATCCAGGATATGTTCGGAATCAGTGCCATGAACATCTAGAAGAGTGATTTCCGTTCCCGCTACCCCCTGACAGAAACGGCTTTTAAACGCTGCCAGGTCAGGCTGCAAAACGGTATTCACTTCATAGTTGCACATAACCAAATTTGTCAATAAAAAAACGAATAATCCTTCCAACCCTAGAAGTGTCCATACTAAAGAATTATGTAGAAACTAAATATGCTTAACCCGGGTTATCAGCGACAAAATATCTTAATAAACAAAAAAAACAGCCCGCAATAGGGCTCTAATTCTTTAGTATTGAATAATAGACAGGCCCATATAAGGTAATTATTCCCCCCCTGTCACTCCTGAAACTCTTCCGATATCTTATGAATAACCTTTTTCTCGATACGGGAGACGTAAGAACGGGAAATGCCAAGTTCCCTAGCTATCTCTTTTTGGGTGCGGCGCCTGCCCATTGGCAGGCCAAAGCGCATGGCAAGGACTTTGCGCTCCCTCGGCTTCAGCTTTCCTATAACTTTATATAGCTTTGCTTCCAGGATCTTTTGTTCCACTACGTCAAGGACGTGCTCAGCATCGGTGCCAAGGACGTCTAAGAGAGTGATTTCGTTGCCTTCCTTGTCTGTGCCGATGGGGTCGTGAAGCAGCACTTCTGCTTTGCGCTTGGTAATTGCTCTGATATGCATCAGTATTTCATTTTCTATACAGCGGGCGGCATAGGTGGCAAGGCGGGTCCCCTTATCCGAATTGTAAGAGTCGATTGCTTTGATGAGGCCGACGGCACCGATGGAAATAAGGTCTTCCTGCTCTTCCCCTGTATTCTCGAATTTCTTAATAACATGGGCGACAAGTCTCAGATTGCGCTCGATGAGGATGCTCCTGGCATCCAGGTCCCCTGCGGACATCCTCTCTAAACAATCTCTTTCTTCTGTGGGTGAGAGAGGCTGTGGGAATGAATTATTGTTTAAGTAAGATACCAGGAGGACAATTTCCCTGACCACAGCTGCAACTAGCGCCACAAAAGGTATCAACTAAAAAATCACCCCCGCTATAAAATCACTCTTACATAATATGCGGAGGATTTGTTTTTGTGACTGGAAGCAGCATATTTTTTTGTTTTTATTTATCTAAGCGGCAGGATCGCTTCCATCAGCTCCCTGAAGATAGTCGGCGTTTTATTACCTTTTTCCTTAGTTTCAGAGAATACTACCATCACCAGCGGATTTTCATTAACGGGGGCAAATCCGGCAAACCAGGTATAATTATAATTAGTGCCGGTTTGTGCTGTCCCTGATTTGCCGGCGGCTGTAAAATAGCTCTTGCCGGCTTCATGGGCAGTCCCTGTGACTGTAACTTCAATCATCAGTTCAGTAAGCCTTCTGGTGGTGTCGGCGGAAAGTACCCTTGTGCCGGGCTGGACCGGGAAATACCGGATGGTATCGCCTTTGTTGTCAACTATCCTGCTGACGAGACGCGGCTTGATATCACGGCCTTGGTTGGCCACAATTGTCATCAGCCGGCCCAGCTGCAGCGGGGTGGTTTCCACCAGGCCCTGGCCGATGGATGTATTGGCAAGGTCGCCAAGAAAGGGGATTTCCTCAAGCGAGGGCATTCTGCCTGCTTTTTCGCCGTGAAGTGTGATTCCCGCCGCCTCGCCCAGGGCAAAACGGTCTGCGAAGGCAAGCACTGTCTCCCGGCCAAGGCGCTGGCCGAGGTTTATAAAATAAGCGTTGCAGGATACCGCCAGCGCTCTTTTCAGGTCTACTTCACCATGAGCCCTGCCCTCAAAGCAGGAGACTCTTCTGTCGCCCACTTCAATGCTGCCCTCGCAGATAAAGGGGACATCCGCCAGGCCTGTGTCAAGAGCTGCTGCTGCCAGCACCACTTTAAAGACAGAACCCGGCGCATAAGAGCGGATGGCCCGGTTGATAAAGGGCATGTCAGGGTGGCTTTTTATTTCTTCAAACCTGCTGTGGCTTACTCCGGTGTATGCTTCTGTGAGGAGGTCGTTGGGGAAAGAGGCCATGGCCAGAATATCGCCGGTTTTGGGCTCAAGGACAACAATGGCCCCTCTTGTAAGATGCTTTTCCCCTATCCTTTCGGTTGCTGCCTGCATGGAGCTGTTTATGGTTGTGACCACATCAAAGGGGCGGCGGGGGTTGTCGTCACTCCAGTCCCTGAAACCAAGCCCGCTGATAAGGCGGGACTGTGCATCTACAACAGCTGCCAGCGTAGAGGGACGGCGGGCGGCCAGGTAGTCGTCAAAATAGAGCTCAAGCCCGCTCCTTGCAGTATATATGAGTTCGCGGAAAGGTGGCCTTTCCCTGACAATCTCGTCTTTCTGGATATCACCTGTGATATGGGGAGCGAGCAGGGAAGTGCCATAGCGTATCTCCAATTGAGCAGGCACCAGGCCTGCCGTGTTTTCTCTCTGCAGTGAGGCGATAACAGCCTGATCGGCGATGATGTGGGTGGAGCTGCGTTTTCCCTCACCCTTTACAGCCAGCGCCTGCCTTGTTTCATTGTCAAGCATCGGTTCAAATGAAACGAGCACCGGTTCCCACAGTGTGCCAAGCAAAGATTTGCCATGGCGGTCTAGAATCTGCCCGCGCCCCGTGGCATAGACCAGCCGCAGGGAACGCTGAATGACAGCCGCTTTGGAAAACTCGGCCCCTTTGACGACCTGAATTACAAAAAGCCTTGCGGCCAAGGCAAAGCCGGCCAGTAAGAACAGCAATATTACCAGCAAAAGCCTTGACTGCATCTCGTGCCTGCGCATAATAATACCCTCCAGGTAGAGTCGGTAAATAATTATTCTTAACCTGGAGGGCATTTTTTATTCTTATTTGGTTTTGCGGCGGACGAGGGAGTATTCTTCTACCGGGGATGGTACATGGAATGAGACATGTTCCTGGACGCGGATTGCTGCGGGGATGGGCTGGCCTTCCGGGTTGCGCAGGTCGGTGACGGGTATTTCACGGCTGTTTGTGGTGGGCCCGGTTATCTCCAGTGTTTCCCCTTCGGCAAAACGGTTGCGCATTTCCACTGTGGCCCTGCCGTCCCGGCAGGAACGGACAACGCCCACAAATTCATGGCTGGCTTCCTGCGCTGTTGTGTGGTAAATCTGTCCGTCCGCCCCGGGGTTGCCGTTCATAAAGCCCCCGGAGTACGGGCGGTGGCTAATTTTGCGCAGTTCTTCGTGCCAGGCAGGGTTGGGGGTGAAATTCTTGGGGTTTGATAAGCAGGCGTCAAGCGCCTGGCGGTAGACACGTGTCACAGTGGCCACATAATTGACGCTTTTCATCCTGCCTTCGATTTTAAAACTGTTGACTCCGCTTCTGACGAGTTGGGACAGGGAGTCCAGCAGGCAGAGGTCGCGAGAATTCATAATATAGATGCCGCGTTCGTCCTCAAGCACGGGCATATACTCGCCCGGCCGTTTTTCTTCCAGCAGGTGGTACTTCCAGCGGCAGGCCTGGGCGCATTCGCCGCGGTTGGCGCTGCGGCCTTCCATGAAGTGGCTGAGGTAGCAGCGGCCCGAATATGCCCAGCACATCGAGCCGTGTATGAATACTTCAAGTTCTATACTTACTTTATCACGTATTTCACTGATTTCCTGCAGTGAAAGCTCTCTGGCCAGTACTACCCGTTTGAATCCCGCCTGCTGCCAGAAAAGGGCGCTCTGCCAGTTGGTGGTGTTGGCCTGTGTACTGAGGTGGCAGGGGAGCGACGGGGCATTTTCCCGCGCCAGGGTAAAAACGCCGGGGTCGGCCACAATCAGGGCGTCCACGCCGATTTTCTCAAGGGAAGCCAGGTAGGGCGGCAGGCGGAGGATATCGTCATTGGCGGCAAAAATGTTTACTGTCACATAAACTTTGGCGCCCCGGTCATGGGCAAATGCCACTCCCGCTCTCATATCTTCTTGTGAAAAATTGCCGGCAAAGGCGCGCATGCCAAATTCGCTGCCGGCCAGGTAGACAGCGTCAGCGCCGTAAACCACTGCCATTTGCAGCTTTTCCAGGTCGCCCGCCGGGGCCAGGATCTCGGGTTTTAACAACTTAATCTTCCCTTCACCTTTTACTGCGGTTTGTCTGCACTTTGCTGTAGTTGGCATTGTGCTCCGCCAGTGTTTTGGCGAAATAGTGCCCGCCGCTGCCGTCTTCTTTGGCCCTGTAATACAGGTAGTCCACGTCGGCTGGAAAGAGGGCAGCCTCGATTGACCTGCGCCCGGCGGCTGCGATGGGGCCGGGCGGCATGCCGGCTACTTTGTAGGTGTTATAAGGTGAGTCCACTTCCAGGTCCTTGTAGAGAACCACTGTTTTATGCTCGCCAAGGGCGTATATCACTGTGGCGTCTATCTGCAGAAGCATCTTTCTGCGCAGGCGGTTGTGGAGCACTGCCGACACCAGTTGCCGTTCACTGTCCACCTGCACCTCACGCTCAATCAGAGAGGCCAGCGTTAAAACCTGGTGAATGCTCAGGTCCAACTCAGCTGCCCTTGCCCGCAGGCGGTCATCTAAAACAGTCGCCAGCTGTGACTGCAGTCTGTTTAATATTGTCTGCGCTGTTGCTCCTTCTTCAAACTCATAAGTGTCGGGGAAAAGATAGCCTTCCATGGCATAGCGCTGGCCGGGCAGAACCTGGCCCAGGGCGGGAGCGGCCGTTGAAGCAAGCTCAAAAAACTCTTCATAATCAACCAAACCGCTGGCGGCAAGGCGCTCTGCAATCTGTTCCAGCGTCAGTCCCTCAGGGACAGTGACCATCACTGTGTTGCGAAAGACATCGCCCGCCACCAGTTTTTTCATAATCTCTTCAATCGTCATACCGTAGCTTAAGAGATAATTGCCCGCTTTAAACTTGTGGTCCATTGCGCGGTACTTGGCCCAGTAGCGAAATACAGTACTGCTGCGGATTAAACCGGCCTCCTGCAGCGCGGCAGCAATGCCTGATGTAGGGGAACCAGGCTCAATGGTTACAAAAACCTCACCATGGGCTGCGGCAGGAATATCTACAGGCTGAAGCAGTGTATTAATTTGCAGGGCAAGCAAGCCAAACGCTACGGCCAGGAGAAGAGCTACCCCTCCCAGAATCCGTAGCGGTGTGCGCATCATCATTTGTCATCCTCCGACTATCTACAGTTCTTCGTCCTCTTCTTCCTCTTCGTCGTCCTCATCGTATTCTTCACCGTCATCGTAATTAATCTCTTCCCAGGCTTTGGCAACCGTTTCCCATTCCTCTTCGTCTTCCACCGCCAGCAGTGTATGCTCTTCTTCAGTTTCAACAATACGGAAGATGATGGCTTCGTCCCCGCCAGGCTCACTGTTTGCAAACTCGGGTTCTGTAGGCAGCAGTATTGCATAATCATTATCATTTACATTTAAAATATCCAGCAGTACAAAATTATGCTCTTTTCCTTCTTCATCGACCAAGGTTACCAGATCATTCTGTTCTGTCATAATTATATACCTCTCTTTACGTATTAGTAAATGACCATATTTTTCTCCATCTCGCCGGAAATTATCCCCTGTCAGGCTTGGGGGCGTGTGCTTGCAGGTAATTCTGCAGTATCAGAGACGCTGCCAGCTTGTCAATTACTTTGCGTCTTTTGGCGCGGCTGATGTCGGCGGAAATGAGTGTGCGCTCAGCTTCCATGGTTGTCAGCCGTTCATCCCACAACTTTACAGGCAGGTTTAGCTCTGCGGACAACTGACGGGCAAACAAGGCTGCCGCCTCGGCACGGGGGCCAATGGTATTGTTCATATTTTTGGGATAGCCGACAATAATTTCTATTACCCCGTATTCCTCTACCAACTGCCGCAGTCTCTCGAGGTCTTTTTCCCAGGTGCTCCGCCTGATTACCTCAACACCCTGGGCCGTCCAGCCCAAACTGTCGCTGACTGCCACACCAATGGTACGGTCTCCCACATCCAGCCCCATTAAACGCATCACAGGCACCTCATTGCAATAAAAAATATGGCGCCCGGCCGGACCGGGCGTAACCCAAACATCAACTGCCGTTATCCAGCTTCTCCAGATAAGACTTGACCAGTTCTTCCAAAAGTTCGTCGCGCTCAAGCTTGCGGATGAGGACGCGGGCGTTTTTGTGACTGGTAATGTATGCAGGATCTCCTGACAGCAGGTAGCCCACAATTTGATTGATGGCATTATAGCCCTTCTCTTTAAGCGCTTCATGGACATCTGCAAAAACATCCCGGGCCTGGTACACTTCGTCGTCGACTTTGCGTTTGAACTTCATCGTCTGGTCAAAGGAACCGTTCATATTTTCACCCCCGGTATATTACCTTGCTGTTATTTTCGCTTATTTTCCTGCTAATTCCTTTTTTCAATCTGGCTGCGTACAAAATAATTAACTTTAGCCAGTGCCGCGTCCAGGTCATCCACATTCTTGCCGCCGGCCTGTGCCATATCCGGGCGTCCGCCGCCGCCGCCGCCTGTCATTTTAGCCACCTCGGCCACCAGCTTGCCCGCATGGTAGCCTGCTTTAATCAAATCATTTGTAACTGTGGCCACCAGCAGCACTTTTCCTTCCGCCGCGGCGCCAAGGACAATTACACCCGACCCCAACTTGTTTTTAAGGCGGTCGGCCATCTCGCGCAGTGTTTCCATGTTTCCCGCTGAAACGACTGCAGACAGCACCGGCACACCATTTTCTTTTGACACCTTTTCCAGCAGGGAATCAACTTCCATGCCCGCAAGCAAGAGCTGCAGGCGCTGGTTTTCCCGCTGCAGTTCTTTTAATTCCCGCGTCAGTTCAGTCAGCCTCTCCGGCAGCATTTCGGTTGTGGTTTTAAGCTGCTGGGCGGCCTGCTCAAGTGACTGATTGCGCTCACTTAAGTAGTTGTAGGCGCCCTGTCCGCTCAGTGCTTCAATCCGGCGCAAGCCTGCGCCGATACCTGCCTCGGAGATGATTTTAAAAACTCCTATTTCACCGGTGCCGGAGACGTGGGTGCCGCCGCAAAGCTCCATTGAGTAGTCACCCATGTTCACCACACGCACTTTGTCGCCGTACTTCTCGTCAAAGAGGGCGGTGGCGCCCATGGCCCTTGCCTCGTCCAGGCTGGCCTCATTTACAGTCACAGCTTCGTTTTCCCAGATCCTCAGGTTGACCAGCCGTTCCACCTCGGCAATCTGAGATGGGGTTAATGCGCTCAGGTGTGTAAAGTCAAAGCGGAGGCGGTCAGGTGCTACCATGGAGCCGGCTTGTTTTACATGTTCACCCAAAACATCCCGCAATGCGTAGTGCAGAATATGGGTGGCAGTATGATTGCGGCAAATTGCGCTGCGGTGATTTGGCCGTACGGAGACACCAGCCGTCTCGCCTTCGCAGATAGAACCATGCCTGACTATCCCGCGGTGGACAATCTGCTCATAAGGTGTGACCAGCGTCCCTGTTACTTCCACAGACCCGCCGGCTGTGGTAATCTCTCCCGCATCGCCGACCTGCCCGCCTTTTTCACCATAGAAAGGTGTGACACTGAGGACAATGTCCACCTGGTCCCCTTCCAGCACCGAACTGACACGCTCGCCGTTTCTGAAGAGGGCAAGCACACCGGCCTGTGAGGAGAGCTGCTCAAAACCGATAAACTCAGTCCTGAACTCTTTTATTCCCTGCCAGGAAGTCTCGTCGCGGCCTGCGGCTGCAGCGCCCCTGGCGCTGCGGCCCCTTTCGCGCTGTGCGTCAAGCGCAGCCTTGAACCCCGCCTCATCAAGTGTCAGGCCGCGCTCCAGGAGTATTTCTTTTGTCAGGTCAACGGGAAAACCAAATGTATCGTAGAGTTTAAAGGCAGCTTCCCCGGAGAGGATACCGCTTTTGCTTTTGGACTGCACCAGTTCATCGAGGATCCTCATCCCCATCTCCAGGGTTTCATAGAAGCGCTCTTCTTCGACGCGGATCACTTTTTCTATATATTCTCTGCCCTTTACCAGCTCTGTATAGGGGTCTCCCATCAGTTGGGACACCAGGGCCACTGCTTTGTGGAGAAAGGGTTCATCCCTGCCCAGCAGTTGGCCGTGGCGCACCGCGCGCCGCAGCAGCCTGCGCAGGACATAGCCCCGGCCCTCGTTGCCGGGCAGAATGCCGTCACCAATCATAAAAGAGATGCCGCGTAAATGTTCAGTAATAATGCGCAGCGAGATGTCGTGGTTTTCATTCCTGCCGTACTCCACGCCTGTGGCGCCGCAGAAATGATTAAGCAGAGGACGGACTGTATCAATTTCAAAGAGATTGCGCACATTTTGCAGGACTACGGCAACACGCTCAAGCCCCGCTCCTGTATCTATATTTTTCTGCTCCAGCGGTTCATATGTACCGTTTTCCAGGCGGTTAAACTGTGTAAACACCAGGTTCCAGATTTCCATAAAGCGGTCGCAGTCGCAGCCCACGGCACAATTCGGCCGCCCGCAGCCGTGTTCTTCGCCAAGGTCGTAGTAAATTTCCGAGCAGGGGCCGCAGGGGCCTGTCCCTATCTCCCAGAAATTATCCTCCTTGCCAAGGCGGAAAATCCGCTTGGGGTCCAGTCCGATTTTATGCTGCCAGATTGAGAAAGCCTCATCGTCGTCCTGATAAACACTGGCGTATAGCCTGTCCGCCGGCAGGTTGAAACCGTCTGTGACCAGTTCCCACGCCCAGGCGATAGCTTCTTCTTTAAAGTAATCGCCAAAAGAGAAATTGCCAAGCATCTCAAAAAAAGTGGCATGCCTGGATGTGCGCCCCACTCTTTCTATGTCCGGGGTGCGCACGCATTTCTGGCAGGTAGCCATGCGAGGATGCGGCGGTGTTTTCTCGCCTGTGAAATATGGTTTTAGTGGAGCCATCCCCGCGCCAATCATCAGCAATGTGGGGTCATTTTGCGGTATCAACGAAAAACTTGGAAGCACAAGATGGTCACGTTTTCTGAAAAACTCCAGGAACGTTGACCGGATATCTTTGGACAACATGCCAAAACCTCCCTGACTCCGTTTCAAAGTTTATTATATAGTTGAATAACTGGCATGTCAATAAATGCCGTTTAAAGCTGTTTAAAGCAAAAAGGGATTACTTATTAGCCGCCAGATCGACAACATGTTTAAACAGAATCCGCAGCATGGCAGTAAAAGGAACTGCAAATATCAAACCAAACAGTCCAAACAGCCGGCCGCCCACAATTAAGGCAAAGATTACAATCAGGGGGTGCAGGCCAAGGCTCCTGCCAAGGATCTGCGGGGCGATTAGCTGGCTTTCCAACTGCTGTACAACTGTGATAACGATAATTACCTTGAGGGCCAAGGCCGGTGAATGAAGCACAGCAATCAGCACAGCGGGGACAGCGCCGATAAGCGGCCCAAAATAGGGGATGATGTTTGTCACACCGGCAATCATGCCCAGTATCAGCGCAAAATCAACTCCCAACAGGAGCAGGCCCACATAAGTCAAAAGGCCGACTAAAAAGCAGATTAACAGCATCCCGCGAAAATATGCACCCAGTGTATGGTCCATTTCGCTCCCCACCTTGGCAATCCACCTGCGATATTTCTTGGGAAATAATAGGAGAGCCGACCTTTTCAGGGACGTCTCGTCGCGCAGCAGGTAATACACCAAAAGGGGGATAATCAGGATTGTAAAAAGGTGGGAGAATATGCCAAGCACCGCTTCGGTAAGACGTGCCACCACAGCCTGCACACCGGCCTGCAGATTAAGGATATTCTGGTCCAGGACCTGGCGGATACTCTCCGGCAGGTTAAAACGCTGGTAGTCTGATTGGAGATTTGCTAAAAATTGCTGAAATTGCAGGGTATATTCCGGTATTCTATCCGCCAGTTTATTTAATTCGGTAACAAGGTTTGGAATAGTTGTCAGCCCCACTACCAACAGCAAGGAAAAAAAAATAGCGTAAATAAGCAGAATCCCCAGGTAGCGCGGCAACCGTCGGTTGTCAAGGAAATCCACCAGAGGATTCAAAATATAAGCGATAATAATGGCGACAAAAAACGGGGCAAGTACTGAGAGCAATCTCCCTCCTTCCCGAAACAGCCAGTAAAGGATGAAGAGCATTATAGCCGTGCCAAGGCAGAGCACAGCGAGGCGGGAATACCGATTCAGTAAATTGTGATTGTTGTCCACACGCACACCCCCATGGGACCCTGTATATCTATATGCGGGGTTTGCGGCCCCCATTCATCAGATCTCCAGTGTCAGCTGCTCCTCCCCGGCCTGTGAAGGTTGCAAAGCATTTATAGCCACAAGCGTGCCTTCCTCGTCCACATTATAAGCGGTAAACCCATTGGGCCCGCCCATGTTGAACTCCACCAGGCAGTTCCAGCAGTAGTATTGATTTGTCGATACCTTTCCGGTATCAATGCTGCCGCAGAGCGGACAATTCATAAATATTCTCCTTTCTTTTCTGATCCAAACCAGATCAATCGCGTATAATAAGGACATCTTCGCCCATGGTCAGAGGAGTGGGCAGCTCCAACACCTGGCGTCCTGACAGCAAGTCTTCAATCAACCCGGAAGAGAGGCGCCACCCTGCAACCCTGCCTGAACTTTCATCAAAGAGCATATCCTCTACCACACCTATTTCATTGCCTGCAGAGTTAAGTACACGCTTCCCAAGCACACTGCACGTGTCCTCTCTTCTGACAGTGTCTTGCTGTGAAAGTTGTGCTTCATCATAGTGGACGATTACAGCGTCATCTCCAAGGCCTACCACCTGTCCAAAGGGGATAATCTTTGTTTGCGGCAGCCACCCCACTCCTTCAACCAAAAAAGCAAGCATGTATTCGCCTTTGCCATCAAGCAGCCATTCCCTGACGCGCCCCAGTTCCTTTCCGCTTTGTGCGTGTATGACAGGGATACCCGTCACATCCCGTGAAAAGCGCATCTGACACCCCCGATGCTTTTCATATTATTATGCCCGACAGTACAACTATTAATTCAGCTTGTATAGCTTTCCAAAAGCTTTAACAATTCTTCTTCTGTGGAAAAAGTAATTCCTTTTTCCAACTGCTCGCGCACATCCTCCTTGACTTCAAACGGCGTTACCTGCTCAAGGCTTCCTGCGGGAGGGAGGCCGCGGAAAATTGCTATCTTGCCATCGTGGACGCCTATATATCTCTGGTCGGCAAGACAGTAGCGGCATTGCCCGCCCACACTCTCCAAAATGATGGCCGCTGAAGAAAACTCCGTCAGCCGCCAGTTAGCAGGCAGCAACGCTTCAAGTTGTTCTTTTGTCAGATCAGCAAAATTAATAAGGGCAAACTCTGCGGGCATGTCCCCGCCCAGCCAGGTGTTGATATGGCCGCACTGCTCAAATCGCTGCCGGAAGATGATTTCAGTGCTGCCGGACACATTCTCCTGTGCAGGCTGTTCCAGTGAGGGTGACGCTCCCGGGCCCTGCGCCTGCTCACCACCCGTCAACAGGTAAGAACCTGCCAGTGTTAAACCAAAAAGGACCACCACCAGGAAAACGGCGCGCCTGCGCCGGTGACGTTTTCTGCGCCGCATTAAAAAACCCCCTTTCACGGTCTATGCTAATACATTACCCGTGTAGAGGGCGTTTATGCAGAGCTGCTACCCGAGTGCCCCGGCAAGTTCAGATGAAATATCAAAGTTGCTGTAGGCATTTTGCACATCGTCATGGTCAAGAAGTGCGTCCATCAGCCCCATTGCTTTGCCTGCTTCGTCTGAATCGCTTATTTCCAGGTAGTTTTCAGGGATCATGGTTACTTCCGCCGTCGTGAACTTGATGCCTTCCGCCTCCATTTTTTCTTTAACATGTTCAAAGTCTTCCGGTGACGTATAGATTTCAAAGGTATCTTCTTCTGCCGCAAAGTCTTCCGCCCCGGCCTCAAGCGACAAAAGCATGAGCTGCTCCTCGTCATGCTCTTCCGCGGAAAGCACAAGATAGCCGCGGCGCCTGAACATCCAGGCCACACAGCCGCTCTCGCCCAGGCTGCCTCCGTGCCTTGAGAATATATGGCGGACCTCGCCGGCGGTACGGTTGCGGTTATCAGTGAGTATCTCCAGTAAAACGGCAACTCCGGCCGGGCCATAGCCCTCGTATATTATCTCTTCATAGTCGACTCCGTCCAGGCCGCCTGCGCCTTTCTGGATGGCACGCTGAATATTGTCGGTTGGCATGTTGGCTTCACGGCCTTTCTGAACCGCCAGGCGCAGGCGAAAGTTGTTATTGATGTCGCCGCCGCCGAAACGCGCCGCTACCATGATTTCTTTTGATATTTTGGTAAAGATCTTACCCTTGGCAGCATCTGCCCTTGCTTTTCTGTGTTTTGTATTGGCCCATTTAGAATGTCCCGCCATTTTTGTACCTCCCCCCGTGCAGCGTCAAGAAAAATAAAGCGTCAGGAACGCTTTCGCAGTTCAGTCATTACACATCTTTTGTGCGCTTCCACCTTGTTTTCTCTGGCCAGAGCCAGGACTTTCCGTGAATCAGAACCGGGCTGAAGCCAGCAGTATTTTATACCCTGCCCGGCACACTCCACAATCATAGTCTCAGTCACCGCGGGCGGGACAACAAAGTTAACCACATCCGGGGTTTGAGGCAGAGATTTAAGGTTCGGATACACCGTCTCGCCATCCAGTTCATCCAGGTGTGGATTGACGCCATAGACTGTATACCCTGCCCGCTTGAGGCGTTCATAGACACGGTACCCAAACTTTGACTTATCGTTTGAAACACCAACTACGGCCCATACTTTTTTGGCAAGCATCTCATCGATGACAGACAATACTACCCCTCCCCAGCCAACCTGACACTATTTTAACACCATCTGAGCCCACTGACAATAACCCGGGGTCAGGTCTAAACATCTAAACATTTAATAATTTATCTGTGGAGCTTAATAAAATAATTCCCTGCCAAAGACAGGGAAATGTAAAAATTGTAATTTAGTTTGCATAAAGCGTGGTGTAGCTGTTGTAGGCGTTGTACACTTTAAATAAAAAGAGACGGGTTTCTGAAAAAGGGATATCTCTTCTGTCCTCATATCTACCGGACCACGTTCCCTGTTGGAGCCAGCTGCTGACGTGCCCTCTGCCACCGTTGTAGGAGGCGATAACCACATCCAGCCTGGCATCAAATTCTTTTGCAAGGCTGGACAGGTACCAACTTCCGAATCTGATATTTATTTCGGGGTCAAAAAGCATATCTGCACTAAAATCACTGATATCAAGCTGTGCCGCTATCCATTCAGCGGTTGAAGGCATTATCTGCATCAGTCCAATTGCTCCCTTACGGGAGACAGCATCAGGATGAAATTTGCTCTCCACACGAATGATGGCTGCCACCAGCAGCGGGTCGATATCGTAGCGCCTGGCTTGGCTTTCAATAATTTCACGGTAGCGGTAAGGATAGTAAAGCCGCCCGAATTGGGGCGTACGTGTAAATAGCGCCAGGGAGGCCGAGGTTAATAACGCAAGGATGATAATATTCGTAATTAATTTAAGTTTCATGCTTATCTCCCAAACACATTAATACCACTACTGTTAAGCCTTGGGCTTTGAGTCTTCTTTGCTCTCTTTGGCAGGGGTAGCCACCAGTACTGCAGGTGTACCGCCTGCAATAAGTTTAAGTGAGTGACGGTTTAAAACCAGTTGGGTTGCTCCGCTTTCTGCTGCTTCCAGCTTAACGCGGGCCTGGACTTTGCTCTTGGCAATGACAGCACCGCCTGCTTTTTTGTCGGCCAGTGTAAATGTTACAGTATAAATGCCCGGTGTGTCAAATTTAGCATGAAACTCCAGGTTTAAGGCAAACTCCCTGTCAAGTTGAAAGCCCTCGGCCGGGCCCCAAAAGCCCTGCAGCAGCGTATCATACAGCTGACCCTTGCTGTCAGCGGCAAGCAGCTGCGCTTTTGACCTTGCCGGACGCCTGGTTATCACTGTATAGAGAGTGGCACTTTCATAGCCTAAGTCTTTGACCTTTTTACTGCTTAGTGTGATATTTAAAACCGTGCCTGTTTCACTTCCGGCCACAAATACCAAACCCTCTGTGTCCGCCGCTATCTCATAGGTTGATACCTCAGGCTGTGCTTCCACTGTTATTAAAACAATACCGGAGGTGATAATATTAGATTCATCATTTAAGTCTGCCAGTGTAAATGTAATGGTGTAGCTGCCCACTGTGTCAAATTTTACATTAATTTCCATGGTGGTATTAAAATCCCTGCTGACGGCAAAACCAGTGACGGCTCCCCAGTAGCCCAGCACTGCAGCATCATAAACCCTTCCCCTGCTGCTTCTGGCAAAAAGCTGCGCCTTGGCATCCACCGGCCGCCCTGTTACAGCCACATTAAGCCTGACGTTGTCGTAACCAAAATCCTTAACCTCTCTGGTCCTGAGAGTGACGGGCAAGCTTGTTGTTTTTTCAGGGTCGGCCACAAATTTTAATCCTTTGGTGTTGCAGACAAATTCATATTCAGATGCCTGGGGGATAGCGAAGACCCTGATGACTTTGGTGAGGCAGGCGATCTGGAAACCGTTACCTGAGTCTGTCAGTGAAAAACGGATTGTGTAGTAACCGGGTTTATTAAATTTGGCATTGAAGTCGATGGCATGGTTATACTCCGTGCCGAGGCTGAAATACTCCTGCACATCATTTGTGGCGGCAGCATCATATACTCCACCGTGGCTGTCCGCTGCCAGCAACTGTGCTCTGCCATCGTGGGGCCGGTCTATAATGTCAGTGGTAAGCTTAACACTATTATACCCTATGTCTTTAACTTCTTTTGTCATGATAACCAAAGGAATAACCGTCCCGGTTTCGCTGCCCGCCAAAAATTTAAGGGCTGACGTATCAGCAGACAATTCATACTTCGAAGCCTCGGGGAGCTTTTGTACTGAGAAATTTACACTGTGCTCTGCAATAAGCTCCGCCTCGTTGTCTAAGTTAACCAGGGTAAAACTCAGGCTATATTCCCCTGTTTTATCAAAACATGATTCAAATTCAATTGTTTTATTGTGGTCTTTACTGAGCGGGAAACCATTGGCCCTGTCAAAGTAGCCTAGAATTGCCGCATCCTGCGGATATCCCCTGCTGTCTTGGGTCTGCAGCCGGACTTCCGCTCCTGCAGGGTTTTTTAACACACGCACATTAAACCTTACTCTCTCATACCCAAAATCATTAACCTCCGCCGCCCGTACTGTGACAGGCAACGGGATGGCAGTGCCGGCCACAAACTTTAGTCCTGCTGTATCACATGTTACCTTATATGATGAGACTTTCTGCTGGGGCCGGACTTGCATACTTGTACTGGCTGCCGCCGCAATTTCAGCGTTGTTTTCAAGGTCTACCAGGATAAAGGAAATTGTGTAAGCACCAGGTTTATCAAACCAGGTACTTAATTCTATGTCTTCACTGTAATCTTTAGTCATGGCAAAACCTTCATCAGGTGCAATACAGCCCAAAGCAGCGGCGTCATATGCCAGGCCTTTTTTATCCTTTGTCATCAGCCGTACTGTGGAACCTGGCGGCTTATCAGTCACTGCCACATTCAGTTTAGCTCTTCCATAGCCAAAATCCCGGATTTCCTTGGGCCTGATTTTCAAAGTAAGGGGTCCGCCCTCATTACTTTCGGCAACAGTACTCTCTCCCCCTGCTGTACAATCAATTATGTAAACAGAGACTTGCGGTGGTTCCTGCACTGTTACGCTGCAGTGTGCCGAGCCGGCACCGTTTGCGGCAGTCACACTGATGGTGGCAGTGCCGGGTCCCACAGGGCTGACTATCCCACTGTCGGAAACAACTGCCACCTCTTCATTGTCCGACTTCCAGACAACAGAGTTGTCTTTTAAAGTTTCAGGTATTATTACAACTGCTGTCAGTTCCAGCCAGAGCCTTTTTGCCTGCTCATCCAGTTCCGCCGGTGTGCCTGTGTTATAGATGACAAAGTCTGCCTGTTTGGCCTTCTCAGCCAGCGACATCTGGGCCTTGACACGCAGGCGCGCTTCATTTTCTGTCAGATTATCTCTTTTCATCATTCTTTTCAGTTGAGTAGCCTCATCGGTGACCACAACCAGCACTTTGTCGGCCACTCTGTCCAAACCCACTTCATAGAGCAGAGGAACCTCCAACAAAGCTACCTTAGCCCCGCTTTGCCTGGCTTTTATTATTTGCTGGTCGATTAGCTTTCTTATCTGCGGATGAGTGATTGCCTCCAGCACATGCCTCTCATTTGGATCGTTAAAGATAACAGATGCCAGGGCGTGCCTGTTCAGCTGCCTGTCAAAATAGAGTACTCCAGGGCCGAAATGAGATACAATGGCCTGCCAGGCAGGCTTCCCCGGCTGTACCACCTCTCGTGCCAGGCGGTCTGCATCAATACGATACGCTCCCATTTTTTCAAATATTGCTGCTGCAGTTGACTTACCAGTGGCTATTCCCCCGGTTAGCCCTAATATTAGCATAATAGCAGTTCCTCCTTTCACAAAACTATTATATCAGAATTTAACACTGATAAGTCAACAAAAAATAGCCGCAGGCCGTGCTGCGGCTATTTTTTTACTATTAATTTTTACATTACAGTGTATTTATTGGCTTGATAAACAGTATCGGCTATCTCGCGCTTCAGTATATAGCCGTTTACGGGCTCGAAACGTGTCATTTTGCGCAGGATAGACAGCAGTGTGCGCTTGGTATCCCCTTCTTCCATGGCAGCGATAACTTCCCTGGCCCAGGCATCAAACTTGGGCATCAGGTCATTAACATAGCATGTGGTCATTTTCATGGTCAGAGATGCCGCGGCTTCGCCTTTGGCAGCCAGTATTTTCTTGGAGCGCAAGAGCGCGCTCTCGGCGCCAAAGATTTCACACACCATGTCGGCCATGCGGCCCAGTATCTCCTGCTCGTCGGCAAGCTTTTTGCCGTATTTCTGGGCGGCTGTGCCGGAGAGCATGAGGAATACTTTCTTCAGATTTTCAACGGCCAGGGTTTCAGCAGCCAGGGGCTCGTCTGAATCGTCGGACATGATTGGCATTAACAGCTCTTCCTGCAGCTTCATGGCAGCCTGGATGAGAGGTATTTCACCTTTTTGTGCCTTGCGCAGCAGCGTGGCAGGGATGATAAGGCGGTTGATTTCGTTTGTCCCCTCAAAGAGGCGGTTAATCCTGCTGTCGCGGTAGGCCTGCTCAATATGGTACTCCTGGCTGTAGCCGTAACCTCCGTGGATTTGAACTCCCTCGTCCACGACAAAGTCCAGGCCTTCTGAACCATAGATTTTTGCCACCGAACATTCAATGGCATATTCACCGATACCCTCAGCTACTTTCTGACCTGCATCATCCCCGTCAAGGTCCAGCGTATAGAGGCGGTCCTGAATCATGCCGCCGGTGCGGTAGCACATGCTTTCGGCAACATAGGCCCGGATGGCCATATCAGCGATTTTATTCTTGATCAGCCCGAAATTTGAGATGGGCATTTTAAACTGGATACGCTCCTTGGCGTACTTGGCTGAGATCTCCAAGGCATTTTTCATGCCACCGACACAGCCAACACCAAGCTTAAAGCGTCCGATATTGAGGACGTTGAGGGCCACCTGGTGACCCTGGCCAACCTTCCAGAGCACATTTTCCACCGGCACTAAAACATCCTCCAAAATCACTGAGCAGGTGGAAGAACCTTTGATTCCCATCTTGTGCTCTTCCGGGCCAATGGTAACTCCCGGCGTGTGGCGGTCCACTATAAATGCTGTAAAGTGCTCACCGTCCACCTTGGCATAAGTTACAATCACGTCGGCCCAGGATGCATTGGTAATAAACTGCTTGGTACCGTTTAAAATATAGTGCTTGCCGTCTTCTGTCAGCACAGCCTTGGTCTTGGCGTTGAGGGCGTCTGAACCTGCTTCGGGTTCAGTCAGGGCGTAAGCGGCAATTTTTTCACCGCTTGCCAGGCCGGGAAGGTAGCGTGATTTTTGGTCTTCGTTGCCAAAGTAGAGTATGGGTAGTGTGCCAATTCCGGTGTGGGCGCCAAAAGCAACGTTAAAAGACCCGCCGCCGGAAATATTCTCGGTGATAATCAGGGAGGCGATTTTATCCATCTCAGCGCCGCCGTATTTTTCCGGGATTTCACTGCCTAGCATCCCCAAATCACCTACTTCACGCAGGAGTGCCACTGTGACGCCATCTCCCATGTTTTCAATGGCATCCCTCCTGGGAACAACTTTTTCTGTAATAAAGCTGGATACAGTGCTGGCAACCATCTTGTGCAGGTCATCAAAATCCTCAGGGGTAAAAACGTCAGACGGGTCTGTTTGTGAAAGCAGAAACGCCCCGCCCTTAATTAATTCACTCATCTCTTTTCTCTCCTTTCGTGCGGGTCAGACCCGCTCAATTAAGCCTGCGGCGCCCATGCCGCCGCCGATGCACATGCTTACAACACCATAACGTCCGCCGCGCCGCTCAAGTTCCGCCAAAAGCGTCACTGTCAGTTTGGCCCCGGTGCAGCCAAGCGGATGGCCAAGAGCGATTGCTCCACCGTTGACGTTAACTTTTTCTTCATCCAGGCCCAGCGTTTTAACTACTGCCAGCGCCTGGGCGGCAAATGCCTCATTGAGTTCAAAAAGGTCAATGTCATCTTTGCTGATACCGGCCTGGGCCAGCAGTTTTGGTATGGCCACAACAGGACCTATGCCCATCACATCCGCCTCCACTCCGCCCACGGCATAGCCGCGAAAGACGGCAAGCGGTTTGAGTCCGAGTTCTTCAGCCTTTTCACGGGACATAATCATGACAGCTGCCGCACCGTCACTGGTTTGTGAGGAGTTTCCCGCCGTCACAGTACCTCCCTGCATGAAAGCAGGCCTCAGAGCCGCCAGTCCTTCCATGGTTGTATCCGGCCTCACACCGTCATCAACGGAAAACACTTCTTCTTTAACCACAAGGCGCCCTTTTTTGTCAAAGGATTTAATCCTGACAGGTACAGGCACTGTTTCAGCGCTGAATTTTCCCGCGGCAATGGCAGCAGCAGCATTGCGGTTGCTGCGCACGGCGAAGCGGTCCTGGTCTTCCCTGGTTATATTATAGCGCTCTGCCACCCGCTCGGCAGTTAGCCCCATGGAGATATATGCCTGGGGGTAGTCGGCCATCAGTGTGGGGTTTGGCGCAATTTTGTTGCCGCCCATGGGGACAATACTCATACTCTCCACCCCGCCGGCAATCACTGTTTCGCAGATTCCAGTCTGAACTTTGGCCGCAGCCAGGGCAATACTTTCAAGGCCTGAGGAGCAAAAACGGTTCACTGTCATGCCCGATACCTCAGCCGGTATCTTGGCGCGCAGTGATGCGATACGCGCTACGTTCATGCCCTGTTCGGCTTCGGGAAAGGCGCAGCCCAGGATAATATCGTCAACGACTTCGGGTTTTACACCCGCCCTGCGTATTGCTTCACCAAGCACGAGAGCCGCCAAATCATCGGGACGGGTTTCTTTTAGCCCGCCCCTTTTGGCTCTTCCCACAGGGGTGCGGACTGCAGCGACAATCACCGCCTCTTTCATAACAATCCCTCCTTGTAAGGTAAGGGGACACACCCCTAATTTATAGCGTAACAAGTGGGCTGGGGAATGTCCCCTTTTGATTAATTGCGCAGCGGCTTGCCTGTCTTGAGCAGGTAGGTCATCCGCTCCTGGGTCTTGCGCTGTTCACAGAGGTGGACAAACGCTTCACGCTCAAGATCAAGCAGGTACTGCTCTGTAACCCAGGTGTTGGCGGAAGCTTTTCCCCCGCACATAACGTATGCCAGCTTTTCACCCAGGTAGGCGTCATACTCTGAGATATAACGTCCTTCTTTCATATTGTAGATAGCGGCCTGCAGCGCGGCAAACCCGGTCTCGCCAACAACCCTTATCTTGCGCGGGACAGGGGGCTTATAGCCCCGGGCAGCCAGTTCCAGCACAGCCTGCTTTGCATCGTAGACCAGATTGTCCTGATTGGCCACAAACCCGTCGCTCTGTCTTGCATAGCCTAGCTTAACGGCTTCTTTGGCGCTGGTGCTTACTTTAGCCTGTGAAACTGTCATGAAGGCTGAGCTGACAAAAGGCAGGAGATCCACTGCTTCGTTATCCATTACATTTTCCACACTGCGCAATACCATCTCTTTGACGCCGCCGCCGGCCGGGATAACTCCAACGCCGAGCTCGACAAGGCCCATGTATGTTTCTGCCGACGCCAGTATCCTGTCGCTGTGAGCCAGTATCTCGTAGCCGCCGCCTAGGGCCATGCCGTGGGGCGCCGCCACCACAGGCTTCTGACAGTATTTTAGCTTCATCATGGCCTGGTGCAATGCCCGCACACTCATGTCGATCTCATCGAATTCATCGGCTTGAGCCGACATAAGAACAAGCATCAGGTTGGCGCCCACACAGAAGTTTTTAGCCAGGCTTGTAATTACAAGGCCGTCAAAGCTCTTTTCCACCTCATCCACTGCTTTTGAAATCATGGATATGACGTCAGGCCCAATCGCCTGGCGCACGGGATGCAATTCCAGGCAAGCCACTCCATCCCCCATATCAATCAGGCTGACGGCGGAGTTGCCTTTGACCACTTTTCCTTTTTCTTTGAGCTCAGGTAGATTTATTGTGCCAAAAAGCGGCTCCATTTCCCGGTAAGACTTCAACTTAAAATCATAGAAATATGTTTTACCGTCTTCTTTTTTGTAGAAGGAGTCACACCCAGACGCCAGCATGTCGGCAACAAGCGCCGGCACGGCAAGCCCGTCCTGCTCAATCCGCTCCGCCATTTCCCTGACGCCTATCACATCCCAGGACTCAAAAGGCCCAAGTTCCCAGTTGAAACCCCAGCGCATGGCACGGTCAACAGAGACGATGTCGTCGGCAATTTCTTTCGCTTTAACCGCAGAGTAAATTAATGAATCGCGGGAAGCCTTCCAACTGAAGCTGCTCCCTTTATCGCCTGCTTTGAGCAGGGCTTTGATTCTCTCCGGAAGCGGACCGGCGGCTTTGGCAGCCTCAATACTTTTGAAGCTTATTTTCTTTTGCTCTCCATATTCAAGAGTATCGATGTCAAGTGAAAGTATATCTTTCTTGCCGCCGCCTTTGACTTTTTTGTAAAAACCCTGGCCTGTCTTATCTCCAAGCCAGCGCCTGTTTAACATTTCCTGCAGAAATTCGGGGAGCTTGAATGCCTCCACTTCCCACTCTTCAGTAACCTTGTCGCCCACATTTTTTGCGACATTTAAAAATATGTCCAGCCCCACCAGGTCAAGTGTGCGGAAAGTGGCGCTTTTCGCGCGTCCTGTCACCGGACCTGTGAGCGCGTCCACTTCCTCCACGCTCAGGCCCTCTGATTTCATGGCCCTCAGCACAGCCAGCAGCCCGTATGTCCCTATGCGGTTGCCGATGAAGTTCGGCGTGTCTTTGGCAACCACAACCCCTTTACCCAGTACCCGGGAAGAGAAATCCTTCATAAATTCCACGATTGCAGGGTCAGTATCTTTTCCGGGAACAATCTCCATCAGCTTCATGTAGCGGGGAGGGTTAAAAAAGTGTGTGCCAAGAAACATCTTCCTGAATTCAGGCGAACAGTCGGCCACCATCTCATTTACCGATAAACCTGATGTATTGGTAGTAACAATTGTGCCTGGCTTCCAGTTTTTTTCAACACGGGCAAAGAGGCCTTTTTTAATATCCATTCTCTCTGCCACAACTTCAATTACCCAATCAACACCGGAGATTTTATCTAAGTCATCTTCTAAGTTGCCAGCGGTCAGCAGCGCCAGGTCATCAACCTGGTAGAGCGGTGAGGGCCGCATTTTTTTCAGATTTTCAATACCATTGAGCGCCAGTTTGTTGCGAAACTTGGGGTCGTCCGGGGAAACCCCGGCTTTTTGTTCTTCCTCAGTCATTGCCCCAGGCACAATATCCAATACCAGGCAAGCTATTCCCACGTTCGCCAGATGAGCAGCTATGCTTGCGCCCATAGTCCCGGCCCCGAGGACCGCAGCAGTTCTTATCTTTCTCATCACCATTCCTCCTTTCGGATCTACACCTAATTGAGTAAGCCAGCTACCGTTCCCGCCTCACCTCCAAACATATTTACATGTGTAAAATATTTATTAAGTCAAATTCGTCGCTAGCACTAAAATTTCCTGCTAAATTAAAAATTTTTTTACTATTTATTTTCATATTATAAATATTGCATAATTGGTTGCTGGTTTTTTAAAATTGTAAGTGTTATAATGAATAATAATTTACATTGAAATTAAGTTGGAAAGGGTGAATAAAACTTAATATGGAAGAAGATTACAGAGAAATAGAAACTTTTACAACCGCTATTCAGGAGGTTTTCCCCAAACTTATGCACTACCTGGAAACAGAAGAGATACGTGAACTTACTGGCCTTGGCATTACACCCGGACAGGTAAACGCACTTTTAATTCTGTTCCTGCACGATGACCTGACCATGGGAGAGCTCAGTTCTGAAATCTACCTGGCTGAAAGCGCAGCTACGCGCCTGGTGGACCGCCTGGTGAAATTAAACCTGGTACGGCGTAAGGGCGATGAAAAGGACCGCCGTGTTGTCCGTGTTTACCTGACTTCCTACGGCAGGCAGCTGGCAAACCTGGTCTTCCAGCGCCGCTCCCTGCGTTTTCGCAACCTTGCCGAGCGCATATCTGCCAACGAACGTGAAATGCTCATCACATCTATGAGGGCCGTGCTGCGCGTATTTGAGGCTTTTGAAATCCAGGCTGCAAACAACCCAATGCCCCTTGATGCCGAGTAAACAATCGAATGCGTAAACTCTTATCTTCTCTTATAAACAGCAGTTGGTTCTTTAACTCCCTCCTCTTTATTAACTTTTTCGGCACTATCTACGGGTTTTACTGGTACGAGTCACAATTTGCCGTCACGCCCCTGTATTTCTGGCCTTTTGTAGCCAACTCGCCTCTTTCTGTCCTCTACATATTTATCGTCCTCATTCTTTTTAAGCAGAGAAAACGCTCCGCTTTCTGGGAAGGTTTGGCCTATTTCGGACTGATTAAGCACGGGCTGTGGACAGTGGTAATTGTCACAGTCAACCACCTGGCAGGCAATATTTACCCTGAAAACTTCCTGCTCTGGTTCGGCCACGCAGGCATGGCCCTGCAGGCGGTATTGTTCTGGTATTATTTCGGCCTCCCTCTCAGCTTATTTCAGGCTGCTGCAATTTCCGGCTGGTATATTTTTAACGATTATCTCGATTATGTGGTGGGTATCCACCCTTATGTCGACCCTGTGGTAAGTATCGTAATGATTCGCAATATGGCAGTCAGCTTCACAGCTGTCCTGTCGGCATTATATTTATTTACCGCGCTGCGGCGAAAGAACTCAAAGTAAAAAATCCTGTCGGACGACAGGATTTTTTTATTGTTGAGAAACCCCAGGCTGTTCAAAAACGAGCAGGACGCGAAGCAAGGAACCCCGGCACCGCAGGCGTATATGTTATACGTTGAGGATGCCGGGGTTTCACAGCGACAAAGTAATGCGAAGTTTTTCAACAGCCTGTCCTAAATACAAGTTCGTCTCCCAACTCCAGGCCCATTTCCACACCATCCTGGTATAAATCCGACTTGAGCACGATGTTGAGATGGTTGGGCGTGTGGGTTTCATCAAAGCCGGCAATTTCACCAAGAGGACGCCCCTGGCAGTACATTTTTTCCCCGACTATCAGTACGCCTCCCGTTTCTATTTCCACAAAACCTCCGTAAGCTATACGGTTAACTGTTGCGCCCGGCCCTGCAGTCAGTTCATCTGTAAAAATTAATTCGTGAATGTCATATTTTTTAACGGCCCTGCTTGCCGCCGGTATCAGTGTGAGTTCCCGGTTGTCAATCTTGCTTTCTAAGACAACTACAGTATGGCCGCTCACGCTTACTTTCTTGGCGTAGGGATTTTTCTTTAACAGGCCGTCACGATACGGGTCTTTACCCATTAACCAACACCACCAGTCCATCAATGATGAGTGCTAAAAGCAAATACCTGCTATTTTTCTTCCATGAAGGGATACCTGTAGTCCCTGGGAGGGTTCAGCGTTTCCTTTAAAGCTCTTGGTGATATCCAGCGGATCAGATTCCAGATGGAACCCGCCTTGTCGTTGGTGCCTGAGGCACGGGACCCGCCAAATGGCTGCTGGCCCACCACTGCTGCTGTTGGCTTGTCATTGATGTAGAAATTGCCTGCAGCATGCGTGAGGGTTTCAAGGGCTTTTTGCTGTGCTGACTTGTCTCTGGCTATGACACACCCTGTCAGGGCGTAAGGCGATGTTTCATTGCACAGCGCAAGAGCGTCGTCGTATCCGTCATCGGGATAAACATAGATTGTGAGGACAGGCCCGAATATTTCTTCCTGCATTGTTTGAAATTTAGGGTTGCCTGTTTTAATTACAGTGGGCCTGATAAAGTATCCCTCTGCATCATCCCAGTTTCCTCCGGCAATTATCTCCGCTTCGGGTGATGCTTTGGCATACTTAATATATTCTGTTATTTTTTCAAATGAGGCACGGTCAATCACTGCATTAATGAAATTTGTAAAATCTTCTACCGGGCCCATTGCTAAGTTTTCTACTGTGTTTTGCAGGGTTTCCTTTATTTCTTCCCACTTTCCGGCTGGAATGTAGGCACGGCTGGCAGCTGAACATTTCTGGCCCTGGTATTCAAAGGCGCCCCTGACAAGAGCCGTCACCAACTCGTCTTTTTCAGCAGAGCTGTGGGCCATGACAAAGTCTTTGCCGCCTGTCTCTCCCACTAAACGGGGGTAGGTCTTGTATTTATCTATGTTCCCCCCTACTTTTTTCCACATGCTGCGGAACACTTCTGTTGAGCCGGTAAAATGAACACCAGCCAAATCGGGGCTTTCCAATACATAATCACCGATTTGGGCTCCCTGCCCGGGGATGAAATTAATAACTCCGGCGGGCAATCCGGCTTCCTGCAGTATCTTCATAATCAGGTAGTTGGAGTAAACAGCAGTAGAAGCAGGTTTCCAGACCACAGTGTTCCCGGCCATGGCCGGGGCAGCAGGCAGATTGCCGCCGATAGCTGTAAAGTTAAAGGGCGAGACCGCAAACACAAAACCTTCCAGGGCGCGGTATTCCATCTGGTTTATAATATCTCTGCTGCTATCCGGCTGCTCTTTATAAATTTCGCCCAGGAAATAAGCGTTAAACTCTAAAAAGTCCACCAGCTCACAGACTGCGTCTATTTCTGATTGATAAATATTTTTCCCCTGGCCAAGCATTGTGGCGGCATTAATATCGGCACGGTAAGGGCCGGCAATTAAGGCAGCAGCCTTTTTAAAGATTGCAGCTCTCCTGTCCCATTGCATTTTTTCCCATCTTTTTTTAGCTTCCATTGCGGCTGCAATGGCCATATCCACTTCTTTTTTCCCTGCTTTATGGTATCTGGCAATTACATGCCTGTGGTTGTGAGGTATTCTGATTTCTCCCATATTGCCTGTTCTGATTTCTTTGCCGCCTACAAGCAGGGGTATTTCGATAACTTTTGACCTGAATTCCACGAGTTTATCTTTAATTTGACGTTTCTCTTCACTCCCGGCGGCGTAGCTGAAAACAGGTTCGTTTGTCGGCCTGGCAAAAGCAAAAACAGAGTTGTCGGGCATTTAATCATCTCCTTTCATAATTTGTATCTGATCAAACTACGACGGGATATGTTAGTAGGTTAATTTTTTTCTGTTTTCCGGGGCAACTTTGGCATCTTTCAGCCATTTGACAACAGGAGGAATTACCGATGTGGGCGGTTCGATCATGATGTCCAATAGCACCGGCTGTTTCTGTTCCAAAGCCCACCTGAGGCCGCTTTCCAGCTCTGAATCCTTGTCTATTCTTTTTCCTCTTACTCCGAAACCCTCAGCAATTTTTACAGCATCAATATGAGTGAAATCTACGGCCATATAGTTTTCTTTATAATAAAGATTCTGGATTGTTTTAATCCATCCATAACTATTATTCTGGAAATTTATAAATATAACCGGGAGCCCTATCCTGGCGGCAGTTTCCAGGTCACCCACAGCCATTCCGAAGCTGCCATCACCAAACATGGAGATGACTGTGGCTTCAGGTTTTGCAACTTTTGCCCCGATAGCCGCCGGTAAGGCATACCCCAGGCTGCCGTGAGACCTGGTGAGGACAGTGTGGCGGCCTGCTTTTTTCAGCCTGAGATGTGCTGCCAGATACGGGGTAGGTGTCCCGGCGTCGGCAGTATAAATTGTGTTTTCATCGGTGATTTTCTCCAAGATGCTGAATATTTTGGCCGGGTTTACCAATTCCCCTGTTTTGCTGTTCTCTTGCGCTATCCGTCCCTGTTTTTCCTGTATTAATTCCTGAACCCGCGCGTTCCACTGCAGCAAACCTTGGGCAGTCTCTATCCTGCCTCTTTGTATGGCGGCAGTGAAGTCAGTCAAAAATGTCCTGATATCACTCATAACAGGCAGGGCGACGCGTATATTGGCATCGATCATTTCTTCATTAATATCTACCTGAATTACTATGGGCTTACCGCTGAAAATGTCTTTCCCCACTGTGGTGACATTATTCAGTTTAGATCCCAGTACAAGTACCAAATCAGCTTCTTTTACCACCTGATTTGTTTCATCGGCGCCACCGTTGGCGCCTATCACTCCTATGGCCAAAGGCGACATTTCCCCGATACTCCCTTTACCATTGACAGTGGTAGCAACTGGAACCTGGCAATTATGGATAAAGCTTTCCAGTTCTTCGTAGGCGCCTGATAAATGCACGCCGCCGCCGGCAATAATTACCGGCCTCTTGGCCCTGCTTAGAAGAGTGGACACTTTTTCAATATCCTCCGGGCATGGATGCGTCCTGACAGAGGACGTGTGACAGGTAAAGTCTGCGCCGGCCAACTCCTCCGGTGTAAAAGTAATCTCCTGGCCGTGGATATTTTCAGGAATGGAGATATGAACTGCTCCCGGTCGTCCACTTACCGCCATTCTAAAAGCTTTGCGCATTACATCAGGTATTTTTGAGGCTAGTCTTATTTTAGTGTTCCATTTGGTAATAGACTTGAACAGATGTACCTGGTCAACATCGGTAAGGGCGCCGGTTTCCTCGCTGGACATGGTTATATCAGAGCAAATACAAACAAGAGGGATGTATGACTCATTGGCCTCGCTGACACCGGGTACCGCATATAAAGCGCCTCCGCCGCTGGGAACTTCAACAACGCCGGGTTTCCCTTTTATTTTGGCATAACCATCAGCCATATAGGCAGCATTACGTTCATCACGGCAAACAATATGATTTATTTTGCCGATATTGCGGGCAAAGGCATCGTGAAAATTCATGCTGGTATCGCCCGGAACTCCAAAAACATCCTCCACACCCAACCTGATTAACATTTCAACAATTGCATCAGAGCCAATCATGAATATTCCTCCCTGTTGTGATACTACTCCTGGTGCTCTCCATACTCAATCATCTTATTGAGGGCTTCTTCCCCGCTCATGCCGGGCTTTATACCGATGGAGCAAGCCTTGTCGGTAGCCTCTTTAATTTCTGAAGTCAATAAATCAGGTAAAGTCCTTACACCTGTTAGCCGCGCCGCTATTATTTCTCTTTCAGGATGCAGCAGGTCGAGTGCTTCGGTATTTAAAACCCCGCACATTATATAACCGATGTTGGGAACCACAAGTGAAAGCAGTTTGGTTTTAGGAAAAGTTACTTCAATTCCCACAACACAACCTTTTTCTGTTTGTATGGGTTGAACATTAAGCACACTCATATCCCCCTTTCTCAGTGACGGCCCACGCTCAAGCGCTTAAAGGTTCTTCAGAGTGATATATTTTTGTACATCTTTAATCACAGTCTCAATATGGTCGGCCATTGCTGTTTCAGCTTCCAAGCCGTCTTTGCTCTCAATAGCCTTTGCTATTCTTATATGGTCTTTATTCAGATCAGTGCCTACGCGCCGTCTGATGTAACCTGTTATCCTATGCAAGTCTCTGTTTTGCATTAATAACTGCAGCGTGGTTTTAAGTATTGTGTTCTGAGACATTTCGGCAATAATTTCATGAAACCTGAAGTCCATTCTTGTTGTTTCCACCGGGTCATCCAACAGCTCCTGGCTGATATCAGTATATTGCTGTAAGTTTATACTCCGGTCTGTATTAATTGCAGCCAATCTCGCCGACTCTTTTTCCAGCAGTTTTCTCACAGCTAATATATCGAGTATTTCTTCGGCGGAACTGAGGGCAGTAATCAATTCCAGCCCGTAATCATTCTGTTTTTTTCTCTCTTCCAGGTTCTGCAAGTATTCTTTGCCAAACCCGGTAATAACCCTGCCCTGATACCCAACCCTCTCAGTAATATTTTTATGGTCGAGCCTGCGCAGTACTCTGCTCACCGTAGCCTCACTTTGCATATTACCAATATCGTTTAGTGTTTCAAAAATCAAGCCCGCCCCCACAGGGCTGCCATAATTCTGTATGACTCGCAGAATACTAACTTCCAATTGCTCGCTTTGTGTAAAGTAACTTTCCTTATGCAACAAAGAAACCACCTACTCTGACAAATTTATTTGCCTTTTTGCATACATGATATTTCGGTAAAGAGTGTAAATAATTGAAGCAAACGCCAGTGCTATCAGTATTACGCTAATGGGCCGTGTAAAGAAAACTGACATATCTCCGCGCGAACGAATCAGCGCGGTTCTGAAAGATGTTTCCGCCAGGGGCCCTAAGATGATGGCTAAAGCAATGGGGGCAACCGGAAATTCATATTTCTCCAGAATATATCCCAATATACCAAAACCCAGCGCAATCTTCATATGGAATAATGAACCCTCGGTAGCGAAGGCGCCGATAAGGGCAAAAATCGCGATGGCAGGCAGCAGCGTAGTTTTCTTTAAAGTGGCTATCCGTGCCACAAAAGGCGCCATGGAAAGGCCTGATATTAACATGACCAGGTTGGCAACCAGCAAGCCGGCAAAAAGAGGCTGGATTACATTCATATGGTTTCTGAAGAGCAGCGGCCCCGGCTGTAAACCCTGTATAGTAAGCGCCCCCAGGAGCACAGCTGTTACAGCATCTCCCGGGATACCCAATGTAAGCATGGGAATAAGTGCACCACCGGTAACAGCATTGTTAGCCGCCTCGGAAGCAGCCACACCTTCAATCATCCCTGTGCCAAATTTCTCCGGGGTTTTAGATGTTCTTTTAGCTTCACTGTAGGAAAGAAAGGAAGCCACATTGGCGCCGGCTCCGGGTAGAGCCCCGATAAAAGTTCCAATCAGGCCCGACTTAAAATAAAGACCCAGCAGCCCTTTAAGCTCTTTCAGCGTAGGTAATATTCTGCCAATCTTGGCTTTGACTTTCATTGTCGTTTCTTCCGGATTCTCAAACATCCTGAATACTTCGGCGATGGCAAAGAGCCCGATAACGGCGGGTAATAATGGAAACCCAATAATTAAATTAGAAATGCCAAATGTGAAGCGGGGATAGGGTGCGATCTTGTCCAGGCCGACGGATGCAATAAGAAGGCCTATGGTGCCGGAAACCGCGCCTTTTAACAATGATTTGCCGGATACAGAGAAAATAATTGTGAGGCCAAAAAAAGCAAGGGCAAAATACTCAGCAGAACTGAATTTCAGAGCAAAACTGGATATTATAGGTGAGAGCCAGATCATGATGGCAGCGCTTAATATTCCACCAAAAAAAGAGGCCGTGGTGGCTACACCCAAGGCTTTCCCGCCCAGACCCTGCTGGGTTAGCGGGTAGCCGTCCAAGGCTGTGGCAGCGGCCCCCGGAGTCCCGGGCGTTCTTATCAGTATGGCAGTAATAGAGCCGCCATAAATGCCCCCCACATAGATGCCGAGCAGCATTATTAAGGCAGGAATCGCACTCAGGCCAAAGGTAAAAGGCAACAGCAGCGATATGGCCAGGGTAGCTGTAAGTCCCGGTATGGCGCCTACAACAATACCCAATATAACACCGCTTGTCAGCAATAAGAAGTTTACTGGCTCAAAAACAATGATAAATGCGCGTAAAAATTCCACAGCTTATCCTCCTTGTTGCTAAAAAAAGCTGCCTTTGGGCAGGTTAACCTTCAGAAAAACATCAAATATCAGGTAAATCATACCCAACATGAGCAAGGACTGAATGGCGCTGGTTATGAGCTTTTTGGGGCGAAGGTCAAAGTTAATAACGTTAATAAGAATTATTAAAAAGAAAAATGTACTTAACATGTACCCCAACTGCTTGAAAAAAAATACAAACAGCGTAGTAACGAGAATACCCCATACAGATTTGGGAACACTTTTTACATTTAAGGCAACTTTAGGCCGTGCAGTGCCCGCTGCACCTGTTTTTCTGCTGGTTAATCCGTTAATAATAAGGGCGATGGAAAATATAACCATTAAGGTCAATATCACCTGGGGCCAGAATGATGGCCCGGTGCCCTGCACAGGCGGCTTTGGAAATTTCAGGGTCTGAATGAAGAGAAAGATGGAGATTCCCATGAATATTATGCCGGCAATAATGTCTTCTTTTTTCACGCGCTAACCTCCTTACTAGGAAGTCAGGGGGACCTGGCACACCAAGTCCCCCCTTCGCCTAAGTGTTATTTATTTTATTAGCCCAAATTTCCTCATAACCCCTTCTACAACCGGGTATTGCTCTGCCATGTGTTTCACAGCTGCGTCATGCTCTTTGTAGAGAGGATCAATATTAGCTTCATTAGCCCATTTTTGGAAATCTGGATTGTTAAACGCTTTTTTGGCGGCTTCACGCAATATTGCCAGAATTGGTTCGGGCGTCCCCTTGGGAACCCCTACAGCTCTCCAGCTTTCATACTTCACATCATAGCCAAGCTCTTCAAAAGTTGGCACATCGGGTATGATGGGCACTCTCTCATCAGTCATGGTTGCCAGGACTTTAAGGGTGCCT
>JAGXRN010000057.1 GCA_018335875.1 Dethiobacter sp.
GCCATTTAAAAACTCCTCCCTGAAATATTGGCTCAAACAATTGAAAAAATGTGGATTTTGTGGTATCCTTGCCTTGCATATTTTGACTCCTTTATATTGGAGATTTGGGCAAGGACTACCCCATATCTCTATTATAAAGGATTTTTTCTATATATGCAAGGGTTTTATGCCTATTTTGCTTGATATTCTCCTGATTACACCTATTATCTCAAATTATCTTCCTATTTCCATGCTTGACAAATTAAAATTCAATTTATGCAACTCTAGTGATAAAAAATAAACGAAACAATAAGACTGAGCTGCCATATACTTTAAAAGATTAAAATTTACAGGACAGACAGGTGAAATATTGTGTGGGTACTCGTTTTTAGTTATTTATTCATTTTCTTTGCGCGTGTAACCGATGTTTCTCTCTCAACCGTCCGCATCCTGATGCTGATGCGTGGCAGGTCGCTGGTAGCTGCGATAATTGGCTTTTTTGAGGTCAGTATCTATATTCTTGCACTGGGGCAGGTAATAGGCAACCTCAATGATCCCGTGAGGCTGGTAATTTATGCCCTGGGGTTTGCCACCGGCAATTATATAGGCAGCCACATTGAAGAGAGGCTGGCTCTTGGTTTTGCCACTGCCCAGGTGATTTCGCTGGATAAATCGGATAAAATGGCAGAGATTATGCGGGAGCAGGGTTTTGGTGTTACAGTCCTTGAAGGGTGTGGCAAGCACGGCACACACCAGATTCTGCACATCCTGCTAAAGCGTAAAGATTTGCCGTGTTTCATGAGCATCATCCGTGATGTCGACAATCAGGCTTTTGTCAGTGTAATGGATACAAGGAAGATTTTTGGCGGTTATTTTACTAAAATAAAAGCAAAGTGACAAAGGGGGCGGAGCAAAATTATCGACTGCAACCATGCTATCGGTCTGCTTGATTCCGGTGTGGGCGGCCTGACGGTAGTAAAAGAGATTTTTGACCAGCTGCCGGAGGAAAGAATAGTTTACTTTGGAGATACCGCCAGGATGCCTTATGGCCCGCGAGCTCATGAAGAAGTGCGAAATTTCGGACGTCAGATTATCCGCTTCCTGGAGACCCAGGATGTGAAAATGATTATAGTGGCCTGTAATTCAGCCACTGCCGCCGGGCTTCGCCACTATCAGGCTGAATTCTCACTGCCTGTCATCGGTGTGATCGAACCCGGTGTCAGGGCCGCACTCAGTCGTACTAAGTCAAAACGAATCGGGGTTATCGGCACAACCGGCACTATTGCCAGCCGTGCTTATGAGGAATCAATCCTTGCGCTTGATCCCGGGGTTAAAATAATTTCTCAGCCCTGCCCTCTTTTTGTGCTTCTGGTGGAAAATGACATGGTTGATACGCCGGAAGCTCTCAGGGTGGCAGAGGAATATTTAAGGCCGCTGCGGGAGGCTGGGGTTGACGTTTTAATTCTCGGCTGCACCCATTACCCGTTGATGACCCATGTGCTGCAAAAAGTAATGGGCCCGGACGTAAAACTGATTTCTTCTGCTGAGGAGACTGCCGGGGATGCCAGGGAAGTGCTGCGCAGGCTGGCGCTGAACCAGGAGCCGGGCAGGGAGGCCGCCCGCCACCGTTTCTTTGTCAGCGGTAATCCGGCCCCTTTTGTCGGAATTGGCGAAAAGCTGCTCTGTCGTTCCATTGAGGCTTATCAGGTAATTTTGCCATAATATGCATAACTGACGTACCCCGCTCATAAATCTTTACAAACTAAAGCGGGGGGATTAAATTGCGTAGATTAGTATATCTTTTAATTCTTGTGGTACTGATGAGCATGACCGGAGGATGCTCGTTCTGGAAAAGAGAGCCTGCAGAACCTGCTCCCCCAAAGGAGGACAGGCCGCCGGACACGGCGCAGACGCGGGAGACAGTATTCTATTTCCCAGATAGCCAGTGGCAGTTTGTTGTCCCTGTGAGATTTAACATGCCCTGGCAGGAAGGTATAGCCCGTGCCACTTTAAACCTTATGATTGATGGACAAGTACCTTCTGAACTGCTGGCACTCGGTTTTTCACCCCTGCTGCCGGCGGGGACAGAAATAAACGGGCTGACAATCAGGGACGGCCTGGCCCGTATTGACTTTAACCGTTCTTTTTTAGACTATAAGGTTAGCCATGAGCGCCTTCTGCTTGATGGGTTGGTCTACACCCTCACAGAGTTTTCCACTGTCAGCCGGGTAGAGGTTTTGGTTGAGGGAGAGAAAGTGTTAACTCTGCCTGGCGGTGAAACGATGGCGGAGCCTCTTGACCGTACCAGGGGAATTAATCTCACAGTGTCAGGGGATGTTGCTGACTTTGCCAACACAGAGCGCGTCACCCTCTACTTCCTGCACAGGTCAGGGGCCAAAACCTTTTTTGTCCCTGTGTCAAGAGTAATCAAGCCTGCGGAAAATAAACTGGAGGCCTTGGTGGCCGAATTGCTGCACGGGCCTGCCCACGGAAGCAGCCTTTACAGCGCAATCCCGCGCACCGTACGTCTTGAGACTGCCAGTATAACAGGAAACAAGATTACACTGAGGTTGAGTGGGGATGTAGCTGCCACTGGCGGCGGCCAGGCGGCAGCGGACCAGATACGTGACCAGTTTGCACTGACAATGACACAAGTCACAAATATCAAAGAAGTGGAAGTACTGACAGCAGGTAAAACGCCTGCGTTCCCTGGGGGTGTCACTTTCCCGGCAGTCTTTGGCAGGCCTAAAACCTATAACAGAGTAGAGGTTGCGCCACAGCCCTAAATGTAGGTTTATCACAGCCCTGAAGACATTGAATACCTTGCAACAAAAGGTTATAATAATCTATACAACATCTTTCCGGAGGTTAATATGCGCAAAGACGGCAGACGTCCGGACCAATTGCGTCCGCTGCTGATAACCACACCCTTTTTAAAATTTCCCGAAGGTTCTGTTCTGATTGAGATGGGTGAAACAAAAGTAATCTGTACTGCTACGGTGGAGGAAAAAGTGCCGCCCTTTTTGCGTGGTGCAAACAAAGGTTGGGTAACTGCAGAGTATGCCATGCTTCCCCGTGCCACTGAAACCAGGACCACCCGCGAGGTAAACCGCGGTCAGGTTTCTGGCAGGAGTTCTGAGATCCAACGTCTGATTGGGAGAGCTCTTCGTTCTGTAGTTGACCTGTCCGCTCTGGGTGAGCGCACCGTCTGGGTGGACTGCGATGTTATCCAGGCTGACGGCGGCACAAGGACAGCAGCTATCAGCGGTGCTTATGTTGCTCTATACCAGGCTCTACGCTCACTTGTCAGCAGCGGAAAACTTGCTGAGTTGCCGGTAACGGATTACCTGGCGGCCATCAGCGTCGGCATTGTGGGAGAAAGTGTCCTGCTGGACCTCTCTTTTGCAGAGGACAGCACTGCCGAAGTGGATATGAATGTGGTCATGACAGGAAAAGGCGCGTTTGTGGAAATCCAGGGTACCGCTGAAGGCCGTCCATTTTCACGGGAGCGGATGGATAGCATGCTCGCTGCTGCCCACCAAGGCATAGGCGAGATAATTAACTACCAAAAAAAGCTGCTGCTTAAGGGTCTTGTATGAAAAAACTGGTTGCAGCCACGGGGAACATGGGAAAACTGCGCGAGTTTCGCGAACTGCTGGTGGGGCTGGAGCTTGAAGTGGTTTCACTGGCTGATTTTCCTTCTATAGGCGAAATCGAGGAAAGCGGCAAGTCTTTTGCTGAAAATGCCATACTAAAAGCAGAGTCAGTGTCACTGCATACCGGAGAGTTTGCGCTGGCTGACGACTCGGGCCTTGAAGTTGATGCCCTGGGAGGGAGGCCTGGTATTTTTTCCGCGCGCTTTGCCGGTATCGGGGCCAAAGATGCGGCGAATAATAAAAAGCTGCTGGCAGAACTTGCAGCTGCTGCTGACAGTGACAGGACGGCGCGTTTCCGTGCCGCCATTGCTGTGGCGGCACCGTGCTTTCCCACTCAGGTGGCTGAAGGCGAGTGCGCCGGGTTAATAATCCATGAGCCCAGGGGCACAGGCGGCTTTGGCTACGACCCTCTATTTTTTGTCCCGGAGCTGGGCAAAACTTTTGCCGAGATGACACCGGCAGAAAAAAACTCGGTGAGCCACCGTGCCAGGGCCATGTCCGGCGCGCGTAAAATTCTTAAGCAAATTCTCCAGTTGTACCAGTGAGCAATTTAAGTGTGGGTTCTTAAAATAATAAAGCTTTAAAAAAAAAGCTCTATCCGCCACAGGTTGACTAGTTGCTTTAAATGAGTTATACTATTCCTTGCGTCGGGGTGTAGCGCAGCTTGGTAGCGCACTTGGTTTGGGACCAAGGGGTCGCAGGTTCAAATCCTGTCGCCCCGACCACTATTTAAAAATTCATCAACTTTAAGACGCGGGTGTAGCTCAATGGTAGAGCGCTAGCCTTCCAAGCTAGTCACGTGGGTTCGATTCCCATCACCCGCTCCAAATATTTAAAAAACAGGACTGCCCAAGAGCAGTCTTTTTTGTTTCAATAAATTATCTAGATTTCCGGTAAATTTATTTTTACACGTCCAACTTTATCGCCGGCATATTTTTTCCCCAGACAAAGATAAATATGTTATAATATTATCTAAATGAGGCTAATATTGATATTAGCGCCAAAAGGAGGAATTATTGATGAGTTATACAAAGTTGGTAGTCGAAAAGGAAGATGGAGTTTTGATTTTAACACTCAACAATCCCCCTGTAAACGCCCTGGGCCAGGCAGTCCTTTTTGACCTTAATAAAGCGCTGGATGAAGGCTTAAGTGATGACGATGTAAGGGCAGTTGTCATCACCGGTTCCGGAGAAAAGCTATTTTCCGCAGGTGCAGACATAACGGAATTTGCCGGCTACCAGGATGGCGGGAAGCCAAGGATTAAAGGACATGATGTATTCTTTAAGATAGAAAACTATCCAAAGCCTGTGGTGGCAGCTGTTCACGCCAGCGCCTATGGCGGAGGTTTTGAGTTGGCAATGAGCTGTCACCTGAGGATACTTTCGGCTTCAGCCGTTCTGGGGTTGCCCGAAGTTAAGCTGGGTATTATCCCGGGCTGGGGTGGGACACAACGCCTGCCAAGGATTATCGGGAAGACAAAAGCACTGGAAATTGCCCTCACAGGCGATCCAATGACTGCCCAGGATGCTTTAAACTTCGGGGTGGTAAATAAAGTTGTGCCCAAAGAGGAAGTGTTGTCAGCAGCAAAAGCCCTGGCTGCAAAATTAGCCAAAGGGGCGCCTGTGGCCATGGCACAGATTCTAAAAGCGGTTACACAGGGACTAGAGACTACTCTGGAAAAAGGAGTCGAGATTGAGGCTGCCGCGTCTGCTGTTGTCTTTGCCAGTGAAGATGCCAAAGAAGGAGCAGCTGCCTTTTTACAGAAGAGGCCGGCTAACTTTAAAGGCAAATAATCGCTTGGTGAGCGTATTTTTAATCCGTAGAGGCAGCATTTAATAAATTTTGCTAAATTTTAGTAAATTAGCAACTTTGATGGCCTTAAATAGTATGAATTTCTTTACAGTTGAAAAATATAATGATAAACTAGTATTGCTAAGTAAATAGGTTTAGTGTGATCAGACTTTACTCCCTTCTTACAGTTGTCCTGTGGTTGAGGGTAATAAGTTAAATCCCTAACCATTCTTGGGCAATATAACTAAGGAGGAATTTTTAATGCAAGACAAAACATTAACATGTCGTGACTGTAACAATGAATTCATTTTCAGTGCATCTGAGCAGGAGTTTTATGCTGAGAAGGGGTTCACCAATGAGCCAGGCCGCTGTGCCGAGTGCAGGGCAGCCCGCAAGCAACAGGGAGGCGGCGGTTTCAGAAGCAACTCCAGAGGCCCGAGGGAAATGCACGATGCCACCTGTGCATCCTGCGGTACATCCACGCAGGTACCCTTCAAGCCCAGGGGCGACCGCCCTGTCTACTGCAGCGAATGCTTCTCCAAGAACAACAACAGGTACTAGTCCAGGGTAATAAAAAAACTCAGATTCAGTTTGCTTGAATCTGGGTTTTTTCGTTATCAACAAGGCAACAGCAGGACCCCGACGGTTCCTAAATTCAAAACAAGCCATTGACAAAAGCTGGTTTTTATGTTTATTATATTATTATACCCCTCAGGGGTATAATAATAAGTATTGTAAACGGAGGTGTTAAGACGATGAAAGTTACTGTAGAAGCTGCAACAAAGTTTAAAGAGATTCTGGCAGAGCAAGAAAGTTCAGCGGATACAATGCTGAGGGTATCTTTCGGCGGCTTTGGCTGAGGAGGTCCCAAGTTACAATTAACTCTGGATGAGTTAAAAAATGATAATGATGTTCTTGTGGAATCACAAGGTGTGAAAGTTGTATACGCGTCTGATATTGAAAGATATATTAATAATTCTGAGATCGATTATGCTGATAGCTTTTTTAACAGGGGTTTTTACATTAAAGGCAGTTCCTGCTAGCACCAATTGGAAGAGATGTTATTCAGCTTGGTTAATAGAAAAAGCCCGACCCAGTTGAAAAGTTGATATGGGGACCGGACTTTTTCTATTTTTACTCTAGTATTAATACTATTCTATTTTTACAGCCTTTATATTTGCGTCAACTCCCAGGCTCAATGTTTTTTACAAAGGAAACGTGATGGCGCCGGTTGGAAACATTATCATCAAAGACTGCAAATCCGACGCGGTACACCTGGCCCTCCTGCAGTGCATTATCATCAGCGTTGCCGGTAACCAGCTTGCGCCTCATTACCAGAGCCCAACGCCCGTTTTTAAAGGCGGCGCTGGCCATGACGTCTGCCCCGCTGCCCTCCGGTGTCCTCAGTACCGGCCGGGGTAATAAATCTCCTTCATTGAACTGGGCGTCACCTGTCAGAACAGTAGCCGTTTCTTTAAAGGGCAGAATCCGGATTGCTGCACAATCAACCGCCCGGAACAGAGGCATAATGAGAGCAGTACTCATAAACATGATGACTGATTATTGAAAGAGGATGAGGTGGGAGATATGACAACTGTATCAAAACAAGAGGAGACTGTAATAGCGACACTGCAGATTACCGGTATGACCTGTACGGCTTGTTCGCAAAGAGTGGAAAAATCATTACAGAAAGCTCATGGGGTAAAAACAGCGAGAGTTAATTTTGCTGTGGAAAAAGCATTTGTTGAGTACGATACTGCTGCTATAAGTGAAGAAAGCCTGATTGAGATAGTCAAAAAGGCGGGTTATGAAGGAAAGGTAAGCGGTGAGGATATCAAAACAGTTACCCTTAGACTCTCCGGCATGACCTGCGCCACCTGTGCTCAGAGCATAGAAAGAAATCTGGGCAAAGTCTCCGGCGTGGTGGAGGCTAATGTCAATTTTGCCACAGAGAAGGCAACTGTCAAATACCATCCATCAGAAACCGGTGTGGTTCAGCTTAGAAAGGCAGTGCAAAAAGCCGGCTATGAAGTTGTGGAAGAAGAAAAAGAGGTAGGCAAAGACGCCGATCTTGAAAAAATGGAACATGCTGCAAAAAAAATGTGGTTTGCCGTTGCTTTCTCCGGCACCATTATGATATTGATGATGATTCACATGCTTATCGATCACATACCGTACTATTTCCCAATTGTTGTATTTTTAGGTTTCTTTCCCATTTGTATTGCCGGCTGGGAGACCCACGTTGCCTCCTGGAAGTCGGTAAAGAATTTGAGTCCCAACATGGACACCCTGGTAACCTTGGGTTCCATAATTCCTTATTCTTTAAACTTGCTAGCGTTTTGGCTGCCGATGTCTTCCTTTGTGGAAATGGCGTCATCAATTATGACTCTACATCTGGTTGGCAGATTTTTAGAGGCCAAGGCCAAAGGCAGGGCTTCCCAGGCCATTAAAAAACTGTTGGAAATGGAAGCAAAGTCAGCCCGCATTATTATTGACGGGGAAGAAATAGAAATACCCGTGGAAGAGTTAAATCTTGGCGACATCATGATTATCCGCCCCGGCGAGAAAATTCCCACCGACGGTATTGTCGTCAGTGGCGCGAGTACAGTAGACGAATCCATGGCCACAGGTGAATCCCTCCCCGTGACAAGAAAAGAGGGTGATCCGGTAATCGGCTCAACCATCAATAAGCAAGGTATGCTCAAAGTCAAAGCAACCAAAGTCGGCAAGGATACATTTTTATCACAGGTTATTAAAATGGTGGAAGAATGCCAGGGCTCAAAAGTGCCTATCCAGGAATTTGCCGACCGCATTACCGGTTACTTTGTTCCCGCTGTAATTGTGCTTGCTTCCTCAGCCTTCGCTCTGTGGATGCTGTTCCCCGGGTTCTTTATCCCTATTGTCCGGTTCTTTAATTTTCCCTGGAGTGCACCTGATTTGCCGGTATTCTCCCTGGCGCTTCTGGCCACTATCGCAGTACTGGTAATCTCCTGCCCCTGTGCTTTGGGCCTGGCAACTCCCACAGCCATTATGGTGAGCAGCGGTTTGGGAGCACAGAAGGGCATTTTAATCAGAAAAGGCGAAGCAATCCAGACAATGAAGGAAATTAAAATTATTGCTTTCGATAAAACAGGAACCATCACCAAGGGCAAGCCGGATGTCACCGATATCCTGACGCTGAACAACTTCAGCAGAAAAGAAATCCTCTATTATGCCGGAAGCCTTGAAGCTGCGTCTGAACACCCGCTGGGGGCGGCAATTGTGGAAGAGGCAAGGAAACAGGAAATAAAGCTTGATGATGTAAAAGACTTCACTTCTGTCACAGGCATGGGCGTGGTTGGAGAGATAAACGGCAGGCAGGTGCTGGTTGGCAGCCGGAAATTAATGGTTAAAAATAATGTCGATTACTCCGTTATTAATAAAGACTTGGAAGCACTGGAGGACGAGGCCAAAACAGCCATGCTCCTGGCAGTAGATGGGGCAATGGCCGGGATTATAGCTGTTGCCGATACTCTAAAAGAAGATTCAGTTCAGGCCATTGCAGAAATTGAAAGCATGGGGATTAAAACAGCAATTATTACCGGCGATAACTGGAGGACAGCCAACGCTATCGCTAAAAAAGTAGGCATGAGCACAGTGCTGGCGGAAGTACTGCCTGAAGGCAAGGTAGATGAAATTAAAAGATTGCAAAAAGAATACGGTATGGTAGCAATGGTAGGTGACGGCATTAACGATGCACCGGCTTTAAAACAGGCCAATGTAGGAATAGCCATCGGTACCGGCACTGACATTGCAATTGAAGCTGCCGACATTACCCTTGTACGCGGGGAGTTAAGCGCTGTAATATCTGCCATCAAACTCTCACATGCCACTTTCAAAAAAATTAAACAAAACTATTTTTGGGCTTGGTTCTATAACGGTATCGCCATCCCGGCGGCTTATTTGGGCCTTATCCATCCCATGATTGGCGCAGCTGCCATGGCTACCAGTTCTCTCAATGTGGTTCTTAATTCAATCCGCCTGAAAAAAGTTAACATTGACCCTTCTTATAAGGTGAGCTCAAGCAAGGAAGCCGGTTTTGCTGCCGCTGAGATACAGGCTTAAATACCAAAATTACACCATAGGCAAGGAAAGAAAGACAAAAAAGAAGGCTGACATCAAAAATGATGTCAGCCTTTTACCCGTACTTAGTAAACAATCAGTTACTCGATTTCTTCCTGCTCAATTAGTCCGCAAATTTTGCCGGCGGGGATTTCATCCAAATCACAAATCTTTTTATATCGCTGTGACAGTTCATCGCGGAAAATAACAAGTTCACTGATACGCTGGTCAAGGTCATGGAGGTGTTTGCGGACTAATTCCTTAACGTGGTCACACGGTGCGATGCCTTCAGCCCTTAGGTCGATAATTTCCTTTATCTCCTCAAGTGAAAAGCCAAAAAGTTTGGCCTGCTTAATAAATTTTAGGCGTGCCTCGTCATCGTCAAAATAAAGACGGTATTGCGCCTGTGACCTCTTGGGTGGGCTGATCAACCCGATTTTCTCATAATACCTGATAGTGTGAGCAGGTATTTCTACCCTCTCACTTAATTCACTTATAAATAAGCCTTCCATAATAGCACCCCCCTGTATTAAGCTCTTTTCCGGCTCAGGTCAGCACTGCCCGATTCCGGCCGCTATAAGAGCTTCGCGTGTAATTGGTTTCTGCTCGCTGCTGCCTTCAACAAGCTTTCCGTCCACAACGACCGCCGGTACGTGATGGATCCCGTAGGAGGAAGCCTTGCCCAAACATGAGCGGCACCCTTTATTTAAATCAATAATCTCCAGTTCACAGCACTCGCAAACCAACTCCCTCACCATCCTGACAGTCTCCTCACAAAGAGGACATCCGGCAGTAAAAACTTCTACCTTACGTTTTGACATAAATAAAGTCAGCTCCTTTTTTCTATGTTAGTTTAATTATAAACCTTAAACCTAACTTTAATGTCAACCATTATCTATCATAATACTAAAAACAGCAAAATACCAGTGTTTTAGATGTGCGGTTGCTCAACACAGTATTGTATATATGGCGATAAGAAAAGCTAATTACCCATTTCCTATTTATTAATGGTAGAATAGAAAAGGATAAGTGTGGGTTCTGTGGCAAGAGGCGCAATTATCCTAACCGGGACAATAGTTCCCGGTTATTTTTCTATCCGGGGAGCGTCGTTGACGGAGGTCGTTGACGGAGGGACGGGGTTGCAGACAACTGCTGGTATGTCGGTTAAAAAACAATTTTTTTTTACACGAAAAAAATGAGAATTGAAGAATTATTTGGGTATTGTTCAAAAACAAGGAGTCAATAATTAATGAGCGTTTTATCAGTCTATAAGAGCATGATCTCATCCTTCGCCTGCGAAAATGCGATGGCTCTGTGGTATTAGAAGTTCAAGACAGCGGGCCCGGCCTTTCGCCGAAGGTAATGAGTGAGCTGTTTCGTCCCTTTTTACTACCAAAGAAGGCGGTACCGGGCTTGGACTTGCTGTGTCCCAGGGAATTATTCACAACAGCGGTGGGGAGATTACTGCTGCCAATCCCCAAACCTATAGATTACTCCATTCTTATTTCACAAATCACAGGAGTAAGTACCAGTTAAATACCACTAATAGCAGCTTCATACAGGGAAGGAATCCTGTAGAGACTGGTCGAATATGTTTTGTGATACACCAACTGCCTCTCTTAATGTAAGGGTAGGGAGAGATATACAGACTTATCAGGAGTTGTTTTAATGTACAGCATAAAATTTCTGCCGGAAAATAAAACAGTGGTGGTTGAAGACGGCACTACATTGCTTATGGCTGCTGTCAGGGCCGGTGTGACACTGGATGCAGACTGCGGCGGCAAAGGCACCTGCGGCAGGTGCAGGGTCAAGATACTGGCTGGGGATTTAAGCGACACAGGCCCGATGGAGTTCAAACACCTGAGTGTAGATGAAAGGAGTCAGGGTTGGGAGCTGGCCTGCAAAAGAGTCCCTGATTCAGACCTGCTAGTTGAGGTAAGACAACAGGAGAACGCCCTGGAGCGTAAAATCACCTTAAGCAGCACAGGAGATGTCAATATCAATCCGGCAGTCAGTAAAGTACTGGTAGAGCTAACGCCTCCTACCCTTTCCGACAGCACGTCGGATTTTGAGAGATTGCTTGACGGCCTTACTGATGTCAAAAGGGCAGCAGAGCTCAGAGTACTGCGTAATCTACCACAAGTACTACGTGAAGAAAATTTTACTGCTACAGCTGTATTGCACGGTGAAACCCTGCTGGCTGTTGAGGCCGGAAATAGTACGGGACGTATTTTCGGCCTAGCTGTGGATATTGGTACCACTACACTGGCGGCGTCTCTGCTTGACCTGGCAAACGGCAAGGTTCTGGCGACACTGGCCGCCACCAACCCTCAGCAGTCGTTTGGTGCTGATGTCATATCGCGTATTAACTACGCGGCCCGTTCCCATCAGGGTCTTATTCAGCTGCAGGAAAGTGTGATATTGGCTTTGAATGCGCTCTTTGCCCGGCTCACTGAGATGACGGGTGTCAGTATTGAAGAAATCTACGAGATGGTGGTGGTAGGGAACACCACCATGAGTCATCTCTTTCTCGGGGTTGATCCCACCTATCTGGCTTCGGCTCCTTTCATTCCAGCCTTTACAGAAACAGTCCAAGTCGAAGCTGAAAGGTTGGGGCTTGCTATAAATAGCGGTGGCCGTATCGTGGTATTGCCTAATGTAGCCGGTTACGTCGGGTCTGACACGGTAGGGGTCATGCTGGCCACAGGTATGGACCGGGTAGAAGGAGTACGCCTGGCAGTCGATGTCGGTACCAATGGTGAAATTGTACTGGCCGGAAACGGTCGTATACTGACTTGCTCTACGGCAGCGGGACCGGCTTTTGAAGGAGCCCAGATAAAATACGGGATGCGGGCAGCGCATGGAGCTATCGAGGCGGTATCAATTGAAGGCGACAGTATTACAATGGCCACCATCGGCGGCAGCAACCCCGTAGGCATCTGCGGCTCCGGGCTGATTGATGCTGTTGCTGCCATGCTAAAGGCTGGTATTATCGATCATAAGGGGCGTATGGTCAGGCCTGACGATAAAAACAGTTTACCTGCTGCCCTCAGAGTGCGTCTCAACCTGGGTGACGAAGGGCCGGAATTCATCCTTTCGCCGCAGGTAGCCATAACCCAGAAGGACATTAGGGAACTGCAACTGGCCAAAGGAGCCATTCATGCCGGCGTGCAGGTGCTGCTGCGCAATCTTGGCCTGAGCACAGCTGACATTTCGGAAATTTTGCTGGCCGGAGCTTTCGGCAATTATGTAAAGAAAGAAAGCGCGCTGGCTATAGGTCTGCTGCCTTCAGTGCCGCTGGGAAACATTATTTCCGTCGGCAATGCCGCCGGTGACGGCGCCTGCCAAGCCTTGTTTTCCATAAGAGAGAGAGCGAGGGCGCTTGCACTGGCTAAAGCAGCCGAACATGTGGAATTATCTGCCAGAGAAGACTTTCAGGAAGAATTTATTAACAGCCTTAATTTCCCGGAACAGGCATAACAGAAATGGAGAAGTTATGAAGGAGAAAAAAAACAGATGCATCAGTTCACGGGAAAGAGTTCAACATATGATCTGCCACAGTATGGTTGACCGGATACCTAAAGGAGAACTATGTATTAATTGGGATGTAATTTACAGCACAGCTGTCAGTAAGAAGGCCGGGTTTGATGAAAAGTTTGCTTTTATACAGACCATGGGCCTTGATTTGGTGTCGCTATCGCCGCATTATACGGACAGTCTTAAGCGGCTGCCAACCTCCTCAGAATGTATATGGCCAGATCTAAGTAAGTGGGTAAAGCAAACATCTTTATTTACATTTGCGGTTCTAGACGGGGCTTTTGAATGGGGTTTGAGGATTTTTGGCCTGCAAGATTATTTTTTAATGTTAAAAACTGCTCCGGACTCTCTCCGGGGGTTTATCAGAAGTGTAGAAAGGCTGAACCTAGTCATGGCAGAAAGATTGGAAGCTGAAGGAATTAACGGATTCATTCTGGCCGATGATATTGCCTATCTAAATGACCTTTTTGTTAACCCTGAAGTCCTGCGTAGTTCGTTTATTCCCAGTCTTGCCAGGCAAGCTGAAAGTCTTTTATCAAAAAATCTGCCTGTATTTTACCATTCTGATGGCAACTACAGTCCGGTTATTGAGGATATTGTCAATGCCGGATTTACCGGACTGCAATGCCTGGAAAAAAGTGCAGGTATGGATATTAGAGAGCTGCAAAGCAAATTCGGAAAAAAGATTTGTCTTTGGGGTCATTTGGAAGTTGAAGACATTACAAAGGCGCATGATCCAACTTTTTGTGCAAATCTTGTGGAATCAATACGCGAACTGGCCTCACACGGGAACTTTATCCTTGGCACAACCAGTGGTATTTTTGCTGGAACAGATATTACTATGCTTCGCACAGTTTATAATGCTCTTTCTTCTTGATGGTCCAACTGTCTGACTGTCCCGAGCCTGCTTTTTGAGAGTATGTATGCACCCAGATACCGTTATCCTGGTTTTTTCCTCACAAGGTTATTGGATTAAAGTTATAAACTTAAAAAAAATAAAAAATATTCAAACAAAAAGAGGATTATAAAAATAAGCATAGAATTTATAGATGTAACCGGTACCGTGCACGGTTACATTTACAGTTTATTACACAAATGAAAATTTTTCCTCATTTTTTACAAGGAGGAATAAGCTATGGTATTTAAGCAATTAGGTCAACTTAAAAAGGGATACAACAAATTATCTGATATAACTGATAAAGATGATGAGATGATGATGGATACCGGAATATTCATGCTCGATGCAGGCATGGAAATACATAGCTTTGAAGCAGCAAAGGAAAGCGCATTTTTGCTGCTTGACGGTTGCGTAAGGATGGAATGGGAAAATCAGGCTGTGGAGATAAAAAGAAATTCTTTATTTGCTGAAAAACCCTGGTGTCTTCATGTTCCCAAGGATGTTTCAGTAAAGATTGTCCCCCTGTCAGATGCTGAAATACTAAGGCAAATGACTGTGAATAAGAATTGTTTTATGTCAAAATTATATAGTCCTGCAGAATGCAGGGAGGATATATTTGGAGAAAGTTTATGGGAAGGTACAGCAAAGAGGTTGGTCCGTACTGTCTTCGACTATTTAAATGCTCCTTATTCCAATATGACTATCGGGGAAGTGATTAATTATCCCGGAAATTGGTCAAGTTATATTCCCCATCATCATCCACAACCGGAAATTTACTATTACCGCTTTGATAAACCCCAGGGATTTGGGTGTTCTATAGTAGGAGATAAAGCTTATAAAATAGTTCATAATAGCGCCTCAATGATTCCGGGAGGTTTGGTTCATCCACAGGTGTCAGCACCGGGTTATACTATGTACTACTGCTGGATGATAAGGCACCTTGACAATGATCCATGGACCTGCCGTATTGAAGAAGAGCAGCATAAATGGCTTTTAAAATCAATATAAAACTGCCAATGTATTTCAAACTAAGCTGCTTAACTTAAAGAGCCTATGCAATGAGCATTAAATTGAAACTAAAAATGTAACCGGTACCGTACCCGGTACCGTGATAATTTTAAGATAACTTTTGTAGCTAATAAATTGAATATTTAGATAGGAGGATCGCTATACGGATACATTTAAAGGCTCTTGTCCAGTTGCGAAGATTATCAAGGAAGGCGGTGAACACAATGCCGGAAAATGATGTGTTGCTTGAATTAAAGGGAGTTGTAAAAAAATTTCCAGGTGTTATAGCGCTAAACAATGTAGATTTTACTATCAAGCAAGGTCAGACTCATGTTCTTGTAGGGGAGAATGGTGCAGGGAAATCGACGTTGGTAAATATAATTATTGGGGCTCATATTCCAGACGAGATAAATGAGATGAACTTCAATGGTAAGACTGTTGCGTTCAGAACACCACAAGATTCATTCTCAGCTGGTATCGCTGCTGTACAGCAACACTTTAGTTTAATACCCGATATGACAATCGCAGAAAATATTTTTCTTAACAGGGAAATGAGAAAAGGCCGCATTACAATTGATTTCAATAAAATGAACCTGGATGCAGAAAAACTAATAAAAGATCTGGGAGTTGAACTAAATCCAAATAGTTTAGTAAGAAGCTTAAGTCCCGGCGAACAGCAAATAGTCGAGATTTGCAAGGCTATTTCAAAAAATCCTAAATTATTACTAATGGATGAGCCAACTTCCGGCTTAAAACATGGAGAAATAAAACGGCTTTTTGATATTATAGGCAAGCTTAAGGATATGGGAATGACGATTCTTTATATTAGTCACCGCTTAGAAGAGATTTTTGAAATCGGTGACTGGGTTACCTGTTTGCGAAATGGTGAGAAAATTGCAGATGCTCCTTTAAATGAGCTTGATCATCAACAAATAACCAAATTAATAATTGGACAAGAAATGAGCAATAAATTTCCCAAAGAAGAAGTCGCTATCGGAGATATAGTGTTAAGGGTGAAGAACCTTCAGAATCAGAAGTCAAAGGTTCCCATAAAAGATGTCTCATTTGATTTGAAAAAAGGAGAAATATTGGGTGTCTACGGTATTTTGGGCTCCGGTAAGGATGAACTTGCACATACAATTTTCGGGGCAGATCCAGCTACCGGGGGAACAGTAGAAATTGACGCCTGCAATTGCAAAATTAACAAACCACAGGATGCTATCAGGAATGGTATCGGCTACCTTACAAATGATCGAAGAAATGACGGCTTAATTTTTACTATGGGTGTAATGCAGAATCAGACACTGGCAGCATTAAAGCGGTTTTGTAAGTTTGATTATATCCTTCCCCATGATGAACAAACAGAAAGTGATTTATATATCGAAAAACTGAAGATTAATACACCAGGTCGTGAATTTATGGTAAGAAACTTAAGTGGAGGAAACCAGCAGAAGGTTGTTTTTTCTAAGTGGTTAATTTCACACGCTAAGATATTAATGTTTAATGAACCTACAAAGGGAATTGATGTAGGCGCTAAGATTGAAATGTTCCGCATCATGGTGGAAGAGGCTAAACAAGGAGTAGGAATTATTCATTTTACTTCAGAACTTGATGAGGTTATGGGTATGGCAGACCGCATCTTAGTTATGCGCAGTGGGGAAATTGTAGCTGAATTCCAACGTGGACAGGTCACTAAAGATGAATTGCTGCGTGTGGCAACAAGAAAGGAAAATATTGCAGTATAAAAATATGTTAGCTTAAAAGGAGGTATAACATGCAAACGATTTTGCGCAGGTATAGTAGATTAAGTAAAGATTATCCAAATTTTAATATTATAATGTCTACCTTTTTATTTTTGATAGGGCTGGTAATCTTCCTAAGTTTCTTTTCAAAGGTTTTTTTAACCCCACGTAATATGATAAACATTTTTACTCAGGTAGCTGTGTATGTAATTTTAGGTGTTGGTATGACACTCGTTATGGCAACCGGCGGAATTGATATTTCTATTGGTTCTATGATTGGCTTAACGACAACTTTCTTAGGAACGGTTATGCTCGGTTACGGTTTTTCATGGTGGTTCAGTATTTTGCTGTGCATATTAGCAGGCGGAGTATGTGGGGCTTTCAACGGTATGCTTATTGTTAAATTTAAAGTCCCGCCTATTATTGTTACTTTGGGGACCATGACACTGTTTCGTGGTTTGGCATATGCCTATCAGGAAGGCAGGGTACATTATGGATTTCCTGAGCAATTACTCTGGATTGGCCGGGCCAGAATATTGGGTTTACCAGTACCCATTTGGATTGCAATAGTTGTGTTTCTTTTAGGACATTATTTCCTTACAAGGACCAGAACCGGGCGGCATATCTGTGCAGTTGGAGGCAATATGGAAGCTGCCCGGTTATCCGGTATTAATACGGGACTTCTCCTTTTTTTGGTATATGTAATTCTTGGCTTCTTAGTAGGACTGGCAACAATAATTCTTACCGCCCGTCTTGATGCTGCACAGGCAACGGCCGGCACAGGGATGGATTTGCATACGATTGCCGGTGTAGTTGTGGGTGGAACTGCTCTTTCCGGGGGCAGGGCGTTTATGGTAGGTACATTACTTGGGATGATAATCCTGGGGGTCCTTGAAAATGGGTTATTGTTGGCAGGTATAGGTTTCTACTGGCAGAGGGTCTTCATAGGGATTATTTTTATCATGGTTGTGGCAAGCCGTACCTTTAAAGAAAAGCAAACAGCAGTGTCCTAACAGCTTCTGTCCGGGTAAATCAATTTCATAGTAGGTTCCGGTGTTTATGATTCTGTTTTATATTAGGGGGTGATAACAGCTTATTCAAGAATTTTGGTTAGCTTTCCCGTAGTTCAAAAAATAAGGGGGTAATAAAAAATGCGTAAAATTAAAGCTCTTTTGGGTATCTTGTTATTGGTTGCATTAATAATGGCTGCAAGCGGTTGTGGTCCTAAAGCCATACCACCTACAACAAGCGAACCAGGTGAAAAAACAATAAAAATTGCTTATATACCTATGACTTACGAAACCGCTGATTTTTATGGACAGTATCATCAGGGCATGGTTAAAGGATTGGATGAATTGGGAATAAAATATGAATTGCTTGTCAGGGCTCCGTCATCAACCAGTGCTCATGACCAGCAGCTGTCCATCGTAGAAGATATGATTACTGCAGGCGTAGATTTTATTGTACTGGCTCCTACCAGTTACGAAGGTCAGCAAGCTGCTTATCGTAAAATTAATGAGTCAGGTATACCATTGATAATTGCCAACTACTCACAGCCTTTCCCGGCAGATTTTCGTGCGACAGCTTTAAGCTTTGTTGGATATCAGCATTCCGATGGTGGCCTGGCAGTTGCAAATTATATCAAAGATAATTATCCCAAAGGCACTAAAATGGCCATTATACACGGCACACCCATGTATAGTACCTTTGAAAGAGGAGCCAGGGATCATCACGTAGTAAACGGCATGGATGTTGTGTCTGAGCAATTTGCAGATTGGGATCGTGCCAAAGCCTATGATACGGCACAGCGGCTTATTACGGCTTACCCAGATTTAAAAATAATTGTAGCAACCAGCAGCCACATGGCTATAGGCGCCGTAGAAGCAATTGCCTCAGAGGGTTTAACAGGAAAAATTGATGTCTTTGGAGCCGGGGCAATTCTCGAAGAACTAGACCACATTGAAAAAGGCACACTAAAAGGATCTTGGTACAGGGATCCAATAAAAATGGGTGAAAATACTGCCGAATCAATCTGGCTTCACCTTAATGGCCGTACAAATGAAATTCCCCAGGCTTATAATGTACCTATTGGAATGATTACTTCAGTAAAGGATATTATTGAACAAATAAATCCGATAACTTATACATCAGTAGGACGGCAATTCCCCAAGTAGTTAATCTAATCAGATAAATAATTACGTAATAGTCTGCCCTGTTAACTGAATACTTTTAATACGGGGCAGACTATTACCTTTCTAAAGAATATCAATGAATCTGCCACTAAATTAAGGGGGGACAGAGGAATGGATAATTTTGGGCTATATATACCAACAAGAATAATCTTCGGCCAGGGAGAAATGGATAAGCTTGGCGTTGAGTCAAGTAAGTATGGAACAAAGGCTTTATTAGTAAAGACAGTAGGACCTCTTGAAAAAATGGGAGTTTATGCAAGGGCAACAAAGTTAATGGAGGATGCAGGAATAACTGTATTTGAATTGAACGACGTTGAAGCAAATCCAAAACTTTCCTCAGTATATGAAGGAAATAAGATATGCAAGGAAAACAATATTGATATTGTTATTGCCGTTGGTGGCGGGAGCGCCATAGATTGTGCAAAGGCAATTGCCCTGGCTGCAACCGATGATGGCGATGTATGGGACTTTTTTGAAAATAAACGAACTGCCCAAAAGGCTCTGCCGGTCGGAACGGTATCAACCATCGCCTCAACTGGTGCTGAAATGAGTTTGCACTGTGTAATTACAAATTCAGATACAAAAAGAAAACTGGTTACACATTATGATTTTAGTTATCCTAAATTTTCTATAATTGACCCTGAACTTCATGCTACTGTGCCAAAATATCTTACAGCATGCGGTATGGCAGATACGATCAGTCATGTAATGGAAAGTTACTTTGTAAATGAAAAACAACCACTGTCAGACAGGATTGCTGAAGGTGTTGTTTTGACTGTACTTGAAAGTGAGAGTATTCTTAGTGATCTTGGTAATATAGATATGAGAGCTGACTTGGCTTGGGCGGCAGTAATGGCAATAAATGGAATAACAGACGCGGGCAGAGGCAATTTTCTTTATGGTGCCCATGAAATAGCCCATGGTGTTAGTGCTGTCGTTGACTCAACTCATGGCGCGGCATTAGCGGTACTGCATCCGGCCTGGTTATCATATCTTTGCAAAAAAGATGAATATCCAGCAAAATTCATACAGTTTGCACAGAGAATTTTTGGCATACAAAAATCCGGCAAAAATAGCGTCGAACTTGGTCTGGAAGCAATAGATGCTCTTAAAGAAAAATATATTAGCTGGGGAATGCCTGGCAATTTAAGAGAACTGGGTGTTAAAGAGGAGCACTTGGAAGAAATAGCTGTCAGTACGGTAGATAATCCTATAGGTCCCCTGAAAGATAAAGAAGAGGTGCTGCAAGTGCTTAGAGATTGCTTTTAAGCGTATCAGAGATAACCATATTGAGAGAGGTGAAATAAAGTGCTTAAGGGGTACGCGGGAAAAATACTGCATGTCGATTTAAACGACAGGTCGTTCACCATAGAAAAACCCGATGAGAAGTTTTACAGGAAATATGTTGGAGGCGCCTGCCTTGGTGCCTATTATGTTTTGAAAGGCATGGAAGCGGGAATAGATGCCTTGGATCCCAGGAATATTATAGTCTTTGCAATTTCTCCAACTACAGGAGCCGCTATAAGTGGCGCATCCAGGCATTGTGTCACTTCAAAATCGCCTCTGACAGGCACAATTGCCAGCAGTGAGGCTGGGGGATATTGGGGCCCTGAATTAAAGTTTTCCGGGTTTGACGCCATAGTATTAAAGGGAAAAGCTGAAAGACCCGTTTATTTGTGGGTACACAATGGCGAGGTGGAGATAAGAGATGCGTCAAATCTTTGGGGTTCAACAACCGGGGAAGCCCAGGACATTTTAAAAAGAGAATTAAATGATGAAAAGATCAGGGTAGCTCAAATTGGGCCGGCAGGCGAAAACCTTGTCAGGTATGCATGTATTACCAATGAATTGGCCCATTTTAATGGACGTAATGGAATGGGGGCCGTCATGGGTTCTAAGAACCTTAAGGCCATTGCAGTAAGAGGCACCATACAGCCAGAGTTCAATGATAAGGATGCTATTATAAAAATGGCCAGGTATGGCTCAGAAAAAGTAAAAAACGATGCTTTCTATAGTATGTTTAGAGAACTTGGGACCAATCTCAATGTTGCCTGGCTCCAGCCTATAGGTGGTCTGCCCACAAAAAACTGGAACTTAGGAGTCTTTGAAGATGCTGAAAAAATAACAGCTGAAGCATTAAGAGACACCTATCTTAAGAAATCAGGAACATGCTGGGCTTGCTCCCAAAGCTGCAAACGGGTAGTTGAGCTTAAAGGTCCCTACGAAGTAGATCCAAAATATGGTGGACCTGAATACGAAACAGTGGGAATGTGTGGCTCAAATCTCTTAATTGGTGATTTAGCTGTAATAAGCAAGATTAACGAACTATGCAACAAATACGGAGTTGATACAATTTCTTTCGGAGGTACCGTAGGGTTTGCCATGGAATGTTTTGAAAAAGGCATACTGACTACCGGTGACACCGATGGTGTTGAACTGAAGTTTGGCAATGGTGATGCTGTAATTAAGCTTGTAGAAATGGTAGGGAAAAGAGAAGGTTTTGGTAATGAGCTGGCTGAGGGGACTTACAGGTTAGCAAAAAAGCTTGGACCTGAAGCTGAATTGATGGCGGTAACAGTAAAGGGGAAAGAATTCCCTGCCCATATGCCCCATGTTAAAGCTTCACTTGCCATCGCTTACGCCTGCAATTCCTTTGGTCCTGATCATCAATCGTCCGAACATGATCCTTCCATTGCAGGAGAACCATTTGGCACATCAATTCGCGGCCTTGGCTTTGAAGTTCCCCAGAATCCTGCTGAGCTGAATTATGAAAAATCAAAACTGGTGGCATATACTCAGAGAGCATACAGTTTGTTGGACGCTTTGTCAGTGTGCATGTTCTGCTTTAATTTCTGGACTATATATAACTATAATGACCTTGTTAATTTTGTAAATTCAGTAACAGGCTGGGATACCAACCTGTGGGAACTGCTAAGGGTGGGAGAGCGCCGCCTGAACATGTTCAAAGCTTTTAATCAACGGGAAGGGTTTGACAGCAAGGATGATGTGTTGCCCGAAAGATTGTTTAAGCCATTAGATGATCAGGGTGCTACAGGTGGGTGGAAAATAGATAAAGAAGAATTTATCAAGGCTAGGGATGATTATTATTACCTGGCAGGATGGGATTCTGATACGGGAAAAGTTACAGCTGAAAAGCTAAGAGAACTAGGTCTTGAATGGGTGGCTGAACTGATGGGAGATAAAATATAAAAGGATGGTAACATAAATGAGGGCATTAGTTTATGATGCAAAAGGTAATATTAACGTATTAGATTGGCCTGATCCTCAGCTGGAAGAAGACCAGGCGCTCGTAAAAGTAAAGTATGCAGGTATATGCGGTAGTGATTTAGTTGCATGGAATGGTGCGCTTAAGAGGATTGTAAACCCCGTAGTCCTGGGACATGAGATGGTGGGAGATGTAGTTGCTTTAGGTAGTGAAAAAGACAAGCAAAAATTTACTGTAGGTCAGCGCGTTGTAGTAGAGCCACTGATATCCTGCGGCGACTGCGAGCTCTGCAAAACGGGTAATTACCATGTATGTGAGAGCTTAAAAGTAATTGGTTATGATGCCGATGGAGGTATGGCACAGTATATAAGTGTGCCCGTTAAAAGGCTGCATATCATTCCTGACCACTTAACCTATGAGAAGGCTGCCTTATGTGAGCCTATAGCCGTAGCAATACACATGAGCAGAAGAACAGGATTAAAGCTTGGAGACAAGGCTGCCATTATCGGAGCTGGCCCAATCGGTCTTGCGCTTGCACTGGTTTGTAAAGAAGCGGGGGCATCAAAAATAGTATTGTCGGAACGGAATAAATACCGGATAAATCTTGTACGCGAAATGGGCTTTGAAGTAATTAACGCTTCAGAAAATACAGAATCACAAATTGTTGGTGAAATTGTGAATGTACTAAATGGTAAGGCCGATATTACCTTTGAATGTGCTGCAACGGTTGAATCCCTAAGTGTCGCCTTACAGGTCACAAAAATCAGGGGTATAATCCTTCAGGGTGGAGTATTTAAAACCAACCCCACTTACGATGCACAGAGTATTACTCTTAAAGAACAAATGATTGTTGGTTCTCGGGTATACAACTATTCAGACTTTGAATCGTCAATAGATCTAATGACACGCCATGATATGCAGCTTGAAAAGATGATAACAAAAATAATAAGTATTGAAGATGCTGTTGAGCAGGGGTTTAAGGAGATTAAACAAGGTAAAAGAGTAATGAAAATTTTGATTGCGCCTAATTAGTCATAGGAGCTGTAAATTAAGCTGATACCGTATAGGGGGATTTTTTAAATGACTGAGCTGAATTATAAAGAAAGATTATTAAATGCTTTCAAGAGACAGCCGGTAGACAAGTTGCCGATGCAGTTGGACTTTTCTCCACTTATGCTAGATAAAATGTGTGAACACTTTCAAATACCAAAACATGGTGAAGAAGGGCTGCTTGATTACATTGATAATCATATTGTTTACGCATTTCTTAAAGACCCTTTTGGAAAACAGAGAAGAAGAACCGCGGGGAGCAATATTTTATTTGATGACTGGGGCACAGGTTGGGATATGACAGCGGACGGTATCGCGTTTACATACCATCCTTTAGAAAATATCGATAATTTTAAGAATTATCAATTTCCCAATCCCAATAAAGCTGAACTGATGGATTATGCAATAGAGACAATTTCTAAATTTAAACATAAATATATAGTTTCATCATACCAGGTTACGTGTCTTTTTGAGAGGGCATATGCCCTTAGAGGGTACGAAAATATTTTAATGGATTTGTTGATTAATCAAGACTTTGCTGAGACATTACTGGAGAATATTACTGATTACCAGGTAGAAATTGCAAAAAGGTACATTCTAGCCGGAGTTGAATGTGGCAGGACAGGGGATGATTATGGAACGCAGAACGGAATGCTGATATCTCCTGCATTATGGAAAAAGCTATTTAAACCAAGACTTAAAAAAATAATAAGTGTTTATAAAAATGAAGGCTTGCCGGTCATTCACCACAGTTGTGGGGACGTAAGGCCCATCATACCGGATCTAATCGAAATTGGTGTCGATGTTCTTAACAATGTGCAACCGGAGGCTATGCCTGCAAGAGAGATTACTGAGAAATTTGGCAAAGATATTACTTTTTACGGCGGTATATCCACGCAAAGTGTACTGCCATTTGGGACACCTGATGAAATACGGGAAGAAGTAAAGAATTGTATCGAAACTTACGGCAGATGGGGTGGATATATAATATCGCCAGGTATATCTATTACTGCGGACGTGCCTATGGAAAATGTGGAAATATTAATTGAGGCGATTAGAGATTATAATAATTAGCTGGTAAATAAGGAGTTTGTGATGGAAAATTGTATTTCCGTTTACTTGGAATTCACCGGCTATTATGCAAAGCTTATAAAGGGGAAACAAACACAGATAAGAGTAAATACTAAATTAACTGTTGCAGTGAAGGAGATACAGCAATATTTGCGGGGTTATGGGATTCGTGATTCATCATATATTCTTATGCTGGGAGAAAAAAACGCAATTTATCCTTCAAAAGAAGCAGAAAACATAGACTTAGTCGAAGGGGACATCTTCAGAGTTGTTCCATTTATAAGTGGAGGATAAAACATAACAAATCAAGGTGGGATGAAAATATGACTATTATTCAAGAGATAAAAGATGCAGTTGAAAACGGCAATCTGGCGCAAGTTACCGAAGGTATTAAAAACGCTTTAGCACAAGGTGTTAATGCCAATACTATTTTAAACGAAGGACTTATTGCCGGCATGCAGGAAGTCGGAATTAAGTTTAAAAATAATGAAGTTTATGTGCCGGAAGTATTAATTGCCTCCAGGGCTGTCCGTGCCGGTACCGAGTTAATAATACCTTTTTTAGTTAAAGCCGATATGAAGGAGAAGGGTACTATCGTAATCGGAACAGTAAAAGGTGATCTGCATGATATTGGGAAAAATTTAGTTATTATGCTGCTGGAAGGAGCAGGATATAAAGTTATTGATTTGGGTATTGATGTACCGGCGGACAAGTTTGTCCAATCCATCGAAAAGTACAACCCGCAAATTGTGGCACTATCTGCTCTCCTGACAACCACAATGCCAGAGATGAAGAATGTTACTGAAATTTTAAACTCACGCTTCAGTTACATCAAAGTACTGATAGGCGGAGCACCTGTAACTCAGGATTTTGCAGATAAAATTGGTGCTCATGGGTATGCTCCTGATGCAGGAAGCGCAGTGGATAAGGCGGATCAGTTGATAGCTTTATTATAAAAAATAATAATTTATTTTAGCAAAAATATGATAAAATAAATTTTAATAGAATTGATAGCAGAAAATGGCTTGAGTATAGATATCGTAACCGGCACCGTATTGTAGGTTGCGAGTAACATGCTACTGATTAATTATCCTAGTAAAAAGGCGCCGGGGGGATGTTTTTGTGAGTGTTACAATTGGTGAAGTTGCAAGGTTAGCAGGGGTTTCCAAGGCCACAGTTTCCCGTGTGTTAAACGGAAAGCCAGATGTTAAGTTGGAGACTAAAGAGCGTATTGAGGCTTTGATTGAAGAACTTGGCTTCAGACCAAATGTTTTTGCCATGGCCATGTCAAAGCAAAAAAGTTCGACTATCGGAATTATAATACCTTATGAGGCCAATTACATCCTATCTAATCCATTTTATGCCGAGGTACTGCGAGGCATATCAACATCGTTAAACGCGTATGGATATTATCAACTCCTTTGTTACCACAGTCATACCAATTATGTTGATGTATTCAAACAAAAGCGGGTTGACGGGTTTATCCTGTTAAGTCCCGGAGGCGATCAAAAAGTACTGGCAAAGGCGCTAAATGAAGCAGAAGCTCCATTTAGCACAACATCAAGATTGCCTGATGAAGAAAATGTGATTTATGTCGATGTTGATAATTATTATGGAGCTACTATGGCTGTAGACCATCTTGTTTCATTGGGCCACAGGAGAATCGGATGCATAATGCAGGGGCTGGAGACTTTAGCGAGCAGTAAAGACAGGTTGCGTGGATACAAAGATGTTTTAGCTAAACACTCCATTTCCTATTCAGATAGCTTAGTAAAAGTTTATGATGGCAATAACTTTATTGAAAATGGTTACCGGGCCATGGGGAAGTTTTTCCAAGATAAAATGCTTCCAACAGCGATTTTTGCTGCTAATGATATGATGGCTATCGGAGCAATACAGGCGATAAAAGAAAAAGGCTTAGAAATTCCAAAGGATATCTCAATTGTGGGTTTTGACGATGTCCCGCTCGCTAAATATATAAATCCTCCATTAACAACAGTAAGTCAACCTGCATTTGAGAAGGGAAAAGAAGCAGCACGGCTTGTAATAGAGATGATTGATCGTAAGGTAACACCTGCGCCGAAACTATTAGATGTAGAGCTTTCAATTCGACAGTCTACGGGTAGATGTTTTTTAGGGTAGTATTTTACCACCAAGATGTATATAGAAATTCTTGGTGGCTAAATTTTATACAAAATTGTAACCGGTTACGATGTGTGGATGCATAATAATATATAAAGTTTTTTATGTTTAGGGGAGGGGTTTTAGTGTTGCCAGCTACTGAAGAAAAAAATTTGAAAATGTTTGCGGCACGGATAAGGTTAGAGACATTAAAAGAGCTTAAAAGCATGGGCTTTGGCCATGTGGGAGGCTGTATGTCTATAGTTGAAACTATTGCAGTTTTATACGGGTCGATAATGAAAATAGACCCCCAGTGCCCCGGGTGGAAAGACCGTGACTGGCTTGTCCTTTCAAAAGGCCATGCCGGCCCAACCTTGTATGCGACCCTGGCGTTAAAAGGATACTTTCCGATGGAAGAGTTAAAAACATTAAATCGCCCGTACACTAATTTGCCAAGCCACTGTGATCGAAATAAGACTCCGGGAGTGGATATGACAACAGGGTCTTTGGGTCAGGGAATCTCTGCGGCAATTGGCATAGCGCTTGGAAACAGGCTGGATGGAAGAGACAGCTTTACATATCTTGTGCTAGGTGATGGGGAGTGCGATGAAGGGCAGGTTTGGGAGGGAGCATTATTTGCAGCACACCATAAAGTAGATAACCTCATAGCATTTATTGATTATAATAAGCAGCAGCTTGACGGGTACACAAAGGATATTTTGGATTTGGGCAATCTGGCGGACAAGTTTTCCTGTTTTGGTTGGCATGCAAATGAAGTGAATGGCCATTGTGTCAAAGAAATTTTTTATGCCATTAAGGAAGCAAAAAAAGTAACAGGTGCTCCCAGCGTAATTGTTTTACACACGGAAAAAGGCAAAGGCTGCAGTTTTGCCGAAGGCATATTAAACAACCACCATATGAATTTTACAGAGCAACAAATAGACGAAGCAATCAATAATGTTCAACGATTTCTGGAAAAACAGACACTATAATGGCGGTGATGCAAAACGTGAAGATTGTTCAGGCAAAAGACAATGTTGAAGAAAAGGTTATGATGCGGGATGTTTATTGCCAGACGCTTTTGGAGCTGGCAGCGAAAGATGAGCGTATTACCGTCCTTGATGCAGATTTAATGAATTCTATGGGGATGATTCCCTTTCAAAAAGCCTTTCCTCATAGAACATTTAACTGCGGTGTTCAGGAAGCTAATATGATCGGTATTGCTTCTGGTCTCTCTGCAGTTGGAAAGGTTCCTTTTGCGCACAGCTTTGGCCCTTTTGCCACCAGAAGATGTTTTGACCAGGTGTTTTTATCGGCTGCTTATGCCAAGTTGAATATTCGCATCATTGGGAGCGATCCTGGAATCACAGCAGCTTATAACGGTGGGACACATATGCCATTTGAAGACATGGGCATCATGCGAAATATTCCTACAATGACAGTTATTGAGCCTGTAGACACTTCAATGTTGAGGGATATTATTACTCAATTGTCTGACCTGTATGGAGTTTACTATATAAGGTTATTAAGAAAAAATCCGATTAAAATATTTGAAAGCGGATCAAATTTTGAACTGGGTAAAGCAATAACTTTAAACCAGGGAAAAGACGTTACGGTTATTGCTACGGGTATAATGGTGGCGGAGGCGATGCAAGCCGCCAAAAAACTTGCATTAGAGGGTATATCTACAAGAGTGATTAACATGTTTACGTTAAAGCCAATTGACAAAGAGGCCATCATCCAGTGCGCCCAAGAAACAAAGGCTATCGTTACAGCAGAAAACCATAACATTATTAACGGACTGGGATCCGCTGTGGCTGAAGTGCTGGCAGAGAATTGTCCGGTACCTATGGAAAGAATCGGTTGCCAGGATTTATTTGGTGAGGTGGGCCCGGAAGATTATTTGAAAACACGTTTCTCTATGACATCAGATGATATATGTAATAAAGTCTTCAGAGTTCTTGACAGAAAAACTTAAGTGCTATAAATATTAAGGCGATAGTATAGGGCCGCGCATGAGTTTGGCGTCACTGGGTTCACCTGCTTCTGTACTGCAGAGGTGGACTTGTAAGGTTCCTGAGCGGAGAAGAGTTGCCTGTGATTAAAGCTCTCCGCCAGGCTTAAGTTCCGATTTAGAAACAAGAGAACATATCAAAAGTTTTATTGTTATAGCTCTATCTAGGCTGCTCCCAAGGAAAGGGTGGCATCGAAGTTATATCTTTTGAGAAGATGGAGGAAATATAATGTTAATTATCGGTGAACTGATAAACACCAGTCGAAAAGCAGTTAATGTCGCCGTTTGTAGCGGGGATGCAAGTTTCATTCAACATTTAGCACAAGAACAAATTGAGGCAGGTGCTGATTATATAGATGTTAACTGTGGGACAAATGTGGGTCGCGAACCAGAAGTAATGAGTTGGATAGTGAATGTAATTCAGGAAAAGGTGAAAGCTCCCCTTTGCATTGACAGTCCAAATCCGAGGGCACTAGAAGCGGGATTGGCACTATGCAAATTTGGCCAGCCTATGATTAATTCAATCTCTGATGAAACAGACCGCTATGAACAGATACTTCCATTAGCTTTAAAATATAAAGCAAAATTAGTTGCTCTATGCATGGACAGTACTGGTGTACCGGAGACAGCTTTGGATAGGATGCGAGTCGTGGATAGTCTTTATAAAAAGCTTACAGTAGCTGGCGTTCCAGAAGAAGATTTATATTTTGATCCTCTGGTTAAACCTATTAGCAGTGTTGACAAAGCAGGCATCGAAGTACTGGAAACTATTAAACTGATTAAAGAAAAGTATCCAAAAGTACATTTTGCCTGCGGCTTGAGTAATATTTCATACGGCTTACCAAATAGACAAATTCTTAATCGTGTTTTTGTGGCACAAACAATGGCATTAGGAATGGATGGATATATTCTTAATCCTACGGATAAAGGCATAATGGGTGAGATTTACGCTGGCAAAGCCCTGATTGGTCAAGATTCTTATTGTATGGATTATATTAGGGCCCACCGCAGGGGACTTTTCCAAGATAGTTTATAGATGCTGGGAGTGAATTTACTTGATTAGAGGAAATGGATTGGTTGCGCAATCGGGCGGCCCTACAGCTGTGATAAACAACAGCGTTTGCGGTATTCTTCATCAGTGGCATCAATATTCTGCTGCCGGCAATCTTTATGGTGCATTATTTGGAATAAGTGGAATTTTAAAGGAAAACCTTGCGAACTTATCTGTACTAAATGAAAAAGATGTATTGCGTATGCGATATTCACCAGGTGCCGCGTTAGGGTCCAGCCGATATAAGATTAAGGACGAAGGTGATATCCGAAAACTGCTGGAGCAATTTAAAAAAATTAAAATCAATCACTTCTTCTATATTGGTGGAAATGACTCCATGGATTCAGCGAATACAATTAGTCAGTATGCAAAGTCTCATGGATACGACCTAACAGTTAACGGAGTTCCGAAAACCATTGACAACGACTTGTTGCATACCGACCATTGCCCCGGTTATGGCAGTGCAGCTAAATATATTGCTACAACTGTCTTAGAAACAGGAATAGACTTAAAGAGTATAATCAGCAAAAACCGGGTGTTGGTACTTGAAGTTATGGGAAGAAACACGGGTTGGCTGGCAGCCGCTGCTGCGTTGGCAAAAAAGAACGATTCAGATCCTCCCCATTTGATTTATCTGCCGGAAGTTCCTTTTGACAAAAATAGCTTTATACAAGATGTGGATACTGTATATAAGAAATTTGGTATTGCCTACATTGTGGCGTCAGAGGGACTGGTAGACCGGGAAGGAAAGTATGTCTGCTGTGAAACATCACAAGATTCATTTGGTCACCGCCAATTAGGTGGGGTAGGAAATCTGCTAAAAAATTATGTGCAAGATGCTTTAGGTATCCAAGCCCGTTGTAATGTTCTTGGAACAACGCAACGATCTGCTATGCATCTTGTGTCAAAAACTGATGTAGATGAGGCGTACAGAGTTGGGATCGAAGCGGTGAGACTTGCCCATCAGGATGCCTCCGGTCTTATGACTACTTTGATTAGGGAAAAACAGGACTATTATTGTGCTGTCGGTAATGTAAAATTGTCCGAAGTTGCTAACGGAGAGAAGATGTTCCCTTTAGCATGGATTAATCATGATGGGAACTATATAACAAATAAATATTATGAATATGCAAGCCCCCTAATCAGAGGAACACTTACTGTGCCAACTAAAAATGGTCTTCCCGATTACTGCTGTCTAAAAGAGATTCAGGAAAACAAACAGCTAAGAATACTGTGAAATGGTTAAATAGAGGAATAGCATGAAAAAAATAGCTGTTATGACATCAGGTGGAGATGCCCCAGGGATGAATGCTGCAATACGTACTGTGGTTAGAAAAGGAATTTACGAAAAGCTCGAAGTAATTGGTATACAGCGAGGATTTCAAGGCCTGGTGGCCTCTGACTTTATCCCAATGGAATTGGGGTCCGTTGCCGACATCATACATCGAGGAGGTACCATCCTCCGCACAGCCCGTGCTCCTGAATTTCTTCAGAAAGAATACCAACTTCGCGCTGTCTACAATCTACATCAACAGCATATTGATGCTGTAATCGTAATTGGAGGAGGCGGGTCATTTCAAGGTGCCCATGTTCTTTTGCAACACGGTATTAAAGTAATCGGTCTGCCAGGGACCATTGATAATGATATTACAGGTACTGATAGCTGTATCGGCTTTGATACCGCCGTGAACAATGTAATAGAAGCAGTAAATAAAGTAAGAGACACTGCAATGTCACATGAGCGTATCTATGTTATCGAAGTTATGGGAAGAACATCCGGGCATATTGCTCTCGCTGCAGGCCTTGCTGGCGGTGCTGAGTCCATTTTGGTCCCAGAAATTCCTTACAATCTAGGCGATATCTGTACTCGTATCAGGCGGGGTATCGACCGGGGAAAACTTCATAGTATTATTATTGTAGCTGAAGGTGCTGCAAGCGCATTAGAAGTCGGGAAAGCTTTGGAAGAACAATTACAAATGGATATTCGTGTAACTGTACTGGGTCATATTCAGCGGGGGGGAACACCGACGGCATTTGATCGAATATTTGCCAGCCAGATTGCGTCGACTGCGGTAGACCTTTTACTGGCTGGAACATTCGATGTAATGGTCGGATTGAAAAATAATCATATTAGTATAACTCCACTCGTTGACGTTCTTTCACAAAAGAAGCCGTTGGCGATAGATTTATACAGATTGGCTGAAGTGTTATCAATTTAAAAACTTAAGCACAGGATTTAACCTGTGCTTAAGTTTTTATTAGTCGCTCAATCGCGGCATCACTTTTTTCTCGATATCCCACAAAAGCATAGCAGATGTGGCCCCTTTATACTCGCTGAACCGGCCGTCTGCATCTGCACGGCTTTCCACGTGTGCCAAAATATAATCTTCCACGTTTTGGTCAATATCCATCCGTAAGGCCAGCATATCTTTTATTTCTTCCACAGCTTCCTCCACGGGTTGACTGTGCTCACGAGCCCAATTGACAAAGTGCAGTGACGGGCGGTAACCCGCGGCGTAAAGCCAGTTTTGCGGGAACAGGATATCCATTGAAAGGCTGGAATACGGTTTGTCGTTAAAATGTTGCCACACCGCTCCCACGGATGGTTGTATGCGCGGCCCGGCAAAGCTGCTCAGGTATACATACCGCTTAGAGGCAGCCATCGCCTTTTGCAGTGTGTCCACGTCCCGAATACCGGGTGTCATGGAAGCAAAGACAAGGTCAAAATAACCTCTCCAGCCGAATTCATCCAGATCTAAAACAATCCAGTCCGCCACTACCTTTTTTACCGATGTCCTCAATTCCGGCCGTGTGGATAATTTTTCTTCCAGCAAGGACAGCATTGTTTCTGATGGGTCAAGGGCCACCACTTCGTGGCCGCGCTCTGCAAACGCCAGGGAAAAATAGCCCGGTCCACAGCCCAAGTCCAGAATGCGCAGTCTGCCGTACAAAGCGCCATAGGTGTCTAAAAAAGCCAGTACTTCACCCACCCTCTGTTTGCCGGAGTTGCTGTTCACATTGCGCTCGAAGCTTTTTGCCCTGCGATCCCAGGCATCAACTGCTTTTTGGGCTTGTTTTCGTTTCCGGTTCTCCGCATTTGCCTCATCCCAGGCTGTTTGCCAGAATATAGCGTCAAATAATGTAGCCGGTTTCATCATATTTCACTTCATTTCCTTGTAAAATAAAGACTATACTCTTACGATTAATTATATCAAAAAAGAGCCGTAAGTTAGGGTTTTATTACAGTAAATTCATACTATTTATACCGAAACTTAACATATTATGCAGGGCTTATTGAGTACCAGAATGAAGTGGGATGATCGTTAAGATACGCGGAAACAACCAGCTTTAAATTTAAAAGCCCCAATAAGTTTATTGCTGTCAGCACATCTTCTGATAATTATACTTTTGCAAAAACATATGACGGCGGGAACAAATGTATTCCGTCTGGTCTGAGGAACCGGGAAAAGTCAGAGTTCAGTACATGGATGCCGAGATGCTAAGTACGCAGCTTCAGTGGCTTTTACTAAAAGATATGGCGCAAACACTTATGGAAAACAAAGATGCCATCGAGCAGAAGCTGATTAAAGGCGAGCTTGTGGCAGGGAGGCAAACACACGGATATGAAGTTGTTTTTAATTATAATGAGCTGATTACTATTAACAGAATATGGGTGGATAAACAACTCAACCTGCCTTTAAAATGGGAAATCACTTATCCTGGTTTTAAGACCGAAGAAGGCAAAATTATTCCGGAGGAAAAAATAGTCACTTATTTTATCGATCTGGAGATTAATCCTGAGTTAGGCGATGAAATTTTTATCTTTAACATAGAGCCACACCAGGAATATGATCTCGATACAGCTCATGCCGATGATAGTGAACCGGAATACAGCGAAATTCTAAATCAGGAAGAACTGAAAAATATCCCATACTCATTTACTTATAGAGACAACCACCAGGCTCTGCGCCTGGTAAACTTTAATCAGGGGACAAACGGAATATTGGTTGACGGGGTTTCCAGCTATGCCATTAACGAAAAAGAAAACCTTATCGCTTTTGTGTTGCTAAATGATACCTACTATTACGGCGAGTTGGTTCTTTTCGATATTGCCAAAAACGAGAAAAGAGTCATTATTTTAAATCAACCGGCCGGTGTTGATTCAGATTCATGGTGCCCCAACGGGAGATACCTGCTGCTCGATTTTGGCACCGATGTTTTCCGGGGCACTTTTTTATATAATTTGGCTGAAAATGAATTCAAGCCATGGAACGAGGGCAGATTCGGTGAAGCCTTATGGTCTCCCGACGGAGGTGCTTTGGCATACGGTATTCCGGAAATTGTTACCCCTGAAACGCCGGTGGGGGCAGGGTATTCAGTAACAACAGTAGTAAGGCATCTAAATGACGGACATGCGATTCAAACCATTATTAAAGGTGCCAGTGATTATCACACATACCCTGTGCGGTGGAAGGATCAAAACACGCTGATCATTAACAAATTTTTTTACGAAGGATTCCAGGTAAATTTTTTTGAAGCGGATGTCCTCAGCGGACAAATCAGAGAGATCAGCGAACAGGAAGCAAGAAGCAATACGCCATACCCCGGGCCCCGGGTTCATGTTTCCCCTGACGGAAAATATGGACTGAGTATAAGCGATGACAAAATTCAACTACAGATAATAGAGAAAGGTTCCATTATCGATTTATTTAAGGGTGACATGCCGAGGTGGCATATAAACCCTACACATAATGAATATTTAATACAGATACAATTTGGCTTTCTTAATTATAAGCAGCTCCCTATTCCTGTGAACTAGGGAGTTTTTTGCGTTTTGCCTCAGATATTTTTTCTGTTTATGGTTATCTTAACACTATGAGAGGCTTTAGGAGCACCAGTATGGCAGAATACATTTTTTATTATCGGAGGGTTACGTGTCAGTTAAATTGGTTGAGGTAACAAGAGGCGAGGTTGTAGAGAGTATACACAGGGGAGACATTGCTGTTGTCAGGCACGACGGTAATGTTTTGTATCAGCTGGGTAATGTTGATTACCTGACATTTATGCGTTCGTCTTCCAAGCCTATTCAGGCTATTGCTGTGTTGGAGTATGGTATCGTTGAGAAGTACGGGCTGGATCTCCCTGAAGTGGCCATGATTATGTCTTCACACAGCGGAGAAAAAGTGCATATTGATTTATTAAACGAGATCATTCGAAAAGTCGGAATTGATATAAATACATTGCAGTGCGGAATACATCCCCCCGTCAGCGCTGATGCAGCGCAAGAACTTATTTCTAAAGGGCAAACACCCAGTAGTTTGCACTGTAACTGCTCAGGGAAGCATTTAGGCCAGATCGCAGCAGTGAAGATCAAGGGATCACCGCTGGAAAATTATGATCAAATTCATGGCGGTATTCAACCGGGAATTCAGGATATTATTTCAACATTTTCAGGTGTTGAAGCAGAACAGATAAAATTGGGTATTGATGGTTGTGGCATACCTGTCTACGGTATGCCTTTAAAGAATATGGCCCTCGCCTATGCAAACCTGTGCAATGAAAATTTTATGAATGGAAGGTATGGCAAGTCCCAGAACTATGTCTTAAGTGCAATGTCAAATCATCCTGAACTAATGGCAGGTAAAGGAAGGTTGGACACTGAGCTCATGAGACATTTTGGTGACAGATTAGTCTCGAAATCTGGAGATGAGGGAGTCTGTTGTGCAGGGTTAAAAGGGAAGGGCCTGGGGATTGCCTTGAAAATTGAGGATGGACATACAAGGGCAGTTGGACCGGCAATCATTGAGGTGCTGAAACAACTCGGAGTAATAAAAGAGGAAGAGATGGCGCTGTTGAAGGATTTTTGGAATCCATCCATAAAAAATCATAAGGAAGAAAAAGTCGGTGAAATCAGGGCAGCCTTTCCCGGCAGTTTCGAACACCTTGCTTGAATACGTATTCTTAGAGACTGGTACGAAGCAACATCTCAGGAAGAGGAGAATGTACTGTGGAATCAAAATTCCACAGTATTTTATTTTTACTGTGCTGTAATATGGAAGGTTAACACAGAAAATGGTAGAAACTATTATAGAAATGTTGTTAGTGTAAAATACATTAGTCCTCGAATATTGAATATAAAGAGGTGAACAAATGAAAGCTCTGGTTACAAGTAATCTTACTAAATTCTACGGCCAGACACGGGGTATCGAAGAAGTTACCCTGACAGTAGATCAAGGCGAGATATTCGGCTTTATCGGCCCAAACGGAGCCGGCAAAACCACTACCATCCGAACCCTGATGGGGTTGATTCGCCCCACCGGGGGTGAGGCATTTATCTTTGACACGCCGCTGCCAGGCGGCGGAGGCGATCTCTATCGCCAAGTCGGTTACCTTCCCGGTGAAGTAAACTATTATCCGGAAATGACAGGCCGTGAAATGATTGATTATGCTGCCCGTTTCTATGACGCAGTTGATAAAAAATGGGTTGGAGAACTATTTGAACGCCTGCAATTTGACCCTTCCCGCCGGATCCGCACCTACTCCACCGGAAACCGTAAAAAACTGGGTGTCATTCAGGCGCTGCTCCACAAACCCCGCTTAGCAGTACTGGACGAACCCACCAGCGGGTTGGATCCGTTGATTAAGCAGGAATTTTTCCATTTACTGCAGGAGATGAACAATAACGGTATGACAATCTTTTTTTCTACTCATGTACTGGAGGAGATTGAGCGTATCTGCCATCGTGTCGGTGTTATTAAAGAAGGCCGGCTGATTCAGGTTGCACCGCTTGAAGAACTGCCGGGCCGCCAAATGAAATTGATTACACTGCGCTTGGCCGGCGGCCATCCGCCTGACGCATTGCCCCGCCGGTGGAGCCGTTTCGAACCTGTGGAAGGTAAACCCGGATTTTTTCAATTATCTGTGCAGGCCCCTGCCAACGAAATTACAGCTCATCTTTCGCACTTAGATTTGGAATATGTTAAGATAACAGACCCAAGTATTGAGGATCTGTTTTTAGCCATGTACGGGCCGGAAAAGGGGGATGGACATGTCAGTTAATATCTTTCGCGCTGAGCTGACGTTCAACAGGCGCTCATTTTTAATCTGGGCGGGTATCATCATTTTGATGCTGGCGGTTTACCTACCTTTCTTTCCTTATATGGATAGCCCCGACTACGCAAAATTGCTTGAAGGATTTCCGGATTCAATTAAAGATGCCATGAATTTAAGTGATATTACATTCAGTGATATCAACTATTACTATGCCGATATGGTTATGCAGTATATACTGCTCCTGGCCAGTATTTATGCCGCGATGCTGGCCGGATGCCTGATCAGCCGCGAAGCAGATCTGAATACGGCTGAATTCCTTTTCACCCGACCAATCACCAGAAACCGGATAGCACTATCCAAAGCAACCGTTTTGCTGCTTTTGGTCACGTTGCTCTGGGTGGTGCTTTATGTGGTCGCTGTTGCCCTGGGGTCATTAACCGCCCCCGGTGATTTTGACGTCATAAGCCAGTTGCTTGTGCATTTGTCAGGCTTACTGGCCACTCTTGCCACAGGAGGTATTGCTTTTGCCGTGGCACCTTTTATTAACACAGTTCAGGGGACCACTTCTCTTGGCGTTGGCCTTGGTTTTGGGTTTTTCATCATCGCCACCCTCAGCAAAATGACGTCTAAGCTGGCGTTCCTCAAGTACTTTAATATCTATTATTACGCCGGGCTTAGAGAGGCTGTATCCCGCGAACCTTTTACGGCCGGGCTGCTGGTACTGCTGTCGGTTTTTCTGTTGGGAGTAGCCTTAAGTATATTTTTTCTAAACCGCAAAGAATTTACCGGGTAGAGATTGGGGGTTGACGGAGGGACGGGGTTATTGACAACTGTTAACTGTCCCCCTGCGGCTACCATATAGCGTGTGGTATTACTTCGTCCACTAGATAGGGACGAAAGATAGCATTAACATAGTTCCGCTAAAACGCGGCCAATATCTCGTTTATCCGCCCCGCTTCCCCCGCGAAGTTGTCACCAACCCCGTCCCCCCGTCAC
>JAGXRN010000058.1 GCA_018335875.1 Dethiobacter sp.
CCTGGTTTGAGCTGGCTGTCCGGGTAACGCTTGGGAAAAAAGGCCAAAGACAGGTGCACGGCCGTTTTATTTTAGAGATCCCCGCTTTTGGGGATTTTCTGTTTGTTTGGGTTATTTGCAATAAGCTTTTATCTGAGCTGTCTGGAAACATTGAGGATGGCTATAACTCCATATTACGCCTCACTCATGGACAGAAAAAACTCAGGCTGCCCGGTCCGAATGCAGGCCATCCCCACCGGTTCCGAACTCAACTCGCGTCTAAAGCTGTCCGCTTTTAAGGGTGACTTAGCTTAGCTCTGGCCGCACAGGACATGCAGGAGGCAGCACGTGTATACGGGTTGCAAAAAGGCCAGAGTTCCGCGGAAAAGGGTTAATGGCGGCTTTGCTGGAACAGTTGGAAAATGAGGCACAAAGCAAGGGGCTCAATTGCCTGTACAGCCTGTCCAGGGCTCTTCTCCCCGGTATAAATGCAGTCCTCTCTGCCGCCGGCTACAGCTATCACGGGAGGCTGATAAACGACTGCTATATCTGTGGAATCTTTGAAGATATGAACATCTGGCAAGAAATAATAAATCCTAAAGGAATTTTCAGTTGAATATGGAATATGTCAGAGAGAAAATATGACAGGTGATGCTATGTCTTATCAGGCGATTTACCGCCGCTTCCGGCCTCAATCCTTTGCTGATTTGGTCGGCCAGCCGGGTACAGTAAGAATACTGCAAAATGCCCTGGATCAGGGGCGTCTTACCCATGCTTACCTTTTCTGCGGGCCCAGGGGGACAGGGAAAACCAGTGCGGCTAAAATTCTGGCCAAGGCTGTCAACTGCGAGCAGGGTCCGGCGCGTGAGCCGTGCAATCAGTGCCCTGCCTGCCTTGGCATCCAGGCGGGCCGCGTTATGGATGTCCTGGAAATTGATGCCGCTTCCAACCGCGGGATTGATGAAATCAGGGATTTGCGCGAAAAAGTGCGTTATGCTGCCACTGAAGTCAGACGCAAGGTATATATCATCGACGAAGTGCACATGTTAACCCCCGAAGCCTTTAATGCTCTCCTGAAAACACTGGAGGAACCGCCGGCACAGGTGCTTTTCATTCTGGCTACCACTGAACCACACAAGCTGCCCGCCACCATAATTTCCCGCTGCCAGCGTCTTGATTTCAGGCTAATTGGCCTGCAGGAAATTGCGGACAGGTTGCGCGAGGTGGCGGCTGTCACAGAAAAGACGGCCACAGAAGAGGCGCTTCACCTGATTGCTGAGGAGGCTGCCGGAGGCCTGCGCGATGCATTGTCATTGTTTGAGCAGGTAGCTGTTTTTTCAGAGGGAGAGGTCACTGCCGACGATGTGCTTACAGTGCTGGGTTCGGTAAGCAGGGATGTATTTTATGACCTGACAACAGCACTGCAGCAAGACGACCTGCAGGCGGCCCTGCTTTTACTGAAAGACGTCGTTCACTCCGGCAGGGATTTACACCACTTTACACACCAGGCCATAGCATATTACCGTGACCTCATGGTTGCGCTGGCCTGCGAGGGGGACTCATCCATCCTTGGGATTGCGCCTGAATGGGCGCTGCGCCTGAGACAGCAGGCCCAAGTGCTGGGGGTGGGTACAATTGGTGGTATTCTGGCCGAGCTGCACAGGCTTCTGACGCAAATCCGCTGGTCGCAAAGGCCGCGCTTGCTGTGGGAATTAGCCCTGATCCGCATTTTTGCCGGCGATACAGCAACGGAAAACACACAGCTTGTGGAGAAAATCGAGAGGTTGGAAAGAAGGCTGGCCTGCCTGGAGCAGGGAGGCACACATGCTGTTGCCCCCAAGCCCGCACCCGTGTCTACACCTCTGCCTACTCCAAAAATGATATCCCGGGAGACTGCGCCTGCATCAACCAAGGCTTATAAATCCCCCGCGCCAGACGCTGCCGACCCGCTGCCCGTACTCTCCAGGGAATGGCCGCGTATACTGGAGCAGATAAAAAAAGAGAGCCGGGGAGCGCACGGGTTTTTATTGGACGGCCGGCCGGTATCCTGTGACGAAAAGATCCTGCAGCTTGAGTTTGCCACTGATTTCAGCCGTGAGATGATGGAAGCGCCCGAAAACAGGCAGTGCCTGGAAAAGATAGTGAGCGAAATGCTTGGCCGTGAAATTTCTGTGCGCTGCAGGCAAAACGGGGCGCTGCCGCAGGCCAAAAGCGCAAACAGCAGGGAAGAATTAGCCGATTCGGCAGTGGATATTTTCCGCGGCCGGATTGTTGAAGGTTAGGGTTAATAAAAGGGAGGTTATAGTCAGTGCAAGGTAATATGGGAAAAATGATGAAGCAAGTTCAAAAAATGCAAAGCGACATGTTGAAGATGCAGGATGAGCTTAAGTCCAGGACGTTGGAAGCCACCAGCGGCGGCGGTGTGGTGCGGGTGGTGGTTAACGGCAAGAAAGAAGTGGAAAGTCTTTTTATTGACCCGCAGGCTGTGGACCCCGGGGATGTGGAAATGCTCCAGGACATGGTGGTGGCGGCTGTTAACGAAGGGCTACGCAAGGTGGAAGAAATGATCGCCACAGAAATGCAAAAAATAACCGGCGGTTTAAATCTGCCGCCGGGATTATTTTAGCCGGGGTTAGGAGTGTACTATCCTGAACAGCTCGCCCGCCTGATTGATGCTCTGCAGAAACTACCCGGAGTAGGGCCTAAAACAGCACAGCGCCTTGCCCTATTTGTGCTGAAGCTGCCCCGGGAGGAAGTTGTAAGCATGGCACGGGCGCTGGTAGAAGCCAGAGATAAAACCTGCTATTGCAAAACCTGCGGCAATTTCAGCAGCGGGGATCTATGCTTAATCTGCCGTGACACCAGAAGAGACATCAAAACAATTTGTGTGGTCCAGGACGCCAGGGATGTGATGGCAATGGAAAAAACCAGGGAGTTCAAGGGAGTTTACCATGTACTGGGTGGCGCCATTTCACCCATGGATGGCATCGGGCCCGACCAACTTCGCATCAGAGAGCTTCTGGAACGTGTAAAAGAAGGCCGTATCAGTGAGTTGATACTGGCAACAAACCCCAACGTAGAGGGTGAGGCTACGGCGCTGTACGTGTCCAGGGTAGTAAAACAACTGGGAGTCCGCGTCACAAGAATAGCGCACGGATTGTCGGTAGGTACGGATTTGGAATACGTAGATGAGGTAACTTTATCACGGGCCTTAGAAGGCCGCCGTGAACTTTAGTCCGCGGTTTGAAGACAACCTGGCTCTAAAAATAAACCAGAGAATTTATATGTGTAAACTACGAATCAAAAAAGACGGCTTGGCCGTCTTTTTGCTTTTAAGAAAAGCCCACCGCTGTACGTACCCAATAATCTGCTTTTAACATTATCCCTGTGATAAATACACAATTTTGAGTGGTATGCAAAGTGCAATTGATTTACACGTCCGTGCTGTTCTTGAAACCATCAGGAACGAGACTCTTCGTGCTGTTTTTTACAAACTTCTTGAAGACGAAATAGAAATGCATGAAAATATTTTAAAGTATGGTAAAGTAAAGGGATGGATAATACCAATTCCTGTTTATGCTGAGCCTGTATAGAAGAGAGGCTGGTGGGGAGTCTTAATATTATTCTTGATTGAAATGAATGATGGCTTGCGAAAAATCTTTACGCACATAAGGGGTGGACCCATCCGGCGCCGATTTACTTTGAGCCTACATAAAAAAATATTATGAACAGTATAAAAAAACGTCAGTTCAGTTTGAACTGCGTTTTTATTTGAGCTTGTGGATTATGGCAACCGGGTAAGGCATATAAAAAGTAGTTTATACTGAAAAAACGGTTTTGATAAATTGCTGCCTAATACATGCATAGGAAAGATTTGGATATCATATAGTGTAGGAGTAATCCTCCTAGCAAAATGTTATGTCAGGAGGGCTTAGTTTGACTAAAGAAGAAACTGTGAGGCAGATACGAATCGTCCTGGACGCTATCTCAAGCAAAATGTCCATAGGTGAAAACAGCACAGATCCCGCTGAGAGGCAAAAAGATTTTTTTGAGATGGTGGAAGAAGCCAGGCGAGAGTGGCAATCGGCGATGGATTATTTTAACCATGTCGTTGATCCTGGCCTTGTGGATCACGCCATTTTTGCCATGGAAGCGGCAGAACTAAAGTATACTTTCCTGTTAAAGAAGGCCCGGCAGGAAGGGTACCGCCTGCCGGTAAAGCTGGACGCGCTGCGCGAAGGGAGGTGAACTTATGCAAATGCCGGACCTTAATGTGGTTCTTGCCGTTATCTTTGGCTTAATTGTGCTCTATCTGGTGGCAAGAATGTTGGTTGCTCCGGCGCGCCTGGTTTTAAGGCTGCTGGTGAGCGCGGGTATCGGCACTTTGGTGCTGGTGGTATTCAATCTGATCGGAGGTATCTTTGGCGCGAGTATCGGCATAAACCTGGCAACTACAGTGATTGTGGGGTTTATGGGCCTGCCCGGCCTTATAATGCTGGTGCTTCTCCAACGCATGCTTGTATAAGGATTTATTCTAATCATTTTAAAACTTATAAAATTTATATCTCAAAGTATATATAGTTGCTGATTTGGTTGACGCTTTGCGGCTCTGAGTGATATAATTCCAGTGAGTTAGTTTCTAAACACTGGGAAAGTAGTAGCGCATAAGATTGTTGCCTGCCGGAAATGGCGGCAATTTATCGTGTCCGCAAAGAGCGCAACCAGTCAGCCCAAAGCCTTGCATCAGTCTTTATGAGTTATCGGGCCCGGATTGGCCGGCAGGCGCATTCCGGGCTTTTAATTATTTATCGCTAAGGAAATTGGGAGTGGGATGGAGAGAGTAAGTGTTCATATACAAATTAATAACAAGGGGAGAAATATATGAATAAGGTTATGAAAACAATGGATGGTAATACTGCTGCAGCCCATGTGTCATACGCTTTTACCGAAGTTGCAGGAATATATCCCATTACCCCCTCGTCTCCCATGGCGGAATTTGTTGATGAATGGTCTGCACATGGCAGAAAGAACATTTTCGGACAGGAAGTAAAGGTTGTGGAGTTGCAATCAGAAGCAGGTGCGGCAGGCGCCATGCACGGATCGCTGGCAGCGGGAGCTCTGACAACCACATTTACAGCTTCACAGGGGCTTCTCCTTATGATACCGAACATGTATAAAATGGCCGGTGAACTGCTGCCTGGCGTTTTCCACGTAAGTGCCCGCGCTCTTTCCTCACATGCTCTTTCAATCTTTGGCGACCATTCAGATGTAATGGCCTGCCGCCAAACCGGATTTGCCCTTCTGGCTGCCGGCAATGTGCAGGAAGTAATGGACCTTGGCGGGTTGGCACATCTGTGCGCGATCAAGTCGAGGATACCATTCCTGCATTTCTTTGATGGGTTTAGAACTTCCCACGAGGTACAAAAGATAGAAGTCATTGATTATAAGGACTTTGCCAGGCTGATTGATTTTGAGGCGGTTAAAACATTCAGAAAGAACGCTTTAAATCCGGAACACCCAGTTCTCCGGGGCACGGCTCAAAACCCCGATGTGTTTTTCCAGGCCCGTGAAGCTTCTAACAGGTTCTATGATAATCTCCCTGCTGTGGTAGAAGATTATATGAATAAAATCAGTGAGGTTACAGGCAGAGAATATGGCCTTTTCAATTATTACGGTGCACCTGATGCCGAAAGAGTAATTATTGCCATGGGTTCTGCCTGTGATACAATTGAAGAAACCATTGATTATTTAATGAATAAGGGAGAAAAGGTCGGCTTGGTAAAGGTCCGTCTTTACAGGCCGTTCTCTGTGAAGCATTTCCTTGCTGCTATTCCTGCAACAGCAAAAAAGATTGCAGTTCTGGACAGGACAAAAGAACCGGGTGCATTGGGGGAACCGTTATATCAGGATATATGCACAGCCTATTATGATCTGCCCGACAGGCCGTTGGTAGTCGCAGGCCGCTATGGCCTTGGTTCAAAAGATACCACACCGGCACAGGTTGTGGCCGTTTATGATAATCTAAAATCAGAAGCGCCAAAAAATCATTTTACCATCGGTATTGTTGATGATGTTACCTGTTTGTCACTTAATGCAGACGAAAGTATTGATACTGCTCCTGAAGGTACTGTAAGCTGTAAGTTCTGGGGTCTTGGCGCCGACGGCACCGTTGGAGCAAACAAGAATTCAATTAAAATCATCGGTGACCACACAGACATGTATGCGCAGGCCTACTTTGATTATGACTCCAAGAAGTCCGGCGGCGTAACCATGTCACATTTAAGGTTTGGCAGGAAACCTATAAAATCCACCTACCTGGTTAAGAAGGCTGATTTTGTGGCCTGCCACAATCCTTCATATGTGGATAAGTATGATATGATTTCCGACTTAAAAGATAATGGCACATTCCTTTTAAACTGCGCCTGGTCGGAGCAGGAGCTTGATGAAAAGCTGCCGGCAAAGATGAAGAGGTTTATAGCAAAGCACAACATCAAGCTTTATACGCTCGACGGTGTGGGCATTGCCAAAGAAATCGGCCTTGGCGGCAGAATAAACATGGTTATGCAGTCTGCCTTCTTTAAGCTTGCCAACATTATACCTATTGAAGATGCAGTTAAATATATGAAGGATGCTATCTTTGATACCTACGGCAAAAAAGGCGACGCCATAGTAAACATGAACTATAAAGCAATTGACATGGGAATTGAAGCAATTAAAAAGGTGACAGTTCCCGCAGGCTGGACCAATGCAGATGATGAAGCTGTACCTGAGAGGGATGTCCCGGACTTTATAAAAAATATCCTTGAGCCCATGAACAGGCAGGAAGGAAACAAACTGCCCGTCAGTACTTTTGTTGGCAGGGAGGATGGGACCTTCCCGCAGGGTGCTGCCAAGTATGAGAAAGGAAGCATAGCGGTTGATGTTCCCCAGTGGCAGATGGATAAGTGCATACAGTGCAATCAGTGCTCGTATGTCTGTCCTCATGCGGCGATCAGGCCTTTCCTGTTAAATGGTGAGGAAGTAAAGGGCTCACCGGTTGGATTTGCTTCCAGGAAAGCAATTGGGAAAGGTTTTGAAGGCTACAACTTCAGGATCCAGGTTTCAGTGCTTGATTGTACAGGTTGCGGAAACTGTGAGCAGGTTTGCCCCTCAAAAGAAAAAGCGCTTATTTTAAAGCCTATTGAAAGCCAGTTGGCAGAGCTGGAAAACTGGGATTATGCCCTGAAGCTTTCCATCAAGGAAAACCCTGCAAATCCGGCAACAGTTAAAGGCAGCCAGTTTGAGCAGCCGTTATTTGAGTTTTCTGGAGCATGCGCAGGCTGCGGAGAAACACCATATGTAAAGCTTATAACACAGCTCTTTGGGGATAGAATGATGGTGGCCAATGCTACCGGGTGTTCGTCAATTTACAGCGGCAGTGCACCTTCCAGTCCTTATACCACAAATAAGGATGGGTGTGGGCCGTCGTGGGCAAGTTCACTTTTTGAGGACAATGCCGAATATGGCTACGGAATGGCAATTGGTGTGGGCCAGATAAGAAGCAGGATTGCAGACCTTTGTTATGAAGCTCTCACTCTCGATGTGCCGGATGATATAAAGGTTGCCCTCAACGACTGGGTTATTGGTATGAATAATGCCAAAGCTTCCAAAAAATCTGCACTCGCACTGTTCTCTCTACTTGAAAACTTCAGCGGCAGCAGTGCGCGTATCAATGATATCTTCAATGAAATAATCGAGAAAAAAGATTTCCTCATCAAGAAATCACAGTGGATTATAGGCGGAGACGGTTGGGCCTATGATATAGGCTACGGCGGATTGGACCATGTGCTTGCATCGGGGGCAGATGTAAATGTGCTTGTCCTCGATACAGAGGTATACTCAAACACCGGCGGGCAGTCTTCAAAGGCTACACCAACAGGGGCTGTCGCCCAGTTTGCAGCATCAGGCAAGGTGACAAAGAAAAAGGACCTTGGTATGATGGCTATGTCTTACGGCTACGTTTATGTTGCCCAGGTGGCAATGGGAGCAAGCCAGAACCAGGTGATCAAAACCATGGCAGAAGCTGAAAGTTATCCCGGACCTTCACTGATAATTGCCTATTCTCCCTGTATAAATCATGGGTTGACACTTGGCATGGGATGCACACAGCTTGAACAAAAGATGGCTGTTGAAGCAGGATACTGGCACCTATACAGGTACAATCCCCTGCTTAAGGAAGAAGGAAAGAACCCGTTTTCGCTTGACTCCAGGGAGCCCACAGCCTCTTTCAGGGATTTCCTTATGGGTGAAGTAAGATACTCCTCGCTTACCAGGACATTCCCTGACAAGGCGGATAAACTCTTTGAAGCAGCCGAGAAGGATGCAAAGGAAAGACTGGAGAGCTATAAGAGGCTTGCCGGCAACTGTTAAAACCAGAAGACTTGTTTTTGAATAACCTGTGTTTGTCACAATCTAAGGGGGCGGTGCAACCGTCCCCTTTTCTTTTTCCAAAAAAATAGTATCGCAGATTAGAAAATGACAAAAGATACACTAAAGCAATGATAATGAAAGGGACTCCAAGTGTGCTTACAGGAAGCTTATGTTGGCGAGTATGCCAGCGGAAAAAGTGAAAATGCCATCAACCGTGCGCTGTCACTTGTGGGCGGCGGCCAGCCGGTCACTCTCGTTGACCTTGATTTGGTGGAGCCTTTTTATACGCTGCGCCCGCTCAGGGATGAACTGTCAGCCAAAGGCCTTGACGTCATAGCCTGGCAGACCCGGGAAACCCTAGGCCTTGGCGAAGCCGGGTCAATACTATTGCCTCAGGCGCGCTGGGCTCTGAAAAGGGAAGGCCACGTGATACTGGATGTGGGTTATGGTGTTCACGGCACACGCAGCTTCAATCTGCTTGAGGGCTACGGGGAATCCGGCTTACAAGTATTGGCGGTGGTCAACGCGGCCAGGCCAATGACAGCGTCAGTGCCGGATATTGTAGATTACCTGCGCAGCTTTGAGCACATTGACGGTCTCATTAACAACAGCCATCTGGGTGATGATACCGACCTGGATATAATCCACCGCGGGGTGGAGATTGTAAGTGAAGTAAGCAGGATATTGGGCGTGCCCGTGGCGGCTACGTCAGTTGATGAGCGTTTCCGTGATTCTTTCGGCGACTGTGACCAGCGCGGCAATCCTGTCCGTTTTTTGCATCGTTACATGCCGCATGCTTTCTGGTAGGAGCGTATCCATCTGTTGGAGGTGTTTTAATGATTGAGAGTCCTATCAAGGATGAACAGAAAGTATTTGTTACCGGTAATGAGGTTATAGCCTGGGCTGCGCTGGCAGCGGAGGCCGATATTATGTACGGATACCCGATTACGCCGCAAAATGAAATAATGCACTACTGGACAAGACTGGCGCCAAAGTATGGGAAAAAATTTCTGCAGACAGAAGACGAGCTCTCGGCCGGCTTTACCACCCTTGGCGGCATACTGGCGGGGCGCAAGGCCTTTTCAGCCACCGCCGGGCCGGGGACAATATTGTTCCAGGAGTCAATTTCCATGGCGGAGATGATGCGCATCCCCATGGTAGTGGTGGTGCAGCAGCGTGGGGGCCCATCCACTGCCACAGTAATCTACTCACAGCAGGAAGTGAATATGGTTACTTTTGGCGGAAACGGTGAGGGATGGCGTGTTGTCTACTCCACATCCACACACCAGGAGCTTTACGATTACACCATTAAAGCATTTAATACCGCCTGGAAGTACCGCTTTCCCACTTTTATCCTTGGTGACGGCTACCAGGCTAAAATGCGTGAATCACTGGTTATGTACAAGCCATCAGCCCGCGGCATAGAACTTGTTAAACCGTATACAGTGTTGGGCGGGCCCGGCGTGCCGGGCCGTGACCGGTTGGCTGTCCACCTCCGCAATACTTTCAGCGTGGAGGAGGAGCTTTATGAAGCTGTGATGCCCGCCCAGGAAGAGTACGAGCAGATGGCAGTAGAAGTTGTGGAGCACGACAGCCAACATACAGAGGGCGCTGAGATAATAATTATTGCGCACGGTGTGGTAAGCCGTGCCGCCATCGCCGCCATGAACAGGCTGCGCAACAAAGGCATAAAAGCAGGATATTTCCGCCCCATTACACTGCGGCCTTTTCCCGAACAAGAGCTGCGTAAAGCAGCAGGCCACTGCAGCAACTTTCTACTGGTGGAATCAGCACTGGGGCAGCTGGCACGCCTTGTCAAGGAAGCACTCTTTAACGTACCTGTGGAAAGGTTCGACACCATCTATAAGCCAGGCGTGGGGATTACAGCAGAAGAACTGGTGGAGGCAATTGAAAAGAACAGAAAGGTGGAACACTAGATGGCAAAGAGGCTGGCAATGCCAAAGTCATGGCATGTGGAATCAAAACCTCATAAGTTCTGCCCGGGCTGCGGCCATCCCCTGGTGCTGAAAATGCTGGGTGAGGTAATCGATGAACTGGATATCCAGGAAAGGCTGATATTTGGCTGCGACATCGGCTGCTCGCTTCTGGCCTGGGACTTTTTTGACGTGGATTCAATACAGACCCACCACGGCAGGACCACTCCTGTGATGGTGGGCATTAAGCGGGCCAACCCGGAGCTTTTGTGTATTGCTTACATGGGTGATGGAGCCGGTTATGCCATTGGTTCCCAGCACCTGGTTAACTCTGCCTACAGAAATGAAAAAGTCATGGTCTTGCTGGCCAACAATACAAATTATGCCATGACGGGCGGACAAATGTCGCCTACCACACTGCTTGGGCAAAAGACGGAAACATCGCCATATGGAAGAAGCCAGGAAGAGACCGGCAATCCTACGCTGGGACCTGAGATGATTGCCGCCATTGCCGGGCCCGGCGCCTATGTGGCCCGCGGTACAGTAGCCAATATGAAGCAGCTTAAGCGTTTTATAAAAAAAGCCATGGAAAACCAGCTTGCCGGCAACGGTTTCTCATTCGTGGAAGCACTCACCACCTGCCCTACCAACTGGCGGACCAATGCCAGGCAGACCTGGGGTTTCCTGGAAGAAGAGATGGCGGCATACTTCAAAGTAGGGGAATTTGTAACCGCGGACGGAAAAAGGGAGGCAAAATAAGGTGCTAACAAAGATTGTGATAGCCGGTGAAGGGGGCCAGGGGGTCCAGGCTATCGGTGATATTCTGGCGGAAGCAGGCAACAATGAACAAAAAGAAGCTCTTTACATCCCAAATTTCGGTGTAGAGCAGCGCGGCGGTGTTTCAGTCGCTTTTGTCCAGATCTCAGACGAACAGATCGGCTCTCCCAAATTTAAGAGCGCCGACATTGTCATGGCACTGAGCGAGCGGGCTGTGCAGCGCACAAAGCAGTTTGTGACAGGGGATACAATCTTTGTCTATGATAATTCGCTCATTGCTCCACCCGAGGTGGATGATGAAGCAATTGGCCTGCAGACTTACGACACTGTGGCGCCGGAGGCTTTTGCCGATGCCGTCAGCGAACAGCCTAAATCGGGCAAAATTGAACTGCCACGCAACGCCAAATGCGTGATTGGGATTCCAGCCACAGACACAGCGCAAAAAGAGCTGCACCCCCGGGTATTTAACATGATTATCATGGGGGCTGCCGTACGCGCCGCAGGTGTAGTTAAGATTGAGACGGTAAAACAGGCGCTTGAATCGAAGCTGGGCAAAAAGTTTGCCGACAATCCCAAGCTGCGCGAGATGAACCACCAGGCACTACAGCGGGGGACTGAGCTGGTGGGTGAGGCACTTGCCAAAGAGGGGGCCTTAACTTGACAAAAAAGACTTTTCGCAATATGCGCTTTGAAGGACCTAAGGGTTGGTTCAACATTTCTCCCGACCTGTGCAAGGGCTGCGGCCTCTGCAAAGAGAAATGCCCTACCGATGTGCTCGATTGGTCCAAGGAGCTTGGTGTGTATGGGACTCCCATCATGGGACCGGCAAGGCTCGAACAGTGTATCGCGTGCGGTATATGTGAGATTGTCTGTCCTGATGCTGCTATCCTGATTGAGAAGAAAGATAAAAGAAGGGCGGCAAATAAATAAAGCGCGGCCGGCTTAAAGCCGGCTTTTTTAAATACCGGTAGGAAATTATAACGCTTTGCAGTCAGCAAAGCTGCAGCGGAAACCGGCACTGAAAGCGCGCTTAAAGGGAACCGAATAAGAGCGCCTTTCTTGTATTGTGAAACAAGGGGCCCAAAAGGGGAGGATTTGAATAAAGTCTTCCCTCAGGCCGTGAATAATGCTAAAATAGATATAATTCCTTAAAACCCGGAAAGAAGTGCAAACCTATGAAAATTAAAAAAGGCGATATTATTGTTATTGCAGTAGTACTGATTATCTCAGCACTGCTTTATGGCTTTAAACTGCTGCCGGCGGCCGGTGGAGAAAGGCTGCTGAAGGTGGAACTTAACGGTCAGGTTATAGACGAGATTCCTTTTAACGATGAGAGTGATGAGGAAATCGTTGTCACTTTCCCTGCCGGTGAGGCCATCGTAGAAATAGTGGCGGGGCGGGTCAGAGTACTGCCCATGCCCAGGGAGATTTGCCCGCTTGCTATCTGCTCTTCAGTTGGTTGGGTGGAACAATCAGGTGATGCAATAGTTTGCTTGCCAAACCGCCTTGTATTGACAGTGGTTGGCGGCCCAACAGATGAGTTGTGGGATTCCCTTGACGGGGTAACAAAGTAGGTGATGTGATGCTTTTGGTAAGCGCCTGCCTGCTTGGCCTGAATACTAAGTATAACGGCGGCCATAATCTTAATTCTAAAGTATATTCACTGGGCAGGCGTGTGCCGCTTGTCCCGGTCTGCCCGGAGCAGCTGGGGGGCCTGCCTACACCCAGGATGCCTGCAGAGATACAGGGGGGCGATGGCGGCGATGTTTTGGCAGGCCGCTCCCGTGTTATAACGCAAGACGGCAGAGACTGTACAGAAGAGTTTTTATGCGGTGCGCGGGAGACGTTAAAAACAGTTATGGCATCAGGGGTATTGGCGGCGCTTTTTAAAGCGCGCAGCCCTTCTTGCGGCAACTGTGGGATTTATGACGGCAGTTTCAACGGTATTACGCGTGATGGCGCCGGTGTGGCGGCGGCAATGCTTTTGGCCAAAGGAATACCTGTTTTTAATGAAGAACAGCTTGAGAGCCTGGAGCAATTCCTGTCAAAGACAGCGTTGATATAATCTAATATAAGGGGGCGGCAAAAATGGATCATGAGAAGTTCAGCAAGGAAGGCATCACCTTTGACGATGTACTGCTTGTCCCGGCCAAATCCCGCGTCCTGCCGGCCGAGGTGGATGTATCCACAATGCTGACAAAAAAAATAAAGTTAAACATTCCACTGATAAGTTCAGGTATGGATACAGTTACTGAAACCCGTATGGCCATAGCCATGGCCCGCGAAGGCGGACTCGGAGTTATTCATAAGAACATGCCTGTGGAAAAACAGGCTATTGAAGTAGACCGTGTAAAGAGGTCTGAGCACGGGGTAATTACAAATCCATTTCACCTGTCCCCTGACCATGTAATCAATGATGCGGCGGCGTTGATGGAGCGCTACCGGATTTCCGGTGTGCCCATCACTGTCAAGGGAAAACTGGTAGGAATTCTCACCAACCGCGATCTGCGTTTTGAAACTGATTTTCATCGCAAGATTAAAGATGTGATGACTAAGGACAGGCTTGTCACCGCCCCTGAGGGCACAACAATGGCACAGGCGCAGGAAATTCTGCAGCGTCATAAAATAGAGAAGCTTCCCATTGTGGATGAAAACTTCATGCTAAAAGGACTTATTACCATTAAAGATATTGAGAAGGCCATTCAATACCCTCGTTCCGCCAAAGAGGCAAACGGGCGCCTGTTGGCGGCGGCGGCGGTTGGAGTGGGCAGCGACACCATGGAAAGGGTGCAGGCCCTGGTTAAGGCCGGGGTTGATGTGATTGTGGTTGATACCGCCCACGGGCATTCGGTGGGAGTTTTAAATACAGTGGAAAAAATAAAAAAGAAGTACCCTGACGTGGAAGTTGTGGCCGGCAATGTTGCCACGGGCGAAGGGGCGCGGGATTTGATAGAAGCAGGTGCCGATGCGGTTAAAGTTGGGGTGGGCCCGGGCTCCATCTGTACCACGAGGGTTGTGGCGGGCATAGGTGTACCGCAGATAACTGCCATCTATGAAGCCGCGCTTGCTGCCGCAAGTCACGGCATTCCCATTATTTCAGATGGGGGTATCAAATATTCGGGCGATATCACCAAGGCCATCGGGGCCGGAGCCAACGTTGTTATGATTGGCAGCCTTTTTGCGGGGACTGAAGAGAGCCCGGGTGAAATTGAGATCTTCCAGGGCAGGAGCTACAAGGTTTACCGCGGCATGGGTTCGCTGAGCGCCATGAAGGAAGGCAGCAAGGACCGCTATTTCCAGGAAAATGAGGAAAAACTTGTGCCTGAGGGCATTGAAGGTCGTGTGCCATACCGCGGCACTGTATCCGATACTGTATACCAGCTCATAGGCGGCCTGCGGGCCGGGATGGGCTACTGCGGCGTTAAAAATATTCATGAGCTGAAAACAAAAACCAAGTTTATGAGGATTACCAGTGCGGGCCTGCGGGAAAGCCACCCGCATGACGTGCACATTACCAAAGAGGCACCAAATTACACCCTGTCTTAGGCAGAAAAGAATAGTAAAGTACTCAACAACCCTTCCCGAAAGTGAAGGGGAGCGGTTGTGCCGATAGTATCCCCGATGAACGAGAAGCCGCCCGGTTTCAACCCGTGCGGAGTGTCACATCATGACGCTTGAAATGGGGGCATTGCCATGCACGTCGCATTCCGGAAAATCATGCTCATTAACCCACCGGCGGCGATCCGCCTCTGGGAGCAGCACAGCGAAAACCTCGGTCTCGGTTACCTGACTGCCGTTCTCAGGCAGTTGGGATACCAGGTAACCATCCTTGACGCGTCACTTTTCCGGCTCGGTGTGTCCGCGACTCTCAAACGCATTCGGGACCAACAGCCGGATGTGATTGGCTTTCGCCTGCTCGAAGTCAACCTGCCACACGTGATCAACCTGGTGGCGCGCCTGCGTCGCGGGGGCTACTCGGGGCATATCACTGCGGGTGGGCCGGCCGCCACGATGATGGAGTCGGAGATTCTAAAGCTAGTTCCAGGTCTGGACAGCCTCATGGCGGGGGAGGGCGAGGAGACGCTGCCCGAGCTGCTGGCGGCCCTCAACTCGTCCGGTTCCCCGAGACCTTCCGGAGATCCTTTCACAAGGATACTTGGCCTGTGTTATCGCGAAGGCGACGCGATCCGGGCCAACGGACCTCGCCCTCTCATCGAGGATCTCGACGCGCTGCCTTTCCCGGCGCGGGATACGCTCCCACCTATCCTCAGGTGGGGCCGGCTGCCGATGGTCATCTCCTCCCGGGGGTGCGACGGGCACTGTATCTTTTGCTGTCCGGCCGCGATGTACGCCAAGTCGCCCGGGCCAAAGTGGCGCCCGCGCAGCGCCGGCAACGTCGTCGAGGAGATCGAGGATCTGCAGCGGCGCTACAACGTGAGCCATCTGGATTTTCTGGATGATAACTTCTTCGGCCGCGGTGAGGTGGGGATCCGGAGGGCCTGGGATTTCCTCGAGGAATTGCGGCGGCGTGACCTGCGGCTCAAGTTTTCGGTGGAGTGCCGGGTCGACAACGTGGAGGAGGATCTTTTCAAGGCTCTGCGTGACGCCGGGTGCGTGGAGGTTCGCCTGGGCATCGAGTCGGGTGTGCAGCGCATCCTCGACCGCTACGGCAAGGGGACGACAGTTGAGAAAAACCGCGAGGTTCTGTTCAAGCTCAAAGAGTGGGGTCTGCCGGTCAAAATCGGGTTTATCCCGTTTGACCCGACGTTGTCTTTCAATGAACTCATGCAAAACGCTGAGTTCCTGCGCTCGGTCGGTAACCCCGAAGCTTTCAACTACAGCAAGGTCGGGGTAGCGGTCGGGACTCCTCTGGAACGCCTGTTCGAGAAAGAGGGGCGCCTGCTCAAACCCAAGCCATGGTTACGCGAGTACACCTTTGATGACCCGACCGTGGCCTTTCTGTGGAAGGTAGTTAACGGATATGGGATGGCCAAGCGGGCGGCCCTAAAACTTGCCGATTGGTGGAAGGTAGGGTTGGCCGACCTCCAGGCTTTGCTCCGTGGAGAGAGCGTCAGATGAGTTGAGCCCGCGCCCAATTGGTGGGAAAGTAAATAGAACGAGTTTAGGAGGTAAAATTATGGGCCTATCAATTTATCAAGTTGATGCTTTTACCGATAAGCCATTCTTGGGAAATCCGGCAGCAGTTTGTATTTTGCCTGAAAAGGCAAAAGAAAATTGGATGCAAAAAGTAGCGTAGAATCAGAAGAAGAAGTAAAAGGAATTAACCCGGACTTTACTTTGTTAAGTAAAATTCCAGCCCATGGAGTTATTGTCACAAGTATGTCAAGTTCCAAGGAGTATGATTTTGTATCAAGGTTTTTTGCTCCTGCGGTAGGTATAAATGAGGACCCGGTGACAGGCTCCGCACATTGTTGTTTAGGTCTTAAATAAAAGAGGCAAAGAGAGAGGTAATTTATACTGTTTGTGGAAAATAATAATGTCATGGACCAGCAAAGACTGCCGTTGTGGGAAGGACTAAAAAAACATACAGACAGAAACAGCATCAGGCTGCACATTCCCGGCCACGGCGGCGGGCGCTTCCTGCCGCCCGGGCTGAAGGAGCCCTATGCAAAGTTGGCGCCTTATGACCTGACGGAGCTGCCCGGCCTTGACGACCTGCACAACCCGGACGGGATAATTGCCACTGCCCAGGAACTGGCGGCGGAAGTATGGGGTGCGGACAGTACATATTTTCTGGTGAACGGGTCTTCCGCCGGTGTTGTGGCTATGCTGCTTGCCACGTGTGAGGCGGGCGACACTGTCATTGTACCGCGAAATGCGCACGCAGCGGTCTACCACGGACTTATTCTCTCGGGTGCTGTGCCTCATTACCTGCCAGTGGCCACTGCTGAGGAAGGCTTTCTGCTGAATGTTACTGCAGACGCTGTGAGAATCGCCTTTGCCTCCTGCCCTTCTGCGCGGGCGGTAGTGGTCACAAGTCCGGGTTATCACGGTGTCTGCGCCGATATTGAGGCCATTGCGGCCACAGCGCGTCAATACGGGGCGCTTGTTTTAGTGGATGAAGCCCATGGGGCACATTTGGGCTTTCACCCGGACTTGCCGAAAGCTTCCGGGCGGGCGGCCGATTTGAGCGTTCAGAGCTGGCATAAGTCACTGGGCGCGCTCACTCCCGGCGCTGTGCTGCACCAGTACGGCAGCCGCACAGACAGCCGCCGCCTGCGGGCAGCGCTGCAGTGGCTGCAGACCAGCAGCCCTTCTTACCCCTTACTGCTGTCTCTGGATGCTGCCAGGAGGCAGATGGCACTGTCCGGCTCTGTGCTGTGGTCGCAAGCTTTGCAGGCCGCAGCGGAAGTACGCGCAATACTCGGGCAAATGATACCTGTGCTGGAACGCGCCTGGTTCAGGGAGCATGGTTTTGATCTTGATACCACGCGCCTTACCCTTCTCACCGGGAATGTAGGCATAAACGGCCTGGAGGCCGCCAGCCGACTTGCCTCCTGTGCCATAGATGTTGAGATGGCTTGCCCCGGCCACCTGCTTGCTATCTTCACCCCAGGCATAGATGGCGGGGATCTGGTACGTATCAGGGAGGCGCTATCCGGCTTGCCCGCCTGTCTGCAAAAGGCGCAGCCGGCCTTATTGCCACCCCTGCCAAAGCCGCAGGCTGTTATTACTCCCCGCCAGGCGGCGCTTGGCCCTTACTACACGATGCCGCTGGAGAAAGCTGTGGGGCAGGTAGCAGCTGCGGCAGTAACTGCCTATCCTCCCGGCATCCCCGTCCTTGCTCCCGGGGAGCTGGTTACACAGGAGGCATGCTTATTTATTGAAGCAGCCATTAAGTCGGGAATAAGCCTGCGCGGGCTTGACCGCAGCGGGTGCTTGTGTGTGTGCAAAGGAGATGGTGAGGCAGTTGAATAGCAGAGGAGTTCTGATCAGCCTGGAAGGCCCGGATGGAGCGGGGAAAACTACACAAATAGAGCTTTTGGCCGACAATGCGGTAAAGGGCGGTTTTAGAACGCTGCGGACCAGGGAGCCCGGAGGCACTCCGTTGGGAGATGATGTGCGCGCTATCCTGTTAAATCCCTGCTATCAGGAAATGACGCCGCTGACAGAAGTGTTTTTATACGCCGCAGCAAGAGCCCAGCTGTTTGAGCAGGTGGTCGAGCCGGCACTCAGGCAGGGCTTTCTTGTGCTTTGTGACCGTTTTATAGATTCCAGCCTGGCTTATCAGTCTTATGGTGGTAATGTCAGTTTTGATTTTGTGCTGCAGGTAAACCTGGCGGCGATTAAAAGGCGCCTGCCGGACCATACCTTTATTCTTGACCTGCCGCCTGAAAAAGGTTTAAATCGCCGTCCCTGCGCCCATGCCGACAGGGTGGAACAGAAACCGCTGACTTTTCACAGCAGTGTCCGTGCAGGTTTTTTGGCGCTGGCGGAGCGTTTCCCCGAGAGGATAACTGTAATCGATGCCACACTGCCCAAAGAGGAAGTCTGCTCGCAAATCTGGCAGGTTGTTCTGCCGCTGCTTGCCAGATGTTGACTAAATGATTTTGTGGTATAATAACAATACTCTGATACAAGGGAGTGTCACCTGTTGGCAGATATATTAGGCCAGGACCGGACAATACGGGCGCTGCGCCTGGCGCTGAAGGATAGAGCTGTGGCTCACGCTTACCTGTTTTACGGTCCACAGGGAAGCGGCAAAAAAAAATTGGGCAGTTTTTTTGCCCGCGCCCTAAACTGCGCCGTATTCCCTGAGGGGCCATGCGACAGCTGCCACTCCTGCCTTAGAATTGCCGCAGGGAACCATCCCGATATACATATGGTGCAGCCGGAAGGGAAATCCTTAAAAATCCATCAAGTCAGGCAGGTAAAAAAGCTTGTCTCTTTCAGCCCGCGCGATGCGCGCTACCATGTGTTTATTCTGGATGCAACCGCCACAGTGACCCCGGAGGCGGCAAACAGCCTTTTAAAAATACTGGAAGAACCGCCTGCCAATACTGTGTTTATTGTGCTGTCCGAAAATCTTGAGACACTGCCGCCTACCATTGTGTCCCGCTGCCAGCTTTTCCCCCTGCTGAGGGTTTCAGCAAATGAACTGCTCGGTTTGCTGGAGAACAGCGGCCTTGACGGGCAGCAGAAAGAATTGGCGGTCAGCTTGGCTGAAGGCATCCCGGGCAGGGCTCTGGAAGCTGCAAATGGCAACTGGCAGGAACTCTTCACGGAAGCGTTCTCTTTACTAAATATGCTGCCTCAGTGCAGCAGCATTTCAGCGCTGGCAGGTAAGCTGGCGGAAAAGAAAGATATAGACGTGTTTATCGATATATTTATCACACTGCTGCGCGATCTATTGGTTTTAAAGCTAACAGGCGAGCGCGAAGCTTTGGTTTGTGGTGTGCGGTTTGCGGAGTTTGAAGAATTATCGCATAAATGGGATGCAGGCATGGCCAGGAGAGCGCTGGAGGCGTTTATTGTTCTGCAAGACAACCTGCGCAGTCCCGTCAATGTGCGATTAGCCATGGAGCAGGCACTCAGGTGTATAGGCGTATAAAGGAGGTTTCTCGATGCAGACAATAGTGGGCATCCGTTTTAAAAAAGCCGGCAAGATTTATTATTTTGAGCCGGTAGATATCGTACTTAATACCGGAGATTTTGTAATTGTTGAGACTTCAAGGGGTCAGGAATTCGGGGAAGTTGTGGTCGGGCCCAAGCAGGTGGAGGACAATGAAGTGGTTCATCCGTTAAAAAAAGTTCTTCGCCGTGCTGACGAAGAAGATTGTCAGAAAATCCTGGAAAACAGGCAAAGAGAAGAAGAAGCTTTTGATGCCGGACTGCAGAAAATCAATGAGCACAATTTGGATATGAAGCTTGTGGATGTTGAATTTACTTTCGACCGTTCCAAAATTATATTTTACTTCACCGCGGACGGCAGAATAGACTTTCGTGAACTGGTTAAAGACCTGGCCTCAGTATTCCGCACGCGTATTGAACTGCGCCAGATCGGGGTACGAGACGAGGCTAAGATGATAGGCGGCCTTGGGCCCTGTGGCAGGATACTCTGCTGCCACACATTTCTTGGTGAGTTTGAACCTGTATCTATCCGTATGGCCAAGGATCAGAACCTTTCCCTTAATCCAACCAAGATTTCAGGTGTTTGCGGGCGCCTTATGTGCTGCCTGCGCTACGAGTCGGACACATACGAGCAGGCGCGAAGTGAAAATAACCGAGTACAGCAGGAAATAGTGATTGACCCTGAGCTGGAAGACCTGTGCTAAATCTCAGCTCGGGTTGACTGAGATACCCTGAGTGAAGCCGGCTTTAACCAAAGGGACCGGTGCGCCGGGGACGAGTGCCGGGAAATTATCGCCCAGGATTTGAATCAGGAGTTCTTGGGCCCGGTTAAGGACAGGCCCGCCCAAAAGCAGCACCACATCATCTTCCTGTGCATGGGAGAGGGCACTTTCCAGGACATCAGGCAAATCGGGGAAATATGCAAAGTCAGTTTCTTTTTCCCGCAGAGTGTTAAAAAAAGCTTTTTCTTCATCCAGCTGCACGCGGTGCCTGTTTTTGACATGATACATGCTGCGGGTAACAAGCAGGGAATCACGGGGCCTTGCTGCCAGCCATCCTGCCATCTCCATGGCATTCTGGCTGTTTATTTCCCCCCCGCTGCCTCCGGAAAGGCCATGCACGATGATGACACGCCTTCTGTCAAGCTTTTCAACCGTGTCAAGCACAGCGCGTATTGCTGCGGGATTTTGCGCAGAGTCGTCAATAATTAAAGCATACCCGTTGTAGACTACTTCCAGTTGCCTGCGGATGCCGGGGAAAAGCGACAAAGCCTTTCCAATGTCCTGCAGATTTACCCCCATGAGAAGACTGATGATGGCTGCCAGCAGGGCGTTTGAAATATTGTGTCGTCCAGCCATTGGCAGGTATACAGTACAGGTAGCGGGCATTATTACCTGCCCGCTCAGGCTTATTAATTCACCGTTTACCTGTAAATCAAAAGTTGCAGTCAGGCCGCTGTACTGTACATTGGTGGCGACCACCATGGCATTTGAATAATCAGTGGCAAACGTTATTAAATTATAAGGCCCATCCTGCACCAATGAAAGAGCCTGGGGGTCATCCACGTTTAAAATAGCCCGGGCCCCTTCGGGGAGTTCATTGAAGAATGATGATATCAAGCGATAGGATTTGTTTTTTCCGCGCGTGCCGCAGGGATGCTCAGCTGCGAGATTAAGCAGGGCCGCAGCTTTAAACATTGATGTCGGCAGGCGGCGCTGCCTGAGCATTTCCACCGGGGCTTCAACGAGCAGGCAAGAGGTGCCGTCCCAACTGGCTCTTTCTTTTTGCTTTTCGAAGGCGGTGCATCCTTTCCAATTGTCCAGTACAGCCGTTTTAATACCCTGATATTCCAGTACAAACTTAGTCAATAAGACAGCGGTTGTTTTTCCGTTGCTGCCTGTCACAGCAAAGATGGGATTATCAGGTATCATATTGTAATGGTCCGCCTCCTTCTATTGGTTTGCCGCTTGCCTCGTTATTGTTTGTGTGTTGTATTACGTTTATGTATCTGAAGCTGGAGTGATTAAAATGGAAACGGGAACACTTTTTCTCTGCCCCACCCCTCTTGGCAATCTGGAAGACATTACGCTGAGAGTGCTGCGGATATTGGGCTGTGTGCAGGTAATTGCAGCAGAGGATACACGCCATACGCGCAAACTTCTCACTCATTTCAATATTAATACCAGGATGACCAGCTACCATGAACATAATAAAATAAAAAAAGCGCCCTTCCTGCTTGATATTTTGCTGAAGGGCGGTGATGTTGCACTTGTAAGCGACGCCGGCATGCCCGGCATCTCAGACCCGGGCGAGGAATTGGTTAAACAGGTGATCAGCCATGGCCTGGCCGTAGTACCCCTGCCTGGGCCAAATGCTGCCATAACAGCCCTGGTCGCGTCCGGCTTACCGGTGGCTCCGTTTACTTTCTTTGGTTTTTTAAGCAGCCGTGGCGCCGGACGAAAAAAAGAACTGGCAGAAATAATGTGTGTACAAAGCACGGCGATATTTTATGAAGCGCCGCACAGGCTTGTAAAAGCTCTGTCACAACTTGCCGCAATCTCTGCTGACAGGCAGGTGGTGGTGGCGCGTGAACTGACAAAAATACACGAAGAGTTTGTGCGCGGTACTTTGGAGCAGGTACTGGCTCATTTCCAGTCAGTGCAGCCGCGTGGTGAATGCACGGTGCTGATTGGTCCGCCGCCTGAAAAGGAAAGCCAGGCCCAGGGTTCTCCCGAGCAATTGGTGGCACAGCTTTTAGCGCAGGGCATGGACAAAAAAGAAGCCGTGCGCCAGGCAGCATCGCAGCTTGGCATCTCACGGCGAGAGGTATATCAAAAAGTGTGTGTAAAAGAATAAAACGAAAGAATTATTCGGCGGCTGCCAGATTACCGATACATTCATTGCAGACGATGCGTCCTTTGTGATGTTTTACATGGTCAGCGTTACCGCAGAAAATACAGGCAGGCTCGTATTTCTTTAAAATAATCTTTTCGCTGTCCACATAAATCTCCAGGGAATCTTTAATATCAATTCCCAGAGTCCTCCTGAGTTCGATGGGGATAACAACCCTGCCCAGCTCGTCCACTTTCCGTACAATACCCGTAGATTTCAACATCTATTCCCCCTGTTCAGCATGATTCGACAAACTTATTATACCAGCAATTGCCATAAAAAGCAAGCGTATTTTTGCAAATAAGTTAAAGAATGTAAAAGTGATTTTATGCACAATACATTATGCCTTACTTGTCGTCAAGGAAATCGCGACCTCTGTTAAAAAGCCCTGTTAAAAAGCGCGAAGCGTTTTTCTTGCTTGCGGCGGCGGCTATCTGGTATAATGAACCTTATTATACCTTGCCTGGCAAAGTTCTCATATCCTAGGAGGTCAGACCATGGACAAAAAAACCTTTTATATCACCACTCCCATTTACTACCCAAGCGACAAACTGCATATCGGTCATTCCTATACCACTGTGGCCGCAGATGCCATGGCACGCTTTAAACGCCTGAAGGGCTACGATGTCCACTTTTTGACCGGAACTGATGAGCACGGGCAGAAAATAGAGCGCAGGGCCATCGAAGCAGGCAGCGAGCCGCAGGTTTTCGTAGACGAGGTGGTGGCGTGGATCAAAAAACTGTGGTCCATACTGGATATTTCATATGACGATTTTATCCGTACCTCAGAGCCAAGACACAAGCTTTCTGTGCAGAAAATGTTTCAGAAATATTATGAGCAGGGCGATATTTATAAGTCCAAATACGAGGGCTGGTACTGTACGCCCTGTGAAGCTTTCTGGACAGAGAGGCAGCTTGATGCGGGCTCCTGTCCGGACTGCAAACGCCCTGTGGAGCTTTTGGCGGAGGAAAGCTATTTCTTTAAAATGTCAAGGTATGCCGGCCGCCTGATGGAGTATATTGATAAGAACCCCGATTTTATCCAGCCTGCTTCGCGTAAGAACGAGATGATTAATAATTTCCTCAAACCCGGCCTGGAAGATTTGTGCGTCTCAAGGACAACATTCAAATGGGGCATCCCTGTACCCTTTGACGAAGGCCATATAATATATGTATGGCTTGACGCCCTCAGCAACTACATAACCGCATTGGGTTACGCGTCGGAAGACGAAGAAAAGCTTAACAGGTACTGGCCTGCCGATGTCCAGCTCATAGGCAAGGAGATAGTCCGTTTTCACACCATATACTGGCCGATTTTCCTCATGGCGCTGGGCCTGGAACTGCCCAAAAAAGTTTTCGGGCACGGTTGGCTGCTGCTGGATGAGGGTAAAATGTCCAAGTCCAAAGGAAATGTGATTGACCCGGTTGTACTTGTCGACCGCTACGGCTCAGACGCCATCCGCTACTTTTTGCTGCGGGAGATCCCCTTTGGAGCTGACGGCAGCTTCAGTGAGGAAGCGCTTGTTCTGCGCTTAAACTTCGATTTGGCCAACGATCTCGGCAACCTTTTAAACAGAACGCTGGCCATGCTGGAGAAATATTTCCAAGGTAATGTTCCACAGCCCGGGGATGAAGACAAGCACGACGAGGAGCTCAAACAGGCCGCGCTGACACTTCCTGCCAGGATGGAAGGGCTGATGGACCAATTGCAGTTTTCAGGTGCGCTGGCAGAGTTGTGGAAGTTTATCGGTAATGCCAACAAATATATCGATGACACAGCGCCCTGGGCGCTGGCCAAATCAGGCAGGCAGGAGCGGCTGGCCACAGTAATGTATAACCTGCTTGAGTGCATACGTATAGTCTCAGTACTTTTACAGCCATATATGCCGCGAACACCACAGAAGATTTGGCAGCAGCTTGGTATAGCCGGCATTAAGGAGACTCAAAGCTGGGAGAGCCTGTCGAAATTTGGCGTTTTTCCCGCAGGGGTAAAAACGTCACCCGGTGAAGTCCTATTCCCGCGCCTGGAGCTGACCGGGGAAGGAGGCGCCCCTGTCAGGCAGGCTACCAAAAAAGATAAACCGCAGCTGCAGAGCGCGCCTGACGGCGATAAAAATGAAGATACAGGCCTTGTCAGCATTGAAGAGTTTTCCAGGCTTGACCTGAGAGTGGCCCGCATTATTACAGCGGAGCGCATTGAGGGCGCTGATAAATTGCTCAAACTGAAAGTTGATTTGGGAAGCGAAGAACGCCAGGTAGTGGCGGGCATAGCCAAGCACTATCTCCCTGAGCAGCTGGTGGAAAAAAGAGTGCTGTTTGTTGCCAACTTAAAGCCTGCCAAACTGAGGGGTATTCTTTCAGAGGGGATGCTGCTTGCCGCCTCTGATTCCTCCGGCAGGTTGGTGCTTACTACCACCGAAGAAGCTGTGGCCCCGGGAAGCAAGGTTCGATGAATGCCATACGCCTTATCGATAGCCATGCTCATTTAAACGATAACCGCTTCAGGCAGGATGTGCCTCAGGTAATAGAAAGAGCAAAAAAAGCAGGCGTGGAGGCAATCATTAATGTGGGTTTTGACGTTGCCTCGTCGCAGCGTGCCGTGAACCTTGCCGGCCGCCATGCAATTGTTTATGCTGCGGTGGGAGTACATCCCCATGATGCAGCCAATGAGCCTGACAGTTACCTGTCTACACTTCGTGATCTTGCCGGCCAGAATAAAGTGGTGGCAGTGGGGGAAATGGGCCTTGACTTCTATCGCAATCTGTCACCTCCCCAGATACAGAAAAGAGTTTTCCGTGAACAGATCCGTTTGGCCAGAGAGCTGTCACTGCCCGTTATTATCCATGACAGGGACGCTCACAGTGACGTCCTCACCATACTAAAAGAAGAACGTGCACAGGAGACGGGCGGAGTTTTGCACTGCTTCTCAGGTGATACAGGCTTTGCACGCAGCTGCCTACAGCTGGGCTTTTATATTTCAATCGCCGGTACAGTTACCTATAATAAGGAGGGAATTCTGGCTGCGGTGGCAAGGATGGTACCCGCCGATAAGCTGCTGGTTGAGACAGATGCACCTTACCTGGCGCCGGTTCCTCAGCGGGGGAAAAGGAACGAACCGGCTTTTGTCCTGCATACGGTTGAATATATTGCCATGCTGCGCGGTGAGGAAGCAGCGCAGATAGCTGCACTGACTGCTGAGAATGCCAGAAAACTTTTTCGCTTACAGTGAGGAAACATTTACCATAAAGGGAATTTTAGCCGGTTTGTGTAATATAATAGTCAGAGGGGGGATGTGTATGACCCTTCCCGGCGGGACAGATAAGCACAAACGGCGGCGAACAGTGCAAAAGATGCTGCTTTTGATTGGAATGCTCTTAATTACGGCTTTTGTCTACCAGCAGGAGGCGGAAAAGAATATAACCCTCATCATAGACGGTGAACCTTACATGCTTGCAAGCAAGGCGGCAACAGTGGGGCAATTGCTTGAAGAACAGGGGCTGTATCTGCGTGATAGAGATGTCCTTTGGCCCCTGCAGGAAACTGTGGTGGAGGAAGGGATGGAAGTGAGTATAGAGCGTGCCATCCCTGTGTTTGTAAGTTGGGACGCGCAGACATGTCTTGTCTATACCGCTGCTGAAAATGTAGGACAGCTGATAGACGAGCTCGCAATTACTGTTTCCCAATCGGACCGGGTTAAACCGGGACCCGAAGCGCAGCTCCGGCACGGCGATACTGTAAAAATTACACGTATGAACACTGTTTTAATACACGATGAGCTGCCCATCCCCTTTGACACAGAGAGAAAAAATGACAACACGATTCCCCTTGGTGAACGCAAAGTGCTGACTGCCGGCAAAATAGGGATCAGGCTTGTGACTTATGAGGTTGTTATGGCAGACAGCATTGAGGAGAGCCGCAGTGTAGCAGAGGAAAAAATCGTCAGGCAGCCCGTGAAAAGTGTGGTCCTGATAGGGGTCGGTGTGCCCGCACCTATAATAACCGCCAGTTCCCGCTCGGGGCAGGTGGTTGAAACAATGGAGGGAGTTGCTTCCTGGTACGGTGGAGGCGACGGTTTCCATGGCTCCATAACAGCAAGCGGGGAAGTTTTTAACAGCAATGAATTTACAGCGGCCCACCCCACGCTTCCATTTGGCACTGTGGTCCGCGTCACCTTTCCCCTGACCGGAAAGAGCGTGGATGTTCGCATCAATGATCGTGGGCCGTTTAATAAAAACAGGATTATTGACCTGTCGAGGGCAGCCGCAGAGGCCATCGGACTGCGCGTCCACGGCATTGGAGTTGTCAGAATAGAAGTAATTAAATAATCAGAATAGAAGTAATTAAATAAGTGGAAGAGGGACACGGGGACAGGGCACCGTGTCCCTCTCCGTGCCACTTAGCACTCAGCAGGGAGACTTTAGGAGTCTCTTTTTTTCATTTCTGAAAACAAGTGGTTGTATAAAAAAAGAAAATTATGGAAAAGATATCAAAAGAAGAGCTATAGATGGCAGTCGTGGTTATTGTTGACAAGACTGCCAGAGTTTCGTAAAATAGAGAAGCCATAGAGGAGGAAGAGGAAATGGATATAGTTCCCATGCGTAGCGGGCTTAAGACCGTCACGGGGGCGCCTGGCTTCAGGCTGACGATTCTGTTTCTTTTTGCGTCTTTTTTATTAGTAACACTTTTACTGAACTTTTCAGACGCAAAAGTTACACTGTCCGTTGACGGTGAAAGCCTGGTGCTTCGCACATACAGCCGTGATGTGGCCGGTGTCTTAAGCGAGGCGGGCATTACAGTGAGAGAGGCGGACAAGCTTTCGCACTCCCCGCAAGAGCGCGTAATGCAGGGTATGATGATTGAAGTAAGAAAAGCATTTCCCGTCTCGGTCCTGTTTGGCGACGATGAGTTTGTGCTAAACGTGGCGGAGGCCACTGTGGAAGAAGTGCTGGACTCGGTTGGTATCAATCTGCTGCCGCTTGACCGTGTTGAGCCTGGCCTTGGGCACAATTTGGCTTTTGGCGATGTGATTGAAGTAGTACGGGTTACACAGTACCTTGTAACTCACCGGGTGGATATTCCCTATAGGGAAATCCGGATTGGCACCACCAAACTGGACCGGGGCGAAAGCCGGGTGATCCAGCGCGGCAGCAATGGATTGCGGCAGGATACCGAGGAAATTACACTGGAAAATGGTGCTGAAACGGCAAGAGAGCTTGTCCAATCAGAGGTAATTAAACTCAAGCAGGACAGGTTGGTGGAGTATGGTGAAAACACGGTGCTCTCACGCGGCGGCAGGACTGTTGATTTTCTTAAAGTCTTAAACGTAACGGCCACGGCTTACTGTCCGGGGACAGAAGGCAGCGGCTGCCCCATCGACGAAAGAGGCTGGAGCAAATGTACAGGCCCCTATAATAATGGTTACACATCCACCGGCATGCCGGCAATAGCCGGGTCAGGACGGGAAGATGACCCTCATATCATAGCAGTTGACCCCAGGGTAATCCCGCTTGGCAGCAGGGTGTATATAGACGGTTATGGCTTTGCAATTGCGGCCGACGTGGGGAGTGCGATTGTCGGAAACAGGATTGACCTGCTTTTTGACGACCATAACACCGCCTGGTGGTTTGGACGCAAGCGCCTGCGTGTCTATCTTCTGCCTTAAAACCGGGGGTGCCCGGTTTTTTTATTGTTTAATTTCCTTAAGGCTTTAGCCAGGACGGAGGGTAAAATGGGTAAGTTGACCAGTCCCGGTTATGTAAGCCGGCTGCTCGCCGGCCACGGTATCAGGCTGAAAAAAAAATGGGGGCAAAATTTTCTTGTTGACGAAAACATAGTGGATAAAATTATGGCAGCGGCCGACATTGACAATTCTGAATCAGTAGTGGAAATCGGGCCCGGTATAGGTGCGCTGACAGTACAGTTGGCAAAAAGGGCCGGAAAAGTTATTGCGGTAGAGATTGACGCCAGGCTAATCAGTGTGCTTAAAGAGACACTGGCCGAATATGCTAATGTTGAAGTAATTCACAGTGACGCCATGGACATAGATTACGAAGAACTGTCGGCAGGCGGCACACTGAAGCTTGTGGCAAACCTGCCTTATAATGTGGCGACTCCCCTTCTCTACCGCTTTTTAAAACAATACAGGGACATTTTTTCAGTACTTGTTTGCATGGTACAAAAGGAAGTGGCGGAGAGGATGGTTGCTTTACCCGGGGGTAGGGATTACGGGACGCTTTCGGTTTTATGCAGCTACGCGGCACAGACGGAGATGCTGTTTAATGTGCCGGGAACAGTTTTCTTTCCCCGTCCGGATGTAGCATCCGCGGTGGTCCGCCTGCGTCCTGACAGGCCCGTACTTGTGCCTGGAAGCGAGGATGCTTTTTTTAGCGTTGTAGAGTCTGTCTTCTCCCAAAGGAGGAAAACAATCCTCAATACCCTTCACGCCACTTTTGGGCTCAGCAAGGAAGAATTGTTGAATCTTGGCGGTATAGCTGGTATTGACATGGCACGGCGCGGAGAAACGTTAAGTGTGCCGGAATTTGCAAAATTAACCCACTTGATTTATAATATATTGAGCGACAGATGATATTGATGGAAAGGTGCCGTGCGTAATGGATTTTACCAGTCCGACTCTCGGAGAACTTTCTTTTGATGAAACTTTTGCCGAGGTTATCGCCTATACTGAAGATAGACCTCAAGAACAGTACAAGCTCATTATCGGGACCGATTCCCAGGCCCATTTTCGCCAGGACGTATGTTTTGTTACGGCGATTATCATTCACAGGGTGGGTAAGGGTGCCCGTTATTTTTATAAGCGCCAAAAGCATCGCTATATGGAAAGCCTGCGCCAGCGCATTTATTATGAGACATTTTTAAGCCTGGAAGTGGCGGCTAGCATGGCTGCCAAGCTGGCGGCCAACGGCAATTCGCGCCTGAATATAGAAATCCACCTAGACGTAGGTGAAAAGGGAGACACCAAGGAAATGATAAGAGAAGTTGTGGGCCTTGTCATAGGCAGTGGTTTCCGAGCCTGTATTAAACCGCTGTCATACGGAGCCAGTAAAGTGGCTGATAAGCATACAAAATAAAAACGCCAAACACTGGCGTTTTTTTGTTACATGCGGTGGCCGGAAAGAAATTCATTAAGCAGGTCAAAACGACGTTCGGGGTGGTAGCCGCGGTAGATCCTGCCCCCGTGCCCCCTGGCCCTGGGCACGCGGCGCCAGAGACAGAGTGCTTCCAGGCAGTCACCGGCAATTGTATCCACAATTAGATCACAGTGCAGCTGGCTTTTAATGGATGAGCCCAGGCGGGCATGCGGGATATCGCCGCCGATGCCAATCTTAAGGTTATTCTGCCTGGCGTGGACCAGGAGTGTGGGAGGAACTGCAAAATCGTTCCAGGGTACGGCTTCAAGGAGTCTGCGTGAGACCAAATGAGGTCCGTGGGACGGCGATGCTGACCCCAACTCGCCATCCAGCTTAAGTTCTCTGTTTAGAAGATGACGAAAACAAATCATTAACTCGTTGGAACTTATTTCGCCACTTTTGCCGGGATAACAATTTACCAGTGAAAGATCAAGCTTCCTAGAGAGGGAAGCATTAATAAAGCTGTTTAAGTCTTCAGTGATTTCTCCTATCAGATCGCCGTCCATAAATAAAACATGAGACATACCGGAAGTATATGCGAGGTATGCGCCGACGGCTCTCGGCACGTCTATCCCCAAGGCGATGGGGAAATGGACATTAACCATTTTAAAAGGGTCCAACCGGTAAACTGCTTCGACTTCGTCAATCGTAAATTGATCCGAGCCGTTTAGAACAACAATGATACGAGAGATGTCCTTTATCAGCCGCAGCCGCAGCAGGAGACGGCCAATACGCGATTCCTCATTTCTTACAGGAATAATGGCAGCAAGCATTATCATCACCCCTAACATTATATTGCAAACAGCGGCAAATTTCCCCCGCTGAACCCATTTTTATTAACTAATTCTCAAATCACACTATAGAGCCTCACTACATATATTAACGTAAGGTGATAAAAGGGGGAGGCTGCTGTTGTTTAAGCAAGGGGAAATTGTCGGCCGCAAATCTTATGGGATGGATATTTTATTTAAGGTTTGCGAAATCAATGAGAAGAAAAAAACTGCGACGTTAAAAGGGCTTGATTTACGCTTGATAGCAGATGCACCGCTGGCCGATCTCCTCTACCCAACCGCCGGCCAACTTCAGGAATACCGCACTAAATCATCAGAAGCGCAGAAGGACTGCATCAAAACGATTTTTTTGCGGCGCACACTGGAGAGGGAGCAGATAAGAGGGAAAAGCGGGATTCCAGCGGATCAGTTTTTTGAGATGCCGGGAAAGATTCTGCATCTTGACGGCGACCAGGAATATCTTGAAGAATGCTTAAAAGTTTATAGTTCTCTGGGATTGCAGGCAATAGGGCATTTTGTGCCTGAAAAAAAACAGCCTGAAGCGGTGTGGAATTTGCTCCATGAATACCGTCCCGACATCCTGGTACTGACAGGTCACGATGCTTATATAAAAAATAACAAGAAATTTAATGAACTGAGCAGTTACCGGAATTCAGGTTATTATGTGGCTGCCACACGCAAAGCGCGCCAGTATGAACCGGGGAAAGACGATTTAATTATTTTTGCCGGGGCATGCCAGTCCCACTATGAGGCGCTGCTTGAGGCGGGGGCCAACTTTGCCAGTTCTCCGCAGCGGGTTCTCATCCACGCGCTAGATCCTGTTTTTATTATGGAAAAAGTGGCGTTTACCTCTATCAACAGCTCAGTAAACATTTATGAAGTAATAAAGCATACCATCACCGGGCTTGACGGTATAGGAGGCGTGGAGACCCGCGGGAAATTCCGCCTCGGCCTGCCCAAGTCTCCTTATTAAAAACAAATGAGTTTCATGAAAACACTTCGCCTTGACAACCCGAAACAGGGTTGTCATTGATTTCTCAGTGATTTCTCAGGCGGATTGACCCGCTCAACACAAACGAGTTGGGTCTTGACACCATCTAACAACACCTGGTATAATTATTTTTTAAATTTGACTTTTCTACCTAACTGTGTTAGAATTACACAGTAAACCATAATTGGGGTGATAGAATTGGCTGCTACGAATACGCTACTGCAAATCAGAAGAAACCTGGAATCCCATGTTGGACAAAAAATTCGCCTGCGCGCTCACCGGGGGCGGCGTAAGACATTGGAAAAAATCGGTGTCCTTGAAAATACCTATCCGTCCATCTTTGTAGTTAGGATTGACGAACCGAACTATAATCAACGCCTGTCATTCTCATATGCTGATGTATTGACAGAAACGGTGGAGCTGGCCCTGCTAAAAGACGGTAGTGCTAAATTGATGCCCGTCGCTAAGTAGAGGAGAACTGG
>JAGXRN010000059.1 GCA_018335875.1 Dethiobacter sp.
AGGAAGAAATAGATTTTAATATTCTTAATTTTATTCACTGTATTCATTTAAACAAGCAGGATTTTTACTCGGAAAGGTTCGATTCCAAGTTTTACGGAGAAATAGAGATGACTTTCAAAAAATCACACGGTTCGTTGATTGGACATTGCAGGGTGAAAATTGCCAAAGAAAACAGAGTCACTGATTACCTTTTTACAGAAAACGGTTACGAGCTGTTACGGGATGTCGTAAGAGAATGAATCGTAAAGCTCTGTCGAAGAATTCTAAAGTCAGGCAAAAGAGGGTTTTACAGTCCAGAATTTATAAATGTAAGGGGAACTACTGTGACTACATATCGAAAAGACGGAATCAACCCACTGCTGATCAGCATTATAACCAAGAAAGATCTTTCGGAAATACCGCAAAGCCCCCCGCCGCCCATGCTGCCCGGAGTCTATGTCAGACAGGTGCGTAAAAATTTGAGCAATACGGGTGAGTCTGTGCCGGAAAGAAAGCATGAACTGACCTGTACGGCCTGTGGCAAAAGAGGTCAGTATAATTTGGGAACTATAGTGGTTGATATGGAGAAATTCCTGAAAAGGAATGACTCGTTTGATTCCGTTTGGAACAAAGCTTTTCAGTGCACCGGTTATTTTCGTTGCCGGCATTGCAATTCAGCGGGAAACTGGCAACTTTCCAAGCAAACCCTGTTATTTCTGAATATTACCGTCATGACACACGCTATGACAGGAATGAAGCAAGATGAAGTTGTTATTGGAAAAACCGGTACTTATGACGGGAAAACATTTCGCTGGGCAAGTGAAGCCGAAGAGCATCATTTACGTAAGCTCAATGAAGACCCTGATAACGCCTGGATTTGGAACCGGCTTGGCAACCTGTATCTGAATGGCGGGCGGCCGGATTTGGCGGTGGCTGCCTTTGAAGAGTCGATTAAACATGATCCGGGTCAGATGGAATCTCATTTTTCTCTTGGCCAAATTTTGCTTAAAGCAGGCTTAAAGGAGGCGGCGGCTTCACACCTGCGCCGGGTGCTTATTACGGCTTACAAATATGATCGCCTTAAACGGTCAGATTTGCGTGATATGTTGACCGAAACTCTTTTTACGCTCCTGGATATTTTGGAAGGCATGACAAACCTGGTGGAGTTTCTGCCCAAGGCAGATGAAATTTTACCTGATTGCTTGGAAAGCGGCGCCCCAGATAAAACAGTAACTCTAAATTTCCGGGAAATCGACATTCGTCTGGATAAGTTCGAAGGTATGTACCCGCTGGCGGAATTATATATGAATCTGAATTATAAAAAACCGGCGTCCGATGTCAAAAGCATTTACCCACAACAGCAAAACTCCGGGCGTTTTACTCAGAAGAAAAAGAAAAAGGCGAAGAAAAAAAGAAAAAAAAGGTAAGGCGGGCAGTGGATTTTTTAACATCATAGCTCGCCGTCTACAAGGAAAACCGCTCTAGCCTGTCGAAACCATTACTATCATTATGCAGGTGGTGAGAGAAAATGGAAGATTCCAAAGTGGCCGTAATCTTGGAAGATCTTAGATCACAGTTTCGTGTGTTTGGCGAAGGCCTGCAAATGCTAAATGGGAAAGTGGATCGGGTCGATAACAAAGTAGACATACTAGATAAAAGAGTAGACACACTCGATTATAAAGTAAACGCACTAGATAAAAAAGTAGACGCGCTAGATAAAAGGCTGGAACGGCATGAAATAAAAAATGAAGAAGAGAACCGCTTACTCATGCAGATGATCAGGGAATTAAGCGAAGAACAGAAAAAACTAAAAAGAGCAAAATAAGGGGCCGTGCTGGGCACGGTCTCTTACGTACGCCAAAAGGGATTTATGATAGCTTATGTTGGGCGAAAAGAAGATCCAGAGGACGTGTAAGCTGATTTATATATCTTAACGGCGTTGGTTGTTAGGGGCAGAGAGAGACTGGGCACTACAGCAAAGACATAATAGATATGGAGGATGTGGTATCAATGGAACTTGAAAGAGTCTGCTTTCACTGTAACTATTTTTTTATGGAAGTGGGTGTGGAAAATTTAGGCGTTTGTATGGAGGATGAAGCGTTTTTACCGTTTGCTGATGGGATTTATGACAGCGGAAATTTTGACTGTTGTTATGAGTTGTACATGAAAAAAAGGTATGACGGTAATCAGGAAGCGTGCTCGCAGTATGAACAAGCGGAAATTACTGAGTTTTATGAAGAAGAAGATGAGGATGAGATGATTAATGGATTAAGGCACCGGCAAATGGATGATGTCCTCGCGACGTTATCCGGCTCAGACCGCAACATTATTAATCGGGCTGTTGAGACGTTATATTCTTATATTTGCTTTCAAAACGAAAGTGCCTATCAGGGGTTGCTGGAATTCTACAACCGGCTGCCGGGTTGTGCTAGTCGGCAGCTTAGTTTATTGTTTTTCGATTTTGTCTAACTCATACTTAACTTTTTCATTAAAATATTGATGGTACTTAAGGTACTTGTCACGCTGCAATCTGCCGATTAACATGTAGGTGGGAATATTCTGTTCAGAGCAGAACTGCCGAATACGGGGCAACGAAAAATCGCCGGTTTCCACCAAATAGCTATACTGTTCAGGATCGATTAGCGTATTGGCTGCAAATTCATCTGCCCGATCTTCTGCTTCATTCTGTGTAAACTCATAATCAACTAATCTATCCTCAATATCTCCATTAAGAATGTGTCCAATTTCATGAAAAAGGGTAAACCAAAAGACGTCTGCAAACTTGCGCCTAGCTGTCATGATTAAATTGAGAGTGCCATCAAGGTTTCTCTTAATTACACCTTGAACGGGCGCTCCAGTAAAGTGCTTGACAATGGCAAACTTTATGCCACATTCAGCAAAATACTCCTTCAATCTTAAACGGATTGTATCCACATCTTCGAAAGTGAGTCTTCGAATTAAGTGCAATTTGCTTTTTAGTTTAACAATATTAAGCTCTTGGCTTACCTGCTGATTTTTTGTGATTAAATCGGAAATTCTAAGCCAGGCAAACAGAACATACGGATCTATGTTATCTGCCACAGCCAAACGATACGCCCCAGCCTGAGAAATTTCTGGAATTCGTAGCAAACTGCTAACGTTTAGACGCTTACGCCATTCAATGACAAGCAACGAACCTTGTGCATCAGGGTTGAGTAAATGGATTTCCTGAGCGTACTCGGTAAGACTAACGCCGCAGGAGCTGAGACAGCTGTTATTATAAAGAAGAGGGAACAATTATGAGAGAAGAGGAGATTTAAATGTACAGAGTGTATGAGAAGGACATCAGTGCTTCGGTCAATGATTTTACAGTGTTTTGTGACTTTGTGGAAGAAAGGAAGCCTATACTGTCCAAGCGAAGAGGTGTATTGGGGAAAAATGACCTTTTCGAAATAAATTCATTGCTGTATTACAAAAAGGAAGTTGATGCGCCAAATTATCAGCTGGAATCTTATCCGGTTATAAATCTGATTTTTAATCTTGCACTGCTTGGAAAACTATATGTGAAAGCGGCAGATGCGAAAGGAAATGTTTATTTAACCAGAACAATAAGTAAGGATGAATTTGACGCTCTGAATATTTATGAGAAATACGCGTTCCTTCTTGAAACCTTTTGGACAAGATATGACATAGAGGAAATTATGAGATCGGGTAGGGGCATTAGTCATTTTGATCAGGTTATACGGACCTTAGCTGACTCGGTTGCCGGAATGGAACTGGAAAAGGGTTCGTTTTCACAAAGAGTTGAATTTGATCCTGTCTTTTCATATTTAGCAGTAATAATTCGTTGCTTTAATTATTTTGGCTTTTGTGGATATGTGCCGATTATTGAAGTGAATAGAAAGACTACCAGGTATGATGATTCCATAAAAGCTGTAATCCCTACAGATTTTGGCGTCAACATATGTAAAATACTGGTTGGTCAGAGAATAGTGGATTGGAATATACCATGGTTGAAAGAGTTAAAGATGGATGAAAATATTATACCGGGTATTACATATCAGTCAGAGTTCGCTTTATTTCCATCCAAGAAACAGCGAAAAGCATACAATGAAAGAAAGAAGTCCGGATTCATTCCATTATACAGGTTTCTGGAACCTATCTTTCCGGAAGGAGCCTTGAAAAAGACAGTTAATGTCGCAGTAAGTGAAGTTGTCAGAGGTAACTATGTTTTCAAGGTATCCCTTGGCAGGAGTGTTTGGCGGAAAATCTTGCTCTCTTTCAGGCATACCCTTGAAGATTTGCATAAAGCTGTGCAGGATGCTTTCAATTTTGATGATGATCACCTGTACTCATTCTTTATGGATGCCAAAAAGTATTCCAAGCATGCTTATCATTCACCAATGACTGATGAAAGCCCTTTTGTTCATGAGGTAACAATTGGTGAGCTTGGATTATATGAAGGGCAAAGGATTATGTACCTTTTTGATTATGGTGATTCATGGCAGTTTGAAATTCAACTTCTAAAAATATTTAAAGATGAAAATCCTGAGAATCCTAAGGTTATTGAAGAAAAAGGTGAAGCGCCAAGTCAGTACAGATACTATGATGAGGATGAGGATGAGTACATATGATTGCAGCTGTCCTGTTATAGAGAGTGCAGGATTCGCTCATCGCGATGGGTATCAAAATGGCTACCGACGAGACTACGAAAATGGTCTTTTTTTTGCTCCTTCCTTTTCATAGGGCTGGTCAATCTGGCGCCGGCGGCATTGACTCATCTGCAAGTGGTTAAATGAATGAAAAACAATCACTATAAAGTGATCATTTTTCTTTTAAATGAGAGGAAATAGACGGTTTAGCTCGAAAAATAGAAAGAGGGAAAGAAAAAAAACGGTAGAGGATAGCACTGACAAGGGCTACGACTGTTTTAGTGAAACAAAAAATAGTTAAAAGGAGAATTACTGTGGTTGTTTATAGAAAAAATGGGATAAATCCTTTGTTGATTAGCATTGTAACAAATAAAGATCTTTCGGAAATACCGCCTAGTCCTCCAGAGTCCATGCTGCCTGGAGTCTATGCTAAGCAGGTATGTAAAAATTTGGGTTCTATGCGTAAAGCTTTGCCGGAAAGAAAGCATAAACTTACTTGTGTGGCGTGTGGTCGAAATGGCCAGTATAATCTGGGACTTATGGCATTCGATTTGGCGAAATATCTGTCTTTTTCCAAGGGAAATGACAAATCGGATCAATCCGCTTGGGCAAGTTCTATTCAATTTTCCGGCTATTTTCGTTGTCACTACTGTAACTCAGGTTGTTGGCAATTACCTAACCAAACCAAGACAATGCTACAAATAGCTGTTATGGGTCATGCCTTAGCTTTAAAAGCGAAAATAAAAAAAGAAGAAGAAATTGTTGTGGGAAGATTTACTACTTTTGATGGAGAATCTTTTTTTTGGGCAACCGAAGTGGAAGAACATTTTTTACATAAACTTAGCAAAGAGCCTGATAATGCCTGGATTTGGGACCGGCTTGGCAACATTTATATTAAAGGCGGCAGGCTGGATTTGGCAGTAGTGGCTTTTGAAGAATCCATAAAACAAGATCCATGTCAAATGGAATCTCATTATTCTCTTGGTAAGATTCTGTTGGAGGCTGGTGCAAAGGATGCGGCTACTTTACACTTGCGCCGGGTGCTACTCACAGCTCGGGATTATGATCACCTAACCCCATTAGCTATGCGTGATCTGCTGACCGATGCTTTATTCATGCTATTTGATATCTTGAGTGACCTGAATAAACTGGTGGAATTCATACCTAAAGGCAATGAATTCTCAAATGAAAGCCCGGAGAGCTGCCATGACCAGAAACCTGTCACTGTTCATTTCATGGATATTGATATTTCTGTTGATGAATTCGAAGGCATGTATCCATTAGCGGAATTATATATGGGCAAGCATCAGAAAAAATTGGCGCCTGATGTCCAAACCCTTTATCCAACGCAAAGCAACACCAACAAGCTTATGAAGGAAATAAAGAAAAAGTCTTCGAAGAAGAAAAGAAAAAGAAAGAAGTAGGCGGCGTTCACCCCATATTGGGACTGGCAGAAGTGGTCGGGTGCCGCACAGATGCGAATATAGCGGGTAAGGCAATATGGGGAACCGAAAATGAGGATGAGTTTGATGAGATGGAGGAATGGGAAGCTGATGCAGAGTTTTTTGCGCTGGAAGATTGGAAAGGCTTGGTTGAGTACAGAAAAAAAAGGGTTGAGCAATATCCTGATGATCCCGAATTTCAATGGAAACTTGGTGAGGCCAATGTGCTCAATGAGGAATATGAGAAAGCAATAGAATTTTTAAATGTTCTACATAAAAAATATCCAGAAGATCCGAATATTCAGCATAGCCTGCTGGATGCATTATATGCAATTGGGTTGCATGATAGTTCAAGAGTTGCTACTGTTTATCCGTCCGAAGGCATACGGGTATGCAGATAGCATCCCCGGGTTGCCGAATTTTTAATTAAATACTAATATAGTTAGAAGGTCCCGGGTAATAATAAAAGGTGAGATCCAGGCTGCTTGCACTAAAGCAGCTTTTTCGATTGCCGAGGAAACTATATCAAATTTCCCCGGTAAAGGGGGTTGTTAAGGGGGACTCCCCCTTAATCTTGCGGGGTGCTCAGGGTCCGCAGACGGTCTTGGGGCGGCAGCCAATAGCGAACAAGAAAAACGCGACCTATATAAAAAGCGCGCAGCGTTTTACTTGTAAAAGAGGATATTGACTGTTTATGTCAAATTCCGAGGTATGATGTTTTGAAAGGGTTGTTAAGGTGAATTTTTTTGATGTGTTTCCCCACAATTTCTTTTCGTTATTTTCTTCGCCCAACAGGGAAATTTATGTTGAGGCGCTGCTTGTACTTTACCGGCATTACAGGCAGGAGACCAGGATGAAGAAGGCAGATTTGGTCTCCAGGTTGGTTGCCAACATGGAAAACAAGATGCTGGAGTTGAAGTGCGATGAGGGCGAATTGTACGGGTTGGAGGAAGAAATAAATCTTTCCGGCAGGGCCCATTTCTTGCTGCGGAAGTTTTTGGAGACGGGGTGGCTGGAGCCGGAACCGGATGTGTCCTCTTTTGAGGAGTGCTATGTAATTCCCGGTTACGCCAGTAAATTGCTGAATCTGTTTTATGATATTTTACATGGAAAGACAGTTGAGTATAACGGGTATGAATATTCCACCTATTCCAGCTTAAAAACGGCGGATTTGGAGCGGGATGAGCATGTTTATGATGCACTGAAGTTTTCACATCAGTCAACGCTGCAGTTGTGGGCTAACCTGCGGGAATTACTGGATAATATACGGCTGTATCATCAGCGTTTACAGGAGCAGGTTGCACCAACCTTTTGCACAAGAGCAGTCTGTGGTTTCAGAAGAGGACATCAGGGCTGAGACCGAAGAGTTTAAAAAGAGGCTGCAGAAAGTGTACTCACACCAGAAGATTATACTGTTCGTTCAGGAACTGTTGGGAGACAGGTACAGTATTACCACGGAGGAATTGAGGCTGGCCTCGGATGATGAGTTTATCAAGCTGCTGCTGGCCGTGATTAATAATGATGAAAAAGCGCTGCCTTACAGGATTGAGTTTAAGGAGGGCTACCTGTATGTGGAGGGCTACCGGCTGCCGGAACTGGTAATTGCCAGGGAAGCGAGGACTGCCAATGTGGGAAAATGAATGGGAACAGTTAAATGAAAAGGACAGGGAGCAATTTGGCAGAGTAATTAACATTCTGATGCAGAAGACATTTATTGTGCGCGACGAGGTGGACACCAGGACTAAAAATATTGTTATTAACAAAGATTTCAGATTTCTTGAGCGGCACCGGACTCTGTTTGAGCGTTACCTGAATGTTATCGGCTGGGATATACAGCTTGACAATCACCGGGGAGTAGCCGGGTTTTATAATCGTTACGAGTATAATCGCAAACGTATCGACAAAAACACTACCTATTTTCTTTACGCGCTGCGCCTGATTTATGAAAAGCAGATGGAGAAGTTGTCAGTGCGAAAGGAAGTAATGACATCTGTGGGTGAAGTGGTGGAAAAAATGCACCACCTTGGCCTTTTGGACAGAAAGCCCTCTGACAAGGCGCTCAGGGACAGCTTATCTGCGCTGAGAGGATTTAATATTATTGAGAGGTTGGATGGCGGCTGGACAAGCCCTGATACCAGGCTGGTTATTTATCCGTCCATTATATTCCTGGTGACCAATGAAAAAATTTGTGATCTTTATGAACAATTGGGCCTTGGAGAAATGCCTGGAGGAGAGGAGGATGAAGATGAAGAAACTGGAGAAGATGCTGTTGATTAACTGGCATTATATTCACCAGGAGTTGCTGGAGTTTAAAGATATCAACTTCCTCACAGGCAAGAATGGCGCCGGCAAATCCACCATTATTGACGCGCTGCAACTGGTGATACTGGGGGATACCGCAGGCCATTATTTTAATAAAGCAGCTAACGAGAAGTCCACTCGTACACTTAAGGGGTATTTAAAAGGGGAAGTGGCCGAGGACGATGAAACTAACACGGTTTACCTGCGGGACAGTGACTTTAGCAGCTACATTGTGCTTGAATTCAGGGATACCGTGGAACAAAGAAGCTTCTGTCTTGGTGTTGTTTTTGATTCATACAGCGACGGGGATTATAAGCACAGGTTTTTCTACCTGAGGGAACCTCTGCCTGCTCATCGTTTTTACCTGGACGGAGTTCCCATGAACATAAAGACGCTCAGAGCTTTCTTTCACAACCACTATACGAAACAATACGACTTTTTTGAGAGCAATCAAGATTACCGTGAGGTAATGGTCGGTGTACTGGGGCATCTGAATGAAAGATTTTTTCGCCTTTTCAAAAAGGCGGTGCCGTTCTCTCCCATTATGGATATCAAAGGTTTTATAACCGAGTTTGTCTGCGATGTACAAAACGAAGTGGATATCACCCATATGCAGGAGAACATCCGGCAGTACAAGCAGCTGGAAGAGGAACTGGGTTTAGTGGAAAAGCGGGTATTGGCGCTGGAGGCAATCAGTAACCAGTTTGCTGCTTTCTGCGAGGAAGATGAAAGATATCTGATTCAGAAGTATCTGCTTGACCGGGCGGAAGAGGAAAAAAGCGGGCAGGAACTGCGGGAACTTCAAGCGGAGATTTCTATGCTTGGGGAACGTATTAAGGGATTGAGGGATGAGATTGGGAGCCGGGATAGTGAAATGACGATCCTGGAGGGGCAAAGAGATGACCTGCTGCAGGAACGGGCGCAGTCTGATATTTACAAAAAGCAGCAGGATTTGAGTAAGGATAAAAACCAGCTCAGCGTGAAGCTGGAGGAGATAAAAAACAGTGAGAGCAGGCTAAGGCAAATCATAGAGGCACACCTGCGCAGTTGGAGTGAAGTTGTCTCCTGGTGTGAAGGAAACCTTTCTCAGGAAGAAGCGGTTAGCGTAAAGCTGGGTGAAATTAAGGAACGCCTTAATCTGCTCTTGTCAGCACGGCAGACTTTTGCAGTGCTGGAATACGACAGTCTCGGACACCTTAAAGCAGGCCTGGAAGAATATGCCGACGGCTTGGGTAAGCTTTATTTTGACGGGGAGAGGAAAAGTGATGAAATAGAGCAGCGGGTAAAGAAACTGACAGCAGAAATTGAGGGTTTAAAGCTGGGGATTAAACCGTACCCTGCTTCGCTCCTTGAACTGCAGCAGGCAATTGCTGCGGAACTGTCTGTAAAATATAATGAGGAGATCAAACCCAAGATATTTGCTGAATTACTGGAAATAAAAGACCAGAGATGGCAGCAAATATTATTGCCGCATTTATCTCAGTAATTAAGGGGACGGAGACAAAAAAGCTGGCTAAGTTGGACCTGCTCATTGGATTAAGAAATGATTACAATCGGGACTTTAAGGGGTCTTTTAGTGTAACAGCCGTTTTGAACACCGCTTATGACGGGGAACTGAAAAGGCTGAAAGAAACATTATTGCTGGAATACCGGGAAAAAATCAGGGAGGCCAGGGAACGGGCCCAGGTGCAGTTTCAGGAGGACTTTATCAGTAAACTGCGCGCTAATATTTATGAGGTTGTGGAACAAATCAAAGATTTGAACAAGGCCATAAAAGATAACTTTTTTGGGCGTGACCAGTACAAGTTTACTGTGGCTCCCAATGTACACTACCGGCACTTTTATGACATGATTACCGATGACATGCTTCTGGAAGGATTCAACCTTTTCTCAGACGTTTTTCAGGAACAACACGGAGATACAGTAGATGAGCTGTTTATGCAGATTGTAGATATAGGTGAAGGTGTGCTGACAGCGGACCAGCGGCAGCAGTTGGCTAGAAATCTGGAGAAATTCACAGATTACCGTACCTACCTGGATTTTGACATGGTTAATATTGATGATGAAGGCAGGGAGTCACGTCTGTCACGGGTACTTGCCAAAAAATCGGGTGGAGAGACACAAACCCCCTTTTATATCGCGGTCCTTGCGTCCTTTCTGCAGTTGTACCGGGTCAGACATCGTGATGCCAACGCACTCCGGCTGATAGTTTTTGATGAAGCATACAGTAAAATGGACCACCAGCGTATCCATGAGAGTATTAAGCTTATCCGTGAAATGGGGCTGCAGGTAATCCTGTCGGCGCCAACAGAAAAGATCGGGGATATTGCGCCGCTGGTAGATCGTAATCTTTGTGTGACAAGGATTAAGCAGGCGACCATTGTCAAAGCTTTTGACCCCAGGGAACTGCTGGAGATGGGGGCTTAAAATGGATGACAAAAGCCTGTTGTTAAACGATTTGCTATCCAAATATGAGAACAGTGCACATTTTCATGGCGTGGCAAGAGTTAACCGGCGCATTTTCTTTACATTTAACAAAAAAACCGTGCCCGCCTATTTTGCAGGCGACCGGCCCCAGGTCAAAGAAGCGCTCCACCAGACGGTAAAAGAACTGGAAAAACAGGGAATTCTTGCTGTAGAGTGGATACCCGGGGAAAAAAATAATCTGCTCAAACGGGTCAGCCTCAACCTTAATAAAACCGAAGAAGCCTATGCTGCTATTGGCCGGACCCCAAGACTGGACCAATTGGCAGAAGTAAACAGACTGGTTGAGGATGCTGCCTCAAGGATTAAAACTCACTGGATCAGAGAATTCTTACTATATTGTCAGGATGAAATAACACAGCAATTGACCTTGCCGGCACTTCTGCCAAAGGAGAGGCCGGAGTTGGAACTGCTGCTTAAAGCGTTAAAGGGATTGGATGAAAAGGGCGATGAGGATATTCTGGAAAGAGTATTCAGCATCCGTTACTTAGGCGGCAGCAAGCTTTATGCAAAAAAAGTAAAAACATCCCTGATAGCTATTGTCAGATGCTTTTTTCTAACTGACAGTGAACTTTCCGATGAGGATATTTTATATGAGCTAGGCATCATAAAAACAACCGAAGAGCTGCTTCTATCCGGCCCCCTGGTTATAGATTTGGGGGGTGGGCAGATTGACCTGAGTCCCTTTGCCTTCGGCGCAGTGCTTGATACGCAGGCTGCACATGAATTGAAAATAGTGGATGTACAGGCAAAAAGAGTTCTCTTGGTGGAGAATAAGACTAATTTTCACTACCTGACGCGTAAAGGGCTTCCACCTGATATGCTTCTCATTTATCTGGGTGGTTTCCCCGGCCCGAGAAAACGGCTTCTTTTAGCTAAAATCTACGACTTTTGCAGGAGTCAGCAAGTATCTTTTTGGCATTGGGGTGATATCGATTGGGGTGGATTTAGGATATTTATGTTTCTTCGTGAAAATGTTATGCCTTCTTTATGCCCGGTGTATATGGATGAGAAAACCCTGCTTGCCTGCAGGGACATGACAGAAAATATAAACCCTTCATACAGAAGCAAACTCATTAAACTTAGAGAAAACCCTAAATACGCATGTTTTTTCGGTCTTATAGACCTGATGCTGGAGTTAAACATAAAGCTGGAACAGGAAGCCATACTGGCCGACAAAAACCTGAACCCGGCTGATATTGGGGCCGATTGTGCCCAAAAAAGTTAAGTTCGGAGTTACCCGGCCAGTTTAGCACCATCCGCTGAGACCCTCGACTTGTGCTCCCGGGTATGGTAGAATTAACATAAACAGGGAATGACAGGTGATATTATGCGTGAGTGGAAGACCCGTGATATAGAAAAGAGAATCCGGGAAAAGATGCCCGCGGCCAACCGCTCTCTTGTCCGTGGACGCCGTGGGAAAGTTGTGAGACGCCGGCCGCGGGATAAGGAGGAGCAGGACATTCTGGACCTTCTCTGTAAACGGAAGTGGGAGGATGACCTCGCCAGAGGCAAAGTAAAGATTATTAATAAAAGAGAGTGGTATTGTGAATTCGATTGAAGAATTGAAAAAAGAACTAATAGGGCTAACCGGCAAAAGCCGATATGAAATCATGACCGAAACGACTGCTATTTTTACTGCTCTCATAGAGCCACATGGTATAGTGCCTGTGGTGGTGGGGGGCCTTGCTGTAGAAGTCTACACGAGGGGACAGTACACAACTCTAGATATAGACTTGGTAATGCATCGACGTGAACTGGCGGGGGAAACTCTTGCCAGGTTGGGGTTTTTACAGGAGGGCAGGCACTGGTATCATCCCGAACTGGAAGTGGCAATAGAGATTCCAAGTGATGTGCTGGAAGGTGCAGACAAGGAAAGAATCATTAAAATCCATCTGCCAAGCGGGAGGCACCTCTATGTTATCGGCATCGAAGATATTATCCTCGACCGACTCCGTGCCTGTGTTCACTGGCACTCGACATCCGATTGTGAGTGGGGGCTGCGTATGCTAAAAGTACACTATGCCTCCCTGGATTTGAACTACATGCGAAACATGGCTGAAGAAGACCATACGGCCACAGCCCGCAAGTTGGCAGAGTGGTTAAATGAAGCAGACAAAAATAAATAAAGGTCAGATTCATGTGACAGGTGTTAGCTAATATAAGGAAGTGCCGGCTCAGTTTATTCTAGCGGAGAATGAAAGTGGTTGGACGCTGCTGGCATTTTATGCGTCCTTGTTTGAATTTGTCCACAAGGCGGGTTATCTGCCGCTAAACGGGACGGGCTCACGGGGTTTCTCCATCCGTGTAAATGTACAGGGTAAGGTGTTTACGCCGAAGCTTGTGCACTTTATGGTCTAATAAAACTGTAGAGTTCAGCTTAAAAAGGTAACCAACATTTCGAGAAAAAGGAGATACTGATAATCTACCAAAAAGCACTGGTCATAAAATTGACCAGTGCTTTGAGCGAAGACTTTTGCATCATGGAAGAGATGACGTATAGTCCGGTTTCAAGAAAGAACATGAAAAACCAGAGCTTCCAGCAGCGGAAAAAAAGATAACGCTGTGAATAAGAAAAGAATTCATCGACGGTGAATTCTTTTCTTTTATAAAGCATGAAGAAGGGTTTTTCATGTCTGTGTCAAAATAAATGATAATTTGAGGGATGAGCATTCTTTGTCCTGAATCCTGAATCGGTGTACTAATCTTTTGAGGAGGTGTTGTGATGAGCATCAACAAGACGCGCGGCTTCTTGTACAAGCTGGCGAGGCTGCTTGGGGATGTGAGCGCTGTTTCAAGCGGCAGCCCGAAGAAGATGGCAAAAAGGGCGGGCAGAAGGGTAGCCGGCAAGGCGACGGGGCGAGCGCTGCGCAAACTTTTTAAGTAAAAGGAAATAATATATTTTTTTCTACAATAATGTAGGAAATTATCAACATCGTGGCGAATATTTCTGGCAGTATATAATTAATCTTCAATTATCTTACTATTACTAATTTTGGGAAAATTACTATCTTACTGCCAGTGACATATGAAAGGGTGAATTGTTATGCAATACAGTTTTCCGGTAAACAGGACAACAAATCCAAAACAGAAACCGGATCCAAACAATCTTGTTTTTGGAGCCACATTTTCTGACCACATGTTTGAAATGAGTTATAATACTGAAAAAGGTTGGCATGATGGTAAGATAGTGCCTTACGCACCTCTTGTACTTGACCCTTCGGTAGCAGTACTTCATTATGCACAAGCTATGTTTGAAGGATTAAAAGCCTATAGAGCAGAAGATGGCAGGGTCCTATTGTTCAGGCCGGAAAAAAATGCAGAGAGAACCAATGTGACAAATGAAAGAATGTGCATTCCGGAAATTGATGAAACATTGATGGTTGAAGCGATAAAAAAAATTGTGGAAACAGACCAGGACTGGATACCTGAAGCTGAAGGCACATCTTTGTATATCAGGCCTTTTATCATAGCAACTGACACTTATTTAGGCCTGCGCCCTTCACAAACTTTTAAATTTTATATAATTCTTTCACCTGTAGGTGATTATTATAAAGGCGGGCTCAGTCCTACTAAAATACTTGTAGAAGATAAATATGTAAGAGCTGTGGTCGGCGGAACCGGATTTGCCAAGGTAGGGGGAAACTATGCAGCCAGCGTAAAATCTCTGGAAGAAGCAAATAAAAAAGGATATAGTCAGGTGCTGTGGCTTGATGGTGTGGAAAGAAAATATGTAGAAGAGATCGGAACGTCCAATGCTTTCTTTCAAATAGATGGAGAGATTGTCACGTCACCGCTTACAGGTACGATTTTGCCGGGGATAACCAGAGATTCTGTGATTCTGTTACTCAAGCATTGGGGTATTAAAATAACAGAAAAACGGTTTACCATTCAGGATGTATATGATGCACACGCTGCAGGGAAATTGGGAGAAGTATTTGCCACAGGAACAGCAGCTGTTATTTCTCCTGTGGGAGAACTCTGCTGGAAGGACCAAATTATTACGATAAATAATAATGAGATTGGAGAAATTTCCCGTAAACTTTATGATGCAATCACCGGCATACAAAGAGGAAAGATAAAAGATGAATTTGGCTGGACAGTTGAGGTTTAGCAGACGGAAGGTGACTAATCAGTAAGCAGGTTCTGGCGAAAATTCAATAGATTTGTGACTATAATATTGAAAGGGACACTGGTGGTGTCCCCTTTTTGTGCCATTTTCGGGTTATTTAAATTTATTCCTTTATCTGTAGGAAAACCCCAGGATTTAGCGAATATTACAGTAAATCTAAAGCGAGACATATATGGGATTGACGGAATTATAGCTAACATAAATTGACATGATACCTATTTTGTCCTATGATTATAGTCATAATAAGTAAGAAGGTGATGTGTTGATCCGGAGAGTAAGAGTGTTGTTCAATACTCCTTTTCTCAGGAGCGTCTAATTAACCATTAAAATGTTGGGAGGTGAGGAGCATTAAGTTTGAGCAACTCCAGTATCAAAGGCCTGATATGGCAACGTTTAAGTCGGAGTTTGAGTACCTTCTGCGCAGCTTTTCGACAGCACAGAGTTTTGCAGCTCAGGATGAGGCCATGACTGCTCTCAATAGTCTGAGAAGCGAGTATGAATCGATGATGGTGCTGGCCCAGATTCGCCACACCATAAATACTGAGGACAGCTTCTACAAAGATGAACAGGATTATTCCGACCAGACTGAGCCTGTATACCTTGAGCTGGTCTCCGGTTATTACAGAGCTTTGCTTGGCGCAACACACAGGAAAGAGCTTGAGGAAAAATGGGGCAGCCAGCTGTTTCGAATTGCAGAGCTGGCACAAAAAACTATTTCGCCTGGAGTGATAAACGACCTGCAGAAAGAGAACGCTCTGGCCAGTGAATACACAAAACTGATAGCCGCGGCAAGTATTAACTTTGCCGGCGAAGAGAGAAATCTTGAGCAGCTGATACCCTTTCAGCTTTCGCCCCACAGGTTGACGAGAAAAGAGGCGCACGAGGCCAGGTATGGTTTTCTCAGCAGTAACGAAGAGGAGCTTGACAGGATTTATGACGAGCTTGTCAGGGTAAGGACAACCATTGCCCGCAAGTTGGGCTTTAATAATTTTGTGGAACTGGCCTATATGCGCCTCAACCGCTCCGACTACAATGCGGCCATGGTGGCCGGATTCCGGCAGCAGGTACTTGATTTTATAGTTCCGCTTGCTTCCTCGTTAAAGGCCCGCCAGCGTACCAGGATAGGCGTTGATACTCTGCACTACTATGACAATAATTTTTATTTTAAGACAGGCAATGCGCGGCCCCAGGGGCCGCCGGACTGGATTGTAAATCAGGGGGCGCGTATGTACAGCGAACTTTCCCCGGAGACGGGTGCCTTTTTTACATACATGAATGAAAAAGGCCTGATGGATCTGGTAAGCAAAAAAGGCAAGGCAGCAGGCGGATACTGCAACTATATAGCAAAGCATCAGGCGCCTTTTATTTTTTCCAATTTCAACGGCACCTCCGGCGATGTGGATGTTTTAACCCATGAAGCAGGCCACGCGTTTCAGCTTTATCAAAGCAGGCACCTGACGCTGCCCGAGTATTCTTTCCCCACATATGAGGCCTGTGAGATACACTCCATGAGTATGGAGCTCTTTGCATGGCCGTGGATGGAGCTCTTTTTCGGGCCAGGAGCAGGCAAATACAAGTTTTTCCACCTTAGCGACTCCCTTTTCTATGTCGCCTATGAAGCGGCAGTGGATGAATTCCAGCACCTTGTTTATAATGACCATGAAGCCACGCCGGCGCAAAGAAAGAAATTCTGGCGCGAGACAGAAAAAAAATATCTGCCCCACCTGAATTATGAAGATAGCGACTACCTGGAAAAAGGCGGTTACTGGCAGCAGCAAAGCCATATTTACAAGTCTCCATTTTACTATATTGATTATGCTCTGGCGCAGATCTGCGCATTTCAGTTTTGGAAAAGATACGATGAGTGCAGAAATTCAGCCTGGTCTGACTACCTGAAGCTGTGCCGTGCCGGAGGCAGCCTGTCTTTTGTTGAGCTGATAAAATTGTCCGGCCTCATTTCCCCGTTTGAGCCAGGCTGTGTAAAAGCGGTGGCGGGTCAAATCGCACAGTGGCTCGATGGCTTTGATGACAGTGGCCTTTAAAAACATACTATGTCAGGCATGCCGGCTGATTTGAGCCGGCATGTTTTTCTGTTACACCATCTTTGTGTTATTCATGATCAGTTCAAATGTTCCGCCCAGGTAATCGGCAGCTTTTCTGCACATCATCATGCGGGTGAGGAAGATTTCAAAATACTCCATTTTGGATGAAATCATGGTGTCGATTTGTAGTGATAGGGTGAGTATCTTTTGCTCTCCGTCTATTTTCAGCACTGATTCCTCTACAGCATAATTGACACGGTCATGGATATCAAAGGCTGCAAAGTCATCGTTTCTGACACGGCTCCGGCGGACATCACTCTTATCGGCCAGGACCAGTGCCGCGGAGACGGGATTAACGGGGGAGCCGCTGTTCTCGTCATGATTGCCGATGGCTGAAACAACCTGTGAGATTTCCTGTGGAGCCATCCCCAAACGGGTAAGGATATTAAATGCCAGTATTGCTCCCGATTGGGCATGCCCGGACCGGCTTATTATATTGCCGGTATCATGCATAAAACCGGCGATTTTCGTCATTATCTTTTATTTCCTGGTATGTTATCGTCATTTTTTCCTCCTGTCAATTATTTATTTTAATGCCGCTCTGACTACGACCATGGCGGCCGGCTTTTAATCTTCTGTGCACCAAAACTTTTTGAGTTCCATATATTTAGGCGGATAGGTAACCTCATAATTCAGCATGGCGGGAATGGGGTAGCGAACCCCTTTTTTATGAGTTTCAACCAGGCCTGTCATCACATTTTCAATTTGGCTGCCTGGGATTGTAAATATCATGTCTTTGGAGGTAATTCCTCCCCGGCGACTGCCATTTTAACTGCCAGAGGATGAGTCTGCGGCCTTATATACTCCTCCAGGATACGGGCCACTTCTTTAAGATCGTGATTCATTTTTCAACCTTCTCTCTTCTTGTCACTGTTTTCCGATATTATACCATCATTTGCGCACAGATTGACATACAGGAAAAATAAGGTACTTAGCGAATATAGTGATAAGAGCATTTTTGCCGCAAAAATGCACCTATCACGGTTAAATGAAATCTGTTCAACTGTGTAAGTGCACTTTTTAATATAGGAATATGTGTTTGCCGGAAAGAGGGCTAGGTATGATAGATTTCCAGCGCTTTAGCCAGTTGTTCTGCCAGCGCCTGCCGCAACCACTGTGGCTCCAGCGGTTCGATTGTGCTTCCCCAGGTCATAAGCCAGGGAATCATTTCCTGGGCGCCGGATAGCAGGAAGGAAACTTCAAGGCTCCCGTCAGGCATTTCTTTTATTTGCTGGCTGTCGTGGTAGCGGTTAACGCGATCTGTCAAGCCTGACCCTTCCTCCGGCCTTTCTTTTTATGGACTTAAATATTATAATTAAAAAGTGTCCAAATTTTAACAGGGTTTAGGGTTGAAAGGCAATACGAAAGCACAGACAGATGGTGAGAAGATGATTATGTTTTACCGTAAAAAGAGTGATATTTATCTGCCACCGGAGCAGTTTGTTTCCGGTATAGGAAACTGGGCATTGTTTTTAAGCGGTGCATTTTTGGTGTTTATCAACTTTTTTGTGTCGCTGACAATACTCCCCTATTATGTGCTGCAGATTGGCGGGACTGAATTTCAGTCCGGGCTGCAGAACACAGTTTTCTTTCTGGCGTCGGTGCTTTTGCGTTTTTATTTCGGGCCCCTGGCGGACAAAAAGGGCAGGAAGCTTCTTTTGCTCATTGGCTCATTTGTATTTGCCACAACGCCGGTAATATTGCTCTTGCACACAAGTATGTGGCTGTTGGTCCCCGCCAGGATTTACCAGGCCATAGGCGCCGCTGCTTTCCTGTCAAGCGGGAGTTCGCTGGCGGCAGATATGGCTCCCGACGGGAAAACCGGGACGTTCCTTGGCTTATACCGTATGCTCATAACACTGGCCCTTTTATTTGGACCTCCCACAGCTTTCTTCATTATTAATACGGCCGGGTTTAGAGTTTTGTTTCTGGTCAGCATCATGATTGGTTTTTTATCTTTTGCACTGATAGCCTTTGTGAATACACCTATCCTGCCTGCTGATGACCAATCCGGCTCACTGGCAATTCTCCGCTTGGTTTTAGCTAAAAGCAATGTCTGTACGGTATTATCAGGGATTGCTCTGGCGTCCCTTGGCTATGGTGCAATCCTGACTTTTGCCATTGTGCTTATTTCACAGATTGGGAAAATAGGAAACCCGGGGATATATTTTGTTTACTTTGGAGTGGGGGGTATCGCCGCTAATTTAAGTACCGGCTATCTATCCGACCGCTTCTCGCGAGCATCAGTGGCTTGGCCGGCATTGGCGCTGCTGGGTGTGGGGACAATCTCCCTCTTTTTTGCTCCTTACACTTCTGTAATGCTAATACCCGGCAGTATGGTTGCCGGGTATGGCCTGTCAGGTGCATATCTTGTTTTTATTGCCTGGCTGATAGACGTCACAGACCAAAGAGTGAGGGCTGCTGTTTTGAGTGTCCAGGAGAGCGCCATCGATGTGTCAGTTGCTGCAGCATCCTTGCTGGTCGGTGCTGCCAGCAGGTGGATAGAACTGCCCTCAGCTTTTGCGGCAATTGGTTTTATCGTGCTTGTCCCTGCTGCAGTGTTAATCATCAGGACAAGGCGGCCGCGGGATACAGTGTAAGGCGTTAAGTCTGATTATGAATGGAATGGCTGTTTGCTGGTATAATAATTGACAACTGCTGAGATTTTCGGATATAAAAACCAAAAAAGGCAGGCGATTGGATATGGAAAAAGTAGTGGTAAGACAGCTTGTAAGGGATACAGGCAGGTATGCCGATAAAGAAGTGGAAGTGGAAGGGTGGATAAGAAGCAATCGTGACCAGAAATCCTTTGGTTTCATTTCACTGAACGACGGCACTCATTTTAACAGTATCCAGGTGGTGTACGAAAAGGAGACTGTGACGAACTTTGACCAGGTGGCCAAGTTCAGAGCAGGCTCTGCGGTGAGAATAAGCGGAATTTTGGTTCAAACTCCTCAGGCCAGACAGCCTTTTGAAATAAAGGCAAAGGGAGTAATCCTGGAGGGTGATTCTCCGGAGGACTACCCTATCCAGCCAAAAAGGCATACCAGGGAATTCTTAAGAGAAGTGGCACATCTGCGTCCGAGGACGAATCTGTTTAATGCGGTATTCAGGGTACGGTCTCTGGTATCTTTTTCCATTCATAAGTTTTTTCAGGAAAAGGGTTTTATCAATCTTCATTCACCCATAATCACTGCCAACGATGCGGAAGGCGCGGGAGAAATGTTCAGAATAACTGTGTTGGACGCCAAAAACCCACCGCTCACGGAGGGCGCAGTTGATTTCACCCAGGATTTTTTTGGCAGGAGAACAAATCTCACTGTGAGCGGCCAGCTGGAAGCAGAAGCATATGCCCTTGCCTTTAAAGATGTGTACACTTTCGGCCCCACTTTCCGGGCGGAGAATTCCAATACAGCCAGGCATGCTGCGGAATTCTGGATGATAGAGCCCGAGATAGCTTTTGCCGACCTTAAGGACAATATGAGCCTGGCGGAAGAGATGATGAAATATATAATAAGTTATGTGTTAACGAACGCCGGGGAAGAAATTGAATTTTTCAATGAATTTGTGGAGAAGGGGCTAAAGGAAAAATTAGAGAAGATTGTAAATTCACAATTCGCCCATATAACCTATACAAAGGCTGTGGAAACACTTCAAGAATCCGGGGAAAAATTCGAGTATCCCGTGGCCTGGGGTAAAGACCTGCAGACCGAGCATGAAAGGTATCTGACTGAGAAGGTGTTTAACAAACCGGTGTTTGTAACGGACTACCCAAGGGAGATAAAAGCCTTCTATATGAGGCTCAATGATGATGGGAAAACTGTTGCCGCCATGGATTTGCTGGTACCGGGAGTGGGGGAAATAATAGGCGGCAGCCAGAGAGAAGAAAGAGCGGATGTGCTGGCGCAAAGGATGAAAGAGTCCGAGATTGACGAGAAGGATTTATGGTGGTATATGGATTTAAGAAAATACGGCGGAGTAAAGCATGCCGGTTTTGGACTGGGTTTTGAAAGGGCTATCATGTATGTTACAGGGATAAGCAACATCAGGGATGTGATCCCGTTTCCAAGGACGGTTAAGTCTTGCGAATTTTAGAGTGCTTACTTCGCTAACCCTGAATAGCCGAGCCTGACCCCCGGACGAAGACAAACAGTCCTGCCAGTATGAGAATACCGCCAAGGACATGCCCGGCGGGCGGGATTTCATGCAGGAACAGGTAGGCCAGCAGTGTAGCGCCCACCGGTTCACCAAGAATCATCACTGAGACAAAGGAGACATCCACACGGGCCAGGGCCCAGTTAAAGACGGTATGGCCGAGGATGGTGGGAAAGAGGGCGAGAGCCAGAAAAATCAGCCATTCCCGCGGCGGGTAGGCAAAAAGCGGCGCACCGCCGGCATACGATGCGGCCGCTAAAACGAGCCAGGCCGCCAGGTAGGTGTGAGTTACATAGTTTAGATTGCTCATGTTTTTGCGCGCCTGCCTGCCTAAGAGAAAATAGCCGGATACGGCAACAGCACCGCCCAGTGCAAGCAGGTTGCCAAAGAGGGCGGTTTGACCGTGCCGGTCACCCAAGGCGATAACCACAATTCCCGCCAGCGCAAACAATGTCCCTGCCAGTTTGGCCGGGCCGATGGTCTTGCGGTCATAAAAACGGGTGTAGGCAAGGATAAAGAGCGGGTGGGTGGAGACCAGTACCACCGAAGCAGCAACGCCGGTAAAGCGCAGTGAGGAAAACCACATCAGAAAGTGCAGGCCCAGGCAGGCGCCGGCCAGGGCGGCAACAGCCCTGTCCCTGTATTTTGTGGCACGTATCTCCGGGCCGCAGCGCCAAATTGCCACCGGGCCAAGAAAAACCAGTGTCAGCAGCAGCCTGTTTGCCGCCATTGCTGCAGACGGCGCCTGGCTGAGACGGATAAACAAAGCTGAAGTTGACACCGCCGTCACTGCCAGCAGAACTGCAAATTTTGCATTTATATTGTCAGAGTTCATCATTAACCTCCAAACTAACTGCGCAAACGATTTCGCTGGCACGGTCCTGATTTCCTGCCGGAAATTGGCGGATTTAAAAATTACGAAGATAAAACAAAACCAAGCGCGGTACTGTTTGTATTTCACAGTACCGCGTTTGATTATTTTTAAACAGCCTGAAAAGGGTTTCAGCTTATTGTGTCAAATTTTACATAAATAGATAGAAATCTACACGGTGCATCTCCGGAGTCCTTCTGATAATGCTGTATAGTGGCGCAGACGAAACGGGGGGAAATTTTATGAACCGGAATGAATTAATTGATCTCTATGAAAAGGCACTGGAGAAGGTTAGGCAGGGAGAGCTTGAAGAAGCTGAAAAAATTCTGCTGGAGGTGCACAAGTCCGACCAAGGCCACTTTGCCCGCAATAAACTGGCTATGGTCCGCATCAGCCGCGGGTTGCTGCCTGAAGCCCTGGAAACTTTGAGTGTAACTACTGGTATTTATCGGTGCAGCCAGAATAAATGTGCGCCGCCACAGAATCGCTGTGATTCCCCTTGAGCTGCGCGCTGAGATAAAGAGGATTTTTTATCCGGCGCAATATGAATGCGCTGCCGCAGCAGAACAGCTAAAGCTGTGGGAAGATTAGAGAAAGTAAGCTGCAACTGTAGGATATCACCGGGGAATGACGAATATAATAGGTAGTCTTTTTATGAAAGGAAGATATAAGATGGATGAACAAATTCAAGAACTCATGTCGGCACTGGAGAGAAAGAGAATATCTTGTACTTTTGCTGCAAATCGTACAGAGGCTGCAGAAAAGGTTTTAAGCATGATTCCTGCAGATAGCAATGTCGGCATCGGGGGGTCAGTTACCATACAAGAGCTTGGCATTGAAGAAACGCTTAAAGAAAAAGGCTGTGAAGTTTACTGGCACTGGCGTGTGCCAAAAGAAGAAGCTGATGCCGAGCGGCGCCGCGCGCTGACAGCTGACGTTTATTTATGCAGCACAAATGCTATAACAGAAGACGGTGTGTTAGTTAATATTGACGGTACCGGCAACAGGGTGGTTTCCATGGTTTATGGCCCGAAGAAAGCAGTGATTGTTACCGGGAAGAATAAAATAGTCAAGGATGTTGACAGTGCCCTGAAACGCATCAAGGAAGTCGCCTGCCCCTTAAATGCCCGCAGGCTGAACAGGGCCACACCGTGTGCTAAAACAGGGAAATGCCATGACTGTAAGACAGAAGAACGTATGTGTAATGTAACTACCATAATTGAACGCGCTCCCAGCAGTATAGAAATGCATGTTTTAATTGTCGGGGAGGATATGGGCTTTTAAACAGGCCATACAATAATTATTAAATCAGGGAGGGCTGATAATGAATAACAAAGATACCTCCGAAGTAACTAAAGCTTACCGTGCGGCAATCGGCGACAGGGCAACGTGGTTTTATCTGCTGCTGAAAAACGCAGAAGAGATGGGAATTGACGGCGAAAAACTGGCCGAGAAAGCAATCACTCAATTTGGTGTAGAAAAAGGCCGGCGCCTCGGTAAAATAGAAAACGCATCCGATTTTGTGGACGCACTGTTCTCAGGCTACGGCTGCGGCGCTTTTGCCATGGAAAAGGTCGCCCAATCCCCACAAGAAAGCGTTCTCCGCTTCCACCACTGCGCCCTGGTGGATGCCTGGCAAAAACGGGGCCTTGGCGCCGAAGAAATTTCACGTCTCTGCCGCCTGGCACGCTTCGGCGACCTGGGTATGGTGAGCAACTTCTCAAATCTCACTCTTGCCTTCCCCAAAGTGCTGGCAGACGGTGATGATTACTGCGAGCTTAAAGTTGCCTGCAGCAGCAAATAGGCTTGACCAAATGGTGTGTAATTTTAATTACTGGAGGAGGAGAGTATGGCCAGTAAGGGTATGTTCATTAAGCTGGACCTGGGGGCAGCAGGCGCTTTTGCAGAGGAGCCGGTGCGCTACCTGCGGGCAAGATTCAACGTATTTTGAGCAGCAGAAGGAAGTAAGCGGAGTTGAATGGCAGAGGTTCTGCGGCAATTAAAAATAGGAAGGATGGTAATGAAATGAGTAGTAAGGTGACCTGGGAGCAAGAGGGGAACATCGCAATTGTTACAATTAACAATCCTCCTGCCAATGCCCTGAGCAATGTGGTGGCACAGCAAATCTACGAGTGCTTCAAAGAAATAGAGACGGTTGATGATATCAGGGCGGTAGTACTGGCAGGAGCCGGCGAAAAGTTTTTCATGGCAGGGGCGGACATTTCACAGTTTCCCGAGCTTTTGAAAAGCAGGTCCGGTTTTGTGGCCGAAAATACAAATGCAGGTCACGCTATTTTCAACTACCTTGACTATTTCCCCAAGCCTATAGTGGTCGCTGTACAAGGGATGGCCCTTGGAGGAGGCACTGAGCTGATGATGTGCGGAGACCTCTGTGTGGCGGCTGAAACCGCCCAGTTTGGCCTGCCGGAGATAAAACTGGGGTTATTCCCCGGCGGCGGCGGTACTCAGCGGCTGCCTAGGCGGGTAGGAGAAATAAAGGCCAAAGAACTGATGTTTTTTGGAGAATTTATTCCAGCCGCCGAGGCGTTACGAATTGGACTAATCAATTTTGTTGTTCCCGCCGGCCAGGCTCTGGAGGAGGCTAAAAAGGTCGCTGCCAAGATTGCCGGGCAGCCCGCCGTTTCCATCAGGCTGATTAAAGAATGTGTAGACCGTGGGCTGGAAGTGTCCCTGGATGAAGGTTTAAAGATAGAGGCCGACTTGTTTGAGCGTGTTTTCCGGACAGAAGATGTGCAGGAAGGCGTGGCCGCATTCCTTGAAAAGCGCAAAGCTGATTTTAAGCATAAGTAGAAAGTTTTATTTAACAGGTACCCTGTCAACTGATTCATTTGGCAGGGTGCCTATGTTTAGAAGAAGTTAATAAAAAACAACCACCGGTACTGTAGCACCGGTGGCAAATTTTGAAACAGTATTTAGTAATAGCGAAGAAAAAAGAACAATTGGGAAGGTACCCTGGACAATAGTAGTTTTAATAATAAGTGCAGACTGTCGTTTACCAGGTATCTATAAATCGTTCCTTCTTATTTTTAGTATCTATCTGGACTGACTTTAACCCACGCACAAGCCACTTTCTAGTATCTGCAGGATCAATAACTGAATCGATTTCAAAATAAGAGGCCATATTTGTGGCTTTTCCCGCCTTGTAAAATTCATCAACATAGCTTTTAAAAGCAGCATCACGCGCAGCCGGGTCTTCGATTTCTGCAAGTTCTCTTCTGTATGCATGCTTGGCTGCCCCTTCCAGCCCCATAGGGCCGAATTCTGCGGATGGCCAGGCAGCCGTAAAAAACGAACTGTGGAAACTACCGCATACCATTGCTTGTGCTCCGAGGCCATACGCTTTGCGCAGAATGACGGTAAAGAAAGGCACTGATAAGTGTGATCCGACAACGAACATGCGACATACATGCCGAACCTGAGCGTGAGTTTCTACCTCAGGTCCGACCATGAATCCCGGGGTATCCACCAGGGAGATAATCGGCAGATTATGAGCGTCACAAAGCTGCCAGAAGCGGGCGGCTTTATCTGCATCGTCAGCTGCGATAGCTCCGGAGAGGTGTTTTGGATTATTTGCAATTACACCAAACGGCTTGCCTTCAATTCTTATCAACGCAGTGATCATACCTAAGCCGTAATGGGGCCGCAATTCCAGCACAGATTCGGTGTCGGCAAGCGCTTCAAGTACAGCTCTAATATTGTAAACTCGCAGGCGGTTTTCAGGGATCAGCCGACGAAGAATGCGCTGGTCTGCGGACTCCCACTGGTTCGTAGGTCCCTGGAAATATGAGATGTACTTTTTTGCCACCGCTACAGCTTCTGTTTCATCCTCTACTACTATATCTACAACGCCGTTTTTTGTTTGCACATCAATGGGACCAATTTCCTCCGGCCTTACTACACCTAATCCCCCGCCTTCAATCATCGCCGGACCACCCATGCCGATATTGGAATTCATGGTAGCAATAATCACATCGCAACAGCCAAGTAGCGCGGCATTACCTGCGAAGCAATACCCTGATACAACACCTATCAACGGGACTTTACCGCTTAAACCTCCAAAACGGGCGAAAGTGGTCAAATCAAGGCCTGCTACTGCAGGTGCATCAATATCACCTGGCCTCCCTCCGCCACCTTCCGCAAAAAAAATGGTAGGTAACCGCCACTCGTGTGCTATACCCAGCATGCGGTCTTTCTTTTTGTGTCCGAACAATCCTTGTGTACCGGCCAATACTGTATAATCATAGGCAATAATCATACAGCGGGACTTTTCGTCTCCGAAGAGTGAACTGTTAACCGAACCGATACCGGCAATCAAGCCGTCGGCCGGCGTCTTTTTAATAAGTTCTTCGATCGACCTACGCGAACGTTGCGCAGCAATGGCAAGTGCTCCGTATTCGATGAAGCTGTCTGGATCACACAAGTCTTCGATGTTTTCCCTGATGGTACGCAGGCCTTTCTGATGGCGGCTGGCAACAGCCTCGGGACGATTAATGTCCAGACCGACTGCGTGCCGCGCTATCACTTCAGCAAGGTCTGGACGGATTTCATCAAGGTCGATATCCCTGTCAGCGGCCGTGGATGCACAATCAATTTCGGCTTTATTAAGGAAGCAGATCGGAGCACCTGCGGGGACAACTTCACCTAACGTCGCGCAGACAGTGTAAACATAGCCGCTTTGGTCCGCCTTGATTTCGTGCTCCATCTTCATAGCCTCTATTATTGCAATTGTCTGTCCTACAGCCACAGGGTCACCGTCCCCTATATTTATACTGACAATGCAACCCTGGATTGGTGTTTTAACCGGAACAGAGCCTTCCGGTGCATCCTGAGATGTTTTAATTGATAGTATTTTTGCGGGAGGGCTATAATCAAAGTAGCCTTTCCTGTGCGGTTCTATGGATGATACCAGTTCAGCTGCATTTTCTTCAATAAAGCGGGTATTAAAAGTGTTTTGAGCGACCTCGGGTCTGCGTAAAAGGTTAAGTAAGAAAGGGATATTGGTTGCAACACCCTCAACCCGGAACTCGCTTAGTGCTCGGTAGGCTTTTGCAACTAAATCAATATACCTTGGTGAGTCTGAGGTAACGATTAGCTTGGCCAGTAATGAATCAAATGAAGGATTGGTAGTGTAGCCGCTGTAACCGTATCCATCTACCCGGATGCCCGGTCCAAGTGGGGCCTCATAAACACTGATGGTACCACTTGTGGGATATGCGCTTCCGGTGGCATCAATTGTCTCCATATTAATGCGCAACTCCATAGCACGGCTACGGGGGTACGCTGCGTTTTCAGTCAGGCCGAGGTCTGCCAGAGATTTTCCGGCTGCTATTTCAATTTGGGTTCTCACCAGGTCGACACCGGTAACCTCTTCGGTTACTGTGTGTTCTACCTGGAGCCTGGGGTTAGTTTCTATAAATGCAAATGCCTCTTCACCTTGGACATCTTTATATACAAGGAATTCCATGGTGCCAAGACTGTCAAAGCGGGATTCCTGTGCCAGATGTAGGGCTGCTTCAGTGATTTTGTTGATAAGTTTTGGAGAAAGAGTAGGGCATGGTGCTATCTCGATGAGTTTTTGATTGCGCCGTTGCATGGTGCAGTCTCGTTCTCCGAGATGGACCACCTGTTTTCCGTCACCGATAATCTGAACCTCAATGTGTCTCAGATTGCAAATGAGTTGCTCGATGTAAACATGATTATGGCCGAATGCAGTCTGTGCTTCGGACTGACAGCGTTCATAGGCCTCATCAAGATCGGAAAGATTGTAAACAGGACGCATTCCTCGCCCGCCCCCACCAATTACTGCTTTGATCATGACTGCCGCATTTTCCCCGAGTGATAAAAAGAAATCTTTGGCTTCCTGAAGACTGGTTGCTCGGTGGGTACCTGGGAGTAAGGGTACACCACACTGTTTTGCGAGTGCGCGCGCCCTGATCTTGTCACCAAACAGTTCAAGCACATCAGGTTTCGGGCCTATGAATGTTATTCCCTCTTCTGCACAACGACGGGCAAAAACCGCATTTTCACTTAAAAACCCATAACCGGGGTGAATAGCATCGCAGCCAGCTGCCCTGGCAACTGAGATGATTTGCTCTATATTCAGGTATGCAGCAGCTCCCGTACCTTTCAAAGCACAAACCTGGTCAGCAGCACGAATATGCAATGATTTGGAGTCATCAGCTGAATGCACAGCAACTGTCCGAATGCCTAGGTCCGCTGCGGCACGGGCTATTCGGATTGCTATCTCACCCCTGTTTGCAATAAGGATATTTGTTATTTTCATAGCTGTCCTCTTTCAATAAAATATATTTTAGTTCAGTTAGGGGGAGTCCTGGTATTTGAGGAACCCCGGCAAGATACTTTTTTCATGCCAAAGAAACTTTTAATTCCCGGGTTTAAGGTTTACTGCCTCAAAACGGCAAAAGCAATCATCCGGCATTGATGCAGTCATTTTAAGTTCCACCTCTAGATCAAAAGCTTTATAGACTGTGGAATTAAAACTCAGGCAGGCATGTTTACAAAACATAAGGTCAGTAACCTCGTGTCCGCATTTTTCCTTAAGGGAGTTGAATATTGCACATTCATCTACACTGAAAATAAAGGCAAAATGGTTGTTCTGTTTTACATCCAGGGCTTCAAAAGGCTGTGTGGCAAGATAACCGATTTCAATAAAACGCTGTGGTATGTGAGGAAAAATAACGCGTTTTACTTTTTGGGCAATTTTCTTCAAGTTTTCGTATGTCTGATCAGAGTATGTTTCTCCCAGTTCTAAAACTCTGTTACCCCAGGACTTACCGTAATCAGAAAAAAAGTTTTTTCCATATGCATCTGCTCCACCTGCTGTTTGTAGTCCTTCTGCAAATTTTTCAATCACTTCCGAAGCTTTAAATTCTTCTTCAATAATTTTAATCATATCCCGGTTAAGATCATATGACAACTGTTCGCTCACGCTGTGTTCACTCCTTTAAAATCAATATTAATAGCATCTTGCGGGCAAACTTTTATACAATCCATACAACCAGAGCACTTATCGCTATGCCTGGGTATAATTTTGTAGGCGTCTGGTTCATTGATATCTGTTTCTGTAAATTTAATATACTTAATAGTATCAACAGCAAATACAGCCTGGGGACAGAGTTCAAGACATTTCTTACAGGTCATTGGCGTGTTACACTTCTTGTAATCTACTTCCATCTTTGGACCCGGCTGAAGAATCTCAGGGTTAACTGTCATTGTCACCATACCTCCCTTAGTCCTGGTAATGTTCTACGTTCAACCATGGTTATCGCATCAGTTTCGCAGTTTACACGGCAAACCCCACAACCAAAACAGCGCATCTGATCAATGTTGGTTTTATCAATAGTAATATTATATTTAATTGCTCCAAACTGGCAAAGGCTTACACATTCTTTGCAACCGAAACATTTGCTGTAATCTACAGCGGCCACATACTCACCTTTATATAATTGGTTTATACCATAATCAAGGCGGTAGCGGATGGCCAGACAATCGGGGTAATCGCACATACAGAGCCCACCGATATAGGGAGTGCCGTGAGTCATCAGAGAAGGCACCATTCCTTTGTCATACCACCTTCTAAGCCATTGCTTTGCCTCTTCAACCTCTATGAACTGAACACCACCTTTATAGCGTTCAGGCCAGCGATCCCATTTAAACATCCCAATGCCCAAGCCCATGCAGGTGTAAGCATCCTCGTTATCTTCCACCCTACCCCGGGTAATCTTACGACATACACATGCCATTAAAGCTATGGGGGAAGCCAGCTCCACCATGGTCATGGCGTCTTCCAGGGTTACAACCTGACCGGCAATCATCTCCTGAGCAACCTTGTTTGCCATATGCTGCAGACGGGGGAAGTTTTCAGGATCAAGCCCTCTTGCCTCTATTGCTTCGGCGATGATAAGTCCTGCTGCCCCTTCCGGATCACGGTTAAGGAGGATTTTTTCGCTTTTCCCTTTTTTCAGCTTATACATTTGACGCGAGTAATTCATTGCGTTCTTATACCAAACCTTGCCATCACCATGTGTTACACAAAATTTGCACACATTAACAACTCCTCACTTTTAAAAAAGATATATTGAACCCTATATTAATGCAAAATATATGCCATATCCAAATTAAGAAAAAAGTTGTGCGAAAAACTGCAAAATTTTAAATAGTCTTTACAATAATAGAATTATTGTATAAAATATGAACTATATTATTGTCTATAAGTTAAACACAGGACTGATAATATTCAACCTTCTGATATTTGACGTGTTCCGGTTTTAAAATAATTTGTTAATATCCTTAAAAAAAGTGAGTTGATAATAATGAATAAAGCTGAAATCGGTAATGTGCTAAAGCAGTTAAACCTTACACTATTTGATGAAGAACTAATGTTGACAGTTTTAAACCATATCCTGGACCCAATATTCGCGATCAATGAAAAATGTGAGATTGTATTTCTTAATACTAGCTGTCAAAATGTTTTACAATGTGGAGAGGACAATAAAGTCATCGATGAAGTCTTTATAGAAAATAAAAATCTGTGTCATGATCTCCATAGCGAAGATCGTATCAGGAATATTCCTTTTAGAATTAATCGTAATGTAGTAAATTTTTCAGTAATACCGTTCTGGGAAAACGGTTCATTTGCAGGAGCAATAGGAATCGGAAAATTTAAATGTATAGAAGAGATATATAAGTTAGTGCAAGACTTCAGGGAGAAAAAGAGTGAACAGAAAGTAGAAATTAAATTTAAACCCAAAAGGTTGCTGCATAAATCAATGCAAAAAATAATAGGCAATAATGTTTATTTTGTAAAAACGCTCAATAAAGCTGCAGCCACAGCGAAAACAGATTCAACGGTGCTGATTTACGGTGAAAGCGGAGTTGGAAAACAAATGATTGCTGAGGCGATACATGAGTCCAGCAACAGGGCTTCAGGTCCTTTTATTGAAGTTAACTGTGCAGCTATACCTGAAAATTTGCTGGAAAGCGAACTTTTTGGCTATGATTCGCATTCTTTCACAGGAGCATCAAAAAAAGGTAAGATAGGTAAGTTTGAAGCTGCTCAGAGAGGTACTATTTTCCTTGATGAGATAGCTGAACTGTCCTTAAGCATGCAGGCTAAGCTTTTAAGAGTTTTACAGTTCAAAGAGTTTGAAAAAGTGGGTGGCACAAAAGTAAAAACAGATACAAGGGTAGTGGCAGCTACTAACAAATCTTTAGATAAAATGGTCCAAGAGGGATCTTTTAGGGACGACCTTTATTATCGTTTAAATGTAATTCCAATTTTTGTAAAACCCTTACGGGAAAGAAAAGATGATTTGGACATTCTTTTAGATCATTTTATTGAGGTATTATCTGAGAGGTACTCTTATAATATATTAAGACTGAGTACAGAATTAATCGTCCTTCTGCATAGTTATAGCTGGCCAGGTAATATCAGGGAATTAGAGAACTTAATTGAATATGCTTATATCTGTGCCAGATTTGATGAATCCCAGGAAATTAAGATAGAACATTTTCCAGAGTATTTTCTTAAAAGTGTGCGTTTAAAAACTGATATGACTTGCACTAAAGTGGGCAAAACCATGTCAGAAATGATTAAAAAAATAGAGTTCGATTATATCTTGAAAACCTTACAAAATACTAACTTCAATAAATCGGAGGCTATTAAATTATTAGGTATAAGCCGCGGTTCTTTTTATGCCAAATTAAAAGAATACAATATCTTATAATAATGAGGAGAAAGTTATGATACTTGAGTTTCTTAAAAATAATACGCTGCTTCTGACTTTATTTGAAAAAATATATGATTCCATTTTGATCGTTGATAAAAACTCTTATATGTTATATATAAACGATCGATTCCAGCAAATAATTGCGAAAGAAGATATGAGGGGCAAAAAGGTTGAGGAAATTGAGCCTAATTCGAAGTTTCTTGAAGTATTAAAGAGCGGAAAACCAATATATAATTATCGCCAGCTTATAGAGACTGCCGGAATAGAGGTTGTAGTAAGCTATTTTCCCATTAAATTAGAAAATGAAACTATAGGAGCCATTGGTGTAGGCAGAACTATTTCTGCTGATCACATGTATAATTTAATCTTAAACCCGGACAAGATTAAGCAAAAACCCCTGTTTCAAACAAAATCAAGGAGTTCTTTGCCGGTATCATTCCAAAGCTTGATTGGAGAGGATGGTTCTTTTCTAAAAGCATTATTTAAGGGAGCTGCTGCTGCCGGTACTGATGCAAATGTATTAATATTAGGAGAAAGCGGAGTCGGAAAAGAAGTTTTTAGCAGAGCTATACACCTTGCCAGCAGCAGAAGTAAGGCTGATTTTGTTGTGGTCAACTGTGCGGCAATCCCGGAAAACTTACTGGAAAGTGAACTATTCGGTTACGAACCCGGGGCTTTTACAGGCGCTTCTTCGAAAGGTAAAAAAGGAAAGCTTGAGTTGGCTCACAATGGAACTCTGTTTCTTGATGAAATTGGGGACCTGCCTCCACACCTGCAAGCTAAGCTGTTAAGAGCAATTCAGTTTAAATCATTTGACAGGGTAGGCGGTAATAAACCAATCTGTGTTGATATAAGAATAATTGCAGCAACAAATAGAAATCTATGGAGCATGGTTAAAGAAGAAAAATTCAGGCCAGATTTGTATTACAGGCTAAATGTAATGCCCATTACGATTCCTCCTTTAAAAGAAAGAAGAAAAGATATTATTCCTCTTGCTTTCACATTTTTAAGCAAACTGCTAGATACACAACAAGTAAATTTGCAATTTGAATTTTCAGAAGACGCGCTAAAAGAAATGCTATTATATGACTGGCCCGGCAACATAAGAGAATTGGAAAATGTGGTAGAACATGCTTTTGTGATGTCAAGCTCTGAAGGTAATCCTTTTATCCTAACACGCCACTTGCCGGGATATCTGCAGGCGGCTACTTCAAAAAATACAAATCCTGAGGACCTTTTAGCTATGATGCAGGAAAAAAGGACCCTTTCTGAAATCATTGAAAAGTTTGAAATGGAAACTATTAAGCAGACATTGAAAGAATGCGATCAGAATAAAACTAAAACATTAAAGATGCTGGGAATTAGTAAAGGGGCATTTTATCAAAAACTAAAGAAATACAATATTAATTAACTTCATTAAAAAATAGCTAAACTTAAAAAATGGTATAAAAATTGCATTTGTATATAAATTTAAAAACTAGAGTAGTATCAGAAAGTCCCTTCGTTAAATATTAAAGGTAACCAAGGATAATTTGCAAAAAATTACAATATTAACATCATATGGCAATACGCTCTTTGGTAAGCTCAATAATGGCAGGCTAAAGCAAGCCCTCCTTCCTTTAAAGCACGAGGCTACGCATGGATATAATAATAGGGTGGAACGGCACTTTTCGGCGCCGGCAACTGGCTTAAGCGCAGGCAGCAGTTGTGCTAATGCCCAGATAAACCAACAATAAACCCTTTTTATCCAGTCTTGTCTT
>JAGXRN010000060.1 GCA_018335875.1 Dethiobacter sp.
CTCTTCATGAGTCCGGACGCGGACCAACAACTCAACCACCTCCTGGAAATAATGGTAATTAATACCTCTATTTCGATTTTGGGGGTGTAGCGAAAATGTCAAGCATCATTTTATGGCGATAGACGGCGTTATCGTATAAAATGCTTTGTTATCGCGGTATTTCTCGCTATATCACTAAATTACGGCACAATAAAAAACACCCCGACACGGGGGTGAAAAATATTTATCCACTATGCCTAAAGCAGCGTGGATAAAGGGTTACAGACTTTCTGAAAAGATTCTTGTCTTATGGGAGGTGTGAGTTTTATGAAACGGACATATCAGCCGAAGGTAAGAAAAAGAAAGAAGATGCATGGTTTTCGCAGCCGTATGTCAACCGGCGCCGGCCGCCTTGTAATAAAAAGGAGACGGGCAAAAGGGAGAAAAAGGCTGTCAGCTTAAAAATGGAGAAAAAGAAAAATAAAGTTTTCCGCCTTACCAAAAACAGCGAATTCCAGGAAGTCTTCCAACAGGGGAAATCCCTGGCTGCTCCGGGCCTTGTCTTATACCTCCTTCGCAACAACAGCGGCCTTAGCAGGACCGGATATATTGCCAGTAAGAAAATTGGCAACGCGGTGACACGCAACAGGGCAAAAAGACTTCTTAAAGAAGCATTCAGGTTATATGACGATGATCTTTTACCGGGGTTTGACTTGATTTTCATTGCTCGACTGCCGTTTGTGAAATATGACTATTTTCAGGCCGCCGCCGAGATGAAGCATATATTGCAGAGGGGTGGCCTCTTTAAAGTGAAAAAAAGCTGGTGATAAGTAGTGAAGACCTGTATACTCCTGCTCATTAAGTTTTACCAAAAGTTTATTTCGCCTTTAAAAGGGCGGTCCTGCCGGTTTGAGCCGACTTGTTCACAGTATGCATTGCAGGCCACAGAACGCTACGGCGCCAGGAAGGGAATTTTTATGACAGCGGCACGCATCTGCCGTTGCCATCCCTTTAATCCCGGCGGATACGACCCCGTTAAATGAAAAATAAGGAGGCCGCTTGATGAACATCATCCAGCCTATTGTTGATGTTGCCCACGTTATTCTGCTTTATCTTTACAATATTACAGGCAACTATGGTATTGCCATTATCTTACTGACTGTACTCACTCGCATGATAACACTTCCTCTCACCAACAAGCAAATGTCCTCAGCTAAGGCTATGCAGGACCTGCAGCCGGAATTAAAAAGGCTGCAGGAAAAATATAAAAACGATAAAGAGAAGCTTAACCAGGAGACAATGGCCCTCTGGAAAGCCAACAAAGTTAATCCTGCTGCGGGCTGCCTGCCCCTGATAGTTCAGTTTCCCATTCTGATTGCAATCTTTCGTTTGCTGGCAGATTCAGAGAGGCTTTACATCGATATAGTAAATTTCAGCCCCAACTTTTTATTCCTTGATATGACAAAACCTGATCCCACGTTTATACTGCCAGTTTTATCTGCTGTGACCACCTGGTTGCAGCAAAAGAGCATGATGACTGATAAGTCGCAGCAGGCAATGATGATTGCCATGCCGATTATGATCCTGGTATTCAGCATCCGCTTTCCCGCAGGCCTGGTGCTGTACTGGGTAGTCGGAAACTTAATTTCAATCGCACACCATTATTACCTGTTGAAAAAACCGGCGGGGAAGGGAGCGTTAAAAGAAGAATGAAGTCTCTTGAAATAAACGGAAAAACCGTGCAAGAGGCGGTGCAAAAAGGGCTGGAGAGACTGGATCTGGACGCGGAATCCGTGGAAATAGAAGTTTTGTCTGAGCCGAGTTCAGGGTTTTTTGGGCTGCTTGGCTCAAAGCAGGCAACTGTACGTATAACAGAGAAGAAATCACCTGAAAAATTTATCATTGCATTTCTGGCGCGCTTGCTTGAGCTGATGGAGCTGCGTGGAGAAACAGAGATAGAATCGGATGAAGAAACTCTCAGAATAAATGTGAGCGGAGCCCGAATGGGAGTTATGATCGGAAAAAGAGGGCAGACCCTTAATTCGCTGCAGTACCTGCTCAACGTTATTTACCATAAAAAATTTCCCGGGCAGAGCAGGCGCATCATACTTGATGTGGAGGATTACAGGCAGAAGAGGGAACAGACGCTGCGGGAGCTGGCGGAAAAAATCGCAGCTAAGGTGGCCCTTTATCGCAGGGAAGTAGTGCTTGAACCAATGAACCCGCAGGAGCGGCGTATAATACACACCACGCTGCAGGGTAATCCTTCTGTGGAGACCTATAGCCAGGGCGAAGACCCATACCGCAAAGTGGTAATCGCGCCCAAGTAAAAAAAATTACTGGCCACAGAACCGCTGCTCGCATGGGCAGGCGGTTTTTTTGCCTGAAAGAGGTGTAAAATGCTAACAGATACCATTGCCGCCATCTCAACCCCGCCTGGAGAAGGCGGTATAGGAATTGTACGCATGAGTGGACCACAGGCAAAATCTATAGGACTGTCTCTTTTCTGTTTTGCCGCGAGAGTGGACGAGCCGCAAAGCCACCGGCTATACTATGGACACATAATGGATATCAAGGCAGGTCTTCCGGTTGACGAGGCACTGATTTCCTTTATGCATGCACCACACACTTACACCAGGGAAGATGTGGTGGAGATTAACTGCCATGGCGGTATACTGCCACTGGCCAGGACACTGGAGTTGGCGCTTGCCGCAGGAGCGCGCCTGGCACAGCCGGGAGAATTTACGCAGCGTGCTTTTCTCAACGGACGTTTGGACCTTGCACAGGCCGAAGCCGTCATACATATTATCCGTGCCAAGACAGAAGCTGCCATGGAACTTGGACTATCACAGTTGCAGGGACGTTTGTCCGGCCAAATCCGTATGGTCAGGCAAAGACTGCTTGATGTACTGGCTCATATCGAAGCTTCCATAGATTTTCCTGAGCATCAGGATGTGGAGGATTTAGCCTGGGAAAAGTTGGAAATTGAAGTATTAAGATGCCGTGATGAAGTCAGGGAACTGTTAGCCACTGCCGACAAGGGCAGAATTCTGCGGGAAGGACTGCGTACGGCAATAGTGGGCAGGCCAAACGTAGGTAAAAGCTCTTTGCTCAATTCAATGCTGCGTGAGCAGCGTGCCATTGTCACAGCCGTCCCGGGCACTACCAGGGATGTAATAGAAGAAAGTGTCAATATCGGCGGAGTGGCTCTTACTATTATAGACACAGCCGGCATCAGGAAGACAGCTGACGAAGTGGAGAAAATAGGAGTGGCCCGCTCAAAAGAAGTAATAAGGAATGCCGACCTGGTACTTCTGGTCATAGATGCCGCTGTGGGCATGACTGACGAAGACAGGGAAATCCTTTCTGCAGCCGGTGAAAAGCCTTTGATTATTATCGCCAACAAGACAGATTTGCTGGGAAACCCTTCAACAAGGCTGGACGAACTGACAGAAAAGGCAGCCGGCCACCCGCTGGTTGCCATGTCACTGCTTGAGAACAGCGGGTTGGATGAACTTGAAGACAGTATAATCAGGCTTGTCTTTCAGGGAGAAATAACAGGGGCGGATATGCCTGTGGTTGCTTCACTCAGGCATAAAGATGCGCTGCGTCGCACGGAGCTTTCACTTGAGGAGCTAATGCAGGGTTTGGCAGCAGGAGATGCAGTTGATTTGCTGTCAATTGACCTCTACACGGCACTGGAAACACTGGGTGAAGTGACAGGAGAGACTGTGCGGGGTGAAATAGTTGAAGAAATATTTAAGAACTTTTGTATCGGTAAATAGCAAACAAACAGAAATCTTAACGCGGAGCTGAGAAGAATGGCTTATCCGGCCGGTAATTATGACATTATTGTGATTGGTGCGGGCCACGCAGGGTGCGAGGCAGCCCTCGCCGCCGCCAGGATGGGGTGCCGTACGCTGCTTTTAACCATTAATCTGGATACAGTAGCCATGATGCCTTGCAATCCGGCCATCGGCGGCCCGGCCAAAGCACACCTGGTGCGTGAGGTGGACGCCCTCGGCGGGGAGATGGGACGCGTCATCGACAAAACTAAAATTCAGATAAGGATGCTAAATACGGCCAAGGGCCCGGCAGTACACGCTCTCAGGGCCCAGGCGGATAAATGGATGTACCAGCGCGAAATGCGGCGCGTCCTGGAGAACACGCCCCCTCTGCACCTGCAGCAGGCCATGGTGAACAGCCTGCGTGTCAGGGGGGGGCGTGTTAAAGCTGTTGTCACTCATACAGGCGCGGTGTATGATGCACAGGCAGTGGTACTCACCACGGGGACTTACCTGCGCGGCAGGATTATCCTTGGTGACCACAGCCATGACGGCGGCCCTAACGGACAACAGGCAAGCACACACCTTTCAGGATATCTGAAGCTGCTCGGTTTTAAGCTCATCAGGCTTAAAACAGGAACACCTGCCCGTATACACCGCGATACCATTGATTTTAGCAAGACCAGCCGGCAGCCCGGGGATGAAACACCGCTTTATTTTTCCTTTGACGGTGGAGGTGAAGCGGGCGAACAGGTACCGTGCTGGCTGACACACACCACTGAGAACACTCACCGTGTAATTCGCGAAAACCTGCACCGCTCCCCTCTCTATTCGGGAACAATAAAAGGTGTTGGCCCGCGCTACTGTCCTTCAATTGAGGATAAGGTCATCAGGTTTAGCGACAGGCCAAGCCACCAGGTATTTCTTGAGCCGGAGGGCAGGTATTCCGCGGAATATTATGTGCAGGGAATGTCCACCAGCCTGCCGGAAGATGTGCAGTTGGCCATGTTGAGGACTGTTCCTGGACTGGAGGAAGTAAAACTGATGCGTGCCGGCTATGCCATAGAATATGATTGCGTGGACCCGCTGCAGTTAAAGTCAACCCTGGAAACAAAACCGGTTGAAGGCTTGTTTTGTGCCGGACAGATAAACGGCACATCAGGCTATGAAGAGGCGGCAGCACAGGGCATTGTGGCAGGAATTAACGCCGCTTTGCGTGTGAAAGGACGGGAAGCGCTCATTATTGACAGGTCAAAAGCTTATATCGGGGTGCTGGTTGACGATCTTGTCACCAAAGGTACAAACGAGCCTTACCGCATGATGACATCCCGTGCTGAATACCGGCTCTTGCTGCGTCAGGATAACGCCGACCTTCGTCTTACCCCTCTGGGTTACAGTGTGGGACTTATTACACCGGAACGCTACAGCAAATTCAGTGATAAGAAAGAAAAGATGGAAAAAGAACTGGCAGAACTGGAAGTAAAAACTGTGCTGCCGGCAGAACGCGTCAATGAGCTCCTTGAGGGCAGGGGGAGCAGGCCCCTGACCAATGCCGTAAGCGCTGCACAGCTCTTGAAAAGGCCTGAACTCGGCTATGCAGACATTGCGGAAATCCTGAATAAAGAAGAAACTCTCCCGCCTGAAGTGGCAACCCTGGTTGAAATCCATATTAAATATGAAGGTTACATAAAAAAGCAGCAGGAACAGGTGGAAAGGTTTCAAAAGATTGAAAAACGGCTCCTGCCTCCTGATCTGCCATACAAGGCGCTTAACGCACTTTCCAGAGAGGCGGCGGAAAAACTTGACCGTGTCCGTCCTCTTTCCATAGGCCAGGCCAGCCGCATTTCCGGTGTGTCTCCTGCCGATATAGCAGTTCTTCTTATTTATCTCGAGCAGCACAACCGCAGGAAGGAGAGCGGCTATGTGGTCTGATCTTCAGGTTTTGGCAGCGGCCCGCGGAGTGGAGTTGTCCGAACAAACGATCACCTCTTTCCATAAATACTTTGATCTTATCACAGCGGCCAACAGGGAATTGAACCTGACGAGGATAACTGATCCGCGCGAGGTGATGGTAAAGCATTTTCTTGATTCACTGGAGTTGCTCACCTGGCGGCATGAGCCCCGGGGAATGCTGCTCGATGTGGGCAGCGGCGCCGGACTGCCGGGGATTCCTCTTAAAATTGCCCGCCCGGAACTTGAAGTAGTGCTGCTTGACTCGTCAAGAAAGAAAATTAATTATTTAGAAGATACAATCACCAAGCTTGAAATAGCAGGCATCAGCGCTTTGCACAGCCGCGCCGAAGACCTGGCAAAGCTGGAAGACTGGCGTGACAGCGCCGACCTTGTGGTATCGAGAGCACTTGCCTCTTTAAACATTTTGCTTGAGCTCTGCCTGCCCTTCGTGCGGCCCGGCGGGGTTTTTATTGCTTATAAAGGGCCAACCTATGAAACCGACCTGCAGGCGACAGCTCCGGCGCTCTCGCTGCTAAACGGACGGCATACTGAGTCAAGGCCGTATACTCTTCCTTTTGGAATGGGGGGGAGAGCGCTTTTGATTTTTGAAAAAACAGGCGTTACCCCGCGTCAGTTTCCCCGCAGAGCAGGGATGCCGCACAAAAGGCCGTTGACTTAGCCTGTATTTTTTATGTAAAATGACACTGTAACCGGCAGGATAATCTTTCCATATGTCGAATAAATACAAGAGCGGGGACAAATAAAAAAGGGGGGGAATTGAATGGCAGAAGCCTGGAGTAACCTGATTAAAATTGACCCCAATGACTTCAAAAAGGACGATATACGGAGTGTAGAACTGGAAAAAATTCGACCTAATCCTTTTCAGCCGAGAAAAGTTTTTGACGAAGAAAAAATTAATGAACTTTCCCAATCAATAAAAACCTACGGTTTACTGCAGCCCGTTATACTGCGTAAAAAAGACAATAATTATCAACTGGTGGCCGGAGAGCGCCGCTGCCTGGCATGTAAAGCTGCCGGGTGGACAAGCATCCCCGCCATTATCCGCGAATTATCTGACAACGCAATGGCAACCATCGCCCTCATTGAAAATTTGCAGCGCGAAGACCTGCATTTTCTGGAAGAAGCCGCCGGCTACCAGAAACTCCTGGACGAGTTTGGGCTGACACAGGAGGTGCTGGCACAACGAATGGGGAAATCGCAATCAACCATCGCCAACAAAATAAGACTGCTTAAGCTGCCGGGCCAAATAAGAGACAAAATTATGTCCGGAGACATTACTGAAAGACATGCACGCGCACTGCTTCGCCTGCCTGATGAAGAAAGTCAAATGCGTGTTTTTAATGATGTGGCAAACCTTGGGCTCACAGTAAAACAGGCAGAAGACCGGATTGAAGAATTTTTAAAAAGTAAGAGCTCACGCGGCACGCCGGAGAGAAAAAAAGTTATAGTCCGCGATCTGCGCATTTTCATCAATACCCTACGACAGGCTGTGAAAATCCTGGAAAAAGCGGGACTGCAGCCTGATGTTAAAGAGATTGACAAAGATGATTTCTTTGAAATCAGAATCAGCCTGCCAAAAGCAAAAGCAAAAACTTGAGCGCCAGGCCTCGCAGGACCGGCATCCTGATGTGACAAAATGCGCATTTAACGACAGAACATTTCTTTTATTGCAAAATAAAAGCAGTTGTGCAGGAACGCGGGCAAAATGTCACGAATATACTGGAAACGGCAAGTAGCGAGGTGTTCTTATGTCAAGAGTAATCGCAGTAACTAATCAAAAAGGCGGTGTGGGAAAGACAACAACCGCGGTGAACTTAAGCGCCTGCCTGGCAGAGGTTGGTAAAACGGTACTATTGCTGGATGCGGATCCCCAGGGTAACGCCACCAGCGGCATTGGTTTGGAAAAAAGGAGAATCCGGGTTTGCATTTACGATGCACTTATAAATGATCTGCCGCTAAAGAATGTGATACAGAGGTCCCCCCTTGAGAGGCTCGACGTGGTCCCGGCCACTATTCAGCTGGCCGGTGCGGAGATTGAATTGGTTGCTACAATATCCCGTGAGGTGCGCCTGAGACGTATACTGGAGGAAGTGCGCTCAGATTATGACTACATAATCATCGATTGCCCCCCTTCACTGGGCTTGCTCACTCTTAATGCCCTCACAGCAGCTGACACGGTTCTTGTACCTATTCAGTGTGAATATTATGCACTGGAGGGGTTAAGCCAATTGAAAAACACAGTTACTTTGGTGCAAAAGCACTTAAACAGTGAACTGCGCTACGAAGGAGTCCTGTTAACCATGTTTGACTCCAGGACAAATCTTGCTAACCAGGTAGCGGAGGAAGTGCACTCTCATTTTGGCAGTCTTGTTTTTAAGTCGGTGATTCCGCGCAATGTCAGGCTCAGTGAAGCACCAAGCCACGGACAGCCGATAATTGTGTACGATGCCCGCTCCAAAGGTGCTGAACTCTATCAAGAATTGGCAAAGGAAGTGATAGCCCGTGACACGAAAAGGTCTGGGTAAGGGCTTACAGGCACTTATCCCCGAGATTGAAGATGCCCCGCTGGCCGAAGCGGTGGAAATAGACCCTGCCGTGATTAAAGCTAACCCTTACCAGCCGCGAAAGCATTTTGATGAGGAGAAAATGAGTGAACTGGTCAGCTCTATAATTGAGCACGGTATACTGCAGCCGCTAATTGTCCGGCCGTCAGGAGAAGGATATGAACTTGTGGCCGGAGAAAGGCGCCTGCGGGCTGCCAAAATGGCAGGCCTTGGCCAGGTCCCTGTTATAATCAGGCCCTTTTCGGCCAGAGAAATGATGGAAATTGCACTCATTGAGAATCTGCAGCGCGAAGACTTGAACCCGCTGGAAGAAGCCGAGGCCTACCAGCGCCTGCAGGAAGAGTTTGGCTATACACAGGAACAGTTGGCTGCCAGGCTTGGCAAAAGCCGCTCTGCAGTGGCAAATACACTGCGCCTGCTCTCACTGCATGTTGATGTGCGCAGGGTTGTCGCGAGCGGAAAACTGTCGGAAGGCCACGCTAGGGCCATTTTGGCACTGCCGCTCGAAAAGCAGCCTGAAGCTGCAAAAAGAGCACTTGAATTAGGGCTGTCTGTCCGTGAAACCGAGCGCCTGTCTGGCCAGGGAAGGCCCAGAGCAGGGCTTGCTGCCAGGAAAAAACATGAAAATGACCGCTATATAAATGACATAGAAGAAAGAATGCGCCAACACTGCGGTGCGGCTGTCAATATTCGCATCACTCCGCGCGGTAGCGGCAAGGTGGAAATCCACTTCTATGACCAGGATGAACTATCAAGGCTCTGTGAACTCCTAACTTGTTCCACGTGAAACAAATGGTAATGTTTCACGTGGAACATCATAGCTTTGCGTCCTGCTCGTTCTCAACAAACTGAGGCGCTGGAAAAACCAGCGCCTTTTCGTTATGCTAATTGGGTTAACCGTCTGTCACTTCTATTTTTTGAAAAAGTTTTTGATGCAGGAGGATTTTGGCTGATTGCGACGAATCTAAAGATTGCAAGTTGCGGAGGGAAGAGTATGGAAATAGAAATTTTAGTTTATATGTCAATGGGCACAGTCTCGCTTGCCTTAATCTTTATACTTATACTTTACCGGAAGGTGCTTTTTTTATCTAGGCGCTATCGTGAGTTTATGCGGGGAAACAGCGGGGTCAGCCTGGAAGTGGTTTTGGGTGATCTCTTAAAAGAGCTGCAAAAAGTTGAAGCAGGTGTAGATGAGAACAGGCAGAAAATGAAAGGGCTTGCCGATGTGTTGGCTACAGCCACCCAGGGAATCGGTGTTGTCCGCTTTAATGCTTTTCAGAATACAGGCAGTGACCTTAGTTTTGCCGTGGCGCTGCTTAATGCTCATAAAAACGGCGTTGTAATCAGCAGCATTTACGGACGTGAGGAGTCCCGCACCTATGCCAAGCCAGTTTCAGGGGGGCAGTCTCCGTACCAGCTGGGTGGAGAAGAACAGGAAGCTTTGCGCAGGGCGCTTGATTCAATGCATCCTGCTGCGAAATAGGACAAACTGTTTGGTTTTAGGAGCGCCTGCAGCGCACACTACAGAATGATGAGGAGAAGTTATGGCGAAACGTGTCTATACCGTCCTGATTGTAGCAAAGGGCCGGAAAGCACCTCGCGGCATCCAAATAAGCCTGAGGGCTGTCTGTACGTTTATGCTGCTGGTTATGGTGTTCTGCAGCGGTGTATTCGTGCTTTACCAATCCCATGGCAAGCTTTTGCTGGAGACCGCCCGCCTGTCGGGTGTTGATAAGGAAAATGCCGTATATCGTGCAGACCTGGAGCGCCTGGACGGTGAACTGAGAGTTCTTCTGGTACAGGTTGCTGAACTGGATACGCTAAGCCAGGTGGTAAGGGAAATTGTTTCCGGTGAAAACGGTGAAGAACCGCCACGCATAGCTCTGCAGAGCCGGAGTACGGGACGTGCAGTGAACAGCCTGGAAGAGACACTGGAATACCTGCTTAAAATAGTGCCTCAAAAGACCGAAGAAATGGCGCTGCTGCTTTCCGATGCCGAGGAGTACCGTATCAAGCTGGCACACACGCCTGACTTCTGGCCCACAACAGGCAGGATAACATCTCCTTTCGGCTGGAGGAGGGCACCGTTCTCGCTGCGCAGAGAGTTTCATAAAGGAATTGACATCGGCGCCCCCTCGGGAACGCCGGTAGTAGCAGCTGCCGATGGCGTGGTAAAAGAAGCGCGCTTCCGCAGCGGTTGGGGCAACTTAATCATCATCGACCATGGAATCTATGTAACCTACTATGCTCATCTGCGCCGCATCAGTGTCAAAGTAGGTGAAAATGTTGTTAAAGGCCAGTTAATTGGCAGTGTGGGCAGTACTGGATTGTCCACGGGGCCGCATCTGCATTTTGAGATACATGAAAATGGCCTGCACATAGATCCATTACAACTTCTTAAACAGGAGGCGCCAAAAGATGGGATTTAGCAAAGAGAGTGGGGGCAAATTTCTTACCCTAATCGGCAAGGATACTGCAATCAATGGAGCCCTTCAGGGCAGCGGTTCACTACGGATTGACGGCAGGGTGCAGGGAGAGATTAATGTGGCCGGTGATCTTGTCATCGGTGAGAGCGCTGTGGTGGAAGCCACTGTCAAAGGCAGAAACATTCAGGTAGCCGGCCGGATAGCAGGCAATATTGAAGCCCTGGGCACACTGGAAATTCACAGCAGCGGTGTTGTGCAGGGAGATGTTAATGTTAAGTCATTCCAGGTGGCCGTGGGCGCAGTATTTCAGGGCAACTGCTCCATGAAAAAGGAAGAGCCTAAAAAATGACAGATCGCCTGTTCATTATCATCAATCCCAGTGCCAAAAGCGGCAAAGCGCTGCAAGTCTGGGGAGCGGTGCAGAAATACCTGGACGCAGAGGGCTTTGCGTATGAGTTTGCGCTGAGTAAAGATGAAAATGATGTGGAAAATCTGGCGCGGAATGCTGCCGCTCAAGGCCGCGTTTTAGTGGCCGGGGTGGGTGGAGATGGCACGCTGCAGCGCATTGCCGCCGGGATTGCCGGGACTGAGGCTGTGCTCGGCATTATTCCGGCAGGCACCGGCAACGACTTTGCCCGCACCTTGCAGATACCGCTTGTGCCTGAAGCGGCCTGCGCCGTGCTGCTGCACGGGCGTACTGTCCGCCTTGATCTTGGTACTTGCAACGGGAAATACTTTCTCAATGTTTTGGGCACTGGCCTGGATGCGGAAGTGGCGGCGGAAGCCAACCGTCGCTATAAACGTTTCTCAGGAACTTTGGGTTATCTGCTTGCACTGGTTCGTCAGCTTTTTGTCTATAAGCCTTGTCCTGTCCAGATTAAGCTGGACGAAGGGCAGGTAAGTGCAGATGTATGGCTTGTGGCAGTGGCTAACGGTTGTTATTACGGAGGCGGCATGAAAGTCGCACCAGATGCAAATCCGCAAGACGGTCTGGCTGATGTGATCGTGGTGACAAGAATTTCACGCCTCAAGTTTCTGCGGCTTTTTCCACGGGTCTACAGCGGCAGGCATGTAACTCATCCCGCTGTAAAAGTGTTTCGCTCCTCCGTCGTGGAGATAACCGCAGGCAAAAACCTTGCTGTGCAGACGGACGGGGAAATTACAGGCAGCACACCATTCACTGTAAAAATGGAGCACCATGCCATAGCGCTGCGCGTTGCTGCTGAATAAAACAACCTCCTGTTGCCGAGAATACGGGTAAAAGGAGGTTTTTCATGGAAAGAACCATTGCTGTTGAAGCGGGGCTAACGCCCGTCCGTGAAATTTTAAAGCGTAAAGGCTACCAGGTGGTTGACCTCAACTCGGGAGTAGTTGTGGATGCAGCAGTTATCAGCGGTATGGACGAAAACGTGATGGATATGCAGGACATGCAGATAGACGCGCCTGTCATTAATGCGTCCGGGATAACACCTGAAGCTGTCCTGCGTGAAGTGGAAAATAAAATGATGCACTAAAAATTATCAAAAAAGGGCGCCTTCATCTCTCGGCCAAGGATGAAGGCGCTTTCTCATCGGCATATCTCAATTTTTATTTCCTTAGTATGTAACTGTTTCTGCGGGGTGAGAAACACTCTGCAGCCCAAGATACAGTCCCCGGGCTATAACTTCTGCCAGCTTAATTACCACTGAAAGGCGGGTGTTTTGCAGTACAAAGTATTCCAGAAAGCCGCCTACATTTACTATGCCGCTGATATAGACCTCGCCTACACTGGGCAATGTTTTATGTACTCCCGCTCCCGGGCGCAGCGAGCCCAGGCCAAGATCAATGGTACCCACGCTTTCTATGCGTCCCAGGCAGGCATCTACGGCAATAATGAGAGGATAACTGTAATACTGTTTAATCATTTCTATGGTCTGGGAAAGGTTTACTGCGTGAACAGGGTCGTCCAGCGTCCCGTAGACGACGGTGCGATTGGGTTGCATGCGGCTGAGCTTGGTCCCTGTTAACGGGCCCAGCGCATCTCCCGTAGAGCGGTCAGTGCCGATACACAGCACTACCAACTGGTGGATGTAAGGCTTGTAAAGATCAGACAGCATATGCTGCAGTGACCATTTCATTTTTTGTACCGCCAGCGGATCGGACCCATCCAGGCGGACGGGACTTTTACCGGCGTAGACGGCTTCGCAGCCTTTTTGAGACATAGCTACCCCCCGTGCGGAATACTATATCATAGTATATGGAAAACAAGGCTTGTTTATGTGTGACATATACGGCTAAGATTAGATATTTCCCGGGAAATATCTACAAAAGCAGTGAGGTGTTATTCTATGTCCTGGGTGGACTTGGCGGCCCTGGTTTTGATACTGTGGTGTGCGGTCAGAGGCTATTTGTCGGGCATGTGGCATGCTTTTCTTCATTTGTGTGCGGTTGTTTTTTCGGTGCTTGTCTCCTGCCGGCTGCAGAGTTCCCTGCTCGTATACCTTGACGGTGAATGGCAGGCAGAGGCTAAACTTGTCGGTTTTCTTGCCAGGCATGTCGATTACCCTCTCAAGACAGGCGGGGCGGAGTTAACTGTCAGGGGACAGTCGGGCTTGCTGCTCCCTTTAATGCAGCACTGGGCGCCTGAGAGAATTGTGCCGGCAGGAACACAGGATGCCGCTGTGAGGACACTGGCGTCAATGATCTTGTGGGCATTGTCTCTATTTCTGCTTTTCCTGGTTGCTGCAGCAATACTTACACTGCTGCTGCGCATTCAAAAGTTGCGGAAAAAAAATCAAGAGCAGCGGGAGTGGCAGAAGGTAGGCGGGCTTTGCCTTGGCGCCGCAATGGGTATGGTGCTTAGCACTGTGGGCTGCCTGGTCCTGGATGCGCTGAGCTTCACATCATGGATGGGCTTTATGCAACAGGATGTTGCCAATTCATATCTGTATAGTGTTGCCGGCAGCGCTGTAAAGATGATTCTGCGCTAGAACAAGCCTGAGAAAGGAAAAAACCCCGGTCCGGGGCATTACAGGCTGCAGACAAAAGCTGCATTTTAGCTATAAATTCTAAGCAGTTTACTTTTTGGGCCAGGAGTGTAAATAAAAGAAGTATTATATTGCGCAATCCTAGCGGTAGTTTCCGAAATAGCCGAAAAAAATGACAGCAATTTCACTAATATATGGCAAATACAATTGCTTAAAGTGGCTTTTTAACAGCTTTTTAGCGATGGAAAAATATAGTATATTACCATTAAAATGTCTTACCCTACTATTGTAATGGTTAATCTCAATTGTCTGCCTATAACCATGCCCTATAAATGCTTTAAATATAAACTTTTTATTGTGCAAAGAAGGAATTAATGGGTCTTCCGTCGAAATATGTATTACCCTACTATTGATGGGAGGCCTGGAAATGGGTACTATCGTTCCCAAGAAGAAAAAGAATCAGGTTTATTATTACTACGTGGAATCCGCCCGAGTAAATGGTAAGCCACGTGTCGTGTTCCAAAAATATTTGGGGAGGGCGGAAAGGATCGCCCAGGCTTTTGAGGAAGCGAGTCTTCTGGATGCCCCCAAACACAGCATTGTTCATGAATTCGGTGCGGTTTGCAGCCTGTACGAGTTGGCTTCACAACTTGGGATTATTGACCTGATTGACCGTCACTGTCCCAAACGGGAGCAGGGTCTTAGCGTGGGGCAGTACATGCTTTTAGCCGCCATTAACCGTGCTGTAGAGCCGGTTAGTAAGACAAAAATTGCCGACTGGTATGACAAAACTGTACTTTACCACCTGCTTCCGGCTCAGAAGTCCTGGTTATCGTCGCAAAGATTTTGGGACAACATGGCGCTTGTATCTGAGACAGCCGTGGAGAAAATCGAAGATGAGCTAAGCGCTTTCATCGTTAAAACATTTGGGATTGACACTGACTGCCTTATATATGATACAACCAACTTTTTCACCTTTGTCGATACCCGGACAAAAAGCCAACTTCCTCAGCGGGGCAGATGCAATTCCAAAAGTACGGACTTAAAAATTGTGGGTCTGGCCATGATGGTCTCCCCTGACTTCAATGTCCCTTTATTTCACGAAACATATTCTGGCAATCTTCATGATACACAACAGTTTTTTAAAGTAGTCGATAAGTTAAAAAAGCGTTTAAACACGGTGGCGTCAAGCCCGGGGAAGATTACCCTGGTCTTTGATAAAGGGAACAATTCCCTGGACAATATGGATAAAATCTTTGAACAGAACAAGGAATGTCTTCACGTGGTCGGTTCCCTAAAATTCTGCGAACACAAAGAACTTTTGGACATAGCTAAAAAGGATTTTTCTAGAGTTTGGGAATATCAAGAAGATGGGGTCACAGCCTACCGCCTAAAGAAAATTGTTTACAAACGGGAAATGACTCTGATTATTACACATAACCCAGCGCTACTAGAAGGCCAGCTGCAAGGGATAAGCGATAATATTAAAAAATGTATAGGTAGACTTAACGAACTGCAGCAAAGGTTATTAAAGCGGCAAGACGGCGAGATTACAAGGGGTAAAAGGCCTACAGCCGAATCTGTGGGGAAAAACCTTCGTGATATTTTAAGCGTCGACCATATGAAGGATATTTTTGAAATCACCCTGACGGAGCAAAACGGGCATATTGTCCTGGATGCTGGACTGAGTATGGAAAAACTGGAGTACATTAAGGAAAGGTATTTAGGGAAAACACTGCTTTTTACCGACCATCACGACTGGCCTACAGGGAAGATAATTTCAGCATACCGCTCGATGCATCATATTGAGAGTTCATTTAGGCAAATGAAAGACACTACCTTCCTGGGATTCCGTCCGATTTATCATTGGACAGACCAAAAAATTAAAGTCCATGCTTTTTATTGTGTGCTGGCTTTTCGGCTATGCTGCCTCTTAAAGAGGATCCTGCATAAAAATGACATGACTATGAGTGTGAACAGGATGCTTTCTCTGTTGTCAGAGATCAAACAGGTCATTACCATCTATCCCAAAAAGGGAGAATCAAAAAAGGATCGTGAATCTTACTCAATAAGCAAATTGTCACCAGAGCAGAAAAAGATGGCTGAAATTTTAAATATCCTGAAATACCAACGGATTGGGTAATACAAATACTAATCCTCTAAAGTACTGATATTATTAACTTGGTGGCACTTTGTTTTAAATAAAGCGGAAACTGCCGCTAGTCATCATACCCACCAGATTTGGCGATTGGTCGGAAAAGAAATGGATGTGCGCTGGAAAAGATTCATGGAGATATATATAGAAGAAGGTATTCCAGCACAATTTGTAACCTATAAAGGCATGGTGTTGATATATTCCCCGAAACGCCGCAGCAGAGAGGCATAGTTAGATTTTTTAGAGATATCATCGACAGTCAATAATTTTTCAGGCTTCTTCTTCGTTTTCCTGTGATACATGCTGACATGAAAATGCGGATTGCCGCAGATGTAGCAGACACGGGAAAGCGGTTTCCCTAGTTATAGGGCGCACATCACTACAATAATGGCGGAAGAGAGCCTTGTTGACAGTAGTATTGCATCTTCCACCGTCTCCGGGAACATGGCCCGGTTAAAACATGAAACCGTTTTAAACGGCAACGATAATTTAGCTTTCGCTGCAAAATTTGCAGCCGCCTGTCTGTCCTGAGCCTGCAGGGGACTCTTTTTAATCGCCAGTTATCCGTCAAAATGTGTCTTTACCTTCTTCAATAATCGGAACTATCTCATTAATAACTTCCGTTTGTTTCCCCTTGGAAATATTTGGACTTAAGAACATTATAAAAACAAAAAATAAATCATTTTAAGGTTGCGAAGCATTTAAGATTCAAGCCTGGTTTCCAAGTCGATAGCGTCTACTAAAGCGCAGATCACCAAGTACAGTGCGAGAAATATGATCCCCTTCTGTTGACCAGCTGTTAAATCTAATATTTTTGATCCAAGAAATTTTGCCTCATTAAAAGCTTTCTTATCGTCTATTAAGTCCGAAGAAGCGCTCAACATAAATTCAATAGGGTCTTTCACAACAAACTTCCCCTTTCTATTTAAGTATTTTTAGGCACTCAAATATGGGTCTGATTTTTCTGCTATTTTTCCCTTGTGGTATTCCTCTTTGCTGATTGGCTTGCAGCTAATCAGCGCGAGATGGTTCTTTTTCACCCGGGGCATCCTTCTATTATAGCTATTAGGAGTGCTTCCAGTAAGTCTCTGACTACGAGGTATCTTGTCATTTCATAGCAACGCCCTGCTCCCACGTGACCGGCCCGGAAAATTGCTTTAACGTACAAAGCGCCAACCCTCCTTTCTGAAATAAAATAAGGCCAGTCCAAATTTTGTTTAGACTGGCCTCTTATCAAAAGCTTAAAGGGGCCTCTCATCCGAATGTCAACAGTACCGTCGTTGAAAGCGCTGATTTCTGCCAAAGTCCCGCACGCAATAAATATTCTTGGAAGAGGAAGCTAAATAGAAGCAAAAAGGGTCGTAAGCGGTAAGCTACAGCCCTATATAAAAATCCCTCTACTATCAACCTATAAACGCTTCAGAACGCCCTTTTGCAACCTGTGAAAAAAGTAACTTGATAATACAAAGTTAATATCGCACATTTTCCCTAATAAATGTCATTTCATTAAACTTGTTTAATATTTTGTGAATTTATTGGTTATAGCATTTTGTGCAACCTAAAATATATTTTTTTGTCGTAGGGGGCCACAAAGATTCCATTTGGTCTGGATCTTCGTTCCCGCAATATTCACATCTTCCATTGACAATCTTTTTTCTTCTTCTGCGCTTTTCCAGGTCTTTTTCCTCTTGGGTCATCTTTTCTCTTTTTACATACTCAAAGAATTCCAGAGGACGAAATCTGCCGCTAAACTTGTTAGAAAAAGTATGGTTGTAAAGGACGCATAGCACCTTTTCGGTAAATTCCATAGTGCAATCCTCGTAAACAAGCTTTACCGTAGGGTTTTTCCAGTTAGAAGTATTGTTTACAAAATAATCGTTGACAATTTTTATCTCTGAATCTCACACACTTAGGGCTCGTAGCAAATTAACCTGTACCTGGTTGACAAAGTGAAACACAAAACGTACAATAGAGTCGGGGTGATTTACCTTGACAACAAAATGGAAAACACCGTTTTGGATTGGCGATCGGCTGTTCAGCCAGAAAGACCTGGACCTGATCTTATGGACAGCCAATAAATACCCGGAGCTGAGCAGAACAGAATTAGCCTGTACCATCTGTGAAAACCTTGACTGGAAAGCGCCCAATGGCAAAGA
>JAGXRN010000061.1 GCA_018335875.1 Dethiobacter sp.
AAATGGTGGGGATATTGGTTCTCATTGCTGCCATCAACATGCCGGGTACTATTTTGTCGCAATTCGGGATGCAAATGAGGCCGTCAAACTGGTGTCCTCTCACCATTGTTTCCACGCTGTCGGCAACAAGCTCGCGGGAAGGCAGGCTGTAGCGCATGCCGGAATGGCCCATGGCAATGCCGTCGCACAAGGCCAGGACATTGAACTCAAAAGGAACGCCCCCTGCCTCCCGCACCGCCTCTTTGATTTCCTTAATAAAGTCATTCAGGTGGGCATGTCCCGGCACAACTTCGGTGAAGGAATTTGCTATGGCTACAAAAGGCTTCTGGAAATCAGCCTCGTCTTTAATAATACCGGTGGCCCGCAACAGGCTGCGGTGCGGAGCGCGTTCAACACCTTTTTTGATGATTTCGCTGTTCATAAAGATATCCATTCCTTTCGCTGTGCTAAAGGCACAAAATTTAATGAAAGGCTCTGCAGCCCTTATTATGGTTGAAATAATGTATTTGATAAACAGATACACTACAGAGCACGGGGAGGTGAGTATTGCAGTTAAGTACTGCCCGCATAAAAAGATGTGTCATTAGCGACATCATGAGGTTATCCTCATGAATCGCATCCCCCAAAATACTTGCCCCTGGTTACTACTTGTGCTATCCATAGGTGCATTAACAATATACTTTTATCCGGGTAAAGCTTTGCTGATTCTTGTATTTCCGCAAAGTTGAAATATTTTTCATAGCCAACAACCATTTCTCTTGTTCCGTCTTCACGATGGGCCACAAGCATGGTATTGTCGCTTTCCCGGAATTGAGTTTCTTCCTTAAGCGTTGCTCGCCGAATATATAATGAATCATTCAAACCTTCTTCTTTTATGCGCTTATTAACATAATTTTCTATTTCTTTCCAGTATGGCTCTTTTTCTAATTCAGCGGAAAGAATAACACACACAAAAAAACCTCCTTGCCATTTCTCACCTACTAATAAAAAGTCTTCGATCCCGTCATCACTTTGCGCGTCGATCCTGCGCACTACGAAGCCGCCTGGCAGCGCATCGCATCGCCGTGCATAGACTTCTGCCGCAAACCTATAAAAGATAGGAATTTGCCTTATTGATGATTCAATAATATCATTTAATCAGGTGTAAGACAATCTCAGTAATCCGGCCGGAGCCTAATAAAAGCGATAACAGACAGAATTATTACTAACCAGAAACATATTACCAATGCTTTTTTGTAACTACTTTAGGCAGAGGTGATTATATGAGCCCGGGCTCAGAATTAATTAGTCTTACGGCATGTGAAGCAGTTGAGCTGCTGCGCCGGCGGGAAGTTTCACCATTGGACTTGATAGAAGCGGCAGCTGCCCGCATAAAAGACACTGACGGTATTGTCAATGCGCTGCCAACACTATGTATTGACAGGGCCAGAGAAAAAGCAAGGAAAATAATGGATAGCAGTGAAAAAAAAGAAAATCCGGGCTGGCTGGCCGGTTTGCCTGTTGCTGTCAAAGATTTGAATGATGTTGCCGGTGTGCGTACTACTTACGGCTCACCAATTTTTAAAGATTATGTGCCCGAACGTTCGGATATAATGGTTGAAACACTGGAGAACAACGGCGCTGTGGTCCTTGCTAAGTCCAATACCCCGGAATTTGGAGCAGGAGCAAATACTTTTAACGAGGTGTTCGGTAAAACACACAATCCCTGGGATATTAAAAAGACCTGCGGCGGCTCCTCGGGCGGGTCTGCTGTGGCACTTGCCGCAGGGCAGGTCTGGCTGGCCACGGGCTCCGATTTGGGGGGCAGCTTGCGTATACCTGCCAGCTTCTGCTCTGTTGTAGGTTTACGTCCAAGCCCCGGGCGGGTAGCATTCGGGCCCGGTGTTTTGCCTTTCAGTAATTTAGCTGTGGTGGGGCCGATGGCGCGCAATGTACGCGATGTTGCCCTCATGCTCGATGCCATGTCAGGGCCTAACCCCTATGACCCATTGTCGCTTAAGGTACAGCCCGGGTCATTTTTGCAAGCGGCGAACAATCCGCAGGCGCCGCAGCGGATTGCTTTTTCCAGAGATCTGGGCCTTGGGCCTGTTGACAAAGAGGTTGCAGACATTTGCCAGAATGCAGTTGCACGTATCAGCAAGCTCTGCGGAAAAATTGATGAAACGGCCCCTGATTTCAGCAATGGAAGAGAGGTGTTCCAGGTATTGCGGGCTGCTGCTTTCGCGGCAAAATTTGGGCCGCTATTAAAACAATACCGTGATAAACTTAAACCGGAGGTTATCTGGAATATTGAAGAAGGCTTGACGCAGGATGCCGGTAAAACAGGATGGGCTGAAAGGGAAAGAGGCGCTTTGTTCCATCGCATGGCTGAATTCTTTGAGTCATACGATTTACTTGTGTGCCCTGCTGTAATCACGCCTCCTTTCGATATTGACATGCGCTACTTAAGTAATTTAAACGGCCATGAGTTTAAGACCTATATTGACTGGTTAATCATTAACTCTGCAATTACACTGACAAGCAGTCCTGCCGTGTCAATTCCATGCGGTTTTACCAGAGAAGGCCTTCCGGTAGGCCTGCAAATAATAGGAAAACCTTATGGTGAAGAATCCCTTCTCAGTGCAGCCGCGCTGTTTGAAGATATGCTTGGTATCTCCCGGATGGTGCCGGTAAACCCGCGTGAAAAATAAAATATGAATAGCAGGAGTATTTGGCATTGGAGAAGAAGTATTTATTATGTGTTAAATGAAAGGAGAGCGAAGATGAAAACAAAAGCCCAATACATAGAGAGGTTAGGAAAAATGAACCGCAACCTCTACACCAATGGTGAGAAGATAGACAGGCTCGATGAGCGCCAGCAGGGCGCCATCAACGTCATGGGCCTGACTTATGACGCTGCCTGGGACCCTGCCAGCAAAGACTTATGTACTGCCACGTCCCACCTTACAGGGGAAACCATCAACCGGTTCAACCACATTCACCAAACCCCGGAAGATTTGCACAAGAAGCAGGATATGACGCGCTACCTGTGCAACAAGGTGGGGGCGTGCATCCAGCGCTGCATGGGAACAGACGCCTCCAATGCCATCAACGCTGTATCCTTTGAAGCACAGAAGTCTCCCGACGCCAAAACGGCATACTACGACAACTGGCTGAAGTGGCTGGAACGCTTCCAAAAAGAAGATCTGGTAGCCAGTTGCGCCCAGACTGACGTCAAGGGTGAGCGCCTGAAGCGGCCGGCTGAGCAGACTGATCCCGATGTATATGTTCACGTCGTGGAAGAGCGCAGCGACGGCATCATTGTCCGCGGCTCCAAAGTTCATATTTCCGAAGCTTCTATTTCCGACGAGATCCTTGTAGTGCCAAACCGGGCGCTGCGAAAGGGTGAGGAAGCTTATGCTTTATCCTTTGCTGTTCCTTCAGATTACGAAGGCGTAAAGCAGGTTGTGCATTTTCACAACGCCCGTAAGAGAGAACACTTTATGAAGCCGATGGAAACCGGCTATACTGACTCTTATGTCATTTTTGACAATTGCTTTGTCCCCTGGGAGCGCGTGTTTGTGTGCGGGGAAACAATACACGGCGGCATAGTAGCCCTCCTTTTCGCACTCTTCCACCGTCACTCATACTCCGGCTGCAAACCTGCCATGCTAGATTTTGTGGTTGGACTGGCCGCCCTGGCTGCTGAAATTAACGGTATTGAAAAAACCCAGCATGTGCGTGAGATGCTGTCCGAACTTATAATGACAGGTGAGCTCGGCTACGCAGCAGGCTATACCGCCTCAGACATGGGGAAGCCGGAAGTCTATATACCCAACATGGGCTTTGTGCCATATGGCCCCGGCAGCTGTATTCCAAACTCCATCTACTGCAATGTAGGCAGGTGCCTGTCCGGTGAGGCGGTCTTTCGCGAGCAGGAGATCCTGTGCAACATTGCAGGTGGCCTGCCCGCTACCTTCCCCTACGAAAATGACCTTAAGAACCCCGAAACAAGGGCACTCCTGGAGAAGTACCTCAACCGCAACCCCAAAATTCCCATTGAGGAACAAATCCAGTTCTGGTTGACCTTTATCGACTTTGGACTTTCCGGCTCCGCTGGTTCAATGACCTACGGCGCCTACCACGGAGGCGGCTCCCCCATTATGGAGCAAATCGCCATTACCAGCCAATACGATATTGAGTCCAAAAAGGATATCGTCAGGGCTATCGCCGGCATGGCGCCCAGGAACAAGTAAGCCTGATTTTTAAAGGGGTCCTGCACTGTTTGCTGCGGGACCCCTTTTCATTGCCTGAATTTAGGCAAGGCTCGCTGGAAAAGAAGGAATTATTAAATCTGATAACGAACGGTTTATTCTACACAAGCAGCAGCTGAAAGAAGGGTAAATTAATGTCAGGTCTCATTGATCTTATAGCTGAGGCCCTGGTAAGGGTGAGGGTAAAAAGGCCTTTGGTCCACCACATAACCAACTTTGTTGTTATGAACGATTGTGCAAATATAACACTGCATATCGGTGGTTCACCTGTCATGGCCCATGACAGGGAAGAAGTAGAAGAAATGGTTTCTCTGGCTGACAGCCTTTTACTAAACATAGGCACTTTATCCGGGGATAGAATAGACTCCATGGTTTTGGCGGGGCGATGTGCCAACAAAAAAGCTATCCCGGTTTTACTTGACCCTGTGGGGGCTGGGGCTACTGTTATGCGCAGCCAGGCAGCCAAAAGGTTGTTAAGGGAAGTTAAAATCAGCTTTATTAAAGGAAATGCCGGGGAGATCTCCGTCCTGGCCGGCGAGGACGCTGCCGTACGGGGAGTTGATTTTGCGGAAACAAGCGGCGACCTGGCCAAAGTTGCGTGCAGACTGGCAAAAGAATATAATTGCACCGTTATCATCACAGGGGCTGTTGATTGGGTTTCAGATGGACAAAGTACTTACAGTGTGCAAAACGGCCATAAACTGATGTCAGCTCTCACAGGCACAGGCTGCATGGCGGGTTCTCTGGTGGCAGCTTTTGCCGGCGCCGTTGAAGATCCCATGCTGGCTGCGCTTTCCGGCTTGACATGTTTTGGCATAGCAGCTGAACTGGCTGCAAAAAGGGAACAAAACCCGGCGTCTTTTAAGACAGCTTTGTTTGACGAGGTATATGCTCTAAACAGTGAAAAAATTAAAATGTTGGCCAGGTTTGAACGGGTGAGTTAAAGAATCTAAAGCAGCGTCTTTAACCAGTACATTAAACGAGGGGTGAGTGTTTTGCAGTTAAAGGATGTGGGTGAGTTTGGGTTAATAAATCACCTTACCCGCAATCTGCGCTCTTATGACAGCTCGGTGGTTTTAGGCATTGGAGATGATGCAGCTGCATTTAAGGTCACTGAAGGCAGTTATGTTCTGGTTTCCTGTGATATGCTAATCGAAGGACGACACTTTATTTTTGATAAAATAAAGCCCGCAGAGCTTGGCTATAAAGCCTTGGCTGTTAATTTAAGCGATATCGCGGCCATGGGCGGGATACCCCGCCATGCCTTAATCTCTGTGGGGTGGCCAGATTATGTGGACTTGGCTTATACGGAGCAGGTTTACAACGGGTTTCAGGAAATTGCAGAAATATACGGCATTAATATCTTAGGCGGCGATACTGTTAAGGCGCCGCAGCTGGTTTTGGATGTGACAGCAATAGGTGAAAGCAAAAGGCCTCCTATTACAAGAAAAGGAGCCAAAGCGGGGGATGTTATCGCAGTAACAGGCAGGGTAGGCGCTTCCGCGGCCGGGCTGGAACTTCTGACGGGCGATTGCAGAGGCTGTGTGTCTGAGGATGTTTTTAAGCACCTGATTACTGCTCATCTAAAGCCTGTTCCCAGGGTAAAGGAAGCTGGAGTGCTGGCAGAAACCGGAGGCGCAACGGCAATGATAGACATCAGTGACGGCGTTGCCAGTGAGGTCAATCATATCTGCGCCGGCAGCAATGTGGGTGCCCTTGTATATGCGGACAAGCTTCCCATCGATAACGAGACAAGGCTGGCAGGAGAAGCATTAAAGAAAGACTGCCTGCAGTGGGCATTATACGGGGGCGAAGATTATGAACTGCTGGTTACACTGCCCGCTGGCAGAGTCGCTGCCGTCAGTGTTGTTTTGGGTAAAATGGGTGTTGATTTTTCAGTCATTGGTGAAATGGTGGATAAAATAAACGGTATCACTATAATGTCTGAAGACGTGATATTGCCTTTGAAAAGCAGGGGTTATAACCATTTTGGGGGGGATTTAAAATAATTAAGCGGGCATTGACTATTGCCGGTTCCGACTCCGGGGGCGGAGCAGGAATCCAGGCCGACCTGAAGGCCTTTGAGAATATTGGTGTTTACGGCATGAGTGCAGTTACTGCCATAACTGCCCAAAACACTTTGGGAGTGCAGGGTATCCACCAGCTGCCCCCGGAATTTGTGGCAGCCCAGATTGATTCAGTGATGAGTGATATCGGCGCCGACAGCGTAAAGGTCGGCATGCTTGGCAGTTCTGAAGTCGTAGCGGTGGTAGCTGAAAAGTTAAGCTGGTATAAAGTTGCAAGAGCTGTCATTGACCCTGTAATTGTGGCTACAAGCGGGGATTTGCTGCTTCAGGCGGAAGCGGTCCAGGTTATCAGGGATAAATTAGTACGATGTGCCTATATTATTACGCCAAACAGGCATGAGGCAGAGGTTCTGACAGGAATAAAAATTAATAATGAAACTGATTTACGGGAATCTGCACGTGCCCTCTATGAGATGGGTGCTGCGGGAGTGCTTATCAAAGGCGGCCACTTTGAATCACAGCAAGCAACAGATATCTTCTATACAGGCAAAGATTTTTACAGTTTCAGCCTGGAAAGGGTGGAAACACAAAACACACACGGAACAGGGTGCACACTTTCTTCCGCCATTGCGGCACACCTGTGTTTTGGCGCTGAGCCCCTGACGGCAGTTGAGCAGGCTAAAGCATACGTCCACAGAAGAATAGAGCGGGCAAAAGGAATCACCATAGGTAAAGGCTATGGGCCTATCTGCCTCCCCTGGCCAGACAGCGGGGGTTGCTGATGAACTGGGAGGTTTCGCTGAATCTGGGGGAGAGAATACCCGGCAGGGAGCTCCTGGCCTTACTGGAGAAAATCGATGACACCGGCTCTCTTAACCGGGCTGTGGAGGAAGCCGGGTTTTCATACCGCTATGGCTGGGGGCTGTTAAACCGTGCCGAAGAAGCCCTGGGCAAGGCGCTGGTCATCCGCCAGGCCGGAGGCAGCGCCGGGGGAGGAACAAGGCTGACGCCTGAAGGAAGAAAACTTCTTGGCCACATGCAGTCTCTGCAGCGTGAGGTGCAGGGACAGCTTTTTTCATTGCTGGCAGAAAAAGAGGTACAGGCCGAAAGCAGCCTAGTGCTGGCCAGTACCATGGAGCCTGTTGTAACCGGCTTGTTGGATGTTTTGGAGCAGGCATATTTGCAGGAAACAAGCGTAATTGTCCGTCATATTGCAGCAGGCAGCGGCCAGGCCATCGCCATGGCTAAAGCGGGGCGGGTAGACGTCCTGCTGACTCATGCCCCAGCGCTGGAGAAAGAGTTTGTCAGCGAGGGCTGGGGTGTGGGAAGAACTCCTGTTATGAGCAATGATTTTATCATTGTGGGGCCGCAGGCCGATCCTGCTGCTGTCGCCTCGTCAACCGGCGCTGCAGATGCTTTTGGGAAAATTGCCACAGCAAAATCCTGGTTTGTCAGCCGTGGCGATAAGTCGGGCACGCATTTGTCTGAAAAAAGCCTGTGGCAAGAGGCCGGTATAGACCCGTCCGGGCAGGCCTGGTATCTTGAAGTGCGAAATATGCTTGGCAACTACGGAATTATGCGCCGCGCCGCGGAGCTTTGCGGTTATACTCTGGTTGACAGGGCAAGCTTTGTCGCCGGGATCAGGGGCGATGAGCTTAAAATCCTCCTGGAGGGCGACCCTCTGCTGCAAAACATCTTTTCTGTAATTGCTGTCAGCAGAAAAAAAGCAGCTGTTAACCAGGAAGAAGCGGAGAAATTTTGCACCTGGTTAAGTTCTCCGGCGGCGGCAAAGATTATTTCCGGCTTTGGGCGGCAGCAGTTTGGGTTCCCTCTTTTTGTGCCTGTAAATCATTGACTGTATCTGTTTTTCATATTAGAATCCGTTATGTAAAATTTTTCAGAACGAATGCCGCAGTATTGACACTGCTAAAGGGCCGTGATAAAATCGCTATGTACAAATATGCATAACGATTTTAGGGAGGCCCTATTTATGAAAAAAAAGGGATTTCTGCTGTGTCTGCTATTAGCTGCAGGCCTTGCCGCCGTAGGGTGCGCCGGGCAAAACGCTGCCCCTGCCGCGGCTGAAACGAATGGGGTAAAAAAGGGTTTAATCTTGGCCACAACAACCAGTACTTACGATTCGGGCCTGCTTGATTGGGTTTTGCCGGTTTTTAGTGAGAAATACGGGTATAAAGTAAAAGTGGTATCCCTTGGCACCGGACAGGCGCTGGAGCTGGCAAAAAACGGGGATGCCGATGTTGTGCTGGTACACGCCAGGGAAGTTGAACTGGAGATGGTGAGGCAGGGGCATTTTGTGGGCAGGCATGATGTGATGTATAATGACTTTGTGATAGTGGGGCCAAAAGCGGACCCTGTGGGCATAAAAGGGCTCAGTGAAATAAACCGGGTGTTTTTAACTCTGGCTGAAAAGAGAGCACCCTTCATTTCCAGAGGTGATGATTCCGGTACTCATAAAAAAGAACTCTCTCTGTGGCAGGGGGCCGGTATTTCCCCGCAGGGTGACTGGTATATCAGTGTAGGATCAGGCATGAGCGGTACGCTGCGCATTGCTGATGAAAAAGAGGGGTATACGCTTACTGACAGGGCAACATACCTGTCCTTGCAGGATAAGCTGGATTCGGTCATTATTTTTGAGGGCGATCCACAGCTTTTTAACCAATATGGCATCATGGCCGTCAACCCGGACAACTATCCAAAGCTCAATTACAAAGGGGCAGAAGCATTAATTCAGTTCTTTATCTCGCAGGAAGGGCAGAAACGCGTATCGGATTTTAAACCCTTTGGTGACACGCTGTTCTTCCCCAACGCCAAGTAGAAAGGATCAGGTATGCTGTATGCGATTAGTCAGGCGGTAAGCCTGCTGCTGTCTTTTGACCGCGGCCTCTACCAGGTTATTTTTCTTACTTTTTTTGTATCAGGAAGTGCAGTCATCCTGGCTGCACTTTCAGGTGTTCCGGCAGGAACATGGCTTGGTATGCAGCCGGCGCCTAAAGTACGCTGGCTGACCCGGCTGATCTATACTCTTATGGGCTTGCCGCCGGTGGTCGGCGGACTGATAATCTACATGCTTCTTTCACGGAAAGGCGTACTCGGGCTGCTGGGGCTGCTGTTTACTCCAGCTGCCATGATTATGGCCCAGGTCCTCCTGGTTGTCCCCATAATTATCGGCCTCACAGCGGTGGCTGTGCGGGGAAAGAGTGGAGAAATCCTGGATACACTGCGCTCCCTGGGGGCAGACCGCAGGCTTATACTCCTGACGGTCATGAGAGAGTCGCGTATCGGCATTTTAGGCGCCTTGGTTGCGGGTTTTGGGCGGGCAGTGGCGGAAGTGGGAGCTGTTATGATGGTGGGGGGAAATATTGAAGGACATACCAGAGTGATGACCACTGCCATTGTGCTTGAAGTAAACAAAGGCAACTTTGCCTTTGCCATGGCCTTGGGGATAATTCTCCTTGCCATCTCATTTTTGATATATTCCAGCTTTTACCGCTTATTGTCAGGAGGAGCAGATGAATAATACAAATACAGAAATTATCGCAATCTCCGGACTGATAAAAAAATATGGCAGTAAAGAGGTATTAAGGGTAGATAAACTGAATGTTCGCAGGGGCAGCATTACCGGAATCATCGGCCCAAGCGGCGCCGGGAAAACAACATTTCTGAGAATTCTAAACCTGCTGGACACTCCAACTAAAGGGGAACTCTGTTATTTCGGCCGTCCTGTCCCGTCGGCGCCCGAGGCAAAGCTCACACTCCAGCGACGTATGATGATGGTCTTTCAGAAGCCGGCGCTCTTCGATATGTCAGTCTCTGATAATGTCGCTTTCGGGATGAGGGCACGGGGTTTTTCCGCCCGGGAAACAGAGGAGCGGTCACAGTCTGTCCTTAAAAAAGTCGGCTTGGAATCACAGGGCAGGCAGAGGGCAAAAACGCTCTCCGGCGGTGAGGCACAGCGGGTGGCACTTGCCAGGGCACTTGTGCTGGAGCCTGAAATTTTGCTTCTGGACGAGCCCACAGCCAATCTGGACCCCGCCAACGTGGAACTCTTGGAGAGCATGATTACATTTCTAAACAGCGAATATAAAACCACTGTGCTGATCGTTACCCACAACTTGTTTCAGGCACGGAGGCTCTCCACTGAATTGCTCTTTTTATACCAGGGCAGACTTGTCGAAGAGGGGACTGCCCACAGGATATTTCAGTCGCCAAGACATGAAGAAACACGTTCTTTCATTGAAGGAAGAATGATTTATTAAACAAAGGGAGTGTTTTAAATGGCCAAAGACGAATCTTTTGATGTGGTTTCCAATGTGGATATGCAGGAGGTGGACAACGCCGTCAACCAGACAAACAAGGAAATCCAGCAGCGGTATGATTTCAAAAACAGCAAGTCAGCAGTAAGTATTGAAGAGGATAATCTAAAAATCATAGCCGACAGTGATTTTAAGCTTAAAAGCGTAATTGATATCCTGCAGACAAAACTTCTGCGCCGGCAGGTTCCAATCAGGAACCTGGAATACGGTAAGGTTGAAGAGGCGAGCGGTGGCACCGTGCGCCAGCTTATCAAGCTGAAGCAGGGCATCGAAGCTGAAACAGCCCGCAAAATGGTTAAGGATATTAAGGGGTTGAAGTTAAAGGTGCAGGCGCAGATCATGGACGACCAGGTCCGCGTTTCAGGTAAAAGCAGGGATGACCTGCAGGCAGTAATCGCTTTTCTTAAAGAAAACGATTATAATTTGGAATTGCAGTTTATAAACTACCGTTAAAAGAAATAAACAAGTTATTTAAAATTATTTCCCGGGAAAACCGGGGATATAATCAGGCTATATAACCGGGTGTATTTTTTCATTGCTTTTACAAATACTAATTTAAAAGCGCTCAGGAGAGTTTACATTGGACGATAAAATGCTGATGAAAGAATTAAACAAGATATTGACACTTGAGCACGGCCACCTTGGCATGTATGAAAAATATATGGACTACAGTGATAAGGAAATACGCAGGACATTCAGAAGGTTTATGGAAGTGGAAATCGAGCATATTGAAAAACTAAAGACTGTAATCAGAAACCTGGGGGACAAGCCTTCCTTAATAATCGAGGGCGGGGATATTATCGGCCGCTTATTTAACATTACAATTAATGTGGCCGATGAGAGGGGGATGCTCAAGGCCTACAGTTTTATAGAACAGAAAGCGCATGCAGGCTATACTGATTTTGTAAGCAAGCTGGAAAACGACTCAGAAAAAAGGAACCAGTTTATTGCCGAGATAGCCGCCTCAAATATGCTGGAAGCAAAATTAATGCAGTTGTGGCTTGATGACAAGTTGAAAAATATGCATGTCCAAGCGTAACGCAAGACAAGGAGACGGTTCTGTTGTCTTGTTTTTGAGGTGAGACTGGAATGAGACAAGGGAACCGTCCCCTTGTCTTTTATTTGTGCAGCTGCGGATGCTCTACTGTAGTTCAGAAAGGTTTAGCAGCTCAAGAGGATTTTTTTCAAGTATCTGCCAAGGGCTGACAGAAACAGTACCTACAGTCATTGTCCAGTGCAGGTGCGGCCCGGTGGAAAAACCTGTGGAGCCCACAGCACCGATAATATCACCCTTTTTGACTTCATCGCCCTCTTTGACATAGATTTTATCCAGGTGGTAATAGTTGCTGAGGATGTTTAGCCCGTGGTCAATGATTACTGTATTGCCGGGAACGTAAAGGCTCTGGGCAAGTGTGACACGGCCGCTGTTGGTAGCTTTAACAGGGGTGCCCTTGGGAGCGGCAATATCCAGGCCGGAATGGCGTGTCGGGTTGGCGTTGTTTACATAGCGTGTGAGGCCAAACTCAGTAGTAATTTTTCCTGCCACAGGCATGATAAAATCTTCTTCCCACAGGGGAATAGGGGCGGTGACCGCCCTGCCCCTGGCAAACGCTGCCCAGTCATCATACTGTCGGTCACTTGTACGGATGGCATTCTGCGCGGCAGTTACCTTAAGGTATTGTGTTACAAATTGTTTTGGTATTACTGTCAGGGGAATATTCTCATCCTGAAGCAGCAAATCATCGCGGAAGATTCTTAAGCTTATGCTGTATATATCCGGTTTAAGGTTATAACTTACCGGAATAAAAGCCGCCATTCCCTCTTTGAAGGAGTAAAATCTGATACGATTCTTGGTCAGGTTGGAAGTGGCGTAAACCTCATCAAGCAAAGTTGTTTTATCTATATAGATGGCAAAAAAGTCTCCCTGTGCCACACCGTCAGTAGAAAAGTGCACTTCAGGCAGGACGGGCTCGTATCTGACAATTTCCCTGGTTTCCCGCGGGTCCATAGGCTGTTGGGTTTGGGTATCCTGTGCGGGTACATCAGCGACCTGACTCCGTGACGGAACAATCTGCATCAGTATCATTACAAGCAGCCCCAGGAACAAAATCAGGCACAGGCGAAATGTTTTTTTTAAAGTCATTACCTCAACCCTTTACTTGTTGTAGTAAATACTAATTCAACCCGGAGAGCTGTTTTCCCTGCGTGCACGCCGCACCTGCGCCTATGTATTAAAAAATATATTTTTAACCAAACACACAGTAAAAAAACACAGGGAAAAAACAGTGTTTGAAAAACGTATGCCAAAGTGATATAATAACTAGGCGCGCATTGTTGGTGATTAATTTTAGAGTCGCGCAACCTTAATAACTTTTAATTTGAGTAGTCCGGAGAGATGGCTGAGCTGGACGAAGGCGCTCGCCTGGAAAGCGAGTAGACGGGGCAAAACCTTGTCTCGAGGGTTCGAATCCCTCTCTCTCCGCCATTTTTGTTTAACCTTGGTCGTGCTAGACGGGGAGGTAGCGGTGCCCTGAACCTGCAACCCGCTGTAGCAGGGTTGAATCCCTGTCCCCGGCCCGTATTTTTCAGGGTCTGACCCGGAGAAGTGGTGTTGACGACCGGGTCCCGTGCGGCGTAAGCTTGTGAATCCCGTCAGGTCCGGAAGGAAGCAGCGGTAAGCAGGTCCTTGCGGGCGCCACGGGGCGGCCTGGTTTGAGCTGGCTG
>JAGXRN010000062.1 GCA_018335875.1 Dethiobacter sp.
CTGATAGTAAATAAGCCTGAATTGGCCAACACCGTGCTTAAAAATGAAGGGTTTATGGTCAGTGAAACAGAGGTCATTGCCGTAGAGGTCCCCGACTATCCGGGTGGGTTGGCAGATGTGCTTTCTGAACTGGGCAGCGCAGGTATAAACATTGAATACCTGTATGCTTTCATCGGCAGATCCGCCCATAATGCGCTTGTGGTGTTTCGGGTTGAGGGTTGTGATGATGCCATTGCTGCACTGGGTAAAAAGAACATCAGGGTCATGGGCGGGGAAGAAGTATATTCACTGTAAATGATAGCTGTAGCGCGGTAGTTTGGTAGAGGAAAAGGCGGCACTGCTTTTTTTCTGCGGTGTCTTTTTCTTGTCGTCAAGGAAATTATATGCCGTGTTTTTTAAAAGGGGCTGATTTTTATGATTTGGGAAAGAGACAGGGAAACGATGTCTTATGAGCAGCTAAGGGAACTGCAGCTGCCACTTATGCAGGGTGTGCTGCAAAAGGTTTACAGCGCAGTCCCCTATTATCGTGAGCTGTTTGACAGCCACGGTGTGCGCCCTCAAGACCTTAAGTCACTTGAGGATCTGGAAAGGTTCCCGTTTACAACCAAGGATGCGCTGCGCGACAACTACCCGTTTGGGCTTTTTGCCGCACCCATGAAAGACATTGTCCGCCTCCATGCTTCATCGGGGACAACAGGCAAGCCGATTGTGGTCGGGTATACACAAAACGACATCAATACCTGGGCGGAACTGATCGCCCGCCTGGCTGTGCAGGCAGGCGTGACCCGTGAGGATGTGGCGCAGATCTGCTTTTCATACGGGCTTTTCACAGGCGGCTTCGGACTGCACTATGGGCTGGAAAGGGTTGGCGCCACAGTGGTGCCGGCTTCGGCAGGCAATACAGAGAAGCAGATAATGCTGCTTAAGGATTTTGGTGTCAGTGTCATCGTCTGCACCCCCTCTTATGCTCTTTACCTGGCGGAAGTTGCCTCCGACATGGGTGTTGACCCCCACAGTCTGCCACTGCGTGTAGGCATGTTCGGCGGTGAACCCTGGACAGAAAATATGCGCCTGCAGATAGAGGAGCGCCTGGGGATCACAGCCACAGATAATTACGGGTTAAGCGAGATTATAGGTCCCGGAGTGGCCGGCGAGTGCCTTGAGCGCGGCGGCCTGCATATCAACGAAGACCATTTCCTGGTGGAAGTGATCGACCCTGCCACAGGCAAAGTCCTGCCTGACGGGGAGGAGGGCGAGTTGGTCTTTACCACTCTGACCAAAGAAGGCTTCCCTGTCATCCGCTACCGGACCAAAGATCTTTCGGTGCTGGACAGGCACGCTTGTGACTGCGGGCGCACACTGGCCCGGATGCGTAAAGTCACCGGCCGCACCGACGATATGCTCATTATCCGTGGAGTTAATGTTTTCCCGTCCCAGATTGAAAGCGTCCTCATGGAAGTAGAAGAGGTGGCGCCGCATTATCTGATCGTAGTAGATAAAAAGAAGGGCTACCTTGACGACCTGGAAGTCCAGGTGGAGCTGAACAGGGAGAAATTCACAGGTTCATTTCGCGACCTGGAAGCGGTGGAGCAAAAGATCAGCCGCAAGTTGAACAATGTGCTTACCGTCAGCGCCCGTGTCAGACTGGTTGAACCAAAAACGCTGGAGCGCACACTGGGCAAAGCAAAGCGTGTGCTTGATAAAAGAACAGAAAGTTAACAAAGGGGGGAGACTATGAAAAAGACGCTGATGACCGGAAATGAGGCTATCGCCAGGGGCGCCTACGAGGCAGGGGTCCATTTTGCAGCCGCCTACCCCGGCACTCCCAGTACCGAAATTTTAGAAAATATTGCACTTTATGATGAGATTGATGCCCAGTGGTCAAGCAATGAAAAGGTGGCGCTGGAAGTGGGTATCGGGGCTTCCTTGGCTGGCAGCAGAGTGCTGGTGGCTATGAAGCACGTTGGTGTAAACGTGGCTGCCGACCCCCTGATGACATTTTCCTATACCGGCGTTAACGGCGGCCTTGTACTGGTAGCAGCCGACGATCCGGGCATGCACAGCTCGCAAAACGAGCAGGACAGCCGCCACTATGCGCGCCTGGCCAAGGCGCCGATGCTGGAGCCATCCGACAGCAGTGAGGCCAAGGAGATGGTGGGTATTGCCCTTGCCATCAGTGAAGAGTTTGATACGCCTGTGATGCTGAAATCATCCACAAGGATTTCCCATGCCCAGAGCCTTGTTGCACTGGGTGAGAGGCGGGAAGTGCCTGTAAAGCCCTATACAAAAGACGCCAAAAAATATGTGATGATCCCGGCCTATGGCCGCCTGCGGCACGTGGTGGTGGAGGAACGCATGAGTAAACTTTGCGCTTACGCCGAACAGTCGCCGCTCAACCGCATAGAATGGCGCGACAGGAAAGTGGGGGTAATCGCCGCGGGCATCTGCTACCAGTATGTGCGCGAGGCGCTGCCTCAGGCATCAGTACTGAAGTTTGGCATCTGTTACCCGCTGCCGGAAAAACTAATTGCCGAATTCGCCGCCGGCGTGGATGAACTGTATGTGGTAGAGGAACTCGACCCATTCATGGAAGAGCAGATTTGTGCCATGGGCATTAAAGTAAAGGGCAAGGAACTCTTTCCCCTGGTTGGCGAGGTTTCGTCAAGCATGGTGGCAGAAAAGATACTTGGCAGGCCGCTGTTTACACCGCTGCCTGTACCGGCCCGGGACGAGCAGCCCATCCCCCTGCGGCCGCCGGTGCTCTGCCCCGGCTGCGCTCACCGCGGCGTCTTCTATACCCTGAAAAAGCTGAAACTGGTGGTAAGCGGCGATATCGGCTGCTACACACTGGGTTCCCTGGCGCCGCTTGAAGGCATGGACACCTGTATCTGCATGGGCGCCAGCATAAGTGCCGGGCTTGGCCTGGAAAAAGGAAACCGGGACTTATTGGGAAAAGTGGTATCGGTTATCGGTGACTCCACCTTCTTCCACTCAGGGCTGACCGGGCTGGCAGACGTAGTCTACAACCGCGGCTCCATACTGACACTGGTGCTTGACAACAGGATTACAGCCATGACAGGCCACCAGCACCACCCGGGCACAGGCAGCACGCTCAAAGGCGACCCGACCGCGGCACTTGATATCGCTACGATCTGCCGCGCGCTCGGCGTAAAGAGGGTAAAGGAAGTTGACCCTTACGACCTGGCAGCGCTGGAGGCGGCCATCAGGGAAGAGACAGCTGCCGGTGAACCTTCAGTCCTGGTGGTAAAGCGCATGTGCGCCCTCATGGACAAGGGGCCAAAGGATATCTATACCATTGATAAAGATAGGTGCATTGAATGCGGGCTGTGCATGAAACTGGGCTGCCCCGCCATTTCCAAAGTGGACGGACAGACAAATGTGGATGCCTCACTCTGCGTGGGGTGCGCCGTCTGCCTGCAGGTTTGTAAAAAAGAGGCCATTGTAAAGGTGGGTGACGGCAATGTCTGAGCATAAGGTCACCAGTGTATTAATGGTGGGTGTTGGCGGCCAGGGCATTATCCTGGCGAGCAAAATCCTGGCCCAGGTTGTGCTAAAACAGGGCCTGGAGTTAAAGATTTCTGAAATACACGGCATGGCACAGCGCGGCGGGAGTGTTGTTACACACCTGCGCTTTGGGGCAGAGGTCCACACACCGCTCATTGACACAGGCCAGGCCGACTATATGATCGCCTCGGAAAAGCTGGAAGCCTGGCGCTGGCTGCCGATGCTGCGCCGCGGAGGCACAGTGGTTGTCAGCACACAGGAAATAAAGCCTGTACCTGTGATAATAGGCGCCCAGAAATACCCTGACGGGATAATGGGGAATATGGAAGCCATGGTTGGCGAAGAGATAGGATATCTCTATGCGCTAAACGCCCTGGAAGTAGCCCGTGCCTGCGGCCAGCCGCGTGCAGCCAACGTGGTTTTAAGCGGAGTGCTGTCAAGGTGCCTTGGCTTTTCCCCGCAGCACTGTGACGAGGCGCTGCAGGAAGTGGTGCCGTCACGTTTCCTGGAAGAGAACAGAAAAGCATTTGCGGCCGGCTTTGACTATTTTGTCAAAAATTAATTTTCCTAACCTATTGCCACCTGTCTCAACTTCTGTTATAATTACACTCAAATTAACTTTTTCAAACACCTATCATGCGGAAAATCATATACTGTAACAAAGCTAAGATGGGGAAGAAGCCCGGAACAACCGACAGAGAGGATGCCGCAAGCTGAAAAGGCGTCCCGGTTTTGTGAAAGGTGAGCCGCCCCGGAGCTGCCCGCTGAAATTTAAGTAAGCGGCGCCGGCGCTGCCGTTAACCAGAAAGCGTATGCTTGAGCGACCGGGCTATCCGGTAATCAGAGTGGTACCGCGGGTATTTTCTCCCGTCTCTGTCTATGGAGACGGGAGTTTTTATTTGTCCTTATTTTTTTCTTCCTAAACTACGGAGGTGCGACTGATGAATTGGGATGAACTCTATGCGGAACGGGCAAGGCTGATGAAGACTTCAGAGATCCGCGAATTCTTTAAACTTACCGAACAGCCGGAAATTATGTCATTTGCCGGGGGTTTCCCCAGCGCTGAATTTTTCCCCATGGAAAAAGTCAGTGAAGTAATGGATGAATTAATCACGCAGGAAGGCAGGTCCGCCCTGCAGTACGGCCCCACAGAGGGAAATGTGGAACTGCGCAAATACCTGGCCGCTAAGATGACCAGGGAGGGAGTCCCGGCAGGCGTCGATAATATCCTGATTACAAATGGTTCACAGCAGGGCATGGACCTGCTGAGCAAAGTATTTGTCAACCCCGGCGATGTGGTTATCGTGGAAGAGCCAGGCTATGTGGGAGGCCTTGGCGCTGTGCACAACTACCAGGCTGAACGCCTGCCTGTGCCCTTAGATGCAGAAGGACTGCAGACAGACCTGCTGGCAGCCAGGCTGCGTAAGCTGAAGATGGAAGGGCGCACTCCCAAATTTGCCTATATAGTCCCCAACTTCCAAAACCCCACAGGCATCTGCATGTCATTTGAGCGCCGCAAAAAAATACTTGAGCTGGCCCGTGAATACAACTTCCTGCTTATCGAAGATAACCCCTACGGCGAAATCCGTTTTGAAGGCGAGCCGGTGCAGAGCATCAAGTCCATGGACACTGAGGGACGCGTGATTTATCTTGGTTCTTTCTCCAAAACCTTCATCCCCGGAATCCGCGTTGGTTGGCTGGTAGCCGATGAAAGCCTGATTCAGAAAATAGCCTGCGCCAAGCAGGCCACCGACCTCTGCTCCAATTCACTTGGACAGCGCATGGCCTGCCGCTTTGCAGACAGCGGCTATATTGACCACCACGTCAGTACATTGTCCGAGCGCTACAAAGCAAAGCGCGACCTGATGCTTTCCTGCATGGATAAGTACTTCCCTGCCGGTGTAACCTGGACTGTGCCCGAAGGTGGGTTCTTTATCTGGGTGACACTGCCGGAGGGCATGAATGCCCGCGCTCTGCTGCTCAAATCCATTGAGCGTAAAGTTGCCTATGTTGACGGCGCTGGTTTCTTTGTCAACGGCAACGGCAAAAACACAGCCCGTTTCGCTTTCTCAGAAGCCTGCCCAGACAAAATAAGCCGCGGTATCACCATCCTCGGCAAACTGATGCACGAAGAAATGAATATCTACTCTTATCCAGAGCAGGTGGAGGGACTGGCCCTATGAAGCCCGGCAACCGGACGCAAGTCAGCGGTGCTAACTCCAGCAGAGGAACTTCTGGAAGATGAGAGTCGTACTAATTGCGATTCCTCTTCCTGCATTCAGGAAGTTTTTTAGTTTTTGCGCTGTAGGAAATAATATCACTTTACATTTGTAAAGTGGCAGGTGAATACAGCACTGGAAAGCGTGCTTTAAGGGAACCAAAGGAGCACGCCTTTCTCGCGAAATTAGAGGAGGCGAAGAACAAATGACAGCTATCAGAAGTTATGCTGAAATCAATGAAAAAATCAGCAAAGGCCAGGCAGTGGTGGTTACCGCCGAGGAAATCATCGGCATGGTGGCTGAGCACGGCCCTGAAGAGACGGCAAAGAGGGTTGATGTTGTTACCACCGGTACTTTTGGCCCTATGTGCTCTTCGGGCGCTTTTTTAAATCTCGGCCACTCCAAGCCGCGCATCAGGATGTCCAAGGTATCTTTAAACGGTGTTAATGCTTACGCCGGCATCGCCGCGGTCGATGTATTCATCGGCGCCACTGAAATCCCTGAGACAGATCTGGCCAACCAGAACTTTCCCGGCAGCTTTAACTACGGCGGCGCCCATGTCATTGAAGACCTGGTTGCGGGTAAGGAAATCAGAGTGGATGCCATATCTTACGGTACTGACTGCTATCCACGCCAGAAGCTGGAAAAAACCATCAGATTGTCTGACCTCAACGAAGCGTACCTGTTTAATCCACGCAACTGCTACCAAAACTATAACGTGGCGGTTAACCTTTCCGACAGGACACTTTATACCTATATGGGTATTCTTAAACCCAATCTTTGCAATGCCAATTACAGCAGCGCCGGCCAGCTCTCCCCGCTCTTAAACGATCCGCTTTACAGGACTGTTGGCATCGGCGCCAAGCTATTCCTCGGTGGCGGGGTTGGTTATGTGGCCTGGCACGGCACGCAGCACAATCCCAATGCAGTGCGCGGCGACAACGATGTGCCGCTTGTCCCCGCAGGCACCCTGGCACTAATCGGCGACCTGAAGCAGATGAAGTCCAGATGGCTGCGCGGCGTCAGCTTTATAGGTTATGGGGTATCGATGCAGGTGGGGGTAGGCCTGCCAATCCCCATTCTTGATGTGGAGACTCTACTTCATGCTGCTGTCAGGGACGAAGATATTGTAGCTCCCATTGTGGATTACAGTGAAGACTATCCCCAGGGCACAGGGGCCAGCCTTGGCAGTGTGACCTATGCTCAACTGAAGTCAGGCAAAATTATTATCCAGGATAAAGAAGTAAAAACAGCGCCGCTTTCAAGCTACCCCAGAGCGGGGGAAATCGCGGAAACTCTTAAGCAGTGGATAAAGAACGGCGACTTTTTACTGGCAGAGCCTGTAGCCAAATTGCCTGCAGGCAATGCATCAATGAAAATAAAGCCGGCAGATGCGAAATAGAAGAGGAGTGAAAGATATGAAGCGCAAGCTTGTCCTGCGGTTCCCGGGCACAGTGGTGGAATTCCCGTTTATGTATACTCTTGTCAAAGAGTTCAACGTAATGCCCAATATACTGAAAGCAAATATCAACCCACGTAAAGAAGGCCAGATGGTTGTGGAACTGACAGCTGATGAAAAAGACCTGAGCGAGGCTGTGGAATTCATGCAATCCCGTGGCGTAATCGTACTGCCCCTGGAACAGCAGATTGTCTGGGTGGAGGAGCGCTGCAACCAGTGCGGCGCCTGCACCGTGATTTGCCCGTCAGGCGCGCTCACAATGAAACGGCCGGAGATGACTGTGACTTTTGAAGGGGATAAATGCATAGTCTGTGAACACTGCCTCAAAGCCTGCCCGGCGCGGGCGGTGGAGGCCCGTTACCTGTCGGGAGAATAGGATGGACTATTCCCGGCGCAGCTATCGTCACCAGGTCGCTTCCGGCATGTCTTGCTTTGAAGTAAAAATTAAGGAGACTGACCTCCAGGTATCAGTGGACAGCGAAAGCTTCTCACAGGAGCTGGTGAACTTTACAGAGGAGCGTATTCTTTTCTACCGGACACAGTTGGAGGAATACCTGAAGCTGGACCCTGAATTCCACAGCACACTCGAACCATACCTGGTTAGTGCGGATGCCCCGCCTATTGCCCTGGCCATGGCCAGGGCGGGCAACACTGCGGGAGTCGGCCCCATGGCAGCTGTGGCAGGAACTTTCGCTGAACTGGTAGGGCTGGACCTGCGGCAGCGCGTAAAGTCGGTGATAGTAGAAAACGGGGGCGATATCTTCTTACAAACCACTTCATCCAGCCGTGTAGCTGTCTTTGCCGGCCCTTCGCCGCTTTGCAACCGCCTGGCCGTCGAGCTGGCGCCGAGGGCTAAGCCCTACGGCATCTGCACATCCTCCGGCACAGTGGGCCCATCACTCAGCTTCGGCAGGGCGGATGCAGCTTTGATTGTTTCACCATCAGCACCGCTGTCTGACGCTGCAGCCACCGCCACGGCCAACCGCATCCAGACCGCTGATGACCTGACAAAAGCTTTGGATTTCGCCCGCTCTATAGTCGGCGTGGAAGGAGTTCTGCTGATTAAGGACGACAAGCTGGCGGTGTGGGGAAATATAAAACTGGCGCCGGTAAAAATATAGTTCTCCGCCACCGGTAGCTGCTTTGATTCTATTCATTTAATTTATTATTGCACACACATCCACTTCATAGTGGATTTTTTTTAACTCCCCGGACCAGGGTTTTCATACTGAATCAATTTACCTTCCCATGTTTTAAGAATGACTCTATTTCCGGCTTCTCCAGCAACGCACTCTGAATTCAATGCTATTTTGCCCAAGCCACCCGGCGCGTTAACAACGAAAGTGGGTATCGCCAACCCGGAAGTTGAGCCCCTTAATTCTTTTATTATGTCCATTCCTGTTTCAATGGGTGTACGGAAATGGTGTGTTCCTTTAACTGGTTTTACATGAAGAAGGTAGTATGGCCGCACCATTATTTTTAGGAGCATCTGATTCAGCTTCTTTATCACATGTGCATTGTCATTAATACCTGCCAACAACACCGATTGGTTTCCTAACGCAATGCCGGCGCGGGCAAGTTTTAAGCAGGCTTCTGCTGAAACAGGTGTTATCTTTCCCGTCAGAATCCAATGGATTTGCTTGCATCGCTATACCCTCTTCATAAAGTGATTGCGCTTTACGCGCTCAAAGACATTATATGCCAGACTGCTATATGAAGTTCATCATCATTACGTGTAAAAGAATCTATTATATAAGGTGTTTTTCGGCTGGCTGCATTTATACCGGCCTATCAGGAAGGATCAATCCGGCCGGGGTCTGCTGTATCATGCAAAATATGAGTAACATTACATATGCCGATTACATAAACTGTCTATATAATACAAGTTTACGAGTTATTTCGTGAACCATTTAAATACGAACGGAGGAAAAAGAAGTGTCGGAAGGGCATAGCCGCAATAAGGGTATTTTGCCATTCGAAAACCGTCTATTTGGTGTGTACCAACCAATCACCGGATGGAAAGGCAATCTGGCTAAAAAGCGGGTAGCGTTGGAGCAGGAGGAAAATATAAAAAGCATTATTGAGAGCATGATCAAAGACATCAGTATCAGGGAAATACTGGAGCAAGGGGACCCCAGGACCTTAAGGCCGGATACGGAGCTCGTTGTCAGGCCTCCTGAATGGATGGATACGGAAGTAGTAAAGTACCTAAAGGAACAAGCCGGTGCAAGGGCAAATACGACTGGCTTAGAAAATGCTGTTACATATGCAACACATCAAACTGCGGCCAAAACAACCAGAAGCATAGAATTCGAGGAAAAAGTCCGCAGATATTTTGAACGGGATAAGCTAGCTGAGTCACCCAAACCCTGGCAAACGGCGGGCACTGATCCTATTGTAACCGCTGCTAATGATAACTCTGAAGAAGGCAACAAGGATACGGCCGAAAAAGCAAGTGGGATTTCTGAGACCAGACAGAATATTGAAAAAATCAGTATTTCCAAGTTTGTTACTGAATTAGAGAGTGTAATCAGGAAGCTTAACCCTGAGGATTCTTTAAAGGCATCTGTCACTGCAGGGGTGTTAGACTGGTTAAAAGAAACGTCACCCGATTTGCTCTATAACTTATGTTTTCAGCATAAAACCAACTGGGAAATTCAGACGAATTTTGTTGACCCCATAGCTGATTTCGATTCGGAAACACGTATGCCGATCCTGTCCCCAATCGGCATTGCACATTTATTCAGTATAAACCCGGGCGGGAGTGCTGATTCTGATGAGGCAAACATAAATAAATCGGATAATGACATATCTGCTGGATTAGAGTTAAACTATGACTTTCTGGAGTTACTTAAAGAAGAGAGCAAAAAAAATATCCGTTTTGCTATCTGTGACAATGACGACGAGGAGTCGGTAATTTACCTCGACGATGCAACCGCCGATGCAGACTATGAGAAAAATGTTACACATGCTAAAAAAATAGCCGAATTACACCTAAAGAAGCAAATTCGCCGCTCGATGAAAAAAGTTGAGGTTAAAGTTCAGCACACCGGCACACAGATGTGCTGGCAGACCTATGTAGATGAACCCGGACTCCGGCTTGGCATTCCCGGACTTGAACGGATGGAGGTACCGGAAGGTATTAAAACGACAGTAAACTGGTTCCCGTATAAGGAATATGAAAATGCCGTCCAGGAAAAGATTACACTTTCCGGTCAGGTACGCCGGCGTACATCCGCTGAATTACGTGAGGAAGAAAAATATATTCTTTACCGTTATATTCTGCGATATCTTATGGGCGCCGAAACCATTCAAAAGCATGTATCAGACGAAATATTCAGGTCCTTGTTTGATATAGAAAAAATATTTTACTATATAGCTCCGGACTGGTGGTTGCCCCGGATTCCTGCCGGACAGAACTCTGCCCAATTAGATGAGGCAGGCAACGGTAAAGTTTCCGTAAAGGAATGGCTTGTGCAACTGGATGGTGATAATCTCAGAAATGCACTGTTGAACTCCCCCTGGGTTAAAGTGGTAATCCCGATAAAGGAAGGAAGAGAAGCATCTGCACTTAAATGGCTGCAGTTGGCACACGTTGAAGGCAATGACGGGCTGGATACTGTCTGTCGGACTCCGGGTGCGGAAGCCCAGGATGGGCCCATTACCCTGGGCCGGGCACTTGATTTGCTGGTTCAGGAAATTATACAACAACCACGTACATCAGATTCACTTTGAGATGACCTCTTAGTAGCGGCAGGTACCGGCAACAAAAAAATTGCTCTTCCAAAGCGCTGATCAGTGAACAGAAATTCTGCCATTGTGGTGAATCGCGGCAACAAAGTGTGTAACGGAACTCAGTAATTTCAACTGCATACATTGGTTAAATGGAGCTGTTGCACAACAAGCTAAATAGTTTTAGTGCAGCAGCCCCTTATTTTTTTACCTGAGTATCAAGTTACCTCAGGGAGACACGGCAACAAGCTCATTGTAAGTGATAGTATCTGTTAATACACAGGCATTGAGCAACCTGTTAAACAGCTGGCCTTTGAACTTTCTGCGATTAAAGCGGAAACTATATTCATCCAAGTACGACTGTAAATGCCTCGGTCCCAGACCATGGTAAGTTCCGGCAATGTAGGCTTTAGCATTGGAAATAATGGTATGTAACCATTTTAAATGATCCGGG
>JAGXRN010000063.1 GCA_018335875.1 Dethiobacter sp.
CTCCTGTAAAAATACTGTATACCATTACGGCTAATAGTATCCCGGTGAGCACCGCTAGCAATGCAGGCAAAATAACCTCTGAAATACCAACTTTACTCACAGCCACACCCGCTCTCAGACCAATCGAAGTGAGAACAAAGACAGCGATGGTTGCCCCCGCAGCGTCGGGAATTTTTAAGTCTGAGCCTAGAAGAGCTGCCAGTACACCAAGCGCAAAAAACAGGATGGGAGGAGAAATTATATTCTGCCAAACTAACTCCAGGGATAACAAGACGCTCACCGCCTTATTAACAGATCATCATCAAGCAATTATAAAGATAGGAATTTGCTTTTTTTGATGATTCATTTGATGATTCAATAATATCACTTAATCAGGTATAAGACAATCTGTTACTTAGCATACTGGCTTCAAGTCTGCTAAAAGGAGTATGCTGTTTTATCGCTTGCTTGAGTGCGCCATGCAGGTTCAACCAACCACTTATTCTGACTTGACTAAACACAACATCTAGTTACCGTAGTCAAGTGGATAGCCAGTTAAAACTATATCGGGTAGGAGACTACCCATTAATTGAGTAGCCGACCTCCCACAGAACCGTACGTACCGTTCGGTATACGGCTCCTCCCAAGTTTACACCCGAACAGACTCGTAATAATCGAGAAAATTAAAATATCCCGCCTTCTTAAGTCTCTCAGCAGAGATGGCTTTGGCAATGATTGGGTTACGGGCACAGCGCCAGTAACCCTTTCTTATGTTTGCGCCTTCTCTTGCAACCCAGTCTACAATGCCCAATTTCCTGAGCATCGCATATCGCGTTCTAACCCTCTTCCATTGTTTCCAAATAACCATCCGGATACGTCTACGTAACCATTGGTCTGTCATTTTCATTAGGGTCTTCATGTCCGCGAGTTTGAAGTAGTTAACCCAGCCAGTTATAAACTGCTTGAGTTTTAACTTCCTCTGCTCGTATCCCATTCCATTGCTTCTTGATGTTATTTTGCGTATCTTCGCTTTCATTTTTGCAACACTCTTGGGGTGTACTCGCAGACCCGCGTCTCTGTTCTTGTTGATGTAGAACGCGTAACCTAAGAATTTGACCTTGCCTACATAGGCTACTGCTGTCTTTTCCCTGTTCACTTTGAGGAATAATTTCTTCTCTATGAACGGGATTAGATTTTCCAGTGTTCTTTCCGCCGCCCTCTTGCTTTTGCAGAAGATGAGCATATCGTCCGCATAACGGACGAACCTGTGCCCTCTCCGTTCCAGTTCCCAGTCCAGTTCGTTCAGAAGGATGTTTCCACAAAGCGGACTCAGGGGTCCTCCCTGCGGCACACCTAGTTCCGTTTCCTCGAATCCGCCGATGCGTGTGACAACTCCTGCCCGGAGATATTTATGGATGAGGGATATGACTCTCCCATCCTTAATGCTCCGTGACAGTATCTCTATCAGTTTGCTTTGGTTCACTGTATCGAAGAACTTTTCCAAGTCCATATCCACTACGTACTTGTATCCATCCCGGATATTCTCCTGGCACACCCTGATAGCGTCATGCGTGCTTCTTCTTGGTCGGAATCCATAACTGCTGTCCGAGAATTGAGGCTCATAGATTGGCGTCAGAACCTGAGCTATCGCCTGCTGTATGACTCGGTCTACGGCTGTTGGTATTCCCAACTTTCTCTTTTTCCCGTCTTCTTTGGGTATTTCTACCCGAAGTACAGGTTGCGGACGGTATTTTCCGTCCTTGATGGACTGCCGGATTTCATCCCCGTTGTCTTTGAGATATTGTAGAAGATCTTCCACTTTCATCCCATCGACTCCGCCTGCACCTTTGTTCTTCTTAACCCGCTTGTACGCTTGGTTAAGATTACTTGGGCTAAGGATTTCCTCCAGCAGTCCACCTTCGGGTCTGTCGGCATTGGTGATGTTGTTTTCAGTTATCCCTGAATCAGTAAGCGCTCCCGCATACTCTTTGTGTTCCGCACTATCCCTTTGCGGCCAGCCACTGCTTTCACAGTGTTTTCTGCTTTCTTTGTCCTGATTCCCGGTAACATTCATTTACTATCACCTCCAAGGGTTCCACCCTTCACAGTACCGTCGACTGTACTGCTGTAGAGTCGAAGGAGGTCGGCCTGAGCCTTCCTCCGTCCGCTCATTCAAACGGATCGTGCGGTTTTCCCGCAATCCGCTTTCCTTTATGTCATCTTACTGATGCAGTTACCGTCTCAAATCCGGTATGAGTGATAGAAGGTTCACCAATTTGAATGTCTGGTACAGTACTGGTTCAGGATAACGCTTCCAGCCATTGTTTCGCCACCGTTTACATCGATGACTCCAGATTCTTCTTACAATCCAACGCTGTAACCTGTTAAATAATTTGCGTACATGGGCTTTGCGATAGTAATTACCCCAGCCTCGGATTACTGGATTTATCCAGTCGATGAGGTCTTGCATGTTTAGAGGGATTCTCCTTTTAGTGCGTTCACGTATCGTGTCCATGAATCTCTTCACTGACTTTTCAGTTGGGATTGCATAAATGTTCTGCCTGTTAGACCCTTTCTTTATCTTGCTTTTTGGAAGTCTGAGCCCTTTTCCTCGTTTGACCTTATAACCAAGAAACTCAAATCCCCAGTCTATCTTGGTAATTCGAGTCTTTTCCGGATGGAGAATAAGCCCTAGTGATTGCAAAATCTCTTTTGCATCCTTAAGAGCCTTTTCTGCTTCTGCACGTGTCTTGCAAAGCACCACCCAATCATCTGCAAAACGCGTCAATTTGTATCCTTTTTTCTCCATCGCATGGTCAAACGGATTGAGGTAGATGTTACTGAACAATGGACTTGCTACTCCACCTTGCGGTGTTCCTTGAGGTGTTGGGTATTTCCTTCCTTTGTCCATATACCCAGCTTCCAGCATGAGCCTGATCAGTTTCAGAACCTTACCGTCACTAACTTTTCCTGCAATCATGTCAATCAGTCGTTCATGGTGAACCGTTCCAAAGAAATCACGCAGGTCAGCATCCACAACCCATTCATACCCATCCAGAATTTCGTGGTATATTTTGCGCATCGCTTGATGAGCAGAGCGTCCTGGCCGATAGCCAAAACTAGACTCACTGAATATTGGTTCAAAGATTGGTTCCAAGCGGTTCTTCAGTGCTTGCTGACATACTCTGTCCCGAATTGAAGGTATTCCCAGAGGTCTTTTCTCTTTCGGGTTGCCTCTTTTGGGTATGTTTACTCTGCGTACTGGTAACGGTTTGTACGTACCTGTTCTTAATTCTTCATGAAGTTTCTGTAATTCTGATTCAGCAACTTCGTCAAACTCCGGTATCCCTACTTTGTCGATTCCTCCACTACCGCGATTTGCTTTCACTGTTCCCCATGCCATCTTCAGGTTTGTCAGATGGTAAACCTTATCAATCAGGGAATGAAACTTTTTAACTGTACCTTCTACTGTCATCGGTTCCGTCTCCTCCGCACACAAGTTCCAGGTCTTTCACATAGGGAACTATCCTTCCCTTGCCGCCTACTCACGAATCCTATGTCAGCTTCCGGCTCCATAAAGCAAGCTGACTTCCCCTTCAAGCCGCCTTTTGAGTGGACCTGAAGCTATCTGTACCAAGACAGATAGTCCTAGCGTTTTTGTTGTTCGCTAGTTAAAGTACTATTCAGCTCTCCGACTCCTCGCACCACGTGAGCTTTCATTTCGGGGTCTCCTTATAGAAAGCTTTACTGGAGTGCTGTGCTTGTCTGATAGGAATGAACGTGCCAGCAACCTTCATTCCGGCTATGTTTATACACCGGCCCATTACGGTGTACTTGTCCAGATGATACGAGGCCTCCGTGGGTCACAACGTCATCTTCCGTACCGTGCCGCCCGCACACACCTTGGTACGATGGGTGAACTGGAATGCCTTCGCCTCCATAGTGCAGGCTCGACCTTTCCCCATCTTTGGCCGACCGGTTCGCAATTCGGGTAGCCCCGTTTCACTACGGCCCGGTACTTCTCCTCAAGCCCTTCAGACTTCACCTCACGGTGAACGCCCTGCCCTCTGATGCTTCGCATCAGCCCCTGAGGCATTACCCCCAAGTTTGGATATGAGTCCCCCAGTCCGGGACTCAGTGGGACTTTAACCCACCTGATGAACGTGCTGCCACGCACGCACTATGGCTTCATCTGACTCCTCACGATAAATCTTGTTTCAACCGGTTTAGCAAATACGCTTCTACCGTCCGTGAGGCCTCCCCGGGTAAGAACGCAGTCTTTCTCTCCATCTACCTGCCGCATTTACACAAACTGATTCCGTGTAGCTATTGGATTTCGACTTGTATAGCAGCCTTATCCACAGTTTGCGCCTGATGCGATTTCTGTTCGTCAGGCCGGAAATTTGCCGCCGCCTTCCTTCACGCTCCACCTCGCGATGGACGCGCTTGGCCTTGGCTATACACTTCCCGCTACCGGGCGTGTTCGGGACTTTCACCCGTTAGACTGCGCCCATGCCGGGCGCACTATAAAAGCAAAAATTCGCGCAGTTTGCGCGAATTTTTGCTTCGAGCTTATTGTTAAACTTTGTTAGTTACAATTGTATGACCGGTAAATCAAGAATACGCCACCGTTACAATGCTTTAACTTTATTCTTCTTTATCGCTGAACTCATAAAGATTTCTGTTGGGTTGCCAGTTTTAATGATTATCCCTTTTTCGAGAACGACGACTCTGTTAGCAATTGCGATCGAATCTTCTTTGTTGTGCGTTACAAAAATTGAAGTTATGCCGGCTTGGGCAATGATCTTTTTTAGATCATTACGAATTTTCGCGTGTAAATCTGCATCTAAATTACTAAATGGTTCATCTAAAAGTACCAATAACGGCTTAGGGGCTAAAGCACGGGCTAAAGCTACTCTTTGTTGTTGACCTCCACTTATTTCATGGGGATACCTCTTTTTATAGTCTTTTAGCTCGACCAACTCTAAGACTTCTTCGACTCTTTTTTCTTTTTCCTTGTTATTCATGTTTTTTAAACCAAACTTTACGTTACCTTCAACGGTCATATGGGGAAACAGTGCGTAGTCCTGAAAAACCATTCCGAGGCCCCTTTTTTCCGGTTGAACAAAAATTTTATCATCAACCATAACACGTTTGTCGATTTCTATCAGACCACTTTTAGGAATCTCTAGTCCAGCAAGCAACCTTAGAGCAGTACTCTTGCCACTTCCGCTTTGACCAAAGATTGAAATGACCTCACCTTTTTGTATTTCAAGATTAAAATCTACGATTGTTTGTTCTTTTGCATTATGATATTTAAAGTTCAAACCTTTAATATTTACATACACTTACCTTCCCTCCTTAACGAGATTTTTATTTAAGAAATAAATTAAAA
>JAGXRN010000064.1 GCA_018335875.1 Dethiobacter sp.
GCCATTTAAAAACTCCTCCCTGAAATATTGGCTCAAACAATTGAAAAAATGTGGATTTTGTGGTATCCTTGCCTTGCATATTTTGACTCCTTTATATTGGAGATTTGGGCAAGGACTACCCCATATCTCTATTATAAAGGATTTTTTCTATATATGCAAGGGTTTTATGCCTATTTTGCTTGATATTCTCCTGATTACACCTATTATCTCAAATTATCTTCCTATTTCCATGCTTGACAAATTAAAATTCAATTTATGCAACTCTAGTGATTTTTTGCATGTTTCTTCTGTGATTATTGTTACTAAATCTCCTAGCAGTATCACCGGCATTTTTAGTACAAAAATTTCTCCCCCGTTGGCTTCTTGCATAGCCTTAATAGTTAATTGAGTAGCCTGGCTGACTGTCATCATAAAACGACTCATGGATTGATTTGTAACTGTTATTTTTCTATCGTTTACAATCTGATTAATAAAAAATGGAATTACCGAACCCCGAGACCCGATTACATTGCCAAATCTGACAATAGAAAAATTGGTTATGCTATTTCCTTTACTGTATTCAGAGGCAACAATTATCCTTTCAGCTGTAAGCTTAGTCGCTCCATATGTGTTTACAGGACAAATGGCTTTATCAGAACTGGTGAAAGTAACTTTTTTTACATTTTGTACTTTTGCCGCTTTTATAATATTATGCGTACCGACTATATTTGTCAGTACTGCTTCATATGGATTATACTCACATGCTGCCACATGTTTTAATGCGGCAACATGAAAAACATAATCAATGTCTTCCATGGCACTTAGTACACGGTCATAATCCCGTACATCTCCAATTAAATAGCGAATATCTTTTCTTGTACCCAGTTCATTTTGTAGCATGTATTGCTTATATTCATCTCTGCTGAAAACCCTAACAACGCTGGGGTGGTCTAATAAAATTTTTTGCAGTAAACTTTTACCGATTGTACCGGTTCCTCCAATAATTAATACTTTTCTGTTTTTAAAAAACATCTTGCCGCCCCCGTTCAAGCTGCTGCCAAATCTGCTATTAATGCACTATAGTTTATACTATGAAGTATATAGATAAATTGCTATATGTTAATAAATAAATAATGCCGTACTTCTTGTCCTCGTTGCATCAAAGCCCAGAGGATGTACGGCTCCCGTGTGCAAGCATTTAAGTGCGAGACTATCACCTGTCAGATGGAATGGTTTTTAAGATTGTTCATAATGATTTTATGGTATTCATTAACTTTATCATTGTTATTTTTGATAATAATCGGCTTTGTATTGACTTCAAAAATCCACGGGTTTAAATTCTGATCAATCCCGATGTCAATCCCCAGTTCCCTAAGGCCGGCATACCGGTTATTTAATACCAGCGCAGTCCGCTCTGCTATGGAATACAATTTTTGCCGCAACTCTCTGGCCTCGTTATCGGCAATATTCGCTCTTTGCATCAGTTCGTCGTAGTTTGCCACTTCCGCGCCGAGATATAAATTAGTAACTATCATACCGGGAGCGGCAACTCTTCCTATTATATTGCTAACTTTCCATTCACTATATGGTTTTTGTACCATTACTCTAAAATCAAATGGTTTTTGTTTGACTTTGAGCACTTCAATTCCCTGCTGAATTAAAAAAGGGTCGCCACAGGTAAGAGCATTTACAAACGCAATTACCCCACTTATTACAAATGTGGGGATAACCTGAGTTTTATAATAAATATCATAGTAGCATAATTTTTTGCGTATTGCCGCGACCCTACTACCTTTACTGCCGCGGTTAGGCTTTATATAAACAAATGAGTAGTTACTTAACATCCGGCGTATATTTTCTTCTGAAAAAAGGACTGTTTCAGGTATATATTTTGATATGCTATCGTCAGTAAGTAAAACTTTTGTTTTTTTTATTTTGCTGCGCACAACTTGGTAACGGGCCATTTAATCTAATCCTCCTTATAAATTTGTGCCTGTTGTAGACGTCTTGTCTTATTGAGTACACAGAGACAAATTTTGAATTGCAGATATTTGTGATTGTACATATACAGCATTTTGTTGCCATCGCTTGTTATAGCATCAGTGTATGTGTAACATCCACTTCGAGTTACTCCGTTATATTCAATTATATATTCACCATCTATAAAATAAGTGAGTATACTGTCTATTAGACGGGTATACAATCATCTAGCCTATTATATGAAGGGGGGAATCAATATAATATTCAACAGGGAACCCGATCAGTTAAAAACACAGATATACGGTAGTGAGGCGAATGGAACAAACCCTGTCAGTATTAGGGTTGTGGTTAGCGCTACAAAAACAGGCCCCTGGATACTCAACACTTCCGCCTTAACGGAGGCAGTAGATGAGGCCACAGTGTTTGTGCCCAAATATTTTCTTAGATACGCTACTATTTCCTATGCTGCAACCGGTGCGGCGGAAACAATCTAGTACCATGACACATAAGTTCTTTCGTATTAAGTGGCAATATAAATAGTTATTGCTAAACAACCATAAATGTGGTATGCTGTGAGTAAATAAGCCATATTATTAAATATTTGTTTTATGTATATGGCTGTTATTGAGGGGAGGTATTGAACAAATGCATTGCCCACAGTTACCTGCTGAGCAATCCCTTTTTCATGGCGGAAATAGACTTGAGAAAGCTGCTCAAACTCTTGGCAAAGACGTTCTGAAACGCTTAATCATTTTTGTGCTCTATACTTTAGGATTTAATCGAGAGCTTATCGCTAAACTTTTTGGTTATCAGGTTGCCGGTGTAAAAACACTGGTGGATCGTATTTTAAATAACGGGTTGGACGGTTTTTATGATCACCGCAAATCCAACATCGTTAATGAAAAGACGTCCAGTGTTGCCATTGTAGATACTGAAAAACATAAAGAGATTAGCATATCTGAAGTAATCATTGCTGTCCCAAAGGATGATATCCTAGCTAGAAAGATCATAAGTGTTACTTTAGCTGAAACAGGGTCTCTCTCAAATCTTGAAGGCGCTAAAATCCTGGATTATACACCTCAGGCCTTCGGGCGTTTACGCGAAAAGTACAGAATCCAAGGAAGTTCCGGTTTAATTGACCAGCGCCAGGGTCAAAAGAGTGATTACAAAGTTACTCCAGAAGTAAAGGCCGAGATACTCTTCCAAATTTGCACTAAGGTCCGGGAGGATAGAACAGTTTCCAGTGAAGACATTTCTACGGTCCTAAATGAATGTTTTCCTGAAAGTAAGATAAGCCCCCGGACAGTGCGTTATCACTTAAACCAATTAGGGTTTCACCATTTCAGGCGAAAGCTGCTGCTTAAAAAAAACTAATCAGCACTACTACCACATAAAGCCTGTTGAGATAAAAGAACTTGTAGTTACTGCAAAATCTCAGAAGAAAAGCTTCAGCATTGTTCAGCGTGCCGGTATGGTTATGCAACTGGTCAAAGGTGACTCCCTTGAGAAAGTTGCTGATTACTGGCACTGTACCAAAAAAACAGTGAAAAAGTGGGCAGACCGATTTTACAAATGTGGTGCTGAGGGACTTTCTGATCTCCCCCGAATCGGTCGCCCCCAGATTTATACGCCGGATATACGTCTCAAAGTTGTTGGCTTAGCCTGTCAGTACCCCGGTGAATCATATCTTCCTGGTGTAACCCACTGGTCTGCGAGAAGCTTGGCCGGTGTTATTGCAAAACACTTTAAAGAAATCGGGGAAATCAGTTTTGAAACCGTAAGGCGGATTTTAAAGTCACATCACCTTAAGCCACACCGGATAAAGTATTTTTTAACACGCACGGACCCGAACTTCTTTGCCAAAGCAAAAAAAGTTATTGAATTGTACCTTACACCCCCCGAGGACGGAGTTATTATCTGTGTAGACGAACGGACCGGTATTCAGGCATTGGAGCGAAAGTACCCGGGTTTGCCCATGATACAAGGTCATTGTCAAAGACAGGAGTTTGAATATAAACGTCATGGCACCTTCTGTCTTATTGCCGGGCTGAACATAAAAACAGGCAGAGTTTTTGGCGAATGTTATGAGCGTCATACCAATGTGGAGTTCCGTGATTTTTTAGAAAAACTCATTGACTTATATCCGAAGCAAAAGCTTTACATAATTTTAGACAACCTGAAGACCCACTTGCATAGCAATGTCAAAGAACTGCTTATAGATAATGACATAGAGTTCATTTTTCTTCCTTTTCACGGTTCCTGGCTAAATCAGATTGAAATCTGGTTTGGTATTATTAATCAAAAGTGTATTCGCCGCTCGGATTTTAAAGACAAGGAAATGGGTATGGAACTTGTCCTGCAATTTGTTAATACCTGGAACACTAACTGGGCACATCCATTTAATTGGAAGTATACAGTTAATGATCTGGCAAAGCTTTTGGGTTTCGAAGAACAGATTATATTGCCAAAATATTCTTCTTTTATTGCATGAATTAATGTGTCATGGTACTAGTTTGCCGCCTGGTACCAGGCGGCAACTAATCTTATCCGGGGTACCATAGGTATCCCGGATAAGATTACTATTGATATACCGGAGGTTATTATGTCAGATCACTAGCGTTGCATTAAAATTATTAAAAAAATGAAAGTGCTTTGCCTGCAACGAACATATGTAAGTTTACTCTATTTATAGTAAAATATGTAAGGGACATTTCTCGCCTGTAGTTAAAAGGACTAGAGCCGGTAAAGGGTAGTCCTCATCCACATTTTGCCAGTATGTTTACTTACAGAATTACGGGATCATAGGTCAGATCGTCCAAATGATCCGCTTCGCCAGCCATCACCTGCCTATAAGTTTCTTGAAATATCGCCTCGTAGT
>JAGXRN010000065.1 GCA_018335875.1 Dethiobacter sp.
CTGCCAAAATCTTTAGAGTAACATTCCTGTAAAATCTCAATGCCGCCATTTAGGTTCATCAGATAAGCTTTAAGCGCTGCATTGAGATAAAACAGGACCTGTCCCGGTTTTTCCAGATACAATTTTCTGATTCGGGGCAGCATGAAACCTAAGTACTCTTCATGAGTCCGGACGCGGACCAACAACTCAACCACCTCCTGGAAATAATGGTAATTAATACCTCTATTTCGATTTTGGGGGTGGCGCGAAAATGTCAAGCATCATTTTATGGCGATAGACGGCGTTATCGTATAAAATGCTTTGTTATCGCGGTATTTCTCGCTATATCACTAAATTACGGCACAATAAAAAACACCCCGACACGGGGGTGAAAAATATTTATCCACTATGCCTAAAGCAGCGTGGATAAAGGGTTACAGACTTTCTGAAAAGATTCAATATACTGCAGGAGGTGCTTTTTTTGACTGAAAAGCTGTTTGAACCCAAACGTGTTCTCTTTGAAGAAGCGGCCGTGGACTATCCCCTGGGCAGGAAGCTGTGGGAGCGCTTTTGCTCCGAGGGCAGGGAAGTAAAAAAGATAGCAAGCCACAACCGTGTCACCGGACTGCCGGGAAAATCACCTTCTGAGAAGTTCAGGGAGGCCAAACGCACGCTGGTTGTGGGCGTCCGTCGCAGCCGGGAGTTTGCTTCCTGCCGTCCTTCTGCCGACTTTCAGCTGGTATTGTCCACCAGCTGCCCGGGTATGTGTGAATACTGCTACCTGCACACCACGCTTGGCTGCCAGCCGGTTGTCAGGCTCTATGTAAACATTGAAGAGATACTGTCGCAGGCTGAAAAAGTAATCGATTCCAGGCGGCCGGCAGTCACTACTTTTGAAGGTGCGGCCACCTCCGACCCGCTGCCGCTTGAGCGCTTCAGCAGCGCCCTGGCAGAGGCGGTACTTTTTTTTCCTGGCAGGAGGCTTATCTGGCAGCGCTGCACAAAATGGCTGCATTATTGCATCCTGAGGCAGCTCCCTCTTTCGAACTTATTACCCACCGCTTCACCAAGCGGGGAAAAAGCAATATTGACGCCATTTTCCCTGCCTCCGCGCTGCCGCTTGACGAGGAAGAGCGCCGTTTTAAGTTCGGTCAGTTCGGTTATGGCAAATATATCTACACACCGCAACAGATGGCTGAAGTAGAGGCTTTCTTTAAAGAAACCCTGGGCCAGATATTTCCGGCGGGGAAAATACTTTACCTTGTCTGAGTCTGTTCAAAAATCTGACTGCTTTTTTTACCAGCAGGCAATCTGCCCGTCTGTCCTGCCCTCGGTGCCGCCACAGAGGACCCCTGTTTCCGGGTTGCGCCAGATAACCTGACCGCGGCCAAAGCTGACGCTGTCGAGAGTCACCCGGATGTCGTGGCCCCTGCGTGCCAACTGTGCGGCGATTGCCTGGCTGAAGTCGTGCTCTACCATAACAGTCTTGTCATTCACCCACTGCCAGCGTGGCGCGTCCAGCGCTGCCTGCGGGTTGAGATTAAAATCTGTGGTGTTCATAACCACCTGGAGATGGCCCTGGGGCTGCATGAAACCGCCCATGACGCCGAAAGGCCCGACGGGATGCCCGTCTTTGCTCATAAAACCGGGAATAATCGTGTGGTAGGGACGCTTGCCCGGAGCCAGGGCATTGTTGTGTTCAGGGTCCATGGAGAAATTAAAGCCGCGGTTTTGCAGGGCGATACCGGTGCCCGGCACCACCAGGCCTGAGCCGAAGCCCATATAGTTGCTTTGAATAAAGGAGACCATGTTGCCCTCGCCGTCGGCTGCTGCGAGATAGACGGTACCCCCTCCAGGAGGCATGCCGGATTCGGGTTTAATGGCGGTTGCACCAAGCAGGGAGCGCCTTTCTTCTGCATACTGCTCTGAGAGCAATTGCACTGTTGATACCGGCATCTGAGCCGGCTCCGTTATATACTTTAGTCCGTCGGCAAAGGCCAACTTAATGGCTTCGATTTGACGGTGGAGAGTTTCATCGCAGTCCCGGGTACTGAAATCATAGCCTTTAAGGATGTTAAGGGCCATCAGTGCCACAAGGCCCTGGCCGTTTGGCGGAATTTCCCAGATATCGCAGCCCCTGTAATTGACGCTGATGGGTTCTACCCACTGCGGGCGGAAGTCTGCCAGATCCTGCGCACGGATATAACCGCCGTACTGAAGAGAAAACTCCTCAATTTTCTGGGCCAGGCCGCTCCGGTAAAATTCTTCACCGCTGCTGTCGGCAATGAGCTCAAGAGTGCGGGCATGCCCCTCCGAGCGCCACATTTCCCCGGCAACGGGCGCTTTGCCTCCGGGGGCAAAGGTTTCAAACCAGTGCCTGAATTCTTCTCCCTGCAGGCTGCTGCAGTATTCCCGGAAGGCCATGTTCCAGTATTTTGACAGGGTGGGTGACAGTGGATAGCCGTGGCGGGCATACTCAATTGCCGGCTTCAGCACCGTGCTAAGCGGCAAGCGTCCGAACCGGCGGCTGCATTCAGCCCACGCGCCTGGAGCGCCCGGGACGGTGACAGGGGTAAAGCCCAATTTTGGCATTTCATCATACCCGGATTTTTTTAGGGCATCTATGGAGATTGCTTTTGGCGCCGGACCGCTGGCGTTTAAACCGTGGAGCCTGCCCTCCGTCCAGATCAGGGCGAAGGCGTCTCCGCCAATGCCGTTTGAAGTCGGCTCAACCACAGTCAGGCAGGCAGCTGCGGCAACAGCGGCGTCGATGGCGTTGCCGCCTTTTTTGAGGATTTCCAGCCCGGCCTGGGCCGCTAAGGGCTGGGAGGCAGCTACCATGCCGTTTTTGGCATAAACAACAGCACGGCGGGATGTATACGGGTAATGCAGAGAGTCATAACGCAAACTGATTTGACCTCCTTTTTATCTGTTTAATTACTGATTACTTTTTTCATCTATTTTACCATATTTCTCATATGTTAGCTGTAAACATAATTGACGGAAACAAAAAAATAAAATATGCTTATGCTAATAGTTCTGAATATTCAGATTCCGGCATAAAGGTTTCTGTAGGGAATTAAGGATCTGTTAGGCTCATATAAGTAATTAAGGGTACAGAGTAATCTTCTTAGTATCCGTTAAAGGGTTTCGCTGTTAATGCGGAACTCTTTTTGCTTATAATCCCATTATTATTGCAATTATAGATGTCCTTTAACATATTAATTATTAGTAACCTGAAGGAGGATTAACCTTTTGCTTAGATTAAATTTGCCCGTCGGTATTACTGAACAAATCCTGATATTTATATTTTTCGGAAATGTCGACCCGGACACTAAATCAATTTTTCATCTCATGGACAGTAAAAACAGCATAACACCGGTCTAATCTGAGGCTAAAAGAATCAGATAATAAAAATAAGCGGAGCACGCTTCTTAAAAACGCCTGTGAGGGAAAAGCTACCTTAAAGGGCGTTTATGTTATTATTAAGGAAAATTAAGCAATCCCCCAGTAAAATAGCTTGACGCTGGGTAATAATTGAAATACTCTTTAAAAAGAATGGTAAGCGGGGGGGGAGAAAGTGGTACGGGAAAAAACGGTCTTTTTTTGTGTTGAGTGCGGTTATGAGTCGCCGAAGTGGCTTGGCCGCTGCCCGGGCTGCGGCGCCTGGAACAGGATGGAAGAGGAACTGCGGGGCAGGCAGGCTGCGCAGATTAAGACTGCTGCCGGCTCCGCAGTGGAGACGTTGGCGGGGCTTGGTGAAGCTGACGATGCTCTGCGCATATCAACGGGCTTAAGTGAGCTTGACCGTGTGCTGGGGGGAGGCCTGGTGGCAGGATCTCTGATATTAATCGGCGGCGATCCCGGGATAGGTAAGTCTACGCTTGTGATGCAGGCGGCCGGCGGGCTGGAAGCGCTTGGCAAAAAAGTGCTTTATGTGTCGGGGGAGGAGTCGCCACGCCAGCTGAAAATGCGGGCCGCGCGTCTGCAGGTAGAGATGCCCGGTTTGCTCATTCTCGCTGAGACCGATATGAATGTGATCGAAGCCCAGGTAGAGGCTATCCGTCCTGATGTAGTTATTATCGACTCTATACAGACTGTTTACCGTCCTGAACTCACTTCAGCCGCCGGCAGCGTCAGCCAGCTCAGGGAGTCCACCGCCGCTTTGCTGAGGGTGGCAAAGCGCGGCAATGTGACTGTACTGCTGATAGGGCATGTAACCAAGGAGGGCTTGATTGCCGGGCCGAGGCTGCTGGAACACATGGTTGATTGCGTACTTTATTTTGAAGGAGACAGGCAGCATCTGTACCGTATATTGCGGGGAGTTAAAAACCGTTTCGGCTCCACGCATGAGGTAGGCCTGTTTACAATGGAGTCTTTTGGTCTGCAGGAGGTGGCCAACCCGTCTGAGTGGCTCCTTGCCCAGCGGCCGCTGCATGCGGCCGGTTCAGTGGTTACAGCCAGCATGGAGGGGACACGGCCACTGCTGGTGGAGATACAGGCGCTGGTATCAGTAAGTAGTTTTGGTAATTTCAGGCGACTGTCCACAGGCCTTGACCTGAACCGGGTTTCTCTGATACTGGCTGTTTTGGAGAAGCATGCCGGGCTGCATATCCAGGATTGTGATGTATTTGTCAATGCTGTGGGAGGCGTGCGCCTGCTTGAGCCGGCGGTGGACCTTGCTGTGGCTGCCAGCCTGGTCAGTTCTTTCCGCGACAGGGTTGTGGCAGGGGATACATTGTTCATAGGCGAGGTAGGGTTGACAGGGGAAGTGAGGGGTATTCCTTTCCTGGAGCAGCGCCTGCACGAAGGGTCACGTATGGGCTTTAAGCGGGCGGTGGCGCCCAAATATAATACAGACTCCCTGCGCGGACGTGCGGGGCTGGAGATTATAGGGGTTTCCACGCTGGAGGAAGCTGTCAGGGAGGCAACCGACTGACAGTGGCCAAAGGACTACTTGATAAAAGAGCATATAAAAAATCACTAGCGTTGCATTAAAATTATTAAAAAAACGAAAGTGCTTTGCCTGCAACGAACATATGTAAGTTTACTCTATTTATAGTAAAATATGTAAGGGACATTTCTCGCCTGTAGTTAAAAGGACTAGAGCCGGTAAAGGGTAGTCCTCATCCACATTTTGCCAGTATGTTTACTTACAGAATTACGGGATCATAGGTCAGATCGTCCAAATGATCCGCTTCGCCAGCCATCACCTGCCTATAAGTTTCTTGAAATATCGCCTCGTAGT
>JAGXRN010000066.1 GCA_018335875.1 Dethiobacter sp.
CCCCCCCCCCCTGTCACCTGTCACCAAAATTCAAAACAGGTGGTTAAGCAGGAAAATTGCCTAACCACCTGTTTTGAGTATGGTGCGATTCTATTTATCAATTAAACTTTAGCAAAGTCCTTTTGCTTTGTTCTGGCAATTGTAACATTATCACTCTTTCGATTTCTTAGGGCCTCTACCGGGTGTGGTGCTACCTCGGACCGGTAATCCTCGCCCTTCATCTTCTGATGCTCATAAATTACCTTATGACTGGCAACCGAGTTAATGTCATGATTTACCTTTTGCTGATACCAGAAGAAAGTGTGATTTTCCGGCAGATCATGGACATTTTTTAAATCTTCTTTATCGGCGGTGAGCTCAAGCTGTTCAGCGAGGATATTGCGTACATAATCACGTGTATCCTGGAATTTAAGCAGCTTAGGGAATGTCCCTCCAGGAATAACCTGTTCCCACTGTTTGTTCTCATACTGGGCCAAGAGGGCAGTTGCTTTGTGCAGATGAGCGATTTCCTGCTGCAGATGCATTTCCCAGATGGATTTTACATGCGGATCCATCTCATCCTGGTAGAAGGAGTAATAGAGATAACACTCCGTGTACTCGTGCAAAGACTGATTATTGCGCCGGCTGGCTTCGGCAAACTAACCGTACCTGGAGCGCTTGGTGTGAGTTACGGGTTGGGAGTTGTAATCCTGCTCGTAGTATTTGGGGCCTCCCTTTGGTTCATGGATAAGTTAATAAAACCGACTAAAAAAGAGGTAACCGGAACTACCCCTGTGGCCACCCCCAAATCGATATATTAAGAAGCATATTATTAACCAAATCATGTTTTCAGCAGAATCAGCTTTAAATTATTCCATTAATCATTATTGCTTAACAGTAGAGCTGTAAATAAGAGGCAACAGTTCAAATGACTCTTTGTGTGGGAAAAAGGAAAATCGTAAACCAATAGGAGTTTACCTATTGATTTACGATTTTTTTAATACATTATTTTTTATCTATGCTTTCCTGAAAACTAATTGACAAGCTATTAAAACCAGAGTAGCATATATTATATTATGATATTCTAATGTTAGAACTGAGGTTAATAATAAAAGGCTTTTGCAGGAACAAGGGGTAACCCGGCATTTAGACAACGGAGGTTTGTTTATGAATACTTTAACTGTTTCACCGGAGGCCAGGGGATATATTTTAAAAAACGGCGGTGAAGTCACCATCAGGATGTTCAAAGGCCAAGCAGGCTGCTGCTCTATGTTGTCCCCGGTTGTGGAAACCAGGGCACCTATCGACAGTGAACAATTCACGGCGATTCAAAGTGATGGCATAACCCTTTATCTGCAAAAGGATCTCGAAATCATGCCGGGTGGTGTCACAATCGGTTTAAATAGACTGCTATGGGTTAAAAAGCTGGATATCCACGGCCTGGACATACTCCCCTGAACAATGCTGTACAGTCCTTTAGTTTTTGATTACTCTCTATTAAGCAGGCAAATTTGTTAAATTAGCAACAGTATACGAGGAGTGAAGTAAATGAAGATTAATGTGGCGTTTGTCTGCACCGGAAATTCCTGCCGAAGCCAGATGGCGGAAGGATGGGCCAGGTATCTTGCCGGTGACATATTTGAAATTTATAGTGCAGGCACACACCCTACTTCCGAAGTAAATCCAAATGCAGTAGTTGCTATGCGTGAAGCCGGCGTTGACATTAGCGGGCATTATCCCAAATTACTAAACGATATACCATCTGAAATTGATGTTTTGATTACAATGGGTTGCGGAGTGGAATGCCCTTATTTACCCAATAAATATAAGGAAGATTGGGGGCTTGATGATCCCGTTGGGAAACCAATTGAGGAGTTTAGAAGAGTCAGAGACATAATTAAAGAAAAAGTTGTTGAACTTGCCAAAAAACAAAGACTCTAAACGTTACCGGTATAAATTAGCGACAGCCTAGAGGGGCTGTTGTTTTTATTTATTCTTAGTTTTAGTGCCTGCGAACTGTGGTGTGCAAGGTGTACGGAGCTGTTACATAATTAATTATAGTCTTGGCGCGATTGGTCTTTTGTGATAATATATAAACATAATCATATATATGGATATATACGAGGATATTATGGTATCGGTTAAATCATTTAAGGAATCCTATGGGTGGGGGAGGGTGGTTGCAGTGGTGGAGCATGAACTGTTGGCCAAGCAGCTAAAGGCATTGGCCGATGCAAAAAGGCTGCAGATTATCAGATTACTGGGCAGGCGCAGCATTTGTGTCTGTGAACTGGAGTCCCTGGTTGAACTTACCCAGCCGGCGGTGTCTCATCATTTGAAGATATTAAAAGAGGCGGGGTTGGTGACAGACACCCGGCAGGGAAGATGGATATTTTATTCTCTAAACGAGGATACCTATGCGGAGATGTTAAATGCTCTGACAGTTCTTCCATCAACGGACGGCGCAGAAAGAATAATGGATAACGAATTTGATTTCTGCCTGACATGTAAACAGAATAAACATAGCAAAGACTAAATCATTAAGGAGGCTGAATGAATTGAGTATTGAACGGCAGGCAAAAAAAGCCCGTTCACTGGGGGTGTTTGAGCGGTATCTGACATTGTGGGTGCTGATCTGTATGGTTGTGGGGACAGCGCTCGGTTACGTGTTCCCCAATATGGCGGAAGTACTTGACCGCATGCAGGTTTACAACGTTTCTATCCCCATCGGTATTTTGCTCTTTTTCATGATTTATCCGATTATGGTGCAGATTGATTTTCAGACAGTGGTGGATGCCATCAGGGCGCCGAAGCCGGTAATTATTACTTTAGTGGTTAACTGGGCAATCAAGCCGTTTACCATGGCTTTTCTTGCCTGGCTGTTTATGCGGGTGATCTGGAGCGGATTGATTCCCTTTGATGCCGGAACAGAATATATTGCCGGGATGATATTACTTGGTATTGCACCGTGTACCGCCATGGTACTGGTTTGGAGCTATCTGGCCAGGGGGAACATGGGCCATACACTGGTGATGGTGGCGATCAACTCCCTGACAATGCTCTTTTTATATGCACCGTTGGGCAGCCTGTTGCTTGGGGTGGCCGATATAGCGGTACCTTTTATGACGATTATGCTTTCAGTCAGCTTTTATGTGGGGCTGCCTTTGGTTGCGGGATACATCACACGTACACAATTGATCAAGTCCAGAGGCATTGAGTGGTACGAGGCCTCGTTTCTGCGTTACATGGGTAAAATTTCTATTATCGCGCTGCTGGTCACACTGGTTACCCTCTTCATCCTGCAGGGTGGCGTGATTATCAATATGCCGCTGGTTATCCTGCTGATTGCTATTCCGCTGTTTATCCAGACGATGCTTATCTTCTTAATCGGATATGGCATATCCAAAGGAACAAAAATTGCCTATGAAGACGCCGCTCCCACTGCGATGATCGGCGCCAGCAACCACTTTGAAGTGGCCATTGCCGTGGCGGTCATGCTTTTCGGACTTGAATCCGGCGCAGCACTGGCCACAGTGGTGGGTGTACTGATAGAGGTGCCGGTAATGCTGATGCTGGTGCGGATCTGCCTGGCGACCAAGCATTGGTTTCCGGCGAAGCATGCGACAGTAGCCAACGAAAATTCATAAGAGAGCAAATTGGATACTCCGGTGTATTTTATCGAATATGTCTTTTCCCTGCCAATAAATATAAAGCTGGAAAGGAGCAGCCATGAAAAAAATTGAATTTTTTGAGCCGCCAATGTGTTGTTCGACGGGGATTTGCGGGCCCAGTGTAGACGGAGCGCTGGTCAGGCTGATTGAGAACATTGAAAGAATTAAGAAGGAATACCCAAATGTTGAAGTGGTGCGCTACATGATCACCCAGCAGCCGCTGAAGTTCCGGGAAAACGAAGAGGTTTATCGTCTCATACAGGATAACAGCCAAAAGGTACTGCCGATCACTACTGTGGATGGGCGCGTAATTACGACACACCGCTATCCGTCACTGGAAGAGCTTGAACAACAAATCAAAGGATGATGAGGCATACATGACGACCCACAATATATTTTCTTTTCCGGCAAAGGCGGCGTGGGCAAAACCTCAATGGCCTGCGCCACCGCCGTCCATTACGCCGACTTCGGCAAAGAAACCTTGATCGTTACCACCGACCCCGCAGCTAATCTCTCCGACGTTTTTGAGCAGGAAATCGGCCACCGGATCACTGCGGTAAACGGTGTGGAAAATCTCTTCGCCATGGAAATTGACCCGGATGCTGCCACCTCCGAATACAGGGAACGGTCCCTGGCCCCAATGCGCGAGCTTTTCGACGAAGAACTGGTGAAAGTGGCGGAGGAACAGTTAAGCGGGCTTGAAACACAACGCTCCTCGGCGGAACTTGAGGAAATCGGCGTCCGCACCGGGCGGATTATCATCAACGGGCTGATTCCGGAAGCGGAAGCAGTTACCCCTTTCTTCCGTGACCGCCGCAATATGTGCGACTGCTGGAACTTCCCATGGATTGGGGTAAGCAGCTCCAGCTTAAAGCAGGTCAATCTACTGAAATCTCGGAAGGCGACAGGCTGCAGAAAGAGCGCTTTGACCGTGTGGTGAACGTCATGAAGGACCCGGCAGCAACGACCTTCAGTTTTGTCGTATACCCGGAAAAAACGCCGATTGTGGAAAGTCAGCGGGCGGCACAGGAGCTGGCCTCATTTGGCATTCCCACGCAACTCGTGGTGGCCAATCTCGTCATACCTGAAGAACAGGCAGTGACACCGTTTTTCCAAAACCGCCACAAGATGCAGCAGAAATATCTGGCTGAGATAAGCAGCCACTTTCCCGGTACAGTACAGCTGCAGGTACCTATGTATGCACGAGAAATCAAGGGGTTGGCGATGCTTGGCGAAATAGCAGCAACGATTTTTTGAGATATAGGAGAACCTCCCGTAAAGTTCGGCAAAAAACAGTAAATTTTAAGGCTTCCGTGACCATCTTGTGACCAAGACCATCCACTTTTGTGGGTGGTTTTTTGTAACTCCACATTGTAAAAATGATGTGCTATAATAGAAGAAAAATACTTTAGAATGCCGGAGGTGAAAGTAATGAACTCAAGATTACGTAACCTTCCAATTGATGAGACAATAAAGCTGGTTCAGGATTTGTGGGATAGTATTTAATTGCCTTAAGGTGGTGAAAACGACATGTCGGGTATAAGGCACATTGAATCTGAAATTAATAAACTATCCAGATCTGAGAAGCAGGAACTGGTTAAAAAACTGCTGGAGAAGATGAACCGAGATGAGATTATGCATCTCCTGGAGCAACTGAAAGATGATTTGGAACTAGCTGCCATGCTGAAACTCTCAGAGCAAACTTTTAAGGATTGGGATAACGAAGAGGACAGTGTCTATGACAGTCTATGAAAAGGGAGATATAATTCTTGTCCCTTTCCCTTTCAGTGAACTAACCTCCATAAAGAAACGTCCTGCATTGGTTATGGCAAGCATAGAACATCGGTTGCATGATGCTGACTTCTACCAGTAACATTGACATTTCCGTCAATGTGCCCATAAAAAAAATGGGCGGGACAGGCCTCCCGAAACCCACGGTTGCCAGGACATCTCGTCTTTTTACATTGAAGAGTGCATTAGTACATAAAAAAATAGGCAAAATCAAAGACCTTGATTTTAAGGAAGTTACTCTAAAATTAAACAAACTGCTACAGTAGAAAATAATATCACACATACAGATGCATTTTATTGCCCAAAATGGTGAATGTGGAGGAGAAGACCAGGCTGCTTAAAAAGTACTGGTCGATTCTGAACGGCAGGTAGAGACGTCGGTGGTGCTTGTGGAAAAAGAGTGGGTAGGCTGGGAAACATTGATTGCGCGGATTACTTGATTATTCGGCCTGAATGCTTACGTAACTATTTTAGTACTCACCCACTTCATTTACCGCGGTGTTGTTTATTCTTTTTGGTGTAAGCTTTTATTTCGCCAACCGCTCTATCCGCCCGATTGAAGAAAGCTGGCAAAAGCAAAAGCAATTTGTCGCCGATGCTTCCCATGAGCTGAAAACACCTCTTGCCATTATAGGCGCGAATGCGGACGCCCTCCTGGCAAACGGGGAGGAAACAATAAACAGCCAGAAAAAATGGCTTGATTATATTAAAGCTGAAGCGGGACGAATGGGGAAACTCATAAACGATATGCTCTATCTGGCAAAGGTGGAGGACACCGATGAGACTCAGCTGCCAATTGATTTCAGTAATGCCGTACGCGATGTTATCGCTTCCCTGGAAGCAGTTATTTTTGAAAAAGGAATCCAGCTGACACAGCACATCGAACCCCGGATAATTGTCAGGGGCAATGAAGAAAAAATTAAACAGGCTGTGTTAATCCTGCTTGACAATTCAATTAAATATACTGGTGATCTTGGGGACGTTGCGATTACTCTAAAAAGGTTTCGCAACCAGGCGGTGCTTTCCATCCAAAACAGCGGTGAGAGCATACCGGCGGATAGACTGCCGAAAATATTCGACCGCTTTTATCGCTGTGACCCGTCCAGGACAAAGGAAACCGGTGGTTTTGGCCTGGGGCTGTCAATTGCCAGGGCCATCATTGAACGCTCGGGCGGCTGTATTTATGCCCAAAGTTCCGATAGTGGAACTACATTTACAATTGAGTTGAAAACAACTTAAATCCCCAAAATATCCTCCGGCTCATTGCGGCCGGAGGATATTTTTTTGCTTTTTACCCATTAAAGGTTCATTTAAGGTTTATCCTTTATACTTGGTTATATGCAAAACAACTCCATAAAAGGAGGACACCAACTATGAAGAGCGTAATCGTTCTGTTTATCGTTGCGGTGGCTGCTGTGATACTGTTATTCAACGGAGGGTTCAGGCAGTTACCGTGGGCGCAGAGGTACAACCCGTCCGCATTGCAGAACTTTATAAGCAGGCAAGAGGAAGCGCCGCTGCCAGTGGATAAGGAGCTTGAGGAAAAGTATATTGCTGTATCTTTTACGGTCAACATGGATCGCATGAGAGAACGTATGCAATCCTCGACCGGCAAGATGACCACAGCTGGCCCGCCAATCTCGCCGGGAGAGTACCTCGACTTTGGTGAATCGGAATACCTGGGCGGCAGCGTTTATACCGCATCTATCGGCGTCAACAGCATAACAAACATCCATGTGGTTGACGAGCGGCTTGGCGGTGGCTTAGACAGACCGATAATGATTCAAAGCAGCGCGGACATCCCGGAGTTCATGATGAGCTTGCAGGGAGGAAAGTTTGTGGAGTTCAAGAACGGTTCAAGAAGCGTTGCCGAAGGGCGTATGCCGGAGGCTCTGAATGAAAGTATGGTGAGCGAAGAACTCGCAAGGACTGCAGGGCTTTCCGTAGGCGATACACTGTCCCTCTCCTCATTCGTTCAGGACAAAGACCGAAACAGCAAGGACATCGGATATAAACTGACGATTGTCGGTATCTATCGGGATTCTACCGGTGAATACGCCGGCGGCGCAAAGCAAAACGCTTACACCAACCGCCGAAATGAAATCCTGACCACCTTTGAAACAGTGGGAGCACCAATACCGACGGGATACAGCGGAGCTGGCGGCTACTTACTACCTGAAAGACCGCAATTTGCTGGACGCTTTCGCTAAAGAAGTCTACGCAAAGGGACTTGACCCCGTGTACGATGTTGTATACATCTAATCAATAAAAAAACAATTAAAGGAGAAAAACCTATGTATATCTTACAGAACGCATTCCGCAACGTCTTGCGGAATAAAGGACGAAACATTTTGCTCGGCGCAATCATCTTCGTCATCATCGTGTCTACCGTGGTCGCGCTGATGATAAACAACACGACAGGGAGTATCATAGACGATTACAAATCAAGGTTTGCGTCGGAAGTGTCCATCACCCCCAATATGGATCGTATGCGCGAGCAAGCGATGGCACAGGCAGCCGGTTCCACAGGTCGTGTGAGAATTTCGCCCCCGATCATTCCGCCTGAGCAATACGTTGAATTTGGAAACTCCCAGTATCTATACGGGGCGGTTTATACGGCTTTCACGTCGGTAAACAGTGAAGACATTACGGCTATTGACGCCGAATTGGACGGCCAAGCCATGCGGGGAACCGTCTTTTCGGGCAATGAAGCGTCGATACCTACCAGTTTTTATTTCAGCTTGCATGGTAACAATTTTGGGGACTTGGGGGAAGGGCTGCGTGACCTTGCCGAAGGCCGTATGCCCGAAAACCTGAACGAGGCTATCATCAGCAGCGACCTTGCGGAACTAAACGGCATTTCACTCGGGGACAAGCTGTCCTTTACCTCCGAAATATTCCTGAGGGGAGAAAGTAGCTTTGCGGACACGCACACCGTTGAAACCTATTATGTATTAGAGGTTGTTGGAATTTACTACGACGCAACGGACGAATATATACAGGGCGGACGGCCAAACGCCCGCACCAACAGAAGAAACGAGATACTGACCACCTACGAAACCGTGATGGCCCCCTTCTTGCCCGATTATAGCGGAATTACCATCTCAGCCACCTATTTTGTGGAAAACCCCGCTATGATTCCCGCCTTTGCCGAGGAACTTTACGCAAAAGGTCTTGATCCGATATTCGATGTGGGTACCGATGAGACCGGCTACAACAGAATCATCGGCCCCGTGGAGGGATTGCGCAGTATCTCCATCACCTTCATGATTATCGTCCTCACCTTTGGCGGTGTTATCATCGCCCTGCTTTCTTCCATTGCCATCCGGGAGCGCAAATACGAAATCGGCGTTCTGCGCGCCATGGGCATGAAGAAACACAAGGTAGCCCTTGGCTTGTGGTCGGAGATGCTGATTATTACCTGCCTGTGCCTGGCGCTTGGACTGGGTATCGGGACGCTGGTTACGCAACCGGTGACAAATACCCTTCTCGCCCAGCAAATACAAGCGGCGGAAGCGGCAAGCCAGATGCCAGGCTTTGGCGGCGGGGGTATGATGATGGGCGCTATGTCGTCAATGGGAGCAACGGCTTCCAACGTGCAGCCGCTTTCCGAAATCAACATTGCGCTGGGTCTTGACACGACCCTGCAAATCATGGGAATTGCATTATTGCTGGCTTCATTTGCTGCGCTCATTGCAATCAGCAGGATCACAAAATACGAACCGATCAAAATTTTGATGGAAAGGAATTAGATGAAAATTATGAGCGTTCTTACACTTAAAAATGTGACTTACAAATATGAAGGTGCAAGGAAAACAGTCTTAAAGAGTGTCGATGCTGAATTTAAGGCCGGAAAAGTCTACACCATTGTCGGTAAATCCGGCGCGGGAAAGTCCACACTGCTTTCGCTTATTGCGGGACTTGGTGTGAGCAGCAGCGGGGAGATACTGTACAACGGAACAGACTTAAAAAGGATCGACCGCGACGATTACAGGGCAAAAAGCATCGGTGTTGTTTTTCAGAGTTTTAATTTGCTTATCAACGCCACCGCAATAGAAAACATAATCCTTTCTCTGAATATCAGCGGCAGTAGGGAAAAGGACAAAAAAGCATACGCGTACGCCCTTTTGGAAAAGGTCGGCATCGACAGGGAAACGGCCGAGAGAAAGATATTGAAGCTCTCAGGCGGTGAGCAGCAACGTGTTGGCATCGCCCGCGCATTGTCCCATGATCCCGATATTGTCATTGCCGATGAACCGACGGGCAATCTGGATCGGGACACTGCGGCTGAAGTCTTGAAAATTCTTACATCACTAGCTCACGAAGACGGAAAATGCGTTATCATCGTCACTCACTCCAGAAATGTCACAACAGTTGCCGATGAAATATTAGGGATCAACGATTATCTACAACTATTTAGACTGCGGCGATTTGCATTTCGGATTTGCCCGGGTCAGATGTCGGGTTCAGTTGTTGTGGATTGTACTCAAAGTGCGATAAACTCATAACGGACAACTCCTAATCATGCGATACCAAAATATTTAGCAGCGACCTGCGCCGCACATCCCGGCCCGCAAACAGCACAGTCATTATTCTTTTTCCCACCGCCCAGCGCCACTTTCGACTTCTTCTGATCAATGGATGGTTCAATCTGTTTGTCCAGATCCAGTGCCACCCTGGCACGGGCCATTTGCAAATCCCGTTCCCAGGCCTGTTTATTGCCTCGGGCCAGATCAGCCACATGAGCAGCAATCCTGGCCGCAATAGCACCCTCTTTAACATCCTCTTCATTGGCCAACCCGAGATGCTCAGCTGGAGTTACATAGCAGAGAAAATCAGCACCGGCCGCAGCCGCAAGCGCGCCGCCAATGGCGGACGTAATATGGTCATAACCCGGCGCCACATCGGTGGACAACGTCCCGAGAATAAAATAGGGAGCACCATGGCAAAGACGCTTTTGCAGAAGCATGGTTGCTTCAACATGGTTCATCGGTACGTGTCCCGGCCCTTCCACCATCACCTGGACACCCGACTCCTGCGCACGGGCCACCAGTTCACCGGCAACAATTAATCCCTGAAGTTGGGCACCATCCAAAGAATCTGCCGTAGAACCCGGACGGATCGCATCCCCCATACTTAAGGTGACATCATACTTTTTCAAAATAGCCAACAAACGGTCAAACTCCCCATAAAGAGGATTCTCCCTGTTATTATGGAGCATCCAACCGGTAAGAAAAGCACCTCCACGGCTGACCACATCTGTCACCCGTCCTGAAGCCTGTAAACGCCGGATCACATCAAAGTTCAAAGCACAGTGGATTGCCATAAAGTCCATACCATCGGCAGCATGTTTCTCAATGGACGCAAACATATCTTCCACTGTCATATCCACAATACTGCCCCGTTTTTCCACCGCCTCAATGACCAGCCACATGCTCCATCTCCGGTGTAATCACACCTTGTAACGCAGGTCTTGAGGCCGGCGATTTTTTAGAATTGTGGAGGGACGTCAGTGATGGCTCCTCTGGAAAACATTGATTAAGCAATAACACAGCAGGATAATCGCTTTGATTTTCCTAATATTTCCTGATATAATAGGGACACCCGGAGGTGAGTTTATGTCACAATTGCTTCACATAGATGAAAAGCTCATTGCCTTAAATGAACTATTTGACAAATATCCGCAGGTACAAACCGTATTTTTATTTGGTTCATACGGTACAGAATATCAGACGCCACTCAGTGATATTGATTTTGCCGTCTTTTTCAGCGAAAAAATAACTATTGCTGAAGAGGCGGATCTATTGAACAAACTTTCAATAATTCTGGACACAGACTTGGTTGACCTTGTCAATCTGAACAATGCTCCTCTAGTCCTTCAGTTTAATGTCATAGCACAAGGCAAAATCATCTATGAACGGGATTACATTGCAACCTGTGATTTTTTTGAAAAAGTCATAAAATATTATCAGGATTATGCTATTACCTATAATCAATTTAACCGGGATTATGATCAGTCCTTTAAGGAGGCATACTCGGATGGTGAATAAAGACGTATTACGCAAAAAAGCACAGTATATAGAAGCTAACCTAGATAAACTGTCATACTTGAGGAAACTGACTTTACAGGAATTTAGTGAAGACTTCCGCAATATTGAAACGACCAAACATCTTTTACAGGTGTCAATTGAAGCGATGCTGGATATAGCCAACCATATCATCGCGCGTAACCGCTGGGGTACTCCGGCCAAAAGTGCCGATTCTATCCGGATATTACGGGGAAAAGGATATTTTTCACAGAAAGAAGAAGAAATGTTCGGTAAAATGATTAAATTCCGAAATAGAGTAGTGCATCTCTATCATGACGTCAATGATAAAGAACTATACAAGATATTGCAGGAAAACCTGCAGGACTTTTCTCTCTTTCTAAAAGCCATTGCCAAAAACAACTTTTAACAACACGTAATATTAGCCCAAAGTTGCGATAGCGGTACTATTACGATTGAGTTAAAAGTGGGCTAAACACTGAAAAATTCTCCGACTCACGACAGTTAATTACAGACTGGCTAGCCATAAGACTTACAAAGTCCACTCTACATTGAGTGGTCTTATTTTAATGGCATTAATCTAATAAGTTTAAGCCAGAAAAGGAATTGTATGGAAATATGTCGAAATAAGCAAGCACTATACTGTTCACCAGCAATCTCTACACCCACACCTGTATAACACTTAAGGATGTGTCAATAATGTATAAAAACATCCTGGGAGAAGTCAACCATGGATAATAAATTCTTCGAAAAACCAATACTCAACTCCCCCTACGAATATCCGGTCAGGCACTGGGAGCTTGATAAGTACGGTCAGCCAACACAGCAAATCATTGAAAACCGCCGCCGCGCCGAATTTATTACTCCAATCCCAAAACCCAGAAAGCGTAAGGGTTTGCAGGAGCAGCAGCAATTGGTCTTCGACGAGGGCAAAGGGCTTTCAACAGATGAGCAGCGGTATGACCCTACTTCAAACATTAATGCGCTTCGCCGTCAGGTTGACCAGTGGCGTAGCAGGCCAAACCCCGCCGACTGGCAGGTCACGCCCGAGACCGCCCGTCTGCTTCAGCATTGGCGGCATCATAAATACAGCAACATCCGCCCTTTTTTCTGCCAGGTAGAAGCGGCAGAAACAGCCATCTGGCTGGCAGAAGTAGCACCCAAATCCGGAAAAACCGGCAGAGACTTTCTTGAACATCTTGCCAATGCCAATAACGATGCCAATCCGGAGCTGATGCGCCTGGCCCTGAAACTGGCCACCGGCGCCGGCAAGACCACTGTCATGGCCATGCTCATTGCCTGGCAGACCATTAACGCAGTACGCCGCCCTACAAGCAGAAATTTCACCCGCGGCTTCCTGGTTGTTACCCCCGGACTAACCATTAAGGATCGTCTGCGCGTGCTTCAGCCAAACGACCCTGACAGCTACTACCAAAGCAATGAACTTGTCCCCAGCGACATGCTTGGCGACCTCCAACGTGCCAAAATAGTCATTACCAATTACCATGCATTCAAGCTTCGTGAGCGCCTGGAGCTATCAAAAACCGGCCGCTCCCTCCTCCAGGGCCGCGGTCAGGAACTAAGCACCCTGGAAACAGAAGGGCAGATGCTCCAGCGGGTGATGCCCGACCTGATGGGTATCAGAAATATCTTGGTGCTAAATGACGAGGCGCACCACTGTTACCGTGAAAAGCCCGGCAGCGCCGATGATGAGGATCTCAAAGGCGACGACAGGAAAGAAGCACAAAAAAACAATGAGGCCGCGCGTCTTTGGATCTCCGGCCTTGAAATAGTCAAGCGTAAACTCGGCATGATGCGTGTTATCGACCTCTCAGCAACTCCCTTCTTCCTCAGGGGCTCCGGCTACGCTGAAGGCACACTTTTCCCCTGGACCATGAGCGATTTTTCGCTCATGGATGCCATCGAATGCGGCATCGTCAAACTGCCGCGCGTACCCGTAGCCGACAATATCCCCGGTGGAGAAATGCCAAAGTTTCGCAACCTCTGGGAGCACATCGGCACCCGAATGCCCAAGAAAGGCCGGGGCAAGGCCAAAACCCTTGACCCGCTCAGCTTGCCGGTTGAACTGCAAACCGCCCTGGAAGCTCTCTACGGCCATTATGCCAAGACATACGATCTCTGGAAAGAATATGGCATCCAGGTACCTCCCTGCTTTATCGTGGTCTGCAACAATACCTCCACCTCAAAACTTGTCTACGATTACATCTCAGGCTTTCACCGGCAAAACGAGGACGGCTCCACCACCCTTGAAAACGGACGCCTGCCGCTCTTTCGCAATTTCGATGAACTCGGCAACCCATACCCCCGCCCGCACACCCTGTTAATTGACAGCGAGCAGCTTGAGTCCGGCGATGCGCTGGACAAGAACTTCCAAAAAACGCCGGCATTATCGGCGAAGACGTCGACCTCAGCCTGGAGCGCCTGGAAGACCTGCGCCAGTCCACGCTGCTTTTTCACCTTACCAAGCGTTTACTCTACACCAGGTGGCGCGACCCCGGCGAAGAGCCAAAACTCCACCTGTTCGGCCAGCTGAAACGTATCACCCGGCAGTGGCTCGACAACTGCCTTATCTGTAACGGCGGTACCTACCCTGCCCTGTTGATGTACCAGGAACTGGCCGACATGGTCTGCGAACGCATTACCGCGGGCATCACCCGCTCCCTCGTCGGCAAACGTCCCGTCAAGGCCATGCTCGACCCCTACAACCCCATCGGCTCCACCATCCACGTAAACTTCAACACCTCCAAAAAAAGCCGCTGGCAAACCGACTCACGCCGCTGCCACATCAACTGGGTTATCCTCGACAGCGACTGGGAGGCCGAGTTCTGCCGCGTCGCCGAGTCTCACCCAAACGTCATAGCCTACGTCAAAAACCAGAACCTCGGCCTGGAAGTACCATACCGCTGCGGTTCTGTCACACGCAAATACATCCCCGACTTCATCGTCCTCCTCAATGACGGTCACAACGACCCGCTGCACCTAATAGTCGAAATCAAGGGCTACCGACGCGAAGACGCCAAGGAGAAGAAAACAACCATGGAAACCTACTGGATACCCGGCGTAAACAATCTCAACCACTACGGCCGCTGGGCATTCGCCGAGTTCACCGAAGTCTACCGAATAGAAGCCGACTTCGAAGCCAAAATCGAAGACGGGTTCAACAAGATAATCACCGAGTCTACAAGGAAGGGGGATTAACATGGACAAGAAAAACACAGGAAAGACGGTCGAAACCCTTACGCACGATGAGGCAACTCGCAAAAACATTCCCACAGCCGAATACCAGTCAGTAATGGCCAAAGATGTACAAAGCCCCATCCGCATCGCCTACGAACGCCGCAACCGTGACCTCGACCCACAACTGGTATGGCGCGGCAAAGACGAGCAGGATTGGTCCGACCTCGTTGTCCATGCACCCCCATTGTACATACAGGAGAAAATCCATCCCAAAGTACTGATCGACGACCTGATCCGCCGCACCAAAGCAGAACAAAAAGAGACTGAGGAACAACTCAGCCTCTTCGACGACTTCAACGGCATCCCTGACGAAAGCGCCAAAACCGAGTTCTACCAGCACGACGCCAACTGGAGCAACCGCATGATCCTTGGCGACAGCCTGCAGGTGATGGCATCACTGGCTGAACGTGAAGGCCTGCGCGGCAAGGTCCAGTGCATTTATAGTTCCGCCGTACGGGATCAAGTTCAACTCCAACTTTCAATGGTCTACCACCAGCCGGGATGTTACAGACGGTAAGGTTGACCACATCACCCGCGAACCGGAGCAGGTCAAGGCTTTCCGGGATACATGGCGGGACGGGATACACTCTTATCTTACTTATTTACGGGACAGGCTGACTGTGGCAAGGAATTTGCTGACGGATTCAGGGTCGATTTTTGTGCAGATCGGGGATGAGAATTTTCATAGAGCACGTGCTTTAATGGATGAAGTATTTGGATCACATCAATTCATCGTCCTTATTACCTTTCAAAAAACGGGGGGCATTGAAGGAAATTTCTTGCAGAATACTGTCGATTACGTACTTTGGTATGCTAAAGACAAGTCAAAAGCCAAGTATCGGCGGCTCTTACTGCCTAGAAGACTTGGTCATACATCCTTAGATAGATACGATCAATATCAAGAAGCTGAATTCGTTATACGCCCACTTAATCAAGAAGAAAAAGCAGACGATTCTTCTCTTGATACATTGAAGCGTTGCCAACTTTCACCGTTATTTTCTGAAGGAGGTTCAGAAGCGGCAAGTAGGGAGTTTACGTACCAAGGTAAGGTATACTCAATTCGTCGTGGTACGCATTGGAAAACTGACCAAGGGGGTCTAAGGAAAATTTTACGTGCTGATCGCATACAAAGTACCGGTAACACCATTCGGTATAAACGTTTTGTTGGAGATGTCCCTATGATACCCTTGACAGACCGATGGGAATCAACGCAAATCGGTACTGAACGTCTTTATGTTGTTCAAACTGCTGGAGAAGTAATCAAGCGTTGTCTCCTAATGACCACCGACGGCGGTGATCTCGTTCTTGACCCCACCTGTGGCTCTGGAACAACTGCCTATGTAGCCGAACAATGGGGGCGCCGCTGGATTACCATTGACACTTCCCGTGTCGCTCTCGCTCTAGCTCGTGCCCGCATCATGGGTGCTCGCTACTCGCACTACCTACTAGCCGACAGCCGTGATGGGCAGCTCAAGGAGGCAGAGGTGACGCGAACTGCACCACCGGAGACACCTACTCGTGGTGACATACGGCAAGGGTTTGTCTATGAGCGTGTACCTCACATCACACTTAAGGCGATTGCCAACAATGCGGAAATCGATGTCATTTGGGACAAGTTCCAGGAGACGCTCGAACCTCTTCGCGAAAAGCTCAACTCTATAGTTGATAAACAGTGGGAAGAATGGGAAATCCCACGGGAAGCTGACGACAATTGGCCTGACGAAGCAAAAGCACTGCATACCGAGTGGTGGGAGCAGCGCATCTCCCGGCAGAAGGAAATTGACGACTCCATCGCTGCCAAGGCTGATTATGAGTACCTCTATGATAAGCCATACGAGGACAGAAAGAAAGTCCGCGTGGCCGGGCCGTTCACAGTCGAAAGCTTGTCCCCCCACCGAGTACTGAGCGTAGACGAGAACGACGAGCTATTTGAAGAGGTTGGGGAATCAGAAGAGGGTTACGGTGAAGAGCACGACTTTGTCAGGATGATTCTTGAAAACCTTAAGACAGCCGGTGTGCAGCAGGCCCATAAGGAAGACAAGATTAACTTCTCCTCAATCACGCCCTGGCCGGGGGAGTTGGTCTGTGCGGAGGGGCGCTATGTCGAGGGAAACGAAGATTCAGTCACGGAGAAACGAGCCGCGATTTTCATCGGTCCGGAGTTTGGCACCGTATCCCGGCCTGATCTTGTCGCTGCCGCCCGCGAAGCCGGCGATGCGGACTTCGATGTGCTCATTGCCTGCGGGTTTAACTTTGATGCCCACTCATCGGAATTCAAAAAGCTTGGACGGATACCCGTGCTTAAAGCCCGGATGAACGCCGATTTGCATATGGCCGACGACCTTAAGAACACAGGCAAGGGCAACCTGTTCGTCATCTTTGGGGAGCCGGATATAGACATTTTGGATGCCGGAGCTGGACAGATACAGGTTAAAATCAATGGTGTGGATGTGTTCCATCCTAACACTGGTGAAGTCCGCAGCGATGGGGCCGAAGGGATTGCCTGTTGGTTCATTGACACTGAATACAACGAGGAGAGTTTCTTCGTACGCCATGCTTATTTTCTTGGTGCAAACGATCCTTACAAAGCGCTTAAGACTACGCTTAGGGCGGAAATCAACGAGGACGCCTGGTCTACTCTTAACAGCGATATCTCACGGCCGTTCGACAAGCCTGGTAGCGGGCGCATTGCCGTTAAGGTTATTAACCATCTTGGGGATGAAGTGATGAAGGTTTTCCGGGTGAGATGATTGCTGCCGAAGCCGATGTTGATACAATCTATGATATAGTGAATGATGCAGCTTCGGCCTATAAAGGCATAATTCCGGCTGATCGCTGGAAGGAGCCGTATATGCTTAAAGAAGAGTTGGTTCATGAGATTGAAGATGGTGTTTCGTTTTGGGGGTATGAGGAAGATGGGGAATTGATTGGGGTTATGGGGATACAGGATGTTCAGGATGTGACATTGGTCAGGCATGCTTATGTTAGGACGGAGAAAAGAGGTAGAGGGATTGGGAGTGAGCTGCTTTTGTGGCTTTGCGGTATAACAGAAAGCTGAGCGGCCTGTACTGATTGGTACATGGGCTTATGCAGTTTGGGCTGTTGATTTTTATCGGAAGCATGGTTTTCGGATGGTGAATGTGGAGGAGAAGACCAGGCTGCTTAAAAAGTACTGGTCGATTCCTGAACGGCAGGTAGAGACGTCGGTGGTGCTTGTGGAAGAAGAGTGGGTAGGCTGGAAAACATTGATTGGCATTGATTGGCATTGATTGGGCGGAGGGCTTGATTTATGGGAGTTTCTCCGCTATAATAGACGATACATGCGCCTGTAGCTCAGGGGATAGAGCAACGGACTTCTAACTAGCGCCAGGCGGTTTTTTAACAAGTCCACGAAGCGCCACTAAGGGCAAAAACGCCCGTAAAATAAGGCTTTTCCCCGCAGGAGAACATTTTGTTAAGTTCGGAAAAAAACAGTAAATTTTAAGGCTTCCGTGACCATTTTATGACCATGGCCATCCACTTTAAGTGGGTGGTTTTTTGATTGTTACCTCACGCCGAACTTTGTTGCTCAAAAGCAAGTGCTTATATAAAAATTTACGTAGAGTTAACATTGATTTAACATAAAAAGACTTGGGCGTTAACATTGGCCTGTTACAATGAAGCTGAAGCAAACACATACCAGAGAGGAGAGTTCTTTAGAATGAAGAAAGCATCACGTCTGGGGATCACCGCTATACTTATTGTAACACTGTTGATGTCAGGTGTAATAGCAGGGTGCTCAAATCAGGTAGCCTCACCAAACACTCAGGGCAACGGGGAGAACACACAACAGGAAGGCGGTTTTTTTGCGATTAAGGGTTCCGACAGTGAAGTTAACGTGGTACAGGCGCTGGTTGAGGGTTTTGCCGACGTCAACGAAAAAGCCGAGTTTTCTGTTACGGGAGGGGGATCCGGCACAGGAATCGCAGCCCTAATTAATAAGCAGACCGATATAGCTAATTCTTCACGGCCGATGTCGGATGCTGAGGTCCAGCAGGCCAAGGCCAACGGAGTGGAACCGGTTCCCATCGTCTTTGCTTTCGACGGACTGGCGGTGCTGGTAAATGCCGGTAACCCGGTTGAGAACCTGACAGTGGAACAGGTAGGGAAAATCTATGCCGGCGAGATCAAAAACTGGAGTGAAGTCGGCGGGGAGGATAAGCCAATATCACTTTACGGGCGACAAAGCAATTCCGGGACATACGTTTTCTTCAGGGACACTGTAGTAAAGGGTGATTATTCCGCCGACATGCAGATGATGCCCGGAACTTCGCAAATCGTGGAGGGCGTACGCCAGGATGTAACAGGTATCGGCTATGCGGCCATAGGCTATGTAAAAGGAGCAAGCGGCATCAAAGCAGTGAATATAGCGGAAAAAGCGGGGCAGCCGTATATCAGCCCTCTTGATGATGAGAAAGTGTTCAGCGGAATCTACCCGCTTACCAGGCCCCTCTTCCAATATCTTAACGGCAAGCCATCAGGCGCACTGAAGCAGTTTATCGAGTTTGAACTAAGCGACGAGGGACAGGCAATTGTAGTGAAACAAGGCTTCCTGCCTGTAACGCCTGAGTATGTACAGAAAAATTTAAAATACCTGAAATAATTTGCTTTCCCTGGGCGGGGGCGCTTTCTGCTCCCGCCTCCTTTGGTTTTTCAAATTAGCGTACGGAGGATGAATATGGAGAAAAAAAAAGAAAAGGCCATTGCCCTGTTTTTTACTGTTAATGGCGCATTGGTTATCCTTATTTTATGCGGTATTTTTTACCTGCTACTGTCAAACAGCTTTTTAGCCTGGCGGGATGTGGGAGTATTGTCCTTTCTGACGGGCAGAGTCTGGAACCCGACCGGGTTTTATGCCGCTTCTTACGGGATTTTGCCTATGCTATCGGGCACGCTGATGGTCACCGCGGGAGCTACTGTAATAGCTGTACCTCTGGGGGTGGCCTGTGCCGCGTACCTGGCTGAAGTTGCCTCTCCCTGGGAGAGGGAAATAATTAAACCGGTAGTGGAACTGCTGGCGGGGGTCCCTTCAGTGGTAATCGGTTTTTTCGGCCTTGTGGTTCTAAACAGGCTGATAGCAGGTGTTTTTGGCCTGCCTAACGGCTTAAGCGCACTCAATGGTTCACTGCTGTTGGCGCTTATGGCCCTGCCTACCATTATCAGCATTGCCGAGGACGCTCTCACAGCTGTGCCACGGGAATATAAAGAGGCTTCCCTGGCGCTTGGTGCGAGCCGCTGGCAGACGCTGCGCCACGTAATTTTTCCTGCTGCCGCTTCAGGTGTCTCTGCCGGTATAATGCTCGGCATGGGGCGCGCCATTGGGGAGACCATGACTGTCATCATGGCGACCGGGAACGCCATTGCCTGGCCGCGAAGCATGTTTCAATCGGTACGCACCATGACGGCTACCATTGCCATAGAATTGGGTGAGGTCGCTTTCAACACCACTCATTACTATGCGCTTTTTGCGGTTGGCTTTGTGCTGTTTGGCATAACCTTTGTAATCAGCATGCTGGCAGATATCTTTTTGCACCGGGCAAGTGAGGTGAGCAGGCGATGAAAAAAGGATCGGAACTGCCGGTCACAAAAAAGCCGGCCCGGAATACAGAAGTAGGGAAAAACGGCAGTATGGCGGTGGGTGAAAAAATTGCTTTTTTCCTGCTTCGCTTGTGCATGTTGCTTGTTGTCATGGTCATTCTCTATGTTTTCTACGACATAATCAGCAAAGGCGCCGGCATAATGAGTATTGAATTTATAACAGCCATGCCGCGTAAGGGCATGACCGAGGGAGGCATCTTACCGGCTATCCTCGGCACAGTATATATAACTATGATTACCGCCGCGGCGTCCTTCCCGGTAGGTGTCTGTACCGCTGTTTACCTGAATGAGTATGCCACTAAGAACATGTTTACCAGGATGATCCGCCTCTCCATTCGTAACCTGGCCGGAGTGCCGTCAATTGTTTACGGGTTGTTCGGTGTGGCGCTCTTTGTACGGGCCCTTGCTTTTGGCACTTCGATTCTTTCCGCCGGCCTGACTTTGGGGCTTTTGACTCTGCCGGTGACCATTACCGCATCGGAGGAAGCACTAAAATCGGTGCCGGACTCATACCGTGAGGGAGCGCTGGCCCTGGGGGCGACAAAGTGGCAGTCTATCCGTTCAAATGTACTGCCCTCGGCAATTCCCGGCATGATGACAGGCCTCATACTCGGGTTGTCGCGGGCAGCAGGTGAAACAGCGCCCATTCTCTTTACGGGGGCCGCTTATTACCTGCCCAGGCTGCCCGGCTCGATTTTATCTCAGTTTATGGCGCTGCCCTACCACTTGTTCATACTGTCAACCCAGCACCATTCTCTCGACAGGGTGAGGCCGCTCGCCTACGGTACCGCTTTGGTATTGATGCTGGTTGTAATACTGATGAATATGGCGGCTGTTTTAATCAGGGCACGCTTCAGGAAAAATGGTTTGAAGGGGTGAAAGAATGGAAGCAACATATAAAATCGAGACTGAACAATTGAGCCTTTATTATGGGAATTTCCAGGCGCTTAAAAGTGTCACCCTGGGAATTGAAGCAAACCGTGTAACTGCGCTGATCGGGCCTTCGGGTTGCGGCAAGTCCACCTTTCTACGTACTCTTAACAGGCTAAATGACCTGATAGACAGTGTGAGGATTGAAGGTAAGGTCAGAATTGACGGCGAGAGCATTTACTGTAAGGCATGCGATGTTGTGACATTAAGAAAAAAAGTGGGAATGGTGTTCCAAAAGGCCAACCCTTTCCCCAAAACCATCTATGAAAACGTCGCCTACGGGCCACGCATCCATGGCGTCAGGGACCGCGGGGAACTTGACAGGATTGTGGAAAAAAGCCTGAGAGAGGCCGCTTTATGGGAAGAAGTGAAGGACAATCTGAACCGTTCAGCTTTCCGTCTTTCCGGTGGCCAGCAGCAGCGCCTCTGCATCGCCAGGGTGTTGGCGGTAGAACCGGACATTGTGCTGATGGATGAACCAACATCTGCCCTTGACCCCATTGCCACACAGAAAATTGAGGATCTGATCAGGGCACTGAAAAAAAAGTTTACCATAGTTATTGTCACGCATAATATGCAGCAGGCTGCCAGGGTATCGGATACTACCGCTTTCTTCCTGAACGGGGAAATTATCGAGGCCGGCGAAACCGATAAAATCTTTACGCAGCCTCGGGACCAGCGCACAGAAGACTATATAACCGGTAAGTTCGGTTAAAAATGGAGGTTGGAAAATGAAGAAACAGCGTAGCGGATTTCAGAAATCCCTGGACGATTTACTGCAGGATATTTTAAAGATGGGCGGCCTGGTAGAGGAAAATATCGCTCGATCAATCGAATCTCTTGCCCGGCAGGACCTGGAGTTGGCAGAAAAAGTGTTTGTGGTAGAGGAGATAATAGACAGGATGGAACTGGAGATCGAAGATACCTGCATACGCCTGATTGCCACACAACAGCCCATGGCCAAAGATTTGCGCAGAATCGGGGCAGCATTCAAAGTTATCACCGACCTGGAACGTATGGGTGATTACGCGGTGGATATCGCCAAAGTCACAAAGAGAATTGGTGATGAGCCGCTGATTAAGCCTCTGATTGATTTGCCCCGTATGGCCGGTCTGGTACAGAAGATGGTGAAAGAGTCCCTTGACGCTTATGTCAGGGAGGATGTGCAGATGGCTGAAGGGATAGGTAAAGCAGATGATGAGGTTGACAGCCTGCACAAGCAGGTTTTCCGTGAACTCCTCGTTTTGATGATGGAGAATCCGCGCACCATCAATCAGGCCACACACCTGCTTTTTGTCAGCAGGTCGCTGGAAAGAATCGCCGACCATGCTACCAATATTGCTGAAAGGGTAATCTACCTTGTCAGCGGCAAGAGGGTTGAATTAAACGACTAATTGCTGGTTTAAAAAATAAGGTGTAAAATGTGAGTAGGCCGCGTAAAGAGGTGATAGGTTTGCCGCTGATATTGGTGGTGGATGACGAGGAAGCCATTGTCGAACTGGTTGCTTTTAACCTGAAAAAAGAGGGGTTTGAGGTCGATACGGCCGGTGACGGGTATGAGGCGCTGAAAAAAGCAGAGCAAAACATGCCGGATCTTATTGTGCTTGACTGGATGCTGCCCGGTATTGACGGCCTTGAAGTCTGCCGCAGGCTTCGGGAAAACAAGACCACAAGAGAATTACCAATTATCATGCTAACCGCCCGTGGTGAGGAAGTGGACAAAATCTTGGGCCTTGAGATTGGCGCCAACGATTATGTTACCAAGCCGTTTTCACCAAGAGAACTTACCGCTCGGGTCAGGGCCCACCTGCGGGCCCGTCGGCCGCATGTTGATGAGGAAAAAAGCTCCGAAAAAGCAATACTTCACAGCAGTGGCCTCCTGCTTGACGCCGCGAAATATCTTGTAAAAATAAGAGGGCAAACGGTGGAAATGTCGCCCAAAGAGTTTGAATTGCTGTTTTTGCTTGCTGCTAATCAGGGAAGAGTCTTTCGCCGTGAAGAGATCTTAGACAGGGTCTGGGGCTATGATTACCCAGCCGACACCCGCACAGTTGACGTCCATATACGCTACCTGCGCCAGAAAGTTGAAGATGATCCCAACAATCCGTCCCTGATTCTGACCGTCAGGGGTGTGGGATATAAATTCAGGGAGGCAGAGTGATGAGAAGTATTCGTATGAAACTTTTTCTGACTTATGCCGCCCTGATTGTGTTTGCAATCATAATCCTTGGCAGCGGCTTTACATGGTATATTAAATACTTTTTCCTGGAAACAGTCAGGCAGCGCCTGGCCGAAGAAGCCCGCATCGCCGGCGAACTGTTAAAGCCATTGCTTGAAGAGCCTACTGTAATCGGTACAGATCCAAACGGGATTGATTTGTTTTTGCTGGAATTAGGACTTAAAACTAGTGCCAGGATTACCCTCGTGGCGCCTGACGGCACAGTCCTTGGTGATTCAGACGAAGACAGGGAAGCTATGGACAACCACCTGATGCGCCCCGAGATTCAGGCCACCAGGGATGGGGAGGCCGGCAGCGCCATTCGTTTTTCCCGCACAGTGAATAAAGATATGCTTTATGTGGCGGTAACTCTCGATCAAGAAGACCCTCATCGAGGCTATATACGCCTTGCACTGCCGCTGTCGGATTTAAACCTGACAATAAGCAGAGTCAGGTATGCTCTTTTGGCCGGGCTTATGGGAGTACTGGCCATTACCCTCAGTTTGAGCCTTAAACTTTCCGGCAGTCTTACAAAGCCGCTTGAACAGATGTCGGATGTTGCGAAAAAGATTGCAGGGGGAGAGCTTAACAGCAGAGTCCGGCATAGCAGGCGTGATGAGTTGGGTGACCTGGGATGGGCCATTAATGACATGGCAGAATCACTGGAGAAAAAAGTATGTGAAATTTCTGCCGCCAGGGACAGATTGGACGCTATACTTTCCACCATGGTTGACGGTATTTTTGTTTTTGACACTGAAGGCAGAGCAATAATGGCCAACCCGGCCGCAGAGTGCATGTTTGGTCTCACCCGGCAGGGGTGGTATGGACGACACGACCTGGAAATTATCCGCAATGTAGAGATGCATGAAAAAATCGAGTCTGCCAGGCACGAAAACAGGGTTTTTGAACTTGAGATAACCCTTAATTTCCCTCATAAGAAAGATGTGGTTGTGAGCATTGTCCCTATAAAGACAAACGGATTGGATAGTGACGGGGTGTTGGCAGTTTTTCATGATATTACACGGCAAAAAAAGCTGGAAAAGATGAGGTCTGATTTTGCTGCCAATGTAACCCACGAACTGCGTACACCACTTACAACAATCAGGGGTTTTGCCGAAACAATTCATGAAAGCGCCTATGAAGATGCAGAAACTTCAAGGCGCTTTGCAAGAATAATCCAGCGTGAAGCCGAGAGGCTTGGGGGATTAATCGAAGATATTCTGACACTTTCTAAAATTGAAAGCGGCAAGGTAGAAACCAAATTTATACCTATAAAAGTCGAACAACTATTGCCGGAAGTGCTGAAGATGTTCACCGGCCGGACAGGCAATCATCACGTTGAAATAAAGGCGGAAGAAGGGTTGTGGGTTCATGCTGACAGGGCACTGCTTGGGCAGGCGCTTTTTAACCTGCTTGATAATGCCCTAAAATACACTCCATCTGGTGGTCATATCGAAATGGGAGCGGAAAAAGAAGGAGAAAATGTCCGCCTCTATGTAAAGGACAATGGCATTGGTATCCCGCAGGAGGCGCAGGAGAGAATCTTTGAACGCTTCTACCGCGTTGACAGGGCACGGTCAAGGCGGCAGGGTGGGACAGGACTTGGCCTGGCAATCGTCAAACATATAGTGGAAGCCCATCACGGTAAGTTAACACTTAAGAGCAATGAAGGCAAAGGAACTGAAGTTGGGATAGTTTTAACGGCGCATACAGCTGATTAATTTCAGAGGATTAGAGTGGTATTTTAAGGCTTCCGTGACCATTTTGTGACCACGACCATCCACTTTTGTGGGTGGTTTTTTGTAACTCCACATTGCAAGAATGATGTGCTATAATAGGAGAAAATACTTTAGGATGCCGGAGGTGAAAGTAATGAACTCAAGACTACGTAACCTTCCAATTGATGAGAGAATAAAGCTGGTTCAGGATTTGTGGGATAGTATTTCTGCTGATCAAAATAAATTATCATTAACGGATGAACAAAAAGATGAGCTAGATCGTCGAATAGATGCTTTTGAGACTTCGCATGTTCAACAGGTCCATTGATTTCGTTAAATTCACTTAAAACTGGTGTAGCTAAATAGATTTGACCTACATAGTTACAAATTAATTTAATAATTGTCTTGTCGCATTTGTAGAAATCAATTAGAACGTTAGCATCCAGCACCAGATGATACTTCTTTTTTGCAGCCATTTGATTAGACCCATGAGGAGACTATTTCTCGCATTGCTACAAGATTCAGTTTAAGAATTTCTGCTCCACGGCTCATGGTTATCTTATCTTTTTCAATTGCGTTTCGAACCAACCTGGATAAACGATCTTCAATAAAGTGTGACGGGGATAGGGAGTCTGGTTCCTGAGAACGCAATACTTCTGGCGATTGTTGAAATTTATGCGGAGATAAAGCTTCCGGTTCATCAGTAATACTCAATGTCTTACCGGTTCTTACCCTATAATCATTCTGAAATTTCCCCCATATAGAATTCCCTGCGCTCTCAGAAAGCCGATACAGGACAGTTTTGTAACTAACCTGAAAGATTCGTTTTACTTTAAGGACTCGGTCAACAAAAGGCAACCCAGAAGTATCATTCCATTCTGATTTAAATGCAATGATTGGCATCAAGAAATAGGAAGCAAAGACGTTTGCTTCATTTTCTTGCTCTTTATCTTCGGCACTTTCTTCTACGGTAAAGGCATCCAGGTGAAGAAGTAGATGCCCAAGTTCATGAGCTGCACTAAAAATCCATCTCTCAACGGAAATTCTTTCCCAAACATTAACAACAACAGCAGGGCCACCATCTTCCTCAGCAACTGATAAGCCAAAGAAACTACTTGATACAAGACTTAGAGGGTATACTTTTATTCCACATGATTCGAGTAATCCAGTAATATCATGGATAGGCTCTTTTTCTTTAAGCTTCAGTTTTTTCCTTACCTGCTCAGCTGCATACTTAGCTCTGTCATCTCCTCTGGGCACAGAAGACAACTCCCTGGCAAGGTCTTTGAATATATAGTCTTTGCGATCATTTAGTAATACTTCCAAGTAAATAAAATCATCAAGCCATCGTGCTACTTCGGTTAAAATATTGTCCCGGCTGTTCATTTTTTTTAACGCCCGAAATCTGACTTTCTTTAAAGTGCGGACTGGAACGAACAAGTCCTGTAGTTTTACTCCAGCACCGGAAGCGATATTTTGTAAGGTTGAAACTTTTGGGGTTGAATCGCCGTTCTCAATATTCCGATAAGCAACCCTTGAAATACCAGCAAGATCAGCCACTTGGGCCTGAGTCCAGGCATTTGCCTCTCGTATCCGGCGAAGATTTTCACCAATAATTTTTTGTTCCATATTCACCACCCTTTTATTTTTATTATATACAAATATATACCTTTTGTATACATGATAATTATAGTTGCCAAAAATATTATTATTGTATATAATTAATTTGTAACCACAAAACAGCGGCAACGCTATTTGAGCAGATATTGGCAAGTAAGTAGCTTCTTTGGGCAACAAATGGGGTAAAAACAGGGTTTAGTAGACATAATAACATACATGTCTGGAAAACATTGATTGCGCTCGGGGCTTGATTTATGGGGATTTTTCCGCTATAATAAACGATACATGCGCCTGTAGCTCAGGGGATAGAGCAACGGACTTCTAATCCGTGGGCCGCTGGTTCGATTCCAGCCAGGCGTGCCATTTGTTTAAACGCGGTGGGTGTAGCTCAGGTGGTTAGAGCACCAGATTGTGGCTCTGGGGGCCGTGGGTTCAAGTCCCATCATCCACCCCAATTATTTTAAACAGGCGGGCGTGGCGAAATTGGCACACGCGCTAGACTTAGGATCTAGTGGGTTTATCCCTTGGGGGTTCAAGTCCCTCCGCCCGCACCAGTATTGACCTGGAATACGCCTTGAAGGCGAGAGTGGCGGGTTTAAGCCCGTTTTTTTCGCACCAGGGTAAAAACAGAACGCCAGAAGGCGTTTTTTGTTTTATAACGCCCTGAACTTTTGTTTGGGGTTTTTATAATATTAAATTCACAATATTTTAAGGTGTGTGAAGGAATTTGCCATAGAAGTAAGAATAGAGTAGTATCAGAAAGTCCCTTCGTTAAATATTAAAGGTAACCAAGGATAATTTGCAAAAAATTACAATATTAACATCATATGGCAATACGCTCTTTGGTAAGCTCAATAATGGCAGGCTAAAGCAAGCCCTCCTTCCTTTAAAGCACGAGGCTACGCATGGATATAATAATAGGGTGGAACGGCACTTTTCGGCGCCGGCAACTGGCTTAAGCGCAG